>NZ_CP036346.1:2400000-3000000 GCF_014131695.1 Thomasclavelia ramosa DSM 1402
AAACAAATGATTCCATACATGCTCTAGCATTTTGTTTTTTAGCTAGACCAATTGGTAACGAAATAACAAATAATAAGTTGACTTGTCTAAAGATTGTCCATGCTGCTTCTTTTACAACATACCATACTTTAAACCAAGTAGTGTCCGATGCTGCAATACTTCCCATGATGACATCACTTTGGAATACTGTACAAACACCGATGACAATTCCTGAAAAAGCAAATAACAAGACTGGTGTAAACATCGCCCCACCAAATCTTTGAATTTTTTGCATCATATTCTAAACTCTCCTCACTTTTCTAATGTATAGGTCCCTATATGCCTATCTTAACAATAATTAAAAGCGCTTACAATATTTTGAAGGCTGTTTGTACCGATGTTAAGATAATAGCCCATTATCACATTTTAACGTGAAATTTCACAAATAAAAAAGAAGCAAGATTATAAAAATCTTGCTTAATGATCAATTATGATTTTTCTGCCTAATAAACCCGGATAATCCCCTGAGGCAATCTTTTCTAGGTTATCCTGATGAGCAATAAACCATTTATTTTTCTTCTTTAAAATCTTTTTACGCTTTTCTAAAATATCGCCAGTTCCTTTTAATAATAAACAAATAGTTATAAAGCCTTCTTTACTAACCGCTATAGGAGTGTAATGTAAAGTAGCACTATAACATTCAACGATCGTACCTTTCGGAACATAGAAAAGTTCACATTTAGAACTATTATATGTGTCATCTTGCATATCCCATATATGCCCAACTACTAAAATATAATCAGTGACTGCAATAATTGTTTCACTTCCTTGATGATATTCAATTCCACTTAATTCAACATTATCACCGGCGACAATACCTGCAATTATTTCTAAATAACCATAAACACGATGTGACAGCTCAATAATCGAAGACAATTGTTCTACTTCTAAAACGCTAGGAAGATAAAAGTTATCTTGTTTAGCTGCCTGAACAAAGTCTATACAAAATTCAATTGCTTCATCAATATTATTATCAATAACCTTACCATAAGTTCTAAAAGCTTCGTCAGTAATACTTTTGATTGTATATTCAGGATTTAAAGTTTGAATTATTTCTAATGACATCTTACTTACATTGCCTCACTTCAATATCTTTGAGCATATCAATTCTAACTTGATGACGCCCACCTTCATACTCACCAGTTAACCAGGCATCAACAATCATTTTTGCAAGTTCAATTCCTACTACTCGTGCGCCAAAAGCCAGCATATTAGTATTATTATGCTCTCTTGATAATTTGGCTGAATATGGCTCACTACATGTCACACAGCGAATTCCATTTACTTTGTTGGCAGCCAAAGAAATTCCTACGCCTGTTCCGCAGATTACGATACCTTTATCAACCTCACCATTTACAACTGCATTAGCGACCGCTTCACCAGAAACTGGATAATTAAATCTTTCACTGCTATCAGTACCATAATTGATTACTTCATAGCCATATTTTGCTTCAATATACTCTCTGATCACATTTTTATATTCAACTGCAACATGATCATTTCCAATTCCAATTTTCATTTTCTACTCCTCTATCTCAATAATAATATCATTATTACTTTTATTTCCTAAATTACATTTGATTTGTGCATATTGAGCAGTATTTGTCACTACCATCAAGACTGTTGGATCGTAACCAGCTTCTCTAATTGCATCAAAATCAACCTTTAGTAAAATATCGCCACGTACAACCGTATCACCTTGTTTCTTCATTGAGATAAAATGTTTACCGTTTAATTCAACAGTATCAATTCCAACATGAATCAATAATTCTACACCTTTATCCGTCTTAATTCCAACCGCATGTTTTGTAGGAAAAAAACTTACAATTTGACCACCGATTGGGGCAGTTATTTGTTTCTCTGATGCTATGATGCCTACTCCTTTTCCCAATGCTTCACTATTAAATACTTGATCATTTGTATCTTTGATATCAATTACTTTTCCAGCTACTGGTGCACTAATACGATATGGTTCAACTTCTACTTTTTTCTTCCATTTATTAAATAATCCCATTATTTTCACCTATTTATTAACACTTGCCATTCTAAAATATGTATAAGGTCGCCCTTTAATTGAAATACTCAATTGGTGAATATTCTCTGGTGAAGTACATCCCGAAAAGCCACCATCACCAATAGCATGAATATCAGCACCAGTTTCTTTCATCTTTAACGCAATCAAGCGTACCGTATCTGGGTCAGCCCCTTCAACTGAACTATTCAAAAAGCTCATTGCCAGAGTGCCTGGTTTATAACTATGAATGTATTCAACTAGTTCCCGAATCATCGTGACACTGATGCCTGCTCTACTTCCTGGGGCTGGTAAATCAATACAATCAGCTCCCGCATCAATCAATTCTTTAATTATCTCTTTAGCATCTCGATTAGCCAGAGGATCTCCGAGCACCTTTTCGTTTATACCATCTTCCCATTTTCCAGCAAAGACGAATAATTGATCACCATACTTTTCCTTGATCCATTTAGTACAAGCAATTACGTCATTAATTGAAGTTCCACTACCAGGATTACCACCCAAAACAATAAAATCAACTCCCATGTCAACACATTTTTGAACATGTTCAGGTGTACAAAGCATTCCTTCACGGCGATATAAAGCTTTTTTACCACCGTCTTCAAATCCCGCTTTGGGACAACCTAAATAAATCCCAAGTGGCCTTTTACAACGTTGCCTTAAGGTTTGGTAAGATAATCCTTGAAGTCCTTTATTATTTTCCATATTATCTAAATCCATTGTATTAAGCATAACCATATCAGCACCAAAAGCAAACATCACCTCAGAATTAGTTATTCCTCTAACTAATCCTTCACCAGCAAATAATAAATGCTGTCCCATGATTACCCGCCCTTCTGATTTAAAAATTGATTCTTTCAATTCCATCGGTGTCATTTTTTCAAAATCACTGCCTGAAGCACTAATTAGTCTAATTACATCGCTCATTTTATAGTCCTCTCAATTCTTTAATTATTTCTTGATAACTCTTCTCTTTACCAAATAAAGCACTCGTTCCTAAGATAAAACCTTCTACCCCAATACTTGACAGCATAGCAATCCGCTCCGGCGAACATGCCCCATCAATCATCACTTTATAGCCAAATTCTTCTTTTTTGGCACAAAATTGTTTAAATTTATCATCAACAAAATTTAAATACTTTTGACCAGCAAAACCTGGATTAACACTCATTACCATCACATAATCGACAAGCGATAATGTTTCTTTTACACTTTCATAAGATGTCCCAGGATTTACTACGATTCCAGCTTGCGCTCCAGCATCTTTGATCATTTGCAAAGTTCTAGTTATATGCACATCACTTTCAGGATGGACATATATAATCTTTACCCCTAATTGTGCAAATTTTTTTACATATGCCCCAGGATTTACTACCATCAGATGAACATCACAAGGTTTATTTGCTGTTTTGCAAATATATTCAATATCTTGCAGTCCCATTCCAAAATTTGGAACAAAACTCCCATCCATTACATCAAGGTGAAAAATATCAATTCCACTTTCCTCTAATTTTCTTATTTCATTTTCAAGATTACCAAAATTAGCACACATCATTGATGGACATAATAGTTTTTTCATATTTTTTCTCCCCTAAATGTTTCTTAATCATTACTGCGATCGTATCCAAATAGATAAGTCAAAACAGCTGAAGCGACAAATGCAAATACCATTGCAATACAAAATCCTACAAATCCTTCACCAAAAAATAATGGGAATGATAAAACTCCAACTGGTCCCCCCGCTAAAGCTGCAGCATTAACAAATCCAGCAATCCCACCAGAAACTGCTGCACATCCAACTGCAATATAGAAAGGCTTTTTATATTTCAAATTGACCCCGTAAATAGCCGGTTCTGTAATTGAGAAGAATCCAGTTACTGCTGCTGACATTGCATTTTGTCGAATTTGTGAATTTTTTGATTTTAAAGCAACACCTAAAGCTGCACCTGCTTGTGCCCAGTTACTTGGACCAGTCACGGCATTGATAGTATTTCTTCCATACATTGCTAAATTTATTTGTCCAAGTGGAACAATTCCCCAATGTAAACCAAAAACTACTAATACCTGCCATAATCCACCTAAAAGAATTCCACAAATAGTTGGATTTAAATTATAGATCCATGTATAGCCTTCACCGATAAATGATTGTAAATAACTTGTTACTGGACCAATGATCATAAACATTAATGGCACTGTAATCAATAAAGTAATTAATGGCGTTAAAACATTTCGAGCTACTGCATGAATATATTTAGTACACAATTTTTCTAATTTTGACATGAAATATATTGTTACAATAATTGGAACAACAGAAGAACCATAACCTTGAGCTGGGAATAATACATCAAACCCAAACATTTTCATCCCTGTTTCACCTTGAACCAATCCTTGAATCGTTGGACTCACTAAAGCCAAACTAATTGCTACTGCAATATATGGATTACATTTAAATTTTTTAGCTGACGTATAAGCTAAATAAATTGGTAAAAACGAATATACTGCATTATATACTTCATTTAAAACAATGTATAAACCACTTTCAGCAGACATTCCTAAAATGCTAGTAGCAAACATCAATAAAGCCCTAATCATCCCGGCTCCAATCAATGCCGGTAAAATTGGAGTAAAAATTCCTGTAACTAATTCAATTACTTGATCAATAAATTTTCCTTTTACCTTTAAATCATCTTTTTCCACTACATCAATTTCTTTTCCTGAAATCCCTGTCAATGCTTCGATTGCATCAAAAGCTTGGGCAACCTCATTACCGATTATAACCTGGAATTGTCCCCCGCTCTCTACTACATTAATAACTCCCTCAATTTTAACAACTTTGTCTTTTGAAGCTTTTCCTTGATCTTTTAATTTAAATCTTAACCGTGTTGCACAATGAGTTAAAGAAGCAATATTTGCTTTACCACCGATATGCTCAATAATTTGAGCTGCCATCTTATTAAAATCCATAAACCCTTTCCTTAGCCAGAATGATCTCTATTCTACTATTTTCCTCTCTTATAGTTTAGATGCAATTTTCTTGCATTTATTTGCGTAAACGTTTAACCTAACTGGTAAAAAAATAACGGCGCCATCACTTTACGTAAACGTTTACCTAGATTAAAAATACCATACAAATAGGTAAATGTCAACATTTTTACGTAAACGTTTACGTAAAAATTAATAAAACCTGCTAATATTTACATTCATAGCCTATTCATGTATAATTTATATAATCTTAACAAGCAAGGAGATAACATGGATAATCATAAAAAAAAACTATCAATTAAAGATATTGCTGCAATTTCTGGAGTTAGCATTGCAACTGTTTCCAGAGTATTAAATAATAAAGGCGGATATTCAAAAGAAACAGAAGAAAAAATTAATGCTTTAGCTAAATCATATGGCTATGTTTCTAATATGAATGCCAAAAGTCTTAGAGAATCGAAATCACAGACGATTGGTTTAATCGTTCCAGACATCAGCAATGATTTTTTTGCGACTCTAGCATTACATATTGAAAATTATTCAGCAAAACATAACTACTCTGTTTTTATTTGTAATAGTGCAAATAATGTTCAAAAAGAAAAAGATTATTTTAAAAGTTTAGCAAGCAAGTGTGTCGACGGCATTATTTGTATCAGTGGTTTAAATAAATTAACAGAAGACATCATTTATAATGACATTCCCATTGTATGTATAGATCGCTATCCTGAAAATAATAAAACTATTCCTCGAATTTCTAGTGATGATATTCATGCAGCTTTTTTAGCCACTGAACATTTGATCAAAAAAGGCTGTAGAGATATTGTTTTTATTTCTAGTTTCACCGCTGATTATGAGAAAAAAGAGCGTTATTTAGGATATAAAAAAGCTTTAGATACTTACGGTATTCCACTTGATAAAAATTATATCTTACAAACTCAAGGAAAAGAACCAAGCCAAATTGAAGCTGAAATATTAATAACAGACTTTTTAAAAACACAGCGCAGGATTGATGGTATTTTTGCTTCTAGTGATTTAGCTGCCTTAGGAGCCTTGTATGCACTAAAACGAGCAAATCTTAAAGTTCCCGAACAAGTCAAATTAATCGGATTTGATAATACTTTATATTCACGGTTACCTACCCCCTCAATTTCAACAATTGAAAGGAATCCAAAGATGCTTGCTGAAAAGGGCTGTGAAGTTCTATTGAATATGATTCAAGGAAAAGACATTGGTTCGATCGATACAATTGTTCCTGTTGTCTTAGTAGAACGAGAGTCAAGTAAATAAAAACCTCCGCATCAATGATCAATCTTTTCAAAGGGGCAATGAAATAATTAAGTTTCATCAGCTCTAAATACAAGATTGTACCACTAAGCGCAGGTTTTTTAGTTATTCAGCATAATTTTGATTTCCTTGTTGAAATAACTTTTTTTGTTGATAGTTATGGTAATTTGCAAACAATAATTCCGTTAATGCAAAAAACATTGTTGGTGAAGTATATGCTGTTTCGAAAACAATAGGAAAATCACCAAAAAAGATATAAATTGGTTCATCAGCCAGCAAAGATAAACTGTTAGCATTTATCCTAGTAATCGAGATTGTTTTGCTTCCTACTGTCTTGGCCACCTTAGCAATTCTAATTACCGATTCACTTTCTCCCGTCAAAGAAATAATAATCAATAAATCATCCGCAGTGATTGCTCGTGCTAACATATTAATTTCACTATCACCATTAACTAATGTCATAATAATTCCTAATTTCAAAAATTGGCGCGACAATTCTTTTGCCACTGATCTTTGAATCGTCCCACTAGAAACTACAAAAATACGTTTAGCATGATCAATCATACGACAACAGGTATTGTAATCACGATTTTGTAATTCTCTAATCATTTTAGCGTGATTTTCAAATAATGCATAAATATTTACTGTCTTGCCTAATCCTACATCGGCAAGGGTCTGTTCATTGCGCAAGTAATATTTTAGCTCTGCAAATCCCTCTAACCCAATTTTTTTAGAAAAACGTAATATCGTTGTCCTTGAAACATTACATTTTTTTCCTAAATCTTCAATTGTGATTTTTGTGCATACTTCACGATGATTATTAATATAATTCCATATATATAAATCACTTTCATTCAAATCATCAAAATGAAGATTTACTAATTCGTTTAATTGCATCTTTTCATCCGTCCTTTATTATTTAAGTATAACAAAAAAATTTTTTGCAATAAATGATAAAATAGCGAAGTTAAAAACTTCGCTATTACTACAACAAAATTCAAATAAAGAGATATAGTAAGGGAGTGTTATTATTTGAATTCAGGCCAAAATGCTTTATTAGCTTCAATTAGGTCATCTAGAATCACTTTAGCTAAATCCGTATCAACTACTGTACGATTTAATACTAACGCCTGTAATAATTTCAATTTATTACATTCTAAGAATCCATCAACTGTTAATTTTTCATATGCATATTGATTTTCTAATAATCCTTTATAGAAAGTATCTACTGGATCCATAGCTAGTGGTTCAACACCATTTGCCCCAACCCGACAAGCTACTTCTACCATCATCTCACTATCTAAATTTGGAATACATCCTCTATTTTTAGTAATAATTAAGAAAATATCGTTTGTATTATTAGCTATTGATGTTGCTAAATCAACAATGTAAGTAGCATGAACACCGCGATTAGGATCTAATTCATATTTAGTTCCCTTTAAAGCGCCTAGTTTAATTACTTCTTTCATCATATTATAAGTATCTTTTTCTTTACCATCCATTACTTCATTTGCACGAGTGTAATTAGGATCTGATTCTTCAACAACATGACGAGGATATAAATAATATTTTAAATATGTATTTGGTAAATACTCAGGAAAATCCTTGACCATTGTTGACATAAAATTATAAGTATCTACCCATGATTTTTCGCGAACATGTTCATCTTCTGAACCTTTTTTAAAAATTTCTCCAGCCATTAGTTGCTCCCGAACAGAAGGCATTAAATCTGCTCCCGTCTTCTTATCATATAAATGAGTAAACCATCCAAAATGGTTTAGTCCAAAATATCGTGGTTCAAAATCTTTACGTTGACATCCTAATAATTTTGCATAAGCATCCATAATTGCAATTGGCATATCACAAATGTTTAAGATACGATAATCATCAGGGAAAATTCGTTTTGTTGCTTCCGCTACAATTGCTGCTGGATTTGAATAATTTAAAATCCATGCTTCTGGAGAATGTTTACGAATTTGTTTAACTAACTCAATAATTGCAGGGACACTGCGTAATCCATAGGCAAAACCACCTGCCCCACATGTTTCCTGACCAACACATCCATGTACTAATGGGATTTTTTCATCCTTTTCACGCATTGGCAAACGTCCCGCTCTAATTTGCATTAAAGCAAAATCTACATCTTTAAAAGCAACATCAGGATCAGTAGTGTAAATAAATTCTTCCAATTCAGGATAATATTCCCTCATTAAAATTTCACCATATTGTCCCATGATTTCTTGCCGTTCAGCTTCATTATCATATAGAACTACTCGCTTTAAAGGAAATACATCTTTTTTACTTGCAAGCATGGCCATTAAATCTGGATTTCGGTGACTACCACCACCAACAATTACTACATTATATTTTTTCATCTCAAATACCTTCTTTCTATGACTTTACTTTAGCACTTGCTTTAAGGTCTCACAATACTTTCAAAGCTAATCGTGCAAAGACCATATACTTAGGTATTCTTCACAAAAAAGCGTGACTTTTCACAAAAAAAGATCTAGCAATACTAGATCTTAAAGATTAACAATAAATACTTTTCCATTATATGTGATTCTAACTGATTTCTCCCCATTTGCAACAGCATCACTAACTTCAAAAACAAAATGAATCATCCCACTTTGACCCGGAGTCAATACAGTAGTGCTGGCACTAGCTAAATTACTACGATCATCTTTTTCATAAAATGAATTTGCTGGATATTCATTACTATCTTTATCAACCAATTTAGCTACAGCAATATTAGATGCTGTGATGTCACTTTCTGAAATATTTTTTATCGAAGTAGTCAAAACAACAAAACTATTTCCATCATTTTGAACTTGATAATAAGTATATAAACCAACCGGATTAGCAGGCTCCAGCTTTTTTGTAATATTTACTGCTTGTAAAGCAATTTCACCGCGACCATCTAATACAATCGTATCATTTAAATTCTTACTTTCATAATTTTTAGCAATATCCGTTAATTTAAAACTCATATTCGCTTCTTTAGGATTTTCTTCATCAACAGTAGTAAGCTTAAATTCTATATTATTTTTTAACAAACTTGGTTTAACTTCGGCATAAAAATGCACTTTATTAGTCCCCTCAGCAGCTAAACTTCCACCTTGACTAATTGTTTTTCCATCTTCACTTACCATTGCTGTTGAAGCGACATAATCAGTTTTATCAATAACAAATGTTCCCTTCAACGTACTAGATAGCTTCATTTCCTTTTTTTGTAGATTAGTCATATACATAGTCACATCAATTAATACATTTGTTGACTTAGATGGTTTATAGTATGTATAAAAACTTCCAATTACATCAGGGGTAATTTGCTGTGGTCTACTAATCGTTTCAATTTTATATGAAACTAAATCATCAAACTTATTTTCTTTTCCCATTTCAATTTTTGCCGGCTCATTCTCTTTACTCCCACCACTACACGCAGTAAGACCTAAAACCATCAAAAATACTAATAAAATTTTACTCAATCTTTTCATTATATCGACTTCCTCCCTTTAATACCTTAATTGTACTTTATTGAATTGACTTATTCAACCGCATCATTCCATCAATAAAAAAAGCATTGATATATTCAATACTTTTTTCACCCCTTAAATTTAATTATACTATAAATTATATAAAAATAAATAAAAACAACAACATTTGAAAGATGCTTGAAAAATCATCTTTTTAGGTATATATTTGAAGTAGATAAAAGGAAGAGTTCTAAAAAAACATAATAATAAAAAATTAGAACAGGAGCCTTTTAAAGAAACGTTAAAACAACATGATAATATAAGGCAAAGTAATAGAAGATGCGTAGATGAAAAGTGAAATTAAAAAGTTGTTGAAAACGTTTCGAAAATCAAAAGAATTGTGGCTGAGTAAACCACAATTCTTTTTTTATTTGAAATCTTCTTATTAACATTACTAATAATAAGTGTTACTATTAAACTAAACGTAAGGGGGTGCAAACAATGATCAAAGACGACTTTTTAACTCTAACTGCTCAAAAATTTATCAATACATATTTCACTAGCAGAAATTTTGATCAAGTCAAGAATATGTTTGCTCCAGAAGGCTCATGGCTAGGGGCTAGTAATAATACTATGGCAAACAACCTTAAACAATTTGATCAATACTTTAAAGAGGGGTGTAACGAGGGTTATGTTCCTGAAATTACCTTTCAAGATTGTTATGTTATCTACAACGACGATAATATTGGAATCGTTTATTGTAATTATCATTTACATATCGAAAGCAAAGGAGCCCTTTTTGATATGGATCAACGGGTAACGATTGTTTTAAAACAATTTAATACTACACTTAAAATTATTCATGTTCATGCCTCGACCCCCAATGATGCAATTAGTCAAGAAGAATTCTATACCAATGAAATTGCTAAACTCGGATATAAAGAGTTACAACAAGCTTTAAAGAAAAAAAATGAACAAATTGAAATGATTATCAGAACAACCGCCGGGGGAATGAAAGGTAGTCTTGATGATGAATTTTATACTTACTTTTATGTTAATGAAGAGCTCTGTAAAATGCTTGGTTATACTTATGATGAATTCATGGAAATGAGTCATGGTACTGCTGTTGGCGCAGTCTATCCACCTGATTTACCTGCTGCTTTAGCAGATTGTAAACGATGTTTTGCCATCGGACCAGAATACAAAACAGAATATCGGATTCGAAAAAAAGACGGAAGTTTATTATGGGTAATGGATAGCGGACGTAAAGTTACAGATGAAAACGGTCAAGTAGTAATAAATAGTATCATTACTGATATCTCTGAACTTAAAGAAATGGTCAATCGTTTAAAAATTGATCAAGAACGCTATGAAATTGTATCTCAGTTATCTGATGATATTATTTTTGAATATGATGTTGAAAATAATTCACTAGTATACCAACAGCTACAAGCTGATACTCCAGTCAAAAATATATTGACTAATTTTTTGACAGTTGATTTAAAAAATACTCATTTATATCATGGTGATATCGAACGCTTTAAAAAGGATTTGAAGATAATTTTATCAAATCAAGTTTCTAATGAATTATATAAATTGGAATATCGTTTTGCAATCGCACCACAAAGTTATACTTGGTACCGTCTAACTTTTCGACGGATATTTGATAATGATAATAAATTAACTAAAGTTGTCGGCAAAGTTGTTGATATTTCCTCAGAATTACGATTAAAACACCAGTCAATAACAGATCCCCTAACCGGAACATATAACCGTTTATATATTACTAGCGCGATTCAAGAATATTGTCATATCTTAAAAAATAATCTTTCCTATGCTTGTATCTTAATTGACATTGATTATTTTAAAAAAATCAATGATACTTATGGTCATATCATCGGTGATCGTTTTCTAATTGAAATTGTAAAAATAATTAAGTGTTTCTTTCGAGCAAGTGATTTAATTGGAAGAATTGGTGGTGATGAATTTTTAATCTTTATCAAAGATATATATGATAAAGAGATCGTCCGCGAAAAGGCAAATGCTTTAATTAAAAAAATTCATGAATATGTCACTGCCAATAACTATCCTAAAGAAATTAGTATTTCTATGGGAATTCATATCGATAATCGACCAGAGATATCTTTTACTGAATTATATAATAAAGTTGATATTGCTCTATATAATGCTAAACACAATGGACGAGATCGTTATGTCTATTACCATGAAGGTATGACTTATCCTAAATAATTGTTAAAGACCATATAAAATGAAGCGCCCCTAAAAGCTCGACATAGCCAACTAAAAGGGGTTGCTTCAAGATTTACATAGTCTTTAATTATCATTATTACTTTTGTTTTCTTCTCATATTCTAACTCACTTGACCTTCTTTATAAGTTAAGCGTTTTAGTTTTAATTTGATCACAAAAATATTTATCATGTTCAACAAATAATACTGTCGGTTTAAATATTAGCAATAATTCCTGAACCTGCATTCGCGTAAAAATATCTAAATAATTTAATGGTTCATCTAAAATAAATAAATGAGCTTCTTGGCATAACACTCCCGCTAACATTACTTTTTTCTTTTGACCTTTACTATAAGTACTAATCTCCTGAGTAAATAGTTCGCGAGAAAAATCTAATTTTCTTAAAATAGCTTTAAACAAACTTAAATCAATATCAAGACTATTTGCATAATCATCCAGCTTTCCTTTTAAATGACTATCATCTTGACTTAGATACGCTATTTTTAGATTATTTCCAATATTTACCTTTCCTTGATAATTATTACTTTCTTTCATAATAATTTTAATTATACTTGTCTTCCCTGAACCATTTTTTCCAGCAAGATTAAGTCGATCTCCCTGATTAATATCAAAACTTAAATTTTCAACAATAATATGTTTATCATAACTAATCGTAACATGATTAAAATAACATAGTTGCTGTTTTGAGTATTCAAGTGGAAAGATCTTTAATTTTTCGATTGTTTCAATATTTTTTAATAAATCACTTTTTTCTTCGATTGCTTTACTTTGACGTCGTTCAATATTTTTAGAGCGTTGCATCATTTTAGCTGCTTTATGACCAACATAACCTTTATCTGGTTTTAAACCAGCAACCTTTACACTTTTAGTAGCTTCCACTTTATTTGACCAATCTTCATTTTGACGAGCTGCCTTTTTCAAACGCCCAATATCTTTTTTTAACTGCTCATTCTTTTCTATTTCCCTCTTATCATTATTCATTTTCAAATCATACCAAAGGGAAAAATTCCCTTTTATCACTTCGATACTATTACGATTTATAGCTAAGACATGATCTATACAACGATCTAAAAAATCACGATCATGGCTTACCAATATAAAACTTTTCTTTCGTTTCAAATATTTACTTAGTAAAAGTCGACCGTGATAATCCAAATGATTTGTTGGTTCATCAATTAAAATAAAATCATGAGGCTTGCAAAAAAGAATGGCCAATAATACTTTAGTTTGTTGTCCTTTTGATAAGGTAGCGAAATTTTGTTCTAAAACCTCATTTTCCACATCAAGTAATGATAATTCTCTTTGTACTTCCCATAATTCAAATTCACCAAGAATATTCTCAACAATTTTTAAAGTCCTAATATTTTCATTTTCAATATGATACGGAAAATAGTCAAAGATATAATTAGGGGTAATATAGCCCCGATATTCATATTTAGACATCAATAATTCTAACAACGTAGTCTTCCCTTTACCATTTCGACCAATCAATCCAAGTTTCCAATTTGTATCAATTTGAAAACTAACATTATCAAATACCTTTTCAATCTGATTATCATATTTAAACGATAAATTCTTTACGTCTAATAAACCCATTTCCACTCCTCCTAACAATATAAAAAGCTACAAGAAAATATACACTCGTAGCTTAAATAGAATCTTAGAATCGGATTTAGTTAAAAGGATATATTTTCTCGCGCACAAAAACAGTAACTCAAAGTATACTGTTATTAAATTTTAGCAAGAAAATTTATACATCCTTCCACCTCGTTTCTATATAATCATATCAAATTTATTTAATAATACAAGGCTTTTATTGATACTTACTATCAATCATATCAATAAAACATTCTAAAGCACCAATCTCATCATTAAAATAATATAAACTTAAGATATCTTGTTTTGAATAATGATTTTTAATGAATCGATAAAAAACATCCCGCTTGTATGGAGGTAATAAATTTATATCCAAATGCTGCTCATCAACAAATTTTTCTACTTGTTCCATCATTAAATCATATTCATCAATCAAACAATCCTGCCCATAATTTCGTGCCATGTATTCAGCATAACCTAAAAATAGTTGTTTAAACCTTTCACCATCAATATTTTTAATATATTCCTTTAAACACATGACCAATAATTGTATATCTTTTTCTGACATCTTATCACCAATTAAATTATTAACAAGAAAAGCATCTTTTATTATAGATGCTTAAATAATCGATTGTTTTTTTATGACAAGATTTGTTTTTAAAGAATCTTTACAAATCAGTTGTAAACCAATTAAAATATACTCACTTAAATTAGTTACTTTTTTTATCTTAGGAAGATATTTAGCCGGAACCATCTGTTTCAATGTTTCATCTAAATCACTAGCACGCTCAAGATTAGTACAACTAATAGCTACGATTTCGGGATTTACGATCGCGGTTAAACAAATTACAATCTTACTCAACAATTCAATCGTTCCGTGGGGAGACTGAAGCAATTTCAATTGATCATCTTGACTCAAGGGTAAATATTGTATCTCACCAGCACAATTAGTTTTACCTGTTACAAGTTGACCGTTAATTACTGTTCCAACACCACCATACCCTTCACCTGGTTGAAATAACAGACAGACATTTTCATAATTTTTTTCTGCTAGATAAAAACCAATTACTGCTGTATTTACATCATTACCCAATATGATCACTTGACTATATTTATTGGTTAGTAATGAATATAAATCAATATCATTAAAATTTGTTAATCCAGTTGAAGTAACTCGCCCATCATTAATAATCCCTGGCATACTTATTCCAATAACTTTTATATTATCAAACTTAGCTAAAACGATGTTAATAATATCATAAATATCATTAACTTTAACTTCCTTTTTGATTACTTCATCACTAAAAACTATTTCATCTGCCAGATTATAAACCCGATAAATCAAGTGTACCCGCCGGTATTCTTTATTAACCGAAATCGTTAGCATCCGAGAATAATCGCTATTCAAAGAATAAACAACACTCTTTCTTCCTCCCGTCGATTCTAACTCACCATCTTTTAATACTTCATTACTTGCCAGCAATTCCTTTAAAATATTTGTAATTGTAGCTAAACTTAGCCCAGTCGCTAAAGCTAATTGATTTTTAGTACAAGTTTCTTGCTCCATAAAAATATCCATGACTTTATCCCGATTTATTTGTCGTAGATTTTTAGTATTACTGATATTCATAGGTTATTTTTCCTCCTTGTTTTGATACCAATCATAAATGATTTTTAATGCTCCTGAATAATCATTTGTTGCAAAAATGCGTGTTGGTATCGTTACTACCTCTTTATCTGGCAAACGTCGCTTAGCTTGTGGCAGCATATAAGCAACTTGCGGTGCAATTAAAATAATATCATAATCATTAGCAATCTCAAATAAGCGTGAATATCCTGTTGCAAAAATCTCATATGATAGATTTTCCAATTTTGCCAGCTCTTGCATTTTACTTGCAAATAAAGTTGTTGTCAGACCACCGCTACAGCATAATAAAACTCTTATTTGCGGCCGATTAGTTGCTTCTAATGCACAATTAATCATTTCTTTAAACAACTCCACTGCATGATTAAAATGTGTTAATTGAAAATGAAGATAAAAGATTTTTTCCTTTGTTTGACGATCATTTAACTCTTCCTCAAAAATTCCCTTGCCATAATAAATTATTTTCCCAATTACTATTTCATTACTGATGATGATCGTATTATTATCATTGTCATCAACTTTGATATTTAAACTATAATGATTGTTTTGCATTAATATCCATTTTAAATAAATCGATGCATTGATTCCCTGCAAGAACTCATCCATTATGAGCACCTCCCCTAACTTATGACAAGTATTGTCATAAGTATTATAATATATTTTGTATCCGTTTACAATCAATCTATTAAGTTAATAAAACAGGCACTAATTTTGTTAATAAAACTAGCGCCTCTGAACAATACTGCTATTTGCTTAATTCTTCAATTTGATGGTTTAAATAATTATTACAGTTAAAAATTCTTTAACAACTATCATTTTTTGCTCATCTTGTCATTTTAAAAAAGTTATATCACGTTCAATATACTTTTGATGTCGTGCCTGCTGCTCTAAAAATAAATGTTCTCTGGCAACTGTAAGTTTAAAATATATCTCTTTTTTATTATTATCATTTTGATATGTTGTTATTAAATTATTAGAAACTAATTTTTTGATAATTTTACTAATTCCCCACGAGTCATTTTTAGGTGTTCTGCTATTTTTGTAATGTTAGGCCCATCAAGAATTCCAATTGCATCAAGACAATGAATTACTGAATAACCATAACCTTGCAAACTGCTGCTTTGGGTTAGCTTTGATAATATATCTTGTTTTTCGTATAGTTCAGTAAATAAATCGAGAATCACTTGCATTTTAATCTACCTTGGCAACTACCCGACATGGCAAGCCTGTCATTTCACTAAATTTCATCGGATAAGTATTTATAGTAAACTCATTTTGCATTAATAAACTTTCTAGATTATCTAAATTTTCAACAACAAATGCATTATGATCAGCACAATATTGATCCATCGGCGTATGTTCTTTACCGCGACGAATCCCAGCACAATCAATTCCAATAATACTAACTTTCTTATCTAACAATTTTTCAATCAGATTATTTGATAATTGAGGGTGGGCTTGAAAATATTCTTTAGTACCATATCCTGCCTTTTCTAAAAATCCTGTATAAAAAATCACAAAATCACCAGATCTAATTTTTTCCAAATCAATCACTTCAATTTCATCAATACCTCGGACATCAAAAATAACTCCATTTCTTTCTAAATAAGATAATGGAAACTCTTTGTTCATCACATCAAAATGAGTGCCTAAATGCCCAAAATTAGCTTTACTTTCATTTCCTTTAGCATCCTGAGTTAGTTTTGGAGTAACTTCTAAAGTTAAATCAATAAACATATTCTTCCTCCTTATATTGTTTCTTTGGAAACAATTCTACAGCATATTTACAACCTTTTTGTCATTCTTGATTAGATCACGTTTATTCTTACCATCAAGTACTAATCTAAAAACAACAAACTTACATTCTTTCGTACTACGATTAATCAATGTATGAATACTATCTTTAACTAATATTAAATCATTTGGCTGAACTCTTTGCCGCATTCTCTTATCATTATCTAAATAGTGGATTTCTATCTCTCCTTCAATAATTAAGATTACTTCCTCGATAGCTTGATGAAAATGCCATACTTGTTCAGTTTGCGGTGGTAAACTGTTTAAGTGAACTTCATACTCGTCAAACAAATAATAGGCAACATGAGTTCCATCTTTTTTATTTACGATGATTGCATCATCAGGCTTTTTAATTATTAGTCCCATTGTTTTATCATATACCTTTCTTTGGTTTTAAATCCTAGTTTTTGATATAGTGCGATTGCATCTTTTGAAGAATTCAAGCAAATCATTCCACATTTACCTTGTCCTTTTGTTAATAAGTCACTAACAATTCTACTAGCAATACCTTGATGACGATATTTTTCATCTACCCATATATTTGTTAACTGCCCCATAATTCCTGAAGGATTTTCATTTGATGGCATTAAGGAATATAAGTATAATGTTCCTGAAGCAGCCAATAATTCATTATCAAATCCTAATAATGTAAAACAGGTACCATTGATAATACCTGTTTTGTAGAAATCACGAATCTTGTTAATTGTCTGTGGTAAGATTTCCTGATTAGAAAACAGTCTTAAATCACGTGTCCTTAACTCCACTAAAAAATCTAAATCATTTATATCAGCATAACGAAAATTTAACATTATTATCACTCACTTTCACTATTATTCATTATATCATGAAAGCTTTACTTCTGATATTCCTTTAACAATAATCTTAATTATCATTTTCTTTTTCTATTTCTTTTATCTTAGCATTATATTTTTTAGCTTCATTTCGATTATAAAAATAAAAACCCGTCCAAATACTTGTAAAGATAATAATTGCCATTAATATAAAAGTGATAACATAGCCGATATTGCTAATTGGCATCCATCCCAATTTATATGCTATTAATAAATATCCACCCAGCCCAATCGTAAAATGAAAAGCTATTTGTTTTCTTAAACTTAAACTTTCAATTTTATAAACATATGAAGTCGAACCACAACAAACTCCAACTACCATTGCTCCTACTGCATGCATGACAAAATTTTCCATCAAAGGTTCTAAAAACGTGCTGCCAATCACTGTATAACCAATTAGATTTATTACTACCAAAAACGTACATCCCCAAGCAATCCCACCAAAAAAATAACTCACTAAATCTTTAAAGCGCATTCTCTACACCCCCAATCTTTCTTTAAACAGTTTTCGATAACTACGGGTTATGATTTCTTCAAGACCATTCTTCATAACTATTTCCATCGTTCCATTAAAAGATGCTTCAACATGATTAATACGCTTAATATTGATGATTGCAAATTTTGATATACGTACAAAATCTTTTCCTAATTGTTCTTGTACTTCATAGAGCGGTTTATTTAAAACATAGCGTTCTTTTTTCAAATCATATAATGCTAATTCTCGCCCTTCAGTACGAATCAGCTCAATTTTTACTGGATCGATTATATAGATCTTACCATTGTTTTGAGCCGTAAAAATCATTTCTTCACACTCTTTTTCCAAAATTGTAATCGCAGCTTGAAGCGATGGTGTCAGCTTAGCTACATTTATCACTGCCCAAGGCTCTTGACAATTAGGATCAATCTTTAATTCAACTTTCACGCTTTTCACACCTTTCTTTAATACATCTATTATATCATAATCATTTATTAGCTTCGTGCATTTTACCTTTCTATTTGGTAACTTGAAAGTTAATAACTACATGATAAACATTAATTCTCTGCATATCTATACCATAAAAAAACAGCACCATAAAGTGCTGTTCTCTATTCTTGAGCATTGGAGTTATCAAGATATTGGTCATCATATTCCATAATATGATTTTCATAATCAATTTCATCTTGATCTTTAATTTCTTTATCTCTGCGTTTCACTTAGCAGCTCACCTCATTACTAGTATGCGCATTAAAGCATAATTAAATCCAACAAATAAGAACTTAAGGTTGCAATCGTAGAACCCATAATTATTATCCCCGTAATAACCGTTAAAATTCCTTTACCACTAAAATTCATTTCTTTGTTTTCCATAATCTTTCCCTCCATCATTAGTATCTATTTATTCATCTTTTTATATCAATATTTTTTAAGTGTCTTTATAAGACACTTTTAATATACATCCATTCCATTATTTTGTCAACAAAAAGTATCTTTTTTCGACACTTTTGTTAATTAATGATTGCACAACTAGTTATTTAATAGTAAAATTAAGACACAAGGAGTGAATACAAATGACCGGTGAACGAATAAAAAAATTACGTAAAGAAAAAGGCTTAACTCAAGAGCAATTAGGTAACTTACTTGGGGTTAAAAAATCAGCCATCGCAAAATATGAAAACAATCGAGTTGAGAATTTAAAAAAGGACACGATTCAAAAACTATCTGAAATTTTTGATGTTCCTGCTTCATACTTTTTAGGAATTGACGAGAGCAATCAACCTATTATTACTGATTCAATTACTATTCCTTTATACAGTGATATTAGTTGTGGAACTGGTCTTTTTGTTGATGACAATGTTGATGAATATATATCCTTACCTGAAACATTACTTTCACCCAGTAAAGAATATTTTTGTCAATATGCCGATGGTGACAGCATGATCAATGAAAATATCAATCAAGGTGATTTAATTGTATTTGAAAAAAGTAATCAAATTAGAAATGGTGAGGTTGGCTGCTTTACAATCGATGATAATGTTGCTACATGTAAAAAATTCTACCGTGATGATAATAATCACTGCATTATATTACAACCAGCTAATCCTGAATATACACCCATTGTAATAAATCAAGAAAGTCAAGCCGGCTTTAGAGTAATAGGTAAACTAACTTTAGTTATTAATAAAAGGTAGTTTACCTTTTTTCGTGTAAAAAAAAGCCTAGCAATACTAGGCAAGATCCAATACTTCTTTAATTTTAATTAAGACTCCCTGTTCATCATTGGATCTAGTTGTACCATAAGCAATCTCCTTAATTGGCAGAACTGCATTATCCATGGCATAACCATATTTCACTTGCTGTAATAACTCATAATCATTCATTTGATCCCCAAAAGCCATACATTCATCAGGTTCTATTTCATAGATTGCTTGTAAAAAACGCATTCCAACACCTTTGTTAATATCACGATTATGAATATCCATCCACATATTTCCTGCTGTTACAACCTTAACTGCGACTGGTAAATGCGGCTCCAATGCTTGCAAATATTTTTCTATCTGTTCTTCTGGATCATTAATAGAAATCTTCATGATTTCATCATCGATATGATCGAATGAATCAACAAATTGATAATTACAATAATGTAATCTCACCAATGATTCAAAATGCTTATCACGGCTTAAGACATAAGCCCCTTTCCGACCACACATGATCATAAATAAATTATCATATGGGGCTAATGCTGTTTTGATCAATTCAACATTATCGTGTGTAATTGTATTACAATACAATTCTGTCGCTCCCTCTGCGATGTAACAACCATTTTCAGCAATAAAATACATTTGTTCACTTAATGGTAAAAATTTTTGATATAATCGATAATACTGATTACCACTAGCAATTACAAATTTGATTCCCTTTTCCTTTAGTTTATAAAATATATCAATAAATTCCGGATCAAAACGTTTATCTGAATCCAAAAATGTTCCATCCATATCTGTTGCAATTAATTTTATCATCATAGCCTCCTTATCAGGATGTAGTATAGCATAATCTCTATTTAGATAAAAGAAAAAGGTGCCAAAATATAGTGATCATTTCTAGTTGCTCACTCAACTTTTAAAGTTCACTACAAATAGCACCCTCTTATTTAACTACTTCACCATCCCAATCAATGATTCCACCAAAATCAATAACATTTTCATAACCAAGTTTAATCAATTTGTTTGCAGCCTGACGACTTCTACTTCCACTGCGACAATATACTAATATTTCTTGTGATTTATCTGGTAACTCTGCAATTTCTTTATTAGAAATTAATTCATTGGGAATACAGATAGCATTTTTTATATGCCCGGTCTTATATTCATCTACTGTTCTTACATCAATAATGATAATATTACTTTCTTCATCCATAATCTTTTGAGCTTCACTCGCCGAAATCCTTTGATAAGCAGTTTCTTGGCGATGATTACGATACACTAATAAAACAATAATAATGATAACTAAAATACCAATAATTAATTGCATCTGTCTTTTATTCACTCTCAATCTCTCTTAACATTCGCTCAGCATCATCTGCTGCTTTAACCTTTGTAAATGCCTTTTCTATAATACCTTCTTCATTAATTAAATATGTAGTTCGCACTACACCCATAACCATTCGACCATACATATTTTTTTCTTTCCAAACATCATAAGCTTGTAAAACATCTAATTCTGGATTAGCTAATAAAATAAATGGAAGCTGATATTTTTCTTCAAATTTTTTATGTGATACAACCGTATCTTTACTAATCCCAATAATTATTGTGTCTTTTTCTTTGAATCGAGGATAGTTTTGAGCATATCCACAAGCTTGTTTAGTGCAGCCTGGCGTATTATCTTTACTATAAAAATATAAAATTATTTTCTTTCCAACAAAATTACTCAATGAAACACTGTCACCATTTTGATCTAATAAGGTAAAATCTGGAGCAATACTTCCCACTTCTAACATCTTTTATTTCTCTCCTTTATTTTTCTCTAATAAATAGCATACCTATTTTTGATACCAAATGCAAATATTATGACTTATAAATATTATACGATTATATCAACATTTTATACTATTTATCATCAGTTATCTGAGCATTCTTTCACCACTGATTTTTAAACTTCTTAAACCACTCATTTTTCTTTAATAAAAAGAAAAAGTGGAATCCTCCACCATTTCTTTTATAAATCACAAATTCCTTTATTTTCTCCATAAACACTATACCAGTCTTGATTAAAATCATCTACAGCTTTTTCAATATTTGGATTATTAAAAATCGCTTTTAGAACACTGACTGGTGCTGTAATTGCTTGGGCTCCACTATTAAAAGAATCTCTTACTTGCTGGACACCTTTGAAACTGGCTGCTAAAATCTTACAATCATAATCATCCATCACGATTCGATTTGACAACTCATTGATTAATTCAAACGGATCACTACCAAGGTTCCCAATTCGATTAACATATGGAGCAATATAATCAGCTCCGGCTGCCAATGCCATATATGCCTGCATCAGGTCGTAAACAGCAGTTGCTGTAACATTGATGCCTTCTGCTTTTAAAATCTTGATAGCTTTGATTCCTTCATATGATACAGGAATCTTCACATAAACTCGATTATCAATTTCCTTTAAAATTCGATGTGCTTCATTAACCATCTCATCACAATTTTTAGAAATCACTTGAACATGTAAGCTTCTATCTTTTCCAATAATATCTCTTACTTTTCTCATGTGATCAAAGAAGTTTTCTGGTGCAGTTGCTTTTACAATAGAAGGGTTGCTTGTCACTCCTACGATTGGCATATGATCTATAGCATCTTTAATTTCCTCTAAATTCACAGTATCAATAATAAATTCCATTTTTATTCCCCTTTTATAATGTTTGTTCTGTTCTTTCAATTATATCATCTTGAGTTGCTCTTGATAAGACATTAAAGAATGCCGAATACCCTGCAACCCTAACAATCAAATCACGATGCTTTTCTGGATTCTTTTGAGCATCAATCAATGTTTCTCTAGAAACTACGTTATATTGCACATGATAGCCATGTAATCGATTAAAGAAAGTTTTAATTATCATTTCTAATTTCTCTTTATTTTCTTCTGTCGCTAACATTTGTGGTGTTACTTTTTGATTTAATAAAACACCACCGGTAATTTCATGTGTTGGTAATTTTGAAACTGTTTTGAATACCGCTGTAGGTCCATTTTTATCCATTGCATGAGCTGGAGAACAACCTTCAGCAAGTGGAGTATGGGCTTTACGACCATCTGGGGTTGCCATTGTCCCATATCCTTGTCCAACATTAGCAGAAATTGAGGAAGTACCTGCATAGCGAATCCCTCCAACAGGTCCTCTTTGATATCGAGTACTTGGATATTTTTTGATTTCATTAATATATGAATCATATGCCTCTACAACCAATTGATCAACATAATCATCATCATTCCCATATTTAGGAGCTTCATTAATTAACATACTTTGAATTTTTTGATTTTCTTCACTCATAAAATCATCTTGTAAAGCATCCCATAATTGTTGCGGTGTAATCTTTTTTTCCTCAAAAACTAGTTTTTTTATTGCTGCCAAACTATCTGCCATATTAGCAATTCCAATTTGTAATCCAGAAATGAAATCATAGACTGCTCCACCTTCTTTAATTGTCTTCCCTCTACCAATACAATCTTGAGTCAAGGTTGAACATAAAATATCTGGAACATCACGCTCTGAGGCAAGATCGACTGCATTTTCTACAATTACAGATAATCGGGTAATTTCTCTAATTGACTTATCCCAGGCATCTTGCAACTCTTCAAAAGACTTCATATCTCTAAAATAGCCGTAACCCTTTACAAATCGTTTACCAGAAGTTACATCTACTCCATCATTCATCACTGCTAATAAAATTCTTGGGAAATTTTGATATGACATTCCTGTACAACGATATCCCCATTTCCCAGGAACAGCTGTTTCAACACAACCAATTGCTGAATAATTATAAGCATCTTCCTCTTTTACTCCCAGATCAATAAACGAAGGAATAATAATTTCATCATTATTAAATGCCGGCATTCCTGTTCCTAACTTCATAACTTCGATACATTCATCTAAAAATTCTTTATTTAAACCATTATAATATCTAACAGTCAAATTAGGCTGTGGCAATCTTGTTTGAGCAACAGATTTCAAAACTAAAAACGAAAGTTTGTTCACTGCATCTTTTTTATCAGGAGTTTGTCCACCAATAGTTACATTTTGGTACATTGGACTACCAGCACTGCTAAATGTGTGAGCCTGGCTTCTGACCTTATTAATAGTTAATGTTTTGATCCATAAATTTGTTAGCAACTCAACAGCTTCCTCATCCGTGATTACGCCTTTTTCTAGATCCGCTTTCAAATATGGATACATATATTGATCGAAACGTCCATATGATAATGAATGTCCATTAGATTCAATTTGCAAAATCAATTGAATAAACCAAACTGATTGAATCGCTTCTTTAAAAGATGAAGCTGGTTCATAAGGCACTTTAGAACAAATATTACTAATTTCTAATAACTCATCCTTTCTATGACTTTGAGCATTTTCAGCCATTTCTTGAGCAAGAAGACTAAACCTATCAGCATAAGTTTTAACTGCTTCAATTACAATCAATACAGCTTTATAAAAAACATATTTATCAATATTTTCCGGAACACATAGATCCAACTCTGCTTTTAATTGTCGCACTCTTTTTTCATAACCGACTAATCCTATTTTTAGTAACTGTTCATAATCAACCGCAAGATGAGCATCTCCAGAATTTAATTTTCCTTCCATTCCAAAGAAACCAGTTTCCATAAAAACATTTACTTCTTCAGGTAGTAAAGCTTCCCCCTTAGCTCTTAAATTATTATTCTCCCAAAATGGTGCAATTGAACGTAAAGCTGCTTTTGTTTCTTCAGTAATATAAAAAACATCACCATCTCTTTTTTCAAATTTGTCCAATTCATCAATAACAAATTCTAACGTATATTCGGGAAAAATTGGAGCATCTTTATTTGAAGCAGCCTGATTCCCAACTATTAAAGTTTCATCTTCAATATAAATTGACATTTTCTCTAAAATATTTTTTAACATTAGTGCCCGTTTCATAACCGGTGGCTGATTTTGATATAATCTATAAGATTCTGTAGCTAATAATGCTCTCTCTGCACAAATATACGGTTTTTTATCTAAAACCTTTTCTCTAAAATCATTCATTCTAGGTGTTAAATCACCAAAATGTTCAATGTTTTTCATATTTTTCCTCCAAAGTTACTAAAATAAATTATTAAGTTTCGTTCATAACATAAATTCACTTCATTTACACCTATATATTAACATATACGAACAATAAGTCAATATTTTTATTTCAAAAGCAGTATATATCGGTTTCAAATGAAATATAAACATTTACAATTTGCAATCAACATGATATTATAAATAATGAAAAGATAAGGAGATATTCATAATGGAAAATAAGGGGATAATTTTTAATATTCAAAAATTTAGTATTCATGATGGTCCAGGAATTAGAACAACTATATTTTTTAAAGGCTGTCCATTAAGATGTAAGTGGTGTTCTAATCCTGAATCACAACTAAAAGCAGTTCAAATTTTGTGGGATCATAACAAATGTACGCATTGCATGACCTGTATCAATAATTGTCCTACAGGTGCGATTAAATTAATTGCAGATAAAATTATTATTGATCAAAATAAATGTAATGGATGTTTGAGATGTGTTAATAAATGTCCTCAAATTGCCCTAAAAAATGAAGGTGAGTATAAAACAATTGATGAAATTGTGACAACCTGTCTTCAAGATAAAGATTTTTATGAAGAATCTAATGGAGGTATTACTATTTCCGGTGGAGAAGGAATGTCACAACCAGCATTTTTATTTCACTTAGTTAATGAACTAAAAAAACATCAGCTTCATTTAGCAATTGAAACAACCGGATATATTGAACATGAGCTTTTTACTAAACTTGCTCCATTATTTGATCTGTTATTATTTGATGTTAAACATTATGATCGTGAGCAGCATTTTTTAGGTACAGGTGTTTATAATGATTTAATAATTAAAAATTTAAAGTGGGCATTACAAAACAAAATAGAAGTATTACCAAGAATTCCTGTTATTCCAGATTTTAATGATTCATTAAATGATGCCAAAGGACTAGCAAGACTCTTAAAAAATATCGGTGTTTTAAAAGTTCAATTATTACCATTTCATCAATTTGGTGAAAAAAAATATGAAATGCTCAATCTAGAATATAGTTTAAAAAATAAAAAAGCCCTCCACAAAGAAGACTTAAAAGAATATCAAAATATTTTTATCAATGAAGACATCAAGTGTTTTTTCTAAAAAGCTTACTATAAAATAAGCTTTTTTAATTTTCTACTTTCTTAACTTCAATTCCATGATCTAATAAATAATTTTCGCATTCTATTGGAATATGAGTATCAGTTACAATACATGCGATTTCCGCAGTAGGAATCAAAGTTACAACCCCTTTTTGCAAAAACTTAAATGAATCTGTCACAATTATAACTTTATCAGCTTGTTTTGCCATATCTCTAACTGTTTCGCTACGCATATAATCATTCCCAGTAAAGCCTGAGGTTTCAGTAAAGCCATCAGTTCCAATAAAAAGTTTATCAACAAAAAAAGATTCAACACATTTTTTTGTGATCGGTCCTACCATTACTTGTGATTCATTTTGATATTCACCACCAAGTAAAATAATTCTAATTTTAGCAACTTTACGAATATAATCGGCGATAAAAGCAGAATTAGTAATAATCGTAACATCTTTTTTGGTCTGCGCAATTTCTAAAGCAACCAATGCGCAACAAGAACCTGACTCAATCATTACGGTTTCACCATCTTCTATTGATTCTACCGCTAATTTAGCAATTCTTTGCTTAATATCATAATGATAAGCTAAACGATTATTTATATCATCACTAGAATTTAAAGTTGCAAATCCATGCTCACGAACAATCAATCCACTATTTTCCAATTGAATTAAATCTTTTCTAATTGTTACTTGTGAAACACTGAGTAACTGAGAAAGTTTAGTTACTTCCATTTTCTTATTCTCTGTTATTAATTCTAGTATTTTTGTATGTCTTGCCAACATCTTAACCATCCTCATCACCGCTCTTTTCTTTTATTACCTTATCATATTAATATTTCAAATACAATAAAAACAACTTTCGTTTCAATCATATTATTCTCAAAACGAAAGTTATTATTTCTAATAATAGAACGAAATTTTTTTACCACGATATTCCCGACATGGTAAAAATTGATGTTTAACACCTAAAAGTTTATGTGCCTTTAACAATCTAGCATCTGATAGACAATGACCAATATACTCCTTAGTTAATGGATAACGATTATGACTAGGCAAAATTGTTTCAATTTGATTTTGATATGTATTTAATTTTTCTAAGCTATGAATATACAAATCTAAATTTCGATGCTCACCAAACATATAAATCGGTCCTAATTGTACAGTATCACCAACAATTAATAATTTCTTCTGAATATCTAAAAATGCAATACTTCCATAAGTATGTCCAGGTATCTCAATTACCTCAAAACAGTAATCACCAATTTCAATCAAATCCTTTTCTTTTAAACAATTAATTTTTATTGTTGTTTTAATTAAACCCTTATCTCCCTGATGTACATAACATTCTTGAAAACTATCAAGTCCCCCACAATGATCTCCATCACCATGAGTTAACAGTACTTTAAGCGGAAAACTAGTAAGTTTCTGAACTTCATTAATTATCTTCGTCTCAGGAAAACCAGTATCAATCAATATCGCTTCATTTCTACCGATAATTAGAAATTCTCGTACCTGACCATCATCTAAAATATATAAATCTTTAGCATATTCAGTTACTTCCACAATTAATCACCTTCTTTTACTCATTATAAAAGGTTATTGACACAACAAGCAATAACCTTTTATATTATTTATTAAATTTGATCATCTGCCCTCTTTTTCAAAATTTCAAAACGTCGATCAACTTCATCTTGAGCAGCCTGAACAATTTTTGTATACTTTGGATCACTTAAATGTTTAGTTCGCTGCATCATTGCAAACCAATCAATTAATGGAATCTTTTTCTTTGCTTTCTGTGGATCATATGTAAGATTATACTTACCCTGCTCAATTTCAAACAAAGGAAAATAACAACTATTTACCCCTGCTTCAATTACACTTTTTTCTAAATTTGGCTGATCACCCCAATTTAACGGACAAGCAGATAAAGTTCTCAAATATGCTAACCCAAACTCTTTAGCATAAGCCTTAGCTTTAATCGCTTTTCTAACAAAATCTATTGGATTAGATTCAGCTACAGTAGCAATATATGGAATATTTGTTGCAGCCATGATTGCTGGCATATCTTTATTAAAAAATGATTTTCCAAACTGATCTTGACCAAGATGAGAAGTCGAACTTTTAGCCCCTAATGGTGTTGAATATGATAATTGATAACCTGTATTCATATAACCACCATTATCATATTCAAAAATAATCATGTGATGGTTTCTTAAAGCTGCACCTAGTGCACTTCCCATTCCAATATCCATTCCTCCATCACCACTAACCATGATAAAAGTAATTTCTCCTTCGGGATATTCATGTCGTTTTACTTTTTGGTTAAACGCTTCTACGATTCCTGAAAGTGTCGCTGCCCCATTTTGAAATAAATTATGAACATACGGTACTTTAAAAGAAGTTTTTGGATAGGAAGTTGTTACAACCATTCCGCAGCCTGTTTGAAATAATAAAACAACATTTCCACTGATTGCACTTAATAATAAATTGACATTGACGGGAATCCCACATCCTGGACAAGCACCATGACCCCCAGATAAACGTTGGGGCATCTTTGCAATTTGATTAAGCGTAAACGGCTTAACTTCCATTATTTGTTTTTCTTCATTATAAACACACTTGAAGTCATCAGGAGTTTCTTTGATTGGTTTAAAAAATTGAGTTATTGGTTGTTCAATTTTACCGGGATAAATATGTAAATAATCAAATAATTTTACATCTTTTTGAAATCCCATTAATAATAATGCTTTTGCATCATCTTTATAAAAATCACGGCCACCTAAGCCATAAATTCTCGTAATTACACGGGTAGTGATTCCTGCCTCCTGCATTGCCGCCTTTATTTCTAAAGACATATTTCCACCATTGGCACCATAACTATCCTGACGATCACAAACAATCACTGTTTTAGGCACTTTAAAATGCTTAATTAATTCCTTACTTGGAAATGGACGCAGTACATTGATTGTAACTACTCCAACTTTTTTATCATCTTTGCGTAATTCATCAACAGCTCGTTTTGCACTGCTAAATCCAGAACCTAGAACAAACATTAAGACATCACAATCTTCATTTTGATAACTTTCTACATACTGATAAGCCCGATTAGAAATTGTTTCATATTCCTTAAAAATAGCCGGAATAACCTCTCGAGCTTCCTCCATTGCAAGATGAAGCTGGTATTTATTATTCATTAAATCCGGTTCATTCATATAAGAGCCAACTGTGACTGGATGTTCAAAATCAAGAATTTGATATTCAGGCAGATATTTACCTACAAAATTTTGGACAACTTGATCATCTTCAAAGACTTGACATTTATTTTTTTGATGGCTAGTAAAAAAACCGTCAAACGCAATAACTACTGGTAATTTAACTTTTTCAGCAATTTTTAGAGCACAAATGTTCATATCATAAACTGCCTGGGGACTATGAGCAAATAAAATAATCCATCCAGTATTTAACATATACATGATATCGCTGTGATCACCCTTGATTGAAAGTGGACCAGAAACTGTTCGACAAGCTACATTCATTACCATCGGAAATCGTGTTCCAGATTGAACTGGAAACTGTTCTAATGCATATAACAAACCATTGGCACTAGTCGCATTGAAAACTCTTGCCCCAGCAACGCTTGCACCATAACAAATTCCAGCCGCACTATGCTCACCTTCAGCAGCAATTAAAGCAATCTCATGCTTACCCTCAGCTTTCATTAAATCTAAATTCTCAGCAATCTGCGTTGATGGTGTAATGGGATAGTATCCCATTACATGATAATTAATCTGTTTAGCGGCATAAGCTGCCAATTCATTCCCACTTTCAAATACCATCTTTTGTTTTTCCATCACTTTTTACCTCCGTTATTTTTTCTACCTCCAAAAACGAATCACTCGTTATCCACGAATTTGCTCCCACATCTTCATAATCCATATGCTCAACAATTAAATCTTTGTTACGAATAAACCATTTTAAATTTGAATGTTCGCGTTCGACTCCACTAACCAGTGCTTGAGTTGGACAAATTTCAACACACCGTAAACATCCTTTACAATGATGATAATCCAAACCTTTATTTACCATCATCTTACGTCCTTTATAAATACCCGGTTCAAACTGAAAAACCATATCCGGACAAGTAATATAACATTGTGCACATTGAATACATTTTTCTTGGAGAAACAATGGTATATAGCCTTCCCGTGATGCACTTAAATCATTCGAAATAGTACTTCCAAAACAAGGATTCACACCACCAAGTGGTGCATTTTGATAACCCCAGTCATTTTCTATTTCACGATAAGGAATGAACGGATACTTACCATCATCATTAAACGTTTTACTAACAACACCATTATAACCTTCAATTATCCCTTCTTTATTTTTTTGTAATAGCTGAGGATATTTTTTACCCAAAGTAGCTTCAATCAATTCTAAAACTGTCTCTAAAGGAATAAAGCCACTCGCTTTAGCTAGTGCCCCCAGCATGATCATATTGACTTTACATTTTATTTTCATTGCTAAATAAATTGCATCAATACAATATATCGTTCCAGCACATAATTTTAATTTATCTCTAATTACATCTGGTTGCTCACCGCTGTTAATGACAATACAACTATTTTCATCGACTCCTGCTGTTACTTGTAACTTTCCTATCATCGCTTCATGAAAAAGCCCAAGCAAATGGGGTCGCGTAACGGGAGTATTAACAGTAATTTCTTTATCTTCATCACAATAACGAATAAACGCCTTGACTGGAGAACCTCGTTTCTCTGAACCGTAGCTAGAAAAGCTTGAAGCATTAAATCCTAGATAAGCCGCACCTAATTCACCTAATAATTTTCCACATAAATTAGCCCCTAACCCACCAACACTTTCTAAACGAATTTCATAATACCCTTCTTCATTTACTTTACTTAATTCTATCTTGTTCACTTCTTATACCTCCTAATTGAATAATTCCCGCTTTTATCGTCATCATTCCAAAAAAATAAAAAGTCTATTACTAGACTTAATCTTTTGATTTAGCTATTTGAAACAAACACATGAGCCCCCACGATGACTCCTAATTCAAAAATTAAAAATGAATTAATCAATCCATACATTTATATTATCTCCAATACTATAGTTTATCGAAAAGATAATATTTTTAAACTAATTTAATTATTATTTCTAAATAAAAAAACCAACTCTAAAATGCACTATATTGGTTATATTAAAACAATATAGTGCACTTCAATCACCAGACTCTATAAAATATATTTATTAATAAAATTTGCAATTCCATCATGATTATTATCATCAGTTATAAAATCAGCAACACTCTTAGTTTTTTCACTTCCATTAGCCATGACTACTCCAACTCCAGCATTTAAAGTCATATCATAATCATTATCAGCATCTCCAAAAGTACATAAATCTGTCATTTCAATTTTATGCATTGCCATAACTTCTTGTAATCCATGCGTTTTAGAAACCCGAGGATCCATATATTCATATAAAATACTTGCTGTTTTTAAAGAAGCTGATTTATAGTTTGGATTAGAAAAAGTTTTACTTTTTTCAATAACTTTATCCATATAATCAGGTGCACAAACAATGATTAATTTGGCCCGTGGCTCATTTAAAAAGACATCAAAATCTACAACTTTATATGGCACACGATCATCACGTGCTAAATCACGAATATAATCATCATCTTTAGGTGCATATAATGTCCCTTCATACGGAATAGCAAAATTAAGATCCATTCCTTCATGATGTTTAATAATATCTTTTATTAATTCACCATCCAGCGGATAACTTGATTTATCAATATTTAATTGATAATCATATATTTCAGCACCTCCAGTCCCAACGATTGCATCAACCAAGCCACTAATTCCCCATACAGTTAAAAGTGTTTTAACGCTATGAACATCACGCCCTGTTGATAAACCAAATAAAATTCCTTTTTCTCTAATTTTCTTAATTGCTTCAACTGTCGCAGGTGAAACAATACCATCTTGATTTAACAATGTTCCATCAACATCACACATTACTGCTTTTATATTTGTTAGTTTATTCATCACAATACCTCCACTTAGTAAAATTATATAACCTTTGATTTTTATAACAATATTCGTATTTTTTTTTAACAAAAACTTCTCAAAAATAAATAAGTTCCTATCAAATCAATGATAGAAACTTTTCACTATTACTTTAAATATTCAATTACATCTTTTAATGATGAGATGATCTTAGTTGCTTTACTTGCAAAATCAGCTTCTGGATACTTCATATCAGGAATACATAAGACATCGATCTTACCATCATAGGCTGCTAAGATTCCTGATTCACTATCTTCTAACACTAATGCTTCACTTGGTGCTACATTAAGTTTTTTACATGCTGTTAAAAAAATTTCAGGATTAGGTTTTCCATGAATCACTTCATCACCACAGATCGTATCATCAAAATATTGTTCAATTTGTGCATTCTTTAAAATAACATCGACACGTACCCGTGCACTGCTAGTTGCCACAATTGTTTTATAATTATTTGCCTTTAAATATTTTAATAATTCTAATAATCCCGCTTTAAGAGGAACCTCTTTTGCTAAACGTTCATCAAGCCTAATATGTACATCATCCCATACTTCAGTCATTGGAAAGGCAGTTCCAAAATGATCATAAAATACTTGACATATTCCCTGCTTATTTTTCCCCAAACATAAGCGATATACAGCTTCATCAAAAGAATATCCTAATTGTTCTAATTTACGACAATACTCTTCATAAGTAACTCGCTCACTATCGATCATCAAACCATCCATATCAAATATAACTGCTTTTTTCATTATCTTCTCCTTATATTTCTGCAACAAACTTTTTAATATCTGTCAAAGCCGCTCCAATTGCTGCTGTTTCTTTTAAACATTGACCTATTTTAATATCTGGAACAGTAAACTTTAATGGATCCAAATCACTAACTAATTTTGTTAATAGATCAAGATCTTCATTTTCAAACAATGAAGCTATTTTACCACCAATAATTACTGGTGCATCTAAAACCATGGTTAAATTATGAATTGCTAATGCTAGATAATGAAAATAATCATTCCATGATTGCATTGCAGTTTGGTCTTTTTGCCGTAATTGTTTATAAAATTCTTCTAATGTCATATTTGTATGATTTTTTAATAAAGCATCTTCATTACAATAAGCTTCAAAACACCCTTTTTTACCACAATAACACTGACGTCCGTTCTCTACTAATGTCATATGCTCAAATGTCGAACTGTAATTATTTCCCTGGAAAACCTTTCCAGCCATAAATACAGCACTACCTAGATTATGATTTAAAGATAGATAAATAGCATCGTTATTATCTTCACTGAAATTTAATTCAGCAAGTCCAGCAGCATGAGAATCATGAATCATTTTAACTGGTAAATCACTAGATTTTTCAAACTTTTCTAACGTTAATCCCTGATTATTTAAAATTGGACCATAAATAACCTTTTTTCCATCCTGAGATACGATCCCCTGAATAGCTATAGTGATCCCTAAAAAATTTTCTTTTTTAATTTGTAAACAATCGATAAATTCATTTAATGCCTGTCCATATTGTTTAAAATAACTTTCACTATTATCATAAACTAAAGCAACTGTTTGTTTACGAATCAGTTGAGCATACAAATCTAAAGCAACAAAAGTTATTCCTTCTTTTAAAATACTGACACCAATTGCAATTCTAGATTGTTCCTTAATAGAGATTGCTAACGGCTTACGTCCCCCCGTAGACTCATTAATATCTTCTTTTTTTATCAAATCAGCCTGTTCTAATTCCAAGAGATTACTAGAAACAGTGGGCAAAGATAATTTTAATCTTTCCGCAATTTCCTGTTTTGTAATTTGCTTAGCTTGATATATCAGCTGATATACAATCTTACGATTATACTTTTTAATACTATAATCAACCATAAATACCACCTTATCTAAAAAACCTTTATAAAAGTATAACAGTTATCTAAATATATCGCAATGAATATCCAAATATCCTTATTACTTACTTTGAAAATAAAATAAACCATGCTATAATATGAATAAAGAAGACAGTATAAAACCCACTAAGTGATAATCAATGAATGATTATCACTTTTTAAAAATCGAGGTCAATTAATGAAAGAGACATATAGTAAGAATTATTTTGAAAAATATGCTGCATTAACCCTAACAAAAGTATTAGATGTATCAGCTGATAATATTATTCAAGCTGATCGTCCTGACCTTCGCATTCCAAAACGTAATTTTGGAATTGAAGTAACTCAAGCATTAACTCCAGCTGAAGCAGTTGCTGACATAAAAAAACCTTTATATAGTACTTTAAAATTAAATCCTTTCGACCATGATGAAAAAAATTTAGAATTCGTAATCAATAAAATAGATAATGCTCTTGAGCGAAAAGAACAAAAGAGCAAAAACTATGAGATTTATTTAGATAATGGTTTATATATTTTTTCACACTGTCACAATCTCCCTGAACATATGCTCTATGACTTTCTTAATCAATTAAATCTAGCTAACAGTTTTTATCAGCATATCTTTGTTAATTGTGTCGATCATCTCTATTACTATCGATGCCAAGAACAAATAATAATTAAAGTTGATTATAGCTTTCAAGAATTATCAGCCATGAATCAACTTGCTATTGATTTTGAAAAGCATTGTCATAAAGAACGCAGAAAAATTGAACTTCCTAAATCAAATAATGATGCTTAAAAGAATTGATCCAGATAATCATATAGATCAATTCTTTTTTATTTAATGCATATGATTTGATAACTTAATAAGCTCGATCTATAATCCAGTTGTAGTAAGAAAATTAAAATATTTTGTAGATTTACAACAATAAAATTACATACTAATAATGAGGTAAATCATTTAAAACAAAATATTAACTATCATATATCAATTTTATAGAAAGAGGTATAAATATGTTAGAAAAAGGAACAGTAGTATATTTTTTGATGAATGGCTATGTGATGTCTGGAAAGGTTTTTGATATTAGTGGTAATAATGATAATTATGAATTTAGTATTGAAGGTTATGCTGGATGTGCTGGGCCTCACATAATTTCTTCAAGTCAAATACATTTGACTGTTTTTCTAAGTCAAGAAGAAGCTGAAAAATACAAAGATAATCCCCAAATGTATTTACCAGCATATTGTTAATCCATACAAAATTTTATAAAAAATCAGCACACGGTGAACTGCCAAAAAATCAAATAATTGGAAAATCGTTTTTTATGGTAAAGTATAGTTTTAAATTTAAGAATATCGCTTAAAAAGTAGTTCTAAATTATAATTATCATATTATTTAATATCTAAAATTTTTACTTTTTTCAAATTCATATTTTCTTATATTAAATATTTACTATGAAATCTAAATTCATGTATATTTAAAAGCAGGTATATCGAATAAGATACACCCGCTTTTAATCAACTATTAAGACGGTACTTCCAGCCATTTTTTAAAAATCTTCGCGATAATAAGAGACATCTGGCTATATTATCAAATACCATCATAATCCAAACTGCTTCAATACTTTGATGGAAAACATTGATCATTAGCCAAGAACCGGTTACCCTAATTCCCCACATCGTAAATAATGAAAAAACAAATGGTGCCTTAGTATCACCCATCCCATTGAATGTTCCCTCAAGAATTACTAAGATTCCATAAAGCGGTTCTGAAATAGATACTATTCTCAATACTCGAGCCCCCAAAGTGATAACCTCATGGTCAGGAGTAAAAATCCCCATTAACTGTTCAGCAAATATAAATAATGCAATCCCACAAATTATCATTAAAAACATTGTAATACCACTAATCAAATAAGTTACCTCTTTAACTTTATGCTCATCTTTTTGTCCAACTGCATTTCCAACTAAAGTTGCTGCTGCCGTTTGAAAACCATACCCGGGAATATAAAAAGCTTGTTCTGCTTGAATTGCAATTGTATGAGCAGCAAATCGTACTACTCCTAACTTCGCAATCAAGGAAGCAAAAGTTACGTGCCCTAAACAAATAACACTACGTTCCAATACTACTGGAATCCCAATATTCAAACATTCCTTAAACTCTTTTTTATAAAAATGAAAACCACTGTTTTTTAAATCAAATAGTGTATTTTTATAGTAACGTAAGAACATCATAATTCCTCCAGCAACAAATGATATAGCCGTCGCAATCGCTGCTCCATTTACCCCCAGTCCAGCACCGGGAATTATAATTCCAAATAATTCTCGTGTCGGATAAATTAACAAGAAATTTAAAATTATATTAATAATATTCATATATAAATTTATTAGCATTGGTGTTTTCATATCACTGACACCACGTAAAGCCGATGCCAAAATCAAAGCTGCTGTCCTAAATAATAATGGAATTGAAATAATCATAAAGTATGATGCCGCTTCACCTCTAATTGCTTTATCACCATTTAGCCAAGTTGGTAAATATGGTGCAATTAAAACACACATTATAGTTAAAGCTATCCCAACAATTAATGTCAAAAATAGAGCTTGCTGCCCTACCCGCTTTACTTTTTCATCATTATTTGCTCCTACTGCTTGAGCACAAACTGATAAAATCCCAATTCCAAAAGCAACAGCAATACTAGACACTAACCATCCAACCGTTGAGGTCAATCCAACTGCAGCCGATGCCCCAGCTCCTAATGCCCCTACCATCGCTGTATCAACATATGTAACGACAACATTCATGGCCTCTTGAACTACCGCCGGCCAGGCTAAAAAACAAATCGATTTAATTTGTTGACGATATTTTCCCACTATCTCACTCCTACCTAATCTAATAAAAAAAGACCATTAAATGGCTTTAATTGTATATACTATTATACACTTTTTTAATATAGATAGATAGCCCCAAACAAAAGCTTAGTGCTAAAATTAAATTTATTTAATAAATCCTCCAATTCATAATTAAATCGGAGGATCAAAATCTATTATTTTATTAGTTTATATATTTCTTTGACTGCAAGATCATGCTCCTTAGCTAATCGTTTTATACTTTCGTATTCCGGATATACATAAGTCTCATCATTATTAGTTACTTCTTTAGCAGCAATTTTTCCATATGGTGTATCCAGCTCAATTGCTTTTCGAGCTAAAATTTTTCTTTCTTCACGACGATAACGAATTCCAATTGTTGTTGTTTCTCTAAATATAATATTCTGTAATAATTCTAATTTATCTTCTTTACATGCTGTACTCAATCGATAGGCTGGGCGATTCTTTTTCATATAAATCGGTGTAAAGAAGACATCTAAAGCTCCATTTTCAAAAAGCTTTTCAGCAGTATAAGCAAGTATTTCACTCGAACAATCATCTATATTTGTTTCCATTACAATAATTTCATCATTAGTTTTATCGATTGTTCCTAAAGATACTTTCAAAACATTAGGAATATTTAATTCTTTAGTTCCACAACCCCAACCAATCTTTTGAACATTCATAGGAGGCATCGGTTGAAACGATGAACTCAGCTCAGCAATAATAGCCGCCCCTGTCGGTGTCACTAATTCTGTATCAATATCAATCTGACGGGCTACTACATTACTAGCAGCAAAAATTTCCGATGTCGCTGGTACCGGAACTGAAATTGTTCCATGAGCACATTCAATAAAACCATGCCCATCATTAACGATACTGCTATATATTTTATCAGGTGCAATCTTAGTTATTAAGATTGCTGTTCCGATGATATCAACAATAGAATCAATTGCCCCTACTTCATGAAAATGAACATTAGCCAATTCTTCATTATGAACTTTACTCTCTGCTAACGCAACTCTTAAAAAGATTCTTTTTGCTAATGCTTTAGCTCTTTCATTAATCCCACTATCATCAATAATTTTATTAACATCGAATAAATTACGATGAACATGGTGATGATGTTCATGGTGGTGATGTTCGTGATCATGATGATGTGGATGTTCCTCTAAATGAACATCTACATAAGTACCAGTAATACCATTTTTCTTTGTTTTAGTAACATGTAAATGATAGCCATCTATATTCAATTTAGCTAATTCCTTTTGTAAATAATCAGGTTCATCAATAAGTTCCATTAATGCACCTAAAGTCATATTACCACTTATTCCGCTACTACAATCAAAATATAATACTTTCATCGTTTTCCTCCTAAACAATTAATCGTATGAGCCATATACCCAGCTCCAAAACCGTTATCAATATTAACTACACTAACACCACTAGCACAACTGTTTAACATCGATAATAATGCCGAAAGACCATTAAAATTAGCACCATAACCAATTGATGTTGGCACTGCAATGACTGGTTTATCAACTAACCCTCCAACAACCGATGCTAAAGCCCCTTCCATGCCAGCTACAACTATAATAACATTTGCTCGTTTGATCACATCCATCTTATTAAATAGTCGATGAATCCCAGCAACACCAACATCACTAATCAAATTAACTTCATTTCCTAAAAACTCAGCTGTTAACACAGCCTCTCTAGCAATTGGAATATCTGATGTTCCTGCACAAACAACAACAATCATTCCTTTATTTTGTATAGTTTCCGATTGTTTTAAAATAAAAGTTTTGGCTTCTTTATCATAATTAAAATTTGGATATAATTTCTTTAAATAAGCCGCCTTTGTTGCATCAACTCTAGTCGCTAAAATATCAATTTGATCATGTTCTAACATATTTTTTATAATACCAGCAATCTGTTCTTTCGTTTTACCAGATCCATAAATGATTTCCGGTGTTCCCGTACGACGTTTACGATTATAATCAATCGTCGCATAATCAATTGGATTATCAATCAAAATAGCTGCTTCATCAACAGAAATCTCATGGTTCTCTACCATTTCTAATATTTCTTTTACTTTCATCGTCTACCTCTGATATCGTTGTGGCAACTCTAACCCATTTGCCTCCAATAACTCTTGATTAGCTAAAATTTCACAGGGATTACCACTAGATACTATCTTTCCATTATTTAATAAAATTATTTCATCACACAAATCCAATACCATATCTAAATCATGGGTTGCAAAAATAATTTGCTGGGGCAATTCTTTTAACATATTAATAACGATCCTTCGACTCTTCGGATCAAGAAATGCTGATGGTTCATCTAATAATAATATCTCTGGTTTCATTACCACCACACTAGCTAAGCCTACCATTCGCTTTTGTCCTCCAGAAAGATGATTAGCCATTCGATCCAGCAGATCTTCAATCTTAAATAATTTCGCAAATTCCGCAATTCTTTTATCAATTTCAATTTTATCCAGTTTTTGATTTATCAACCCAAAAGCTAAATTATCACGAACTGTAGGTAAAAAAATCATATGATCTGGATTTTGAAAAACAAGACCTGCTACCTCTCTTATTTGTATCAATGTTTCTTTTGATAACATAACTCCATTAATTTTAATCTCACCTTGCGTTTCCACCAGCCCCAATAAGCTTGATAATAAAGTTGATTTCCCCGAGCCGTTTTCTCCAACAATAGCAATACACTTCTGCTGTTCAATCTTTATCGACACATTATCAAGAGCTCTAATTGAATTATTATAAAGAACATTTAAATTATTTATCTCAATCACTAAAATACCACCTTTACCATCATTAAAACTCCTACTGCCATCATTAATAAAAAATAATTTTCAATCTCAAAATCAACATAATTTAAATACGCTTGTTTAACATCAAAGCCACGACATTTCATTGCATTGTAAACTTCATTACTTCGTTCAAAACTCCGAACTAATAAACTTCCCACAAAACTACCCATATCTTTAAAAGCTATTCCTTTAGACTGGGGATTTTTTAATTGATAAGCTTGAATCATTGTTAGCGCTTCTTCAACCAAAACAAAAATATAACGATAGATCATTACTAATTGTAAAACAAAAATTGAAGGTATTTTAAGATGCACTAATTCACAAGTAATACTATCAAACTTAGTTGTTGCCATTAGTAAAAAAACTGCCATCAAACATAAGATATTTTTTATAATGATCGTAATAAATAAAAGTACACCAGTTGATATATTAACACCATAAAAATTAATTATTGTGGTTGAAAATAGTAAATTTGAAAATCCAATACACAAAGAAATAGGTAATCCAATTAAACTTCGTTTAAATAAATCCATAAATGATACTTTACTAAGTGAAATCATTATTCCAATTATTATTGAATATAAGGGTAATTCAAAAAAATCTAAGCAGCTGGTCGAAATAACAAAAATTATATACATTAGTGCTAAAATAATCTTTAAAAGTGGATTTAAACGATGAATCAGTGAATCACCATTAGCTAACTTTTCAATATAGCCAAATTTTAAAAGTGAGCCTTTAAGTTTATTCATATTTTTTCTTTTTTACTACGATATATCCAATTCCACCAATTAAAATTAAAGTTGCTGCACCACCAATAATCCCTGATACTGAAACACCTAATTTACTGTCGCTGCCACTAAAATTATAATCTGGTAAAAATGAAGTTGAACTTTGAACCTTTGCTAAAGTATCTTTTGTACTGCCGCTTGCTTCAATTTCGTCGGTTCCTGTGACTCCTTCAATAGACCACTCTAAACCATCAGGATTGCTTGATGCATATAATGAAAGAACTCCACCAACTAAGATTGTTAAAACAGCAAAAACCGCAACCTGTCTTCTTATATTCAATGTTCCAAAATGCTTGTCATTAAGTGCATGATCAACTATTTCACGTTTATCTTTTAATACATATAAGACAACTGTTGAAGTGATTAAGCCTTCAACTAGACCAATTGCTAAATGAATCGGCAACATTAATACAACAAATGAAGTAAATGGTAATTCCGTAATATTACTTGCAAGAGTTTGTAAGACCACTGCAAAAGCACCCATTTCTAATCCCACTACTACTCCTAAAATACTTGCCAGTAATACTCTTGAAGAAGTTATATTTTTCTTTAATAGTGGCTTAACAATTAATGGATAAGCTACAAAACATGGTAATATCCCCATGTTAAAAATATTACATCCTAACGCCAATAAACCACCATCACCAAAAAATAAGCATTGTATAATTAAAACAGAACATAATGATAAAAAGGCAGGATATTGTCCTAAAATAAGGCACAATAAAATTCCTCCACCGATATGACCACTACTTCCTGTTCCCGGAATCGTAAAATTGATCATTTGAGCAGCGAAAATAAATGCTCCCATTACTCCCATTAAAGGAATCTTTCGATCATCATGTTCTTGATTAATTTTTTTAATTGAAAAACCGATCATGATAAAACTAATTATCATGAAAATAACCCCAATATTAACAGAAATCAAACCATCTGCCATATGCATTAATACTGAATTCATAATTTCCCTTTCCACAAACACTACTGTGCTTCTTCTAGTACTTCTTGTACTTGGGATCTATTTTAAAATATTAACTAAATCTCTAATATATTCTTGAATTGATTTTGGCTCAACACCTAAGACATGTCCAGTGCATTTACTAACTGGAATAAAATATTTTTGAGCTTCACTACAGCTGATTGCTGCCGCCATTGCTGGTGAAACTTCACCATACATCGAGTTAGCAAAAACAAAACCAATTGGTCCAATAATTATCTGAGCGTTTTTAGCATTATAAATAATTGCATTTTCTCCCGTTGCGACAGCATCAGCTCCACCTTTTTTCATATTATTGGTTGCAGTACTATTTGTTCCTACCGCAATAATAAAAGTACCACTAACTTCTTTTTTTAAGGCCTCAATTACACTTCGGCCAATGCCTCCACCTTGACCATCAATAACTACAACTTCCATTTCACTACCTATCATAACTTCCACTAGTTATGCCTTCCAAATCTAATGTTACATAATCAAATCCAAGTTCTTTTATTGCTAAGATTAATTCTTCATCATTAACTAGATTAAAATTGTTTCGTTCAACTTCAATCCGTGCTAATTTATCATGAACTCGAACACGAGCGTAATAAATCCCCTTTTGATGAAGTAAAGCCTCAGCTTGATCGACCACTTCTAATTTTTCTTTAGTGAGATGAGTATCGTAAGGAAAACGTGAAGCTAAACAAGCATTTGCCGGTTTATCATATGTCTCAATCTGTAATTCTTTTGAATACTGTCTTATTTCAGCTTTTGTTAAACCAACTAGTGCTAACGGTGATACAATTCCCAATTCTTCGCAAGCTTTCATTCCAGGGCGATAAACTTTTTCATCATCAGCATTTTTACCATCAAGGGTTATCTTAAAATCATGGCTTTGAGCTGCTTCAATTACTTTTGCCATTACTTGTTTTTTACAGTGATAACATCGATCTTTACGATTATTTGTAAATTGCTCGATTGTAAATACATCTAACGGCACTTCTATAAATTGACCTTTACCAGCCATCATTCTAGCACTATCGATGTCCTCCTTGGACATCATTTTCCCTACACATAATACTGCTAGAACATTTTCTTTACTTAAGGTTTGTAATGCTACCTGATATAAAAAATTTGAATCGCAGCCACCACTATAGGCAATTGCAACTTTTTGATAAGATTTTAATAATTCTTTTAATTTATCTAACTTACTCATCTCTTCACCTTTATACATAATAATATCACAATCCCCATCTATTTACTAATTAGACCATGCTATGATCGCAACTACACTATACACCCTAAAGTACACTTTAAGACAAGTATTTTTTATTTAGAAAATAAAAAAAGTGATTTCAATATGAAGCAAACCCTCATTGCTAATTCAACATAGAAAATTCACTTCATCACTATCACTTTAATTTTCAGCTAACTTAGAAGGATTATAAACACTAGGGGCCTTCAATGTCTTTACCAATACTTTTGCCTGTTCCTCATTAAGTTCTATAGGCTCAATATTGTAATAATAATTACTAGCTTCTTTAATTCCATAATTTCCTTCACCTAAATATGTAATATTCAAATACATTTCAAGAATTTCATCTTTCGTATAATCATCTTCTAATTTTTGAGCAATAAAAACTTCAGCTATTTTCCGGTCTAAGCTCTTTTCAAAAGATAAACAAAGATTTTTAGCTAACTGCTGAGTAATCGTACTACCGCCTTCTTTAAACGACATCGTCACTACATTCGTTACCATTGCTCGAGCTAATCCAATGTAATCAACTGGGCCATGTTGATAAAAACGCTTATCCTCACTTTCTATTACTAGTTCTTGATATATACTTGATATTTGCTCCAATTTAACATAGTTATCTTTACTTCTTAATTCTTCAACTCGCACTGTTAAACTCTTTTCTTCCATTGTATCTTGGTACATCACATAGCCACGATAGCCATAATATCCTAAAAAGGTTAAGGCAGCTAAGAAAAGAATAATAATTAGACGTGATATTACTTTTTTCATATACATCCCTCTATTCCTTATTTTACACCTCTATCATAGCCTAAGCTGGTTGGTTATTCCATTGATTTACATTACAAAATCTTACATTATTGTAATATTTATCATTAATTCCTTGAAATCATTATCGATCAGCATAGTATTTAAATTTAAAATTTTCTTATTTTGATGACCACGAGGAATTAAAACACAATTGCATCCTAATACTTTTGACATTTCATAATCATGAATTGTATCACCGACAAATAAAACATCTTCTTAGTTTAAATGATTATTTTTATAATCTTGTTTAGCTAAAGCTACTTTACTACGAACAAAATTATCCACAATTCCAATCCCAAATTGGATATTTATATCCCTACTTGATCACTATCCTTTAAAACTTTTATTAATTTGTATGATGATTTAATAAAATCATTCTTTTGATAAAATTGATGTGCTTCTATACGTTTAAAATTACTAGTAAGTTCAATTACTTCACATTGATGCTCCAAAGCTAATTTTGTACTGAAATCAACTAATAATCTACCTATACCATTTCCACGATAACTGTTATCTATAACTAATTCTTCGATTGTTGCAACTTTATTCTCATGATGTAATTGATAATCGATATTAACACTGACAAATCCAACAATCATATCATCAGATACAGCTACTAAATAGTGACTCTTTTCATCATTAAGTTTATTTTCATATACTAGAGCAAACTGTTCATGATTTAAATTACATTCCTCTAATTCACAAATCAGTTTATAAATAGCTTCCAGATCCTCTTTTTGACAATATCTTATTTTCATATTTTTTGCTCTACTTTCATTTAAAAATATTTTTATTCACTTTATCTTATCATTTTCAATAAATTAATTAGTTAAAGTAAAATCATCTAGTTTTTGACTTCTATATTAAATAAAATATCTACTTCATCTATATAAAGATTGGGTATCAAAACAATATTAAGTACTAGAACATCTATATTAGATTCATTTTCTAGATATTTAAACTGTTTTATTATCATCCTATTTTAGTGATTATTATATATTAAGTATATTTAATGAAGGCTTCTACAATAAAAGACTATTGGCATATATCAATTCCAACGGTCCTTTAAAATTATTTAGTTTTTCATTCCAAATGAAGTTTCATGTTTTAGAACTGCTATTTCTTCCATCTTAATTGAATCTATTCTAATAAAACGATCATGCTGTAATTCATTGATCAAATAATCAATCAACTTCTCCTCACCTTGAATACAAGCTTCTACAGAACCATCTGATAAATTACAAACCCAGCCAGTTAATCCAAGATTTTTTGCTTTTTGATAGGTAGTAAACCTAAATCCTACACCTTGGACACGACCATAAAATAAATAATGCCTTCTTATCATTCTACCTTCACCTCTTTAACAAAAACTTCTATTATAAATATCGTACCACAATAACTTCAACCTGCAACTTCAACTTTCTTCTTTAATATATCAAAATTATCGATTTCAAACACTATCCCGGCTATCATATCTAACTGTTTACTTATCAGCTCTGACTCTCTCTGTTTCGCTAGTTCTCATATCTCCTCGCATTTTTAAATTGATCCTACATCGTTATCATTTATGTTTTTTCTCTTCGTCTCTGATTATACCATTATAATCATTTTTTATAAACAAACAGCATAGTCGCTCCAATTTTTTACGTCCTTTAAATTCACTAAAAACAGTAATAAAAAAAGGAAATCAGTTTATTTCCTCAATTATATATAATTTCAATTCGATTAAAAGTAAACTACTTTATACCATAACTATATTTATGTGTATCGTATAAACATTTACAATTATAACTTATTATGTTCATCGCCTTCTTCTAAAAACATATTATTTAAAAATGTATCCATACATTCTTTTTGAAAGAAGAATTCTTGTAAGCTTTGTAAAAGCTGTTCACTATCGATTCCTAATTTCAATACAAAAATAATTTTAACTAATTTATTTTTCCATACAATCGGTTTCGATAAAAGATAAGCGTTTATTGAACTCTTTTGATTATAGATAGGCATATAATGAATAACAGTTTGTAAACTTGTTTCAAAACCAATTAATGGATTTGTATGATAAAATGTTTCAAATGAGACACTTTCATGTTCAAATATATATGAAATAACATCATCTTTTGTTTCACAATCAATAAAATAAGTATCTTCTTTTTTTAAAAAATCAGATAATTTATACTCATTAATTTGTCGAAAATACTTATTTAAAACTTCAAAATCATGAGTAGTTATTATAGGATGAATATGTATAACAGGAATATCAAGGCTTTCATCAAGTGGTACAGTTGTAATAATATAATCATAACTTTCTAAATGATATTTACTAAGTTCCCCAGCAGAGATTGTTTTTTCAATAACCAATGAATCTTTATATCTTTTTAAAATAGAGAAACTTAATAATTCACTCATTGCCACATTGTACTCATTAATTAATAAAACCCGTTTCTTCGCAATATTTCTTTTCCTTCTCTCTAAAGCATATTGAAAATGAATAGCGATATAGCCTATTTCATCTTCAACGTTTATATAATCTGCATTATTATAAATAGCAAGCCATGCTTCCATACTCAAGATATATGCTAGAGTATAATTTTCTTTAATAACATAAATCAGCGGATTTCGTGAATAAGTATTAAATTTCAAACGATTTTCCATTGGATTGATATGAATCCCCAATGCTTTTCTTAAGTACATATCATTGTGAAAATCAATATTAAAGACTTTTTTAACCTGATTGAACATTTTTTCTACAATTATATCAATTTCTTCTTTTAATTGATCATTGATACAGCTTTCGATTGCACTAGTTGAATTGCTTTTTTTTCCTAAAATATGAATAGCTAAATAGCATTGTTCCTCTACTGATAATTCAATATGAAAATATTTATTAATAACTTTTGAAACATCCTTTGCTACTAAAAACTCATATTCCATTTTCATTTTTTCAATCTCATTATCATGAAATGAGATATAACATTTTCTTTGAATACGATTCAATTGAACTTGAATATGTATAATAAAATTTTGAAATACCCTTTGGGGCATCGTAATACCATCATTAAAAATAACTTTTCTTAATTCATCTATAAATTCATGATCTTCACCAATTTTCGTTGATAACATCCCTATCTTATGATAAATATATTCCGCCATACATAATCGATAACGAAATTCTTCACCTTCTATTTTTAATCCTTTACCGGTTTTTTGCACTATTTTTAAGTCAAAATCATTTAGCCGTTCTCTTATGTATTTTAAACTTCGACTAACAGAAGTTCTATCAATAAATAAAATATCAGATATATCATCGATTTTAATAAACTCTTGACTTTCGAGCATTAAACCTAAAATATAATAAGCCCTTTCTAAAGGATTTGTAGGAATAAAATAACTCCATTGCTTAGATACTTTATCAATCCAACAATTAAACAAATCATCATCAAAAATACTAATTTGATAACCATGAGAAGGAATTGATTGAATAAGTGCAAAGTTATTCATCAATTGATTAAGTATTTTAATTTCATTTCTAATAGTTTTAGAACTCACATTCAATAATTGAGATAGTTTTTGTCCAGTTAAATATCTATTAGAATCCATAAATACTTGCAAAAGATTTAATTGTCTCTTAGTAACAACACTCATATTTAATTCCTCCTTCTATTATTTCAATTATATAATAAGTTTTATTTATTTGTAAAATAACAGATAGACAAAATAAATCAGCCTTAATGGCTGATCTATTTTATTCAATCCGTGTCCCTACTGTAGTAGCAAAATCACTGTATACAGGATCAGATGAATTAATCCCATTACATTCTGGTAAATAAGTACACATAATTTGAAAAGGTATCACAGCATTTAACCATGAAGATGTATATGAATGCTGATTAATGTGAATAATATTTTCATTACTTGTTTTTAAAGTTGAAATAATAAGATAATTGCTTGTTTTAGTTTTTATAAAATCAATAAAATTATTCATCAAAATCTTTCCACATCCATCAGTATCAATAAGAACAATATAAGAATCTTTAATAATCGTTCTATGCGGACCATGCATAAACTCTTCCATATCAAAATTCATCACAGGAATTTGCATTGTTTCTAAAATCTTTAGCGTTCCTTCTCTAGCAGTTGGATAATTCACTCCAAAACCAACGATACTCATTGCTTTTGCTAAAGCCCAATGCTTATTTTTTTGGCACCAGCAAAGGGAAGCTTTTATATTTTGAGGTAATTCTTGGATACTTTGATAATATTCTTGAGTGATAGATTGATACCGTGGATTTTGAGTTATTTTCAACAATAGCAAATGCAAAGTTAGTACTGTTGCACTATATCCTTTAATTTTAGGACCAACATTTTCTTCTCCACACAACATATCAATATGAATATTGGCTTTTTTTGCGATTGGGCTATCACCATTAGCCGTTATTGAAACGGTTGGTATATGATGCTGTTTAGCTATTTGTAGACATTCTAATGTACCCGTACTTTTCCCTGTTTGAGATATAACTATAAGTATATTTTGGGGGTTATATAAATGTTTTGAGTAATATCTTAACTGAAAAGGATTTTCCACTATAATCGAGCAATCCGCTTCTTTTTCAATCAAACATTTCACTAACATTGCAGCGTTTAATGAGGTACCTGATGCAGTAATTATAATTTCTTTAGGACTTATAAATGTCTTAGAAAGAGTAGAAAATGTATCTCTTTGTAAAGAAAGAATATTTTCCAAAATAACTTTTTGCTCATCAATATAGCCCCACATCTTATTTTCCATGATGATAAAATTGTGGAAGATATTCCTTATGGGCTTCCAGCATCTCCTCTAAAAGTGGTTTTGCTACATCATAATCTCTTACTAATGGATGAGCAACAAGAGCCTCTAATGCTAGTTTTTTATTTCCCGTGATCGCCGCTTCAACTGCTAATGATTCATATGTTTTTACTGCACTAATAAGTCCGATAACAGCTTTAGGATAGTGAGCAATTGTTAATGGTTTCATGCCATTTTTACTTACATAACAAGCTGTTTCAATAACAGCATCATCATCTAAGAAACGAACTGTTCCATTATTAGCAACATTGATAACCATCCATTTTCCACTATCATTATAAATCGCATCCATAACACCAATCGCAACTTTGGAATATCCACCACCGCCACGTTTAGCTAAAGTTTTTGGTTTTTGATTATTTAATTCGTCTGCATACTCCCTAAATATTTGTTTTTCTAATTCAAGAATAGCTTCACCTCTAGTCTTGTCTTGTTCTTTTAATTGTTGTACTCTTTCTTTCGTATGAAAATAATATTGTGTATACTGACTCGGAATTAAGTGTAATGTTTCCATCCATTCTTGTGAAACAGTTGTACATTTTTTTATAACTTTACTAAATTCTTCATCAGTAATCGGTCTTCCATCAATAGTCATATTATAAGAAAAATTCATATGATTTAATCCTAAATAATCATAATAGATTTTTTCTTCTGGAATATTTAAAGCTTCAGCAGCCCACCATCTTGGTCGCATTCCTCCAGCACATAATCCCGCCACTTTAACATTACAAACTTTATTTAGTGCTTCAGTTACTAATTCTGTTGGATTTGAATAATTGATAATCCAAGCATCTGGACAATATTTTTCAACATCTTTAGCTATTTCAATCATAACTGGAATTACTCTAAATGCATTAAACATTCCTCCTACTCCAGTTGTTTCTTGTCCAATCAAGCCATATTTTAGTGGTATTTTTTCATCCTTTATTCGCGCCTTATTTCCCCCAACTCTAATTTGTGTTGAAACAAAATCAGCATCAGTGAATGCTTCTTCTCTTGATGTTGTACTCCATACTTTCACATCATAATTCAAATAACCAACATATCTTTTTACAAACCCTTCCATAATTGAAAGTCTTTCTTCATTTATATCTAATAAAACAATTTCTTTTACTGGTAATGTTTCACGGTGTTCCGATAATCCTTCAATTAATTCAGGGGTATACGAACTCCCTGCTCCAACAATTGCAATTTTTAACTTTTTATTCATACTCATGCTCCTATCCTTTTTTCTACTGCTAAACGTTGTCTTTCCATTGCTTTAAAGAATGGATAATATATACATCCTGCTATTAATAGTGAAATACCTCCCCAAATAACAGCAGGAATATTCCCACCAGTAACTAAATAATGTGAAAATAATGGTGGTATTGTCCATGGAATATTAGCTACTGGTCTTCCTATAATATTGAAGAGCATTAATAGATATGTTCCTGCTGATAAAATTAATGTTGACAAAGTATAGGGTATCATCATGTATGGATTCATAACTAATGGTACCCCAAAAACAACTGGTTCATTAATTTCAAATATACTTGCTGGTAAACATAATTTTCCTAATGTACTGAATCCTTTTTCTTTTGAACGGATCATCATCAAGACAAGCGGTAAAGTAGCACCACCGCCACCTAAGAAAACAAACATAGTAAATCCACTGGCAGTAATATAAGGTGGCTGAGTTCCAGCTGCAAAAGCAGCAGCATTTGCTCCAAACATAGTTAGAAAAAATGGATCAGCTACAGCCAAAACAGCTCCACCGTGAATACCAACACTCCATAACATTGAGCGAATAAACATGAAAACCAAGAATCCCGGTAGAGTATTTAATGCAAAAACAAATGGTGAGAAACAATCCATTAAAATTTGATTAACATTAATACCTAAAATTACACGAATTATCCATATAATTGTCAAAATGACAAATGCTGGAACCAATGACATAAATGATTTTGATACTAGAGGTGGTACTGTATCAGGAAAATGTATCACAAGATCTCTCTTTTGAAAAAAATGCATAATCATTCCTGACATTAATGCTACTAAAATAGCTGTAAATAATCCTTTTGTCCCAAATAATTCAAGATTAATCGCATACTCATCTGTTAGTGTCGCCAATAAAAACGCGGCAACAGAAACAAATGCTGTAATTAATGGATCAATTTTAATATCCGTATAGCCTAAAGCAAAATAATAAGCTACACTAGCAGCTCCAACCAGCCCAACAATCCCAATCGTTATTGTATTAACTGTTGTAATCATAGCAGCGTATGGTTCAAAAAATGATTGAATCGGATCAATTGGAATATTGGGAATTAGCAAAAAGATACTTCCGATAATTGTTAATGGAACTGTAACCATCATACCGTTCTTGACTGCATTCAAATGATGCTGATTAGCCATCTTATTTAATGGTGGTACTAGTTTATCCTCAACAAACATTAATATTTTATTCATTATTTTTCTCCTCTCATTTCCACGAGCGCTCTTCTTTGTACAATCTAATAATAAAGAGAAAGTATGTTTATTTGAATAGTTAAAATTTCCCTTGGCTAGTGGAAATAATTGCATAATTAAAATTATTTTATCTTTCTTCTATATATCTTCTTACTTACTAATTTATTTTTCCTCAATTCATACTAATATGAAAATAAAAAAGAGTTTCAATTATATATTGAAACTCCCATCTTAAAAAGTACTAATTAAATAACCTAAATCTTTTTATCATTTGCCCTATTATTAAAGATTTCGTGCTACTTCATAAGCGTCCCAAATAGCACCACGAATATTTCTCACTTCTTTACTATCACCTAAATTATATACATATGTGTATTTATTTTTTAATTTATCAAATAAATCATGTTTAGATTTATAACCGACTGCAACGATAGTTTGTTCAGTAGCAATAGTTTCTTCATTATTATCTTGAAGAACTTTAATTTCTTGATTACCGATTTTACTAACTTTTGCATTTCCCACAATTCGAACATTATTAAATGCTAATAGATCACGAAGCATCCATTCATTCATTGGCGGTAAAGCAATACCTGATTTTAAAATATCTGGTAAGGCTTCGATAATTGTTACCTTCTTACCATTTTGTGCCAAATGTAACGCTAATTCACATCCAACAAGACCACCACCAATAACTACTACGTTATCTTTTGCAGCTACTTTATTAGTCAATACTTCATTAGCTAGTACCGCATTTTCAACACCATCAATTGGAGGTATCACTGGAATAGAACCTTCACAGATAAATAAACTATCTGGTTTTAATGCATCAATCGCCGCCTCATCAGCTAAAGTATTTAGTTTAACATCTACACCTAATCTTTCTAATTCATTTGTATAATAAGAAGCTAGCGCTAAATCATCTTCTTTAAACTTAGGCATACCACCAACTAATAATTCACCACCAAGGCGATCTGTTGCTTCAAATAAAGTAACTTTATGACCACGAAGAGCAGATACACGAGCTGCTTCTAATCCTGCTGGTCCGCCACCAACAATAACAACATTTTTCTTTACAAATGCTGGTGCGACACCCACAGTATCTTCTCGTCCACATTCAGGGTTAACCGCACAACTACCTAACCCAGATTGTAATAAACGTCCAAAGCAGCCATCATGACATCCTAAACATGGGCGAATTAATGCCTCTAATCCATCTTTTAATTTATTTACATAATCAGGATCACTTAATAAAGGACGTCCCAATCCAACTCCATCAATAGTTCCTTTGTTTAGAGCATCAACAGCCATTTTTGGATCATCCATCCTTCCGGCAATCAATAATGGTACTTTTGCAGCATCACGAATTTTTTCAACTAATGGTAAATACATACCTTTTTCAAAATACATTGGTGGATGAGCCCAATACCAAGAATCATAAGTACCAGCATCTGCATCAAAAGCATCATAACCAGCTTCTTGCAATATTTTTACAGCTTCAATAGCCTCATCAATATCTCTTCCTAACTCTTTAAAATCTTCACCTGGTAAGCCACCTTGCCGTAATTGTTTAATATAGCTCTTAATTGAAAAACGCAAAATAACTGGGAAATCTTTACCACATTTATTTTTAATTGTTTCAACAATTTCTGTAGCAAAACGTAAGCGTCCTTTTAAATCTCCACCGTATTTATCGGTTCTTTGGTTAAACAAAGTCATTGTAAAACAGTCCAATAAGTATCCTTCATGGACAGCATGGATTTCGACCCCATCAAAACCTGAATTTTTAGCAATAACTGCTGCATCACCGAACTTCTCAATAATATGTTCAATTTCTTCGGTCGTTAGTTCACGGCAAGGTGCATTAGGAATCCAACGATTTGTTGTTGGACTTGGAGCAACAAAATCTTTCATATCAACGAAATTAGGCAGCGCCGATCTACCTAAACCAGCAGTTAATTGTAAAAATATCTTTGTTCCAAAAGCATGAGTACGATCAGTCATTTCCTTAGCCTTATGTTCGTATTTTAAAGGTAACATATTTGGGCAAGGAAAACTGCAGCGAGCATGAGGTTCCACGTCATTTTCAACCCAGTTAGCTCCTGTTATAATCAAACCTACGCCACCTTTTGCTCTTTCAACATAATAATCAATACTTTGTTGGGTATAACAATAATCTTCATCAACATCTACGATTGTTGCCATCGGTGCCATAAAAAACTTATTTTTCACCTCAACATCCCCAATTTTTAGCGGTTCAAATAATGGTTCATAAATACTTTTCATAGTAGTCTCCTTTCAAAACTGAACTTGTTCATATTTATATTTTAACACTCATTGTTTGCGCTTACAATGTTTTTAAGATAAAATGTATAATGAAAGGATTAATTATGAATAACATTAAAACAAGTAAGGCAGAAAACACTAAAACTAATATTATTAAGGCTTTAGAACAGTTATCTAAGGATCAAAATCTTGACAATATAAAAATAAGGGATATATGTACATTAGCAAATATCTCAGTAGGAACCTTTTATTTATATTTTAAAAGTAAAGAGGAAGCTATTTTATATATTTATCAACAATGTGATGAGCAGTTTAGAAATTTAAAACTAACTAATGATCCACTTGATAATATCTATCAGATCTTAGATACCTATTATCATATGGTTGACATTGATAACATAAATTTTGATCGTACTATTTATAAATGCCACCTAAATCATTATGATGAGTACTTTTTTTCAGAAGAACGGCCAATCTTTATTTTACTAAACCAACAGATTATTGATTATACAAAAAAAGCTGATTGTAAAGATATAACTTGGGATATTCTAGAATTTTCTCGTGGGCGTATTTATAATGCCTGTATTTCTTTTAAGGAGTTAGATAATACCTGGTATAAACAACAAATAAATAAAACAATCTCTTATTTAAAGCATTTGAATAATGCAACATGAATGATAATTGTTCGGGCTATAAGTAACTTATTGGTTATTTTTTATTTACTATAATTACATTAGAATTTTATTATATATATTATAAAATTAATATTCATTAATAAATAATAAAAATAGATGGCAGTTAAAAACCGACCATCTATTTTTATTCAATAGAGTTTTATTGTTTTAGATTTAATTTGTTATAAATAACTTCAAAGAGCATCTAAATAATATTTAGTTCCTTAATATATTTTTAAGTCCTACCTTATAATACAATAGAACAAAGAATAAAAATATGAACACTCCAACAAGTATTTTAATAATTAAAGTTATTAAATTGCTTGACATAAATGGAACATTAACTACTCCAATATACATAATAACTCCACTAATCAGTAATGGTAGACTTTGTTTAAAATATCTCCAAACTTTTATTTCATTTCTTACCATGTATGTTTGATAAGCACATACACTAAATTCAGCACATAAGGTACCAATTGAAGCTCCTAAAGCTTGAAAATATGGTATCAATAATAAATTTATTACTATATTTACAATTGCACCAAGAAATACAGACACAATATAGATTTTATCTTTTTTGTTAGGAATCAAGTACTGTGTTCTAATCACATTTGCCCACGATATGAATATTGATGACAATACTAATATAGTGATTATATCAGCACATTTATTAAACCCTTGACCATAAAACAATGGAACAAATTCTTTGCTAACACTACTTAACCCAAATGCCATAGAAGATGATAACAAAACAGAAATTATTAATGATTTTTGAATATATTTCATTGCCTCTTTTTTCTTCCCATTAGCAATTAGATTTGACATCCTTGGAAGCATAACAGTTCCTAAAGATGTAATTGCCATTGCAGGAATTGATGTCAATTTGTTAGAACTTTCATAATATCCCACTTCGGTCATTGTACTTAACGCACCAAGCATCACTTTATCCATAATTGTATAAAGACTAATCGCAATAACAGGAATAAATAATGTTAAATTAGGAATTAGATGGTTCTTAATTTCGCTAAAAGTTACTCTTTTAATTTTTACATATTTTGGAACAAATGGCCATAGCATTAACTGGCTAATTAACATGCCTAAAACCATAAGTAATCCATAAACATAAATATCATTAGCAGTTTTAACAAATATAAAAATACAAATTAAGTTCAGAATTTTAATAACAGTATTTCTAGTAACTGTCATTTTAAACATTTCCATACCAAAGAAAAACCAATTAATATCAAATGCAACGGACACTAGATAAATTGTTTGAATTGATGCCATTATTTTATTTTCAGACAAAAAAATAACATATATAATATAAATTACTAAAAGTAATATTGCCATTAGTAACTGCATTACATAAATACTACAAAAAGTTCTAGATAAATTTTCTTTATTATCCTTTACTCCAGCTATCGTTCTATTGCCATAATTGTTTAATCCTAATAAAATAAACAAACCAAAGTACGATGCTATCGAGTACGCATATGAGTAAATACCAATTTTTTCTGCTCCCATTATTCTAGAAATATATGGCGTAGTAATAAATGGTAATATCAAAATCAACACATTGTAAAACGCATTATATAAAAAATTTTTCTTAATACTATTAATTCAAATCACCCATTTCTTATTTATGTAAAACTATCTTATTAATTACACTAATCTCTCCTAAATAAATCTCTTGTATATACTCTATCTTCTACATCATCTAAGCAACTGTCATATCTATTAGCTATGATTGCTTGTGATTGTTTTTTAAATTCTTCTAAGTTATTTACTACTCTACTTCCAAAGAATGTTTCACCATCTTTTAATGTTGGTTCATAAATAATAACTTCTGCACCTTTTGCTTTAATCCGTTTCATTACACCTTGAATTGATGATTGTCTAAAGTTATCAGAGTTAGATTTCATTGTTAATCTATAAACTCCAATAACTACATTTTTCTCTTTATCAGGACTATACTCATTATCTTCGTCATAACTATAATATCCTGCTTTTTCTAATACTCTATCAGCAATGAAATCTTTTCTGGTTCTATTACTAGCTACTATCGCACTCATCATCTCTTGAGGAACATCCTGATAGTTAGCTAGTAATTGTTTAGTATCTTTTGGTAAACAATAACCACCATATCCAAATGACGGGTTATTATAATGTGAACCAATTCTAGGATCTAGACATACACCATTAATGATTTGCTTAGTATCTAAACCTTTCATTTCTGCATATGTATCTAATTCATTAAAGTATGACACTCTTAAGGCTAAATAAGTATTAGCAAACAGCTTTACTGCTTCTGCCTCTGTATATCCCATAATTAATGTTTCAATATCTTCTTTGATTGCTCCTTCTTGCAGTAGACCTGCAAATGTATTTGCAGCTTCTACTAATCTAGGATCATTCATATCTGTTCCAACAATAATTCTAGATGGATAAAGATTATCATATAATGCTTTTGATTCTCTTAAAAATTCAGGAGAGAAGATAATATTCTTAGATCCTGTTTTTTCTCTAATACTTTGAGTATACCCTACAGGGATAGTACTCTTAATAATCATGACAGCTTCTGGATTATATTCCATTACTAACTTAATTACTGCTTCTACTGCACTAGTATCAAAGAAGTTCTTCTTTGAATCATAGTTTGTAGGTGCTGCAATCACTACAAATTCAGCATCACTGTATGCTTCTTTAGCATTTAATGTAGCTACTAGATTTAAATTTTTTGTACTTAAAAAAGCCTCAATTTCATTATCCTGAATAGGAGACTTTTTATTGTTAATCATATTAACTTTTTCTTCAATAATATCCACAGCCATCACTTCGTGATGCTGTGCTAATAATGTAGCGATACTCAATCCTACATATCCTGTTCCTGCTACTACGATTCTCATTTTCACCCTCCATTATTTATGGTAAATTTACTATCTTTTCGATTACATAAAACCAACTATCTACAATTACTTTATGAAAAATTCTTCCTACGCGATTTATTTCGATAAAACAACACTTTATTTTGCTTAAAACCATCATCATTTATGTATACACAACTTTCTAAAATATTTTAATAAGCTATAGAAAATAAACAATCTATTAAATTATAATTAGGATAAAAATATGTTATATTCTTACTTCTTTATAAGCTTCCAATAATTTATTACTAAAGATTTCTTTTGTAAATCTATTTTTAAATTCTAAATAAAAATAGTCTTTATCTTTTTTTAATAGATCTGAATCATTGTAGTACTTTAAAATAATTTCAATGCAAGCCCTTAAATCACCAATATTATATAAATTTTTATGTATAACAGAAGGTACTCCACCAGAATTTGTACCAATCACTACACATTTTTGTGACATAGCTTCAATCAACGTTCTACCAAAAGATTCTTTTTCAGATGTTAAAATAAAAATATCGTTTTCACTATAAAATCTTTTCATATCTTTTATTTTTAAATTATCATAAAAAGTGACATTACTATTTTTTATTCTATCTTTGAATTTTCTTATTTCTTTTTCTTGACTTTTCTCCCACACAATTGCTAAATTAAAATGTATATTATATTCCTCTAAACAATTAATAATTTCAATAACATCTTCCCACCTTTTATAAGGGACAAATCTTGCAGAAAACCCTATACATAAATCTTTATTTTTCGAATTCAAAGAAACGACTTCTTTCCAATCGTCTTCTATAATATTTTCTATTACTTTGAATTTTAAATTTGGAAATCTATTTTCCCAACATTTCTTATTTTCTTCGGTTGTACAAATTACTTTATCAATTGATTTTTCAATAAATTTTAATAATATACTTACTGTAGTGCCATATGCTTCTAAAAAACCTCTATCTGTATAAATTACTTTATTATTAATTAATCTTAATTTTTTTAACAAACCAACAAAAATTATACTACCAATATATTGACAATTTATTATATCTGGTTTTTCACTTCTTATATATTTATATATACTATAAGTATTTAATATTAAATTTATAGCCCTATAATTATATCTCTTATAAAAATTATATTTTACATTTTTTAATTCTATACCGTTTTCTATATATGGACTAACCAACGACACATGATAACCAAAATTAGCGGTCACTTCTAAACATGTTTTTACCGATTTTTGTCCACCTCCAAGAGTAGAAATGTCATACCCTACAACATACATAACTTTCATATTAATTACCTACTTTCTAAAAAAAATAATATTACAAAGATATTCAGAAATCTAGAACTGACAATATCTGGTATAAACATAGCTCCCAATAAAATTACAAATAAAACCCAAGTACTATTTTTCTTAATATTAATTTTTTTAAACAATTCTAAAAAAAGAACACTAAAGGAATTATTCCAATAAATCCTAATTGTACAAGGTATTGAACAATTAGATTATGAGGAACTGTACCTGTATATTTTACAACTGTATCTAACCCCAATCCTACTCCGAATAAGAGATTATTGAAAATTACAGGTATGGATTCTATTATTAATTCTAATCTATTTGACGAATCAAATAATGATTGTCCTCCTCTACCAGCCAAGATAATAGTTAATATTTTAGGAAAAACAATTATCGCAGCTATTGCTATAACAATTGTAAAACCTATATTTATCTTGAAGTTGATTAAAAGAAAAACAATAGAAACAGCAACAAACGCATATAAACCAGTTCTAGCATTAACTATTAGTGTCCCTATTCCCAAATAAACAATACATGTGAAAAAATATAATAATTTTATTTGCCTTTTATAAACCCATATAAGCAGTATCATCATTCCACTTACAATGTAAAGTGAAGAAAAGCTATAATCTGAAAAAAGTGCTGCATAAGATATTCTACCCGTTCCCATATATGATATATTTCCAATAGCTATATGCAGATAATTATTACTAATGTATTGAGCAAAAATTTGTAGTGTATAAGAAATCACACTTATCAAGTACAATTTTTCACTTGTTTTAAATAATACATGTTTTTCTTTATCATTTGACATATTATTTCCTATAATAAATGAAAGCATGAATAATATTATCATCATTGCCTGTTTAATAAGACCTATAATCGTTACACTTTTAAATATGCTAAACATGCATATTAATAAGAATAACAGTATTGCAAAAAATATTTCTTTTTTACCCTTTTTAAAGAATAAAAAAATAATAGTAAAGAAAATACGATAAACCATGATAAGGGAAATATACTTGTTGGTGTTCCTAAAATTGACAAAAATGATCCCGGTATAGATAGTATCATACAAAATAAAATAATATTTTTTTTATTTTGTATATTTTTATTTATCAAATAAAAATATACAAAATATAGTAATTGAATAACTAAAATCAAAAAATTATTCTTAAACGATAATAAAAAAGATTATATATAAAATAAAATATGATATTAAATCTAATAACCATTATATATCCCTCTAATAATTTCCTTATATTCATTCACATTATCATAATTTAGACTTCTCTTTATACTATTAGTAGATTTCATATTTAAACATATTTGATTACTTAATAACCCTTTTAAATTATTTACGTAATCATCCATATTATTGCAAATAAATCCTTCATTCTCAGAAATTATATCTCCTAAAGCTCCTTTGCCAGAACACAATACAACTGTACCAACACTTAATGCTTCTACTGCAACTAAGCCAAATCCTTCCCATTTTGAGGGTATACAAATTGTTTTTGAATTTCCAATATATTCCATAACATTATCTTTAAATCCTAGCAATTCAATATTTCTATTTTTGTTTATTTGTATCATTTCTTTTAAATCTTTGTAAAGACAGCCGTCACCAATAAATGCAAATTGTTGATTTGGATTAGAAACACTGAATTTATTAAATACATCGTATACCAAAAAAGGATTCTTTACATCTTCTAATCTACCAACAAAAATTGAAGCATATTTTCGATTATTTAAATTAATATTGTATTTTGATTTTTCTTTAATATTTATTGGATTTTGAATAACAATATAATTACTATCTAATTTATTCTTAAAAATATAATCTATGTAAATATGTTCTGACACTAGAATAATTTTTGAAAATTTATGTGCTACATATGCATATAAAATTGATTTTAAATTCAATTTTGATAACCAAGGTGCATTATGATGTAAATGAGATATAATCTTGGCTTGTTTATAAAATAATGAACAAATAACAGAAGCTCTAAAATCATGAGCATGTATAACATCCGGATTAATTTCATTAATAATCTTTTTTAATTTAAAATATGTTAACTTTTCCATCGGTAAATACTTGATATTTTTTTTATTTAATACATCTTTTATTTTACCATTTGGACTTGTGTAAAAGAATATTATATTATCACTTGCTTGATTAAACATTTTTATTATAGTACAAGCAACATTTTCAGCGCCAGAATATTTAGAACTTTGCAATACATGAAGTACTTTTCGCTTTTTTTCCATAAATATCCCCTATTCATTACCTAATAATTCTGTTTTGTATATTTCATTAATCTGATCCCTTACTTTCAAAAAATCATATTTTTTTATTACTTCTAAATTTTTAACTTGCATTTTTTTTGCTAATTGTTTGTCACTAATTATAGCTTCCAATTTCTGGGTACAGTCTTCAATGCTTTTAATTAAATATCCATTTACATTATTTATTATTAAATCTCTATTTCCCCTAATATCACTTATAATACAAGGTAATCCACTTGCCATTGCTTCCATTAAAGATCTAGGTAACCCCTCTTGTAACGACGTAAACAAAAAGCAATCTGAGATTGCTAATAATTCTTTTATATCCGTCCTATAACCTAAAAAATGTACTTGTTCTCGAATACCTAAATTTTTGGCTAAATCTTGTAAATTATTTTTCTCGGGTCCATTGCCACAAATCAAATAATGAATTTTAGGATTTTTACATAATGCAATTCCTCTAAGTGCCATTTCATAATTTTTTCGTTTAATTAAATCTCCCATTGCAATGCAAACAAAGTCATCATTTTCTAAAGATAACCAATTTCTATAATCTTCTTTGTTAATATTAATATTTTGGTAATCAGTTGTATTTATACCCACTCCATTTACTTTATATACATGCCCACTTTTTCTTAATTTCATAGTTTTAGCAACATGATAATCTTCCTCATTCATAGTTATAATCACATCAGAATAATGTGCTAAATATTTTTCCATGGGTTTATATATACAATTATTTACCAATGGTGCACCCTTATAAAAATGAAAACCATGTGCAGTATAAAATATCTTGATATGTTTTGTTTTCTTCCCGCAAAGTCTTCCTAATGCTCCGCCTATTGGGGTATTACAATGAATTACAGAAATATTTTCTTTTTTTATTAAATTATTTAGTTGTTCATATGCTTTAACATTTCTAATATTAAATGGAAATCTAACCAAATCTATATGATGAAAATGTATATTTGGATATTTGTCCATAGTTTCTTTGGGCAGATTATTAAAATTGGCTGCAAAATGGAATTCATATCCTAAAGCAATGGCAGCATCTAATGAAGCTGTATGAAAATTAGTAATATTCTTACATATATTAGAAATAAATAATAGCTTTTTCAATTACAATTTCCCCCTTTTCTTAGTATTTGTATAAATATTTTCCTTTTTCAAAACTGTAATAATAGTTTTAAAAAAAATCTTAGTATCTAGTAAAAAGCCCATATTATTAGCATACCAAACATCATACTTTCTTTTATCCCTTAAAGATAAACTATTTCTATAGTACGCTTGCGTATATCCTGTTATTCCTGGTTTAACTTTCATTTTATCTAATTCCTCTGGTAAGTAATCGTTTAAAGAATTCCATTCACTTGCTCTTGGACCAATTATACTCATTTCACCAATTAACACATTAAATAATTGTGGTAATTCATCTAAACTTGTTTTTCTTAAAACTTTACCTATTTTAGTGACTCTAGGATCATCCTCAGAATTATAAGTACTTCCATCCGCATTACGTATATCTTCGCAGTTTTCCTTCATCGTTCTAAACTTATACATTTTTATTTTTTTACAATCTTTGCCAATTCTTTCAGCACTATAAAAAATGTTATCCTTATCATCTAATTTTATCAGTAAGGCTATGATAAACAAAAAAGGCATCAACATTACTATACTAATTAATGAAATAATAAAATCCATTATTCTTTTTAAAAATTTATACATACATAACTCCTATTTTTTTATCAATTTTATTTCATCACTATTTTTGTCCAATATTAGTGATTTTGCTGGTACAACAACTTGTTTAAAACCCACATTCCTTTGTACATATGATCCAGCTCCAATTAACGAATAATCATTAATTTCTAACCTGTTTTTTATTACCGCGCCCATACCAATAAAACAATTGTTGTTTATAACTACTTCGCCTCCAATAGTGCTATTTGCTGCAATAAAATTATTATTATAGATAGTGATATCGTGAGTAAGTACACTACCTGCATAAATAACATTATTATCTCCCAACGTTACATTAGTTCCAATATATGCGCCTGGAAAAACAATATTGCCCACACCAATTTTGTTTGACGAAACAATTGCTTTATCACTAATAAAATTAATCAATTGATAACCTAATTCCAAACATTTCTCACTCATAGCCTGACGTGTTCTATTCATATTGCTATATCCAATTGTATTCAATATCTTAATTTTTTCATACTTAAAGCAGGAAGTTAATTCTTCAAAAGGTACTAACTTTGTATCATTTTTAAAGCAAATATTATTATATTTATTAACATCTTTTTTACTTACGGTGTGGCATAAAATTGTATATTTATGCTCACTTTCAATCATATCATGTATCATAAATGAGTACTTTGTAGCGCCCAATATTATAATTTTTTCTTTTATCTCCATATAGGACCCTGTTCACCCCTATCAGTTAAAACAACAATTTTTAACTTTTTCTTTAAAAATTGTACTCTTTTCATAAGTTCTTCATGATTACTTGCTGATACAATTGAAAAAAACCTAGCAGTTTTATCTGTAAAAGGTTTCGTTTTCATTCCCAATTTTATATTCGACAAATTGTTATGATAAATATAATCAAGTTTGCAAATTTCTTCAATTCCATTTATTGCAATAACTTTTCCAACAGGTAAAAAAAATGACACATAGCAACTACTTCTATCTAAAGATAAATGTTCAGGAATACTCGATATTTTTCCGGTAGCTAAATCTATTAAAAATTTTTCTGTATTTAAGCCTGTTTGTAATGAGATTAAGTCTGAAGAAATGAATACACCTCCACCTCTTGCTGCTGCTTCTATTAAAATAATATCGTTACCATTAATAATAAATTCACTATGTGTTATACCTTGTTTTAAGTTAAAACCACTAATAATTTTTTTATTTAGCTCAAGTATTTTGTTTATTAATTCATTATTGGCTTGTGATGGAAATTCTCGCATAGTTGCAGAAAAGACATCAGGAATATTAAAATAATGAGTATCTCCAATTATCAAATTTTCAAACTCATGATTTACACATATTCCTTCTACTACAAATTCTTGTCCAATAACAAATTCTTCCAAAAGTATTTTTTTCTGTTTCGAATATCTAAGCGATTCTTGAAATTTTTGAATAAGTTCTTCAACATTTGATACTTTATATACACCTTTACTCCCTTGATTATCAATAGGCTTTATTATTATTGCTCCATTGATTGAATTAAAAAAACTAATGGCATCTTCTAGATTTACACACAATTTGTATTTTAAAGTTTTAATCCCTAGTTCTTTACATCTTTCTCTCATCAAAAATTTGTCAGTAAATAAACATGCTACAGAATAGTCATTTCCAGGTAATTCCATTTTTTCAGCTACATAAGCAATTGTACGTACTGGCAAGTCAGTCTGATCTGTAATAACACCACAAATATTATATTTTTCTGCTAATTTAACTATGTTTATTTCATCTCGAATATCATAATATTCTGAATATTTAGATATTTTATGTCCTGGTTCTTCCCTATTTGGAGAAATAACCAAGGTATTATATCCTAATTGATTTGCTCTTTCAATCAAAGGTATTTGAAGTGTGTTAGCACCCAATATCATTAACGTATCCTTCATATTTTCTCCTCATTTCTAAAGTAATTCACATAATTTTTTTAAAATATAATTAATATCATCATCACTTAACTTTGTATGTAATGGTAAAGTCACTTCATTTATAAATTGATTATATGCATTTGGATAATCCTTGATATCAAATCCTAACTTTTTATACGCTGTTAGTAATGGTAATGGTTTATAATGTACATTACATGCAATTCCTTTTTTTGCCATCTCTGTAATGATTTCATTTCTTTGTTCACCAGATATTCCATTAATTCTCACTAGATATAAATGACCTGATGAGTTATGATTCTCATCATAATGATTTAATATTTGAACATCTAAATCTTTTAATCCTTCATTGTATTTATAAATAATTTCTTTTCTTCGTGATAATAATTTCTGATATTTATCTAACTGTGCTAATCCAATACCAGCCATAATATCTGTCATATTACATTTATAAGCTGGTGAAATAACATCATATTCCCACGCCCCTAACTTAGTCTTGGCTAATGCATCTTTGGATTGACCGTGAAGTGATAATAACTGATATTGTTCATAAATATTTTCATTATCGATATTTTCTATATCTTTCCAGACTACCGCTCCCCCCTCAGCAGTAGTTAAATTCTTTACCGCATGAAAACTAAAAGAAGTGAAGTCAGCTACTTCACCACACATCTTATTATCTTTAGATGCTCCAAATGCATGTGCTGCATCAGCCATCACAATAATTCTACCAAATGCTTTTTGAATTTCATTTGAAGCCTTAAATAAATCTTTTTTAGCTTCAACTATTTCAAATATTTTTTTATAATCGCACATAATACCAGCTAGATCAATTGGAATAATAACCTTGGTTCTTTCAGTGATCTTGGCATTCAATTGATTATAGTCCATTTCAAATGAGTCCTTAGCCACATCAACTAATATTGGTGTTGCTCCAACATGACATATTACTGAACAAGTTGCAGTATAAGTGTACGCAGAAGTAATTACTTCATCTCCAGGACCAACACCAAGTAATCTAAGCGTTAATTCCATACAAGCAGTAGCACTATTTAGACATACTGCCCTTGAAGTATTACAATAATCAGCAATTCTTCTTTCAAACTCCTTGGTTTTTGGGCCTGTTGTAATCCACCCTGATTTTAAAGTATTTATTACACCATTGATTTCCTCCTCACCAATATCAGGTGGTGAAAAAGGTATATTCTTTTTTTCTATAATATCCATAATCTCTCTCCCCTCCATAATAAAAAACTGCTTTATGCAGTTAAATTGTACAAAAAAAGAATATAGTTCCCCCTACCCCAAGTAGAAGAAACTATATTCAAATTATTAAAATGTGCGGTAAACCAGCTACATTTATTAAATTTTACTTTTTATTTCAAGCCCAGCTAAGATATGTCGATTTAAAAACTCGATATCTAAAACCGCTATTCTGTTGTGCTTATCAATCTTAACAATATGATCTTGATAATGAATTAATGGTCCATATATAACTTTAGCTTTATTATCTTCTATAAATGCTTGGGACATTTCTAAGATACCTTCGCTATTGAGTAGTTTATTAAACATCTCGATTTCTTCATCTCTTAAAGCTGTAACTCCATCATCTTTAAGCTGCTTAATCAAACCATCTCTCTGTTCCCCTAATTCATATAACAGATTATCAAAATCACTTTGCTTCATCTCACTTCTAACAAAAATATATCCTGGAAATAACATTTTTAATGTATTTCCTTTAATATCTCGACGATAGTATTCAATCTTTGGAATAAAAGCATCAAGACCTTTTCTTCTTAGAACTGAACACAACTTATTTTCTTTTGCAACTAATGCAAATAATACATACCAGTTATCTTTCATAACAACTCCTATGTTTTACTTGTAACTTCCAAAGGAACTTTCATTGTTTTACCAAAAACATCACCAATAAAAGCAACTCTTTTATGACGATCAATTTTCTTAATCATTTCCTCTTTACCAACTAATGGTCCTTTTTGAACTATTAACTTAGAATCAGTAATAGTTCCCATTGAACGGGTTATTAAATGATCATCATTAAATAACGATTCTAAAAGTTCTTTTTCATTATTGGCTAATGATAAAACTTTTTGTTCATCACTTTGCATAATTCTCATCGTAGAATCCATATCTTTTTCTAAACTTTCAATAATCTGATAAAACTCCTGTGAATTAAATTCACTTTCAATAAAGATATAATTAGGAAACATCGGCACTTCTGCAAATACCTTCTTTCCATCTTTTTTCATTAACTTTTCAATTTTTGGTACAAAAGCAGTCATCTCAGGATGATTATTAAAATAAAGTAAAAGATCATTGATCTTATTATCATTTGCAAAAATAATATACCAATTCATCATAATCCTCCTTACAATATAAACTAACTTTTGGTCACAAAACTGTCTTATATTAAAGTACTCTACGAACAAAAAAATTCTATAGTTACGTAAGCATTTTATCATTATCGAACAAAAAATGATAGGATAAATTGTCAAAAAACACCGATAAAACTAAATTATAAATTTATTTACCAAATAATTAATGTTTTAAATAGATTTAAGTACTATTTCTAGTCATTTTTTTGGTCAAAAGAATCTAAAAGAAAGAAGAGTATAATATATGCCAAGAAGAGGAGAAAATATTTTTAGAAGAAAAGATGGCAGATGGGAAGCCCGGTATGTTAAAGCAATAAGTACTAATAATAAAAAACTATATGGAAGTGTTTATGCTAGTACCTATACTGAAGTTAAACAAAAAAGAGAAAATATATGTAATTCTTTAAACAAAGAAAAAATTAAAAAGTCGAATATTAATAATCAAGTATTAGAATATTATATAGTTGAATGGTTAAATGTGTATCGAATTAAATTTAAAGCCCCTACTTATGTCAAGTATTATAATGTAATCTATAATTATTTATTACCATATTTTAAAGATATAAAGGCGAATGAATTAAATACCAAACAAGTTGAATTATTTACCGCTTCTTTATTAAAAGAAGGAAAAAATGGTAAACCACTATCACCTAAAACAGTAAAAGATATTCTTTCTTTGTTTAAATCCATTATAGGATATATAGAATCCGAACATAATATTAGTATAAATACTAAAATAATATATCCTAAAAAACAAAAAGAAAAAGAACGCATATTATCCAAAGAAGAATTTATAAACTTGAATCAAACTTTATTACAAGAAATAGATTCATGCAAATTTGGTGTACTTATAGCCATGGCTACTGGATTACGAATCGGTGAGTTATGCGCTTTAAAATGGAAAGATATTTCACTAAAAGAAAACTATATCTATGTTAACAAAACAATGCAGCGAATAAAAAATATTTACAGTGATAATCCAAAAACAATAATCATTGAAGATTCACCTAAAAGTTCTACATCAAATCGAAAAATTCCAATTCCAGCTAATCTTATTACTCTATTTAAACAATTTAGGCAAAATGATGATTGCTATTTATTAACTGGCAGAAGTGACAAATTTGTAGAGCCCCGATCATTAGAAAGAAAATTTCGAAAATATATTAAAAATGCAGGAATTGAAAAAGCTAACTTTCATATGCTAAGACATACTTTTGCAACTATGTGTATCGAGGGTGGTTTTGAAATCAAATGTCTTAGTGAAATTCTTGGTCATAGCGGTTCTCAAATTACCTTAGACCGCTATGTTCATTCATCATTTGATCTTAAAAAAAGTTGGATTGACAAGTTTTCAAATCAAAACATTTCTTGTCACTAAATATGGTCATAGTCAAAAAGTACTTATAAATAAGTACTTTTTTAGCTTTGTCGTAGAGTACTTTACTCTACGACTTTCTTTTATTATTTACAAAAAAAATATTTTTATTCAAAAAATGTAGAATTTGATAAACTATATTATCTATTTAAGTATCTAATTCTAATACTCCTGATACTGTATCCCATAATTATTTCAATAAAAAAACATGAACTCAAGGTAAATCCTAAGTTCATGTTTTTTGTTTATTTTAATAAAACTCGATCCGTATATTCTTGAGAAGAAGTAGAATACAAATGAATCAAGCCCTCTACGGTCATTTCTTCTCTTTCTTTGCCTTCAATCATTGCAATGATTTGTCCATCTTTCATAATCATTGTTTTATTACCGTATTTTAGAGCATCTTCCATATTATGAGTAATCATCAGTGTAGTAATCTGATGCTCTTCAACAATTTTTTGTGATAATTCTAAAACCTTTAATGCCGTTTTTGGATCTAAAGCAGCTGTATGCTCGTCCAATAACAATAAATCTGGAGTTACTAAAGTTGCCATTAATAACGTCAATGCTTGTCGCTGTCCTCCAGACAACAATCCAACTTTAGAATCTAATCGTTCTTCCAAACCTAACTCTAATTCCATCAGTGCCTTTTTAAACTCTTCACGATGACGATGAGACATTAGACTTAAACTAAAATGTTTACCTCTTTGATTTGACAAATGAAGATTTTCTTCAATTGTCATATTTGGGGCTGTACCCTTTAAAGGATCTTGAAACAATCTTCCAATCCCTTTTGAGCGCTTGTACTCAGGCTCAAAAGTAATATCACGACCATTTAAAATAATATTTCCTCGTTTTGTATCAACTGCTCCAGAAATAGCTTGAAATAAAGTTGATTTACCAGCACCATTACTTCCAATGATTGTAACAAAATCCCCTTTATCAAGTGCAAGATTAATATTATTAAGGGCGACTTTTTCATTAACTGTACCTTCATTAAAAACAACTGATACATCCTTTAATTCTAACATTAATTGCGCCCCCTTTTCTTACTTCTAAATGCTCCATTAGTTGAAGCAATTGCCACAATAACAAGAACTGCTGATAACAGCTTTAAATATCCTGAAGGAAGTCCCAGCTGTAGAGCAACTGTTAGGACTGCACGATAGAAAATTGCTCCAAATACAACTGCAACTAACTGAAAAATAATTTTTTCTTTCTTTATAAATGTTGTTCCGACAATAATACTAGCTAAGCCAATTACCATCATTCCTGTTCCACTGCTAATATCTGCAAAGCTTTGATGTTGGGCAAATACAGCACCACTCATAGCGACTAAGCCATTTGCTAATGCTAAACCTAAAATCTTCATTTTATCAGTATCAATAGAGCTTGCTCGAACCATATCTTCATTATCACCACAGGCTCTAAGTGATAATCCTAGCTGAGTTCTTAAGAAAAAATCTAAAATCACACAAATAACAATTACAATCAAATATATTAAAATAATTTTCCCATAAGGATCAAATGCAGTAAAACTGCTAAAAATAGTATTATTACCAAACAGTGATAAATTAGGAGTATCATTCATAATTGCTAAATTAATTGAATATAATCCAGTCATTGTTAAAATCCCAGATAAAAGCGGCATAATTTTGAATTTTGTAATTAATAGACCAGTAACTACCCCAGCTGCTGCACCAATCACAAATGAACCTATTAATCCTACATATGGCATTGAATTAATCGTAAACATCCCGCTAACAGCACATCCCAAAGCGAAACTTCCATCAACCGTTAAATCTGGCAAATTTAACACTTTATAACTGATATATAAACCAAGTGAGAGAATGGCAAAAATTCCTCCTAACTCCAGTGCTCCTAAAATAACCGTCTGATTCATAAAACTACTCCTTTATTTCTACATATGCTTTATCATTTTTAATTTCATTAGGCAAAGTAATACCTAATTGTTTTAATACTTTTGTATTTACATAAACACTTAAATTTTCTTTAAATACTTTAACTGGAATATTTTCCACTTTTTCACCTTTTAAGATTTTATCAACCATATTTGCAGTTTCTTTTCCAAGATCTTCGTAATTAATTCCAACACTTAAAAAACCACCATCTTGAACCATTGAATCAGCGCCTACATATAAAGGTACTTTTGCTTTAGCACAAGCAGGTCCTACCATATCCATTGCATTTGCTACAGTATTATCATTTGGAGCAAAGACTGCATCACATTTACTAGTTAATACATCAATTGCACTTTGCACTTCATTTACTCCAGTAACAGTTGTTTCAATCATTTCAATTCCTTTATCATCACAAAAAGCTTTTGCTTTAGCAATATTAGTAACTGAATTTACTTCACCTTTATTATAAATGACTCCTATTTTTTTCAAATCCGGATTAACTTGTAAAGCTCTTTCTAAAATCATTTCAACTTGAATCTCATCACTCGTTCCCGTAATATTTTTATCTGGTTTTTCAAGAGATGTAGTTAAACCAGCTTTAATTGGATCAGTTACCGCTGCAAAAACAACTGGTGTATCAGTTGACATTTCAGCTGCTGTTTGAGCTACAGGAGTTGCGATTGCAACTACACAATCTTTTTTACTAGATTTAAAATCTTGAATAATCGACGGAGCTGTGTTCATATCTCCTTGAGCATTTTTAAAAGTATACTTAATATTTTCACCTTCTTTATATCCCAAAGCCTCCATCTGTTCATCAAAAGCATCTTTAATTGTATTTAATGATGTATGTTCAACATATTGAATAATCGCTACCTCTTTTACATCACCATTACTACTGCTATTTCCACATCCTGTTAAAGCTGTCATTGTTAAAGCTGATACTGCCATTAATTTAAATAGTTTATTAATTCTCATTTTTATGTTCCCCTTTTTCTTTATAGTTTTTATCTTTTAAATTATAAAGAGCTACACCATCGCTTATCTAATCTCATTTTTCTTCCCCTTTCGAAATCACATTTAAACAAAAAAACACCTGTCCTAAAAGGACAGATGTTAAAATCTGCTATACCACCTTATGGTCTTTGTCAAATGCTATCACATTTTTGCTTTGTAACGTAAGCTAACGTCAAAAGATACTCAAATTACTTCTTTCCCCTTTGCCTTCATGGGTCCATTTACCAAAGTCGCATCTCTATCTAGCTTCCACCACCCTAGACTCTCTACAAGCGCGTTCGATGTTTTATCTCCCAATCACAAGTTTATCTATGAATAAAATCTATCACACATATTTCTCTTTGTCAATACGATTGAATGCAAAAGCAGACTAATTATTAGTTTTAATCTGATATAGTTTCTCTAATTCATTAATCATTTGAATTGATGTAAACCTTTTTTATTTCCTAAAAGAAGACTGGCTTTAAAAAGATAATAAAAGAATTAAACTTAAATTTCTTTCCTAAAAACATCTCAAGAGAATATTTTAAATAGACTTTTAAAAGTATTTTTAATAAATCAAGAATAAGATAAAAATTTAATGAAATAGTTGATTAAAATATAATTTATTAAAGTCTATGTATCAAATATGATAAAAAATCGACTTAAACAGTTTAAAGATCAGCTTAATTATTTCAATCACATTTACTATCTAAGACTTTTGTCAGTATAGATTTACACCTATACTATTATAATGCCTTCGATATCTGTCATCACTATTCAGTAAATATTCTACCAAATAGCAATTAACCTATAATTACAAAAAGCTCTAACGGGCAGTGCTATTACAATTAGAAAAAATATATTATTAGAACAAAAAAGTCTTCAGAATATGGATCAGATCATGAATATTATTCCCTTATTCCGTTAGAAATAACGAAACTAGAAAACTTCAAGCTTTAATAACTTATTTGGATTGCATATAAAAATACAGTGTTTTAGCAACTTACAATCAGTTAATAAGCACTATATTTTATTTGCGACTATTAAAAGTTTGACTAATCTCCAAAAATTCACGTTTTCCTATTATATAATCATAATAAACTTCCTGCGGTGAAGTACCTGCAAAAATCTTACAAACTCCACAATTTTCACAGTCCCCATTTTTACATGCAAAAAGCTTGTTAAGATAGTTTTCTCGTTCACTTTTAGTAGTTTCTTTAATCAATTTAGCCATTTTCCTATCTCCTTAATTCAATTATAGCAAAAGCACACAATTAATTCGCGTGCTTTGCTCTATAAAACGGCTATTAAATAACGTAAATAGATTTTTTTGAACAAATTTGCTTGTTTAAAATATGCATTTGTTTTATCTTGATAAAACTGCTCTACTATTTCAAGTTCTTCAATAGATATTTGATGTTGTGAAAAACGAGCTTTATCAATTATTGTCTTTATCACATCACAATTAATTTTCAATTTAGTTAAATAGTAATAATAATAACAGACTTTTTGATTACTATTAGCAGCTCCTTTAAACATTCGTTTTTTACGAATTCTTGCTTGAAATAAAACTATAAAGATAAAGATCATCCCTCCTGCTAAATAATAAATATAAACAGGAATTTGAAAACTATCATTTTGAGAAATTTGTTGAATATTCGGTTTTTCTGGCTCCACTGGCTGTGGTGTTTTATCACCTTGGTTAGGTGCAGGAGTAATTGTATCAGTTGGTGTATTCGGATTTTCACTACTTGTTGGAGTCGCTTCAATTGGTATCCAGCCCAAATATTCATCATAAATTTCAACCCAAGCATGAGCATTACTATCCCTAACTATCAATTTACCAGCATTGTTCTTACTTCCCGGCACTTGATAGCCAACAACAAAACGTGCGGGATATCCCCTACTTCTTAACATTAATGCTAATGTTGAAGCATAGTGAACACAATACCCTTTCTTATTAGTATTTAAAAAATAATCAACAACATCCACATTATCAGGTGTATTTCCCGGTCTCAAGGTATAAGAAGTATTAGCCGCTAAAGCATTTGTACACTGTGTAATATAATTGAAAATATTACCATTATCAATAACATTATGCTGCTTTAAAAAATTCTCAATAATCGATTTTGTTTCCTCAGGAACTGATGTTAATTTTTCATCATCTTCATTCCCTTGTCCAAAATATTCATCGTAGTAGTCCTGTGTTCCATTACGCTCGGCTATTTCCTTTAATAATTCTCCTTTGGCTTTATAATCGATCGTTGATAATAGAGCATTAAAATCATCATTAGGTATAATCATCTCATATGTTTGAGGGTTTTTACCCTCATAGTGGTCACCATAATATGTCATATCGTCATTAATGATAAAGTATGGTGTATAATTACGTTGACTATAACCACTGATTTGATTAACTTCAATAACTTGACGAGAAGTCTTTGTAATATTTGCAATCTTCTCTAGGTTATTTTTAAACCATTCTGTTTCAACGCGACTATGAGAAGTCCCCCATTTACCATCTTCATACAAGTCATAAGCAATTCCTCGAATCTTGAAATTATTTAAAGTCACTTCACCAGCAATTGTAAAATCTAATGAGTTACGATAATGACGATCCCCTTGGCTATTGACATTGTATTCCTCTTTTATATTTCCAGGAGTTGAAATTGGTGTTCTGGCATTATCAAACAAACTATACTTTGAAGGACGATATGTACTTATTGGAAATGATATATATGTTATTGCCATGGCAACTACACTAATGATAATCATTGGTATTTTTAATATAGCCCCTTTTTGCAAAGCACCAATCAATAAAATCAAAACATATAAAACATAACATGCTAGAAAATACCATGGTGGTGTAATCGTAAATAATAATTCAATAAAAACACCTGGTAATAAAGCCAAAATAGCTAATGTATATTTTTGTTTATCAATTGCAATTACAGCTGATAAAAATAATGGGATAAAAATCAGCAAAAAAGCTAAGATACAAATTTGGGGATCATCATAAAAAATATACGTACTTTCAAAATTAAAATCATATACAGAAACTTCACGATACTTATAAATAATAATTGAAGTTATGTATGTTAAACAATCCATCGTACTAGGAATCAATAATAAGATTCCATCAGCAATAATACTCCCGATAACAAACTTCTTTTTACCTTGAATATAATTAAATCCCAAATATATTAACAAACCTACTATAATACAAGAAATAAAAATAAAATGATTGTTCGAACTAAAATTAAAAGAATAAACTAACGAGCCTACTGAACCAATAATTCCTAATAAATAAATTAATAACTTCATCAGCGGCCACCTTCCACTTTCATGATTCCATTATAGCTAATAACAAACTCATAATTATGTTTAGAAATATCTGACTGATACTCTTTATTCCATAACAAATATTTAAACATTTCGTCATATTCTTGAATACTTTTAATTTCCTTATTTGATAATAGAAAGCCAATTTGTCGTTTTAATAAAAAACCACAAAAGGTATCAAGATAACCAAAAACTAAATCATTATGATCATCATTGTCATCAAAACTAACATACAGATTAATTACTTCACCTACTAACATCGCATTATCTTTAACTAAAATATCTTGATAACGGGCACTAAGTTTCCAGTGAATATTTTTCAACTGATCCCCCTCTTGATATTTGTGAATATCATATATTTCTGTAGGATCATCTCCTTTACGATTCACAGCATAAACTTCGTCACCAACTCGTGGTAGTTGATGTGCGTACTCTTTGAAATCTAATTCTACCCTCTTTGGATAAATAGTAATTGGTATCTCATAATGGCATCTCTTTTTTATGCAAAATAGATTTAGACAATCGTATTGGTAGTATGTATTAATAATAAAATTTCTTCCCCCACAATGTTTAAATACTAAAGTTAATCCGTCTTGATTTCCCTTGATCAAATACTTTTGATCCTCAACAACAAACTTTATTGCTCCAAGCCCTAAATTATCCTTAATTATTTTAATCTTTACAAAGTCATCTTGAATAACTTTTTGATTCAAAATAGCAAAATCCAGCTTAGTAAATTTAAAACTCATAACTAAATAAAAAAGTGATAAAACTGGTAAAATCAGAATCAATAAAAGAAAATAATATGAAAAATATCCAACAAAAGCAATATAGAAAAATACCCCAAATCCAATTAATAACAAATAAGCAAGACGATAGCGAAACATAACTACTTATATGCAATTGGTGCAATCTTCATCATGATATCTTCCATAATTATTTGAAAATTTTCACGATTCTTTTTAACACTTGGCATTAAGAAAATCCGATGATTTAGGGTTTCATATAAGTTTTCGTTAATATCTTCAACAATAACATAGTCCCGACCATTTAAATATGCACTAGCTTGAGCCGCTTTCATCAATGCAATCGAAGCACGAGGAGAAGCCCCTAATTCAATTTTTTCATGAATTCTTGTCTGTTGAACGATTTGAACAATATATTTCACTAAACTTTCATCTAAATGAATTTTAGTAACTGCTTCTTGCATCATGAGCAATTCCTGAGGCGATAAAACCGGGTTGATTGAATTAATTGGATTTCCACTTTTTTTTCGATTTATAATTTCAATCTCACTCATTTCATCAGGATAACCTAATGATAAACGCATCATAAAACGATCCAACTGAGAATCTGGTAACATTTGTGTTCCAGCACTTCCAAACGGATTTTGTGTTGCAATAACAATAAACGGCTTAGCAGTTGGATAAGTTAACCCATCAACACTAATCATTCCTTCTTCCATAACCTGCAATAGTGCTGATTGTGTTTTACTTGACGTCCGATTAATTTCATCAGCCAAAAAGATATTTGTAAATAGCGGTCCTTTTTTAAAAGTCATTTCTTTTGTTTCAAAATCATAAACAGAATACCCTAATAAATCACTTGGTAAAACATCAGAGGTTAATTGAACCCGCTGATAATCTAACTGTATTGCCTTTGTTAAAGCAACCGCTAAATTAGTTTTCCCGACCCCAGGAATATCTTCAAGTAGAATATGTCCATTAGCTAATAGAGCAATAACTACTTTTTTTAAAACATCATCTTTTCCTAATACAGCCTTTTTTACTTCATTAATCAATAGTTCTAATTTTTCATTCATAGTCCCTCTCCTTATATTTCTACTACAATATCTAAACTAAACCCTAAGTTAATGCCATTACTATAAGACTATTTTATCATATTATTAGATTATTTAATTATTAATTTGTCTTAACAAAAAAATATCTCACCTTCACCACATCAAAAAAGCAACAGATGCAACTGTTGCCCATTATTATCTTTATGCGAATAGTTTCTCCCATAATCCAAATAGAAAAATAAAAATAACAATTAGGGGGAGAATCCAACTAATGTAAAATTTGGCTTTTTCAGGAAAATGCAAGCCCTCACCGGCATTAGCCTCGGTCATAAACTTCTTCCAACCCCAACCTAGACGCCGAGTACAGAAAAACAAAAATACAAGTGATCCTAATGGCATAATTACATTAGAAACTAAAAAGTCTAATAAATCTAAAACTGCACTCCCCGGTCCAAATGGCTGAAATCCAGATAAAACACTATATCCAACTGCACAAGGAATACTACCAAGAACAATAATAATAAAATTTAAAATGACACTTTTCTTCCTTGACCAATTTAATAGATCCATTGAAAATGAAACAATATTTTCAAATACGGCAATAATCGTAGAGAGAGCCGCAAAATTCATAAAAACAAAAAACAAGGTACCCCAAATTTGACCATTTTCCATAACATTAAAAATATTTGGCAGTGTCACAAAAACTAATCCCGGTCCACTTCCTGCATCCACCCCAAAAGACATACAAGCTGGAAAAATAATCAATCCTGCCATTGTTGCAACAAAAGTATCTAGCGCTAAAACACGTAACCCTTCGCCAGTTAAAGAATGTTCTCTACCAATATAACTACCAAAAATAGCCATTCCCCCCATTCCAATACTCAAAGTAAAAAATGCTTGTCCCATTGCACCATAAACAGCATTAAAGATTCCATTTTCCATCAATAAATTAAAATCTGGAACTAAGTAAAATTCAACTCCTTTTATTGCACCGTCTAAACTCAAAGACTTCACAACTAATAAGAGCATCACTCCTAGCAATAATCCCATCATTACTTTCGTTACTTTTTCAACACCTCGTTGAAGACCAACAGCACAAATTCCACAGCCGATCACAACAATCAAGATCATCCAAAAAATACTAGCTTGTGGATCTGCTTGAAGACTGACAAAAACATTATTGACTTCACTTGGATTTAGTCCAATAAAATCACCATTCAACATTTTAACAAAATAGGCTAGCATCCAGCCGGCAATAGTCGTATAAAACATTACTAACAAATAATTTCCCACCATTGCGACATACGAAAATATGTGCCATTTTTGTCCTTTCTTTTCTAAAACATGAAAACTTTTAGCAATACTCTTTTGAGAAGCGCGTCCAACTGAGTATTCCATTACAATGATTGGTAAACCTAATATGATCAGGAAAAATAAATAGACTAATACAAATGCCCCTCCACCGTATTTTCCAACCATATACGGAAAACGCCAAATATTTCCTAATCCAATCGCACATCCAGCAGATAATAAAATAAAACCTAGACGTGATGATAATCTTTCTCTGTTCATCAAATTGTCTCCTTTTTAAAACAATGCCTTAATTGTAAAGGAAATCATAAAATCCGTCAATCAATAAGAAAAAGTTATGATAACGATTTAATTTATCATAACTTAAATATAATAATTATTTTTTCTTTACCGGAATCCAAATTTCTGAATAATAATTTTCATCATGATTGCCTCGTGGATAGTCCTCACACGGTGTATACATTTCAATATTATAATGCTCAGCAACTTCGTATGTATCATTATTTGGTAACCATTCAGAAAAAATCTTTGTATTCACTTCTTGCAATGATTTAGGTACAGCACCATGACAAGCAAATACTGCCCATGTTAATTATGGAATTTCACAAACTTCATACCCATCTGGAATTTCACTGTCCAAAACATACTCATCAGCAATCAAATATTTAAATCCTTCATCTTTTTCATCTTCAATGCAAACCCCGTATACACCACACACTTTTTTATCAGCGGACTGCATATGCTCTCCCCAAAATTTAGGAATCTCATTAAATGCACAATCAAAATCAAACCTTCTTGCCTTACCTAAGACTGTAAATGCTTCTTTTTCAATAATTTTGTAATCCATGGTTGAACCACCTTTCAAAGTAAACTGTATTTTTAACGGAGCAAAAGATTTAATCATCAATTGCTCTTTTCTTGCGACAGTCGGAGTAACTCCGTGAAATCGAGTGAATGCTTTAGTAAAACTATCTGGTGAATCATAACCATATTCTAATGCAATTTCAATAATCTTCTTATTCGTAGTAATGACCTCACTACCAGCTAGTGATAATCTTCGATAACGAATATACTCTGCAACACTAAAACCACATAGAATTCTAAATGCTTTTTGAAAATAAAAACTTGAAACATATGCTTCATTTGCAACATCTACAATCTTAATATCTTCTTTAAGATGTTCTTCAATGTATTTTAAAGCATTACTAATTCCATCAGTCCAATTCATTGTGTTCCTCCTTTGTCAAATCAATCATAACAAATCTTCAATCCTAACATCCCGACATTTCTTGCTCACTTTTGTCTAGTTGATTCATATACATATTATAGTGAATTATTTCATAATCAATGAAATATTTAGAAGATTATTTGGCAATAATTTATCTAATGATTAAATTTAACTATTTTTTTATCATTTTCTAACAAAACATAGGGGTAAAATTGATAAATTTGTGATATAATTAACCGTCGAAAGAAGGTGTTTTTATGTCCCCTGTGCCCGAGCGATTGTGCGCTAAGAAAAAGAAAATAAAATAGAGAAACAGGAGGCATAAACATGAACCTCCTGTAAGTGGAGGTTATTATGTTAGAATTTTACAAAACTTTTGGAACTGAAACAAAAAAGATCGATAAACCAGAACCAGGCAGCTGGATCAGCGCTATTGCTCCAACTGAAGAAGAAAAAAACTATTTGATTGAAGAAATGGGAATTCTACCGGAATTTGTTAAATCTTCATTAGATGCTGAAGAAAGCTCGCATATCGACTATGACGAAGATTATAATCAGACTCTAGTAATCGTTGACTATCCTAGTGCTGAAGAAGTAGAAGATGGTTACGATAAAAATATGTTACAATATACGACATTGCCCTTAGGTATTGTGATCATGAAAGGATACGTTGTTACCATTTCCTTATATGAAAACTTAAATATCGATGATATGGCACAAGGTCGGATCAAAGGTGTCAATACTGATTTAAAAACAAGATTTTTATTACTATTATTATTACGAATTTCTCAACGATATTTAATTTATCTGCGCCAAATTGATCGGATCTCTTCTCGAACTGAACAAAGATTACACAAATCAATGCAAAATAAAGAATTGATTCAAATGTTAGGACTAGAAAAATCATTAGTATATTTTTCTACCTCATTAAAAACGGACGAAATAACATTAAATAAAATTATGCGTGGGAAAGCTATTAAATTATATGATGAAGATCAAGACCTATTAGATGACGTTTTGATTGAAATCCATCAGGCAATTGAAATGTGTAATATCTATTCAAATATTTTATCAGGAACAATGGATGCATTTGCTTCAGTTATTTCCAATAACCTGAATATTGTTATGAAAGTATTAACAGTTATTACGATCGTTATGGCTATTCCAAATATTATTTTCAGTTTTTATGGAATGAATGTTGCAGGTTTACCATTTCCACAATGGTGGTTCCCAACGGGACTAGCAATAGTTGCCTGTATTATCGCCACAATTATTTTCATCAAAAAAGATATGTTTCATTAAATAAATTCTAGATTATATGTATTTATAATCTAGTTTTTTATACTTGTTAAACATAAATGTACTATAATATAACTATGGGGTGATATTAATGGAAATTAGAACACTACAATATTTTCTTACCATCGCAAGGGAAGAAAGTATTTCTGGGGCAGCTGAATATCTACATGTAACGCAGCCAACATTATCAAGACAAATGAAAGAGTTAGAAGAAGAATTAGGAAAACAATTATTTATCCGGGGAAAACGTCGTATTACTTTGACTGATGAAGGCATGATCTTAAGAAAACGGGCAGAAGAAATTCTTGGGCTTGTTGAAAGGGCAGAAGCTGAAGTCAAAGCTAATGAAGAACTATTAACAGGTGATATTTATCTAGGATGTGGTGAGAGTGAAGGAATGCGTCCGATTGCCAAGACAATTGCAACGATGTTGGAAAAATACCCTCATGTAAAATTTCATTTGCATAGTGGAAAAGCTGAAGAGGTAATGGAAAAAATTGATGCTGGAGTTCTAGATTTTGGAATCGTTATTGAGCCTGTTGATTTAAATAAGTACGATTATTTAAGGCTTCCTTATAGCAATGTTTGGGGGATTTTAATGAAGCGGGATAGTACTCTAGCATCACTTGACAAAATAACCCCTGATGATCTACGTGGAAAACCTCTTCTTTGTTCAAATCAAGGGATGGTAAAAAATGAATTAGCTGGATGGATTGGTGGAAATCAAAGGAAATTAAATATTGTGGGAACTTATAATTTATTATTTAATGCATCTTTAATAGTTGAAGAAGGAAATTTATATGCTTTATGCTTAGATAAAATTTTTAATTCTAATAACAGTTCATTATGCTTTAGACCACTTGAACCAAAATTAGAAGCGAATATGCTAATAATTTGGAAAAAATACCAACTCTTTACCAAAAGTGCTGAAACATTTTTAAATATGATAAAAGATAATATTACATAAAGATAAAAAGAGAACTAAAATTGTTATTTCTCTTTTTACAATAAATTATTTTTTCGTTTCGCAATAATGTCACTTATATCAAATGGTGTTTCATCTTTAGGTAATGATCATACATCTAAAAATGGAACATCTGCAACTGACCTTATTGGAAATTCAAACTTTGCTGTAACATTCTTCATTTTACATTCAATCACTCCGATATATATTGGGAGTATCGTCTTTCTACTTTCCAAAAGGACAATTTCACGATGGTTGCAGGTGGATAATAAATTATATCCTTTTTTAATTTTGTAATCATCATTACCATCAATTAACTTGATAGTTCCTTTAGCAATTATTGAACGATAATCATGATAACGCCCCTTATACTTGTAGTCTGGAAAATCATGAAACAAACCAAATTCAATACACAACAAATAAGATATTATTCAAAAAAATCTAAATTATTTTCCTAAATAAAAATCGACTATTAAACTTTAAAATTAAAAGCCTATTCAGTCGATTCGTAAATCCTATTCAATCTAAATAATTTGAAAAATATAAAATTTTAAATATGACGTTTCTTCCATTGTCCATAAAATTGGATGGTCTGGGTTTTGTTGAGTAACTGATACTTGTTTAAGGGTTACTCCAGCCTCATGCGCTGATTCACGAAGCATCTTTTCAAAATTATCAGTCTCCATAAAACGTGAACAACTACATGTAATTAAGTATCCACCTCTGCCTAATAATTTCATTGCTTTCATATTGATTTTCTTATAACCATTATAAGCATGATCTACCGTTCTTCTCGATTTCGTAAAAGCAGGTGGATCTAAAACAATAATATCAAACTGTCCCTTTTTACATTTATCTAGATAGTCAAAAACATCATCTTTTACAAAAGAAATACATCCTTGTAAATTATTTAGTTTAGCATTAGCATATCCCTGATCAAGAGCAGTTTGTGATACATCTACTGCAACCACTTCTTTAGCTTTACCATAAGCCGCATTTAATGCAAAGCCCCCAGTATGACTAAAGCAATCCAAAACTTTTTTTCCATACGCTATATTTCTAAGTAAAACACGATTTGCTTTTTGATCTAAAAAGTAACCTGTTTTTTGACCATTTTCAACATCAACACTTAAATTGATTCCATTTTCATTAATAATCGTCGTTGTCGGTAAATTAATATTTCTCCAATATCCTTTTTCTAAAGGCAGTCCTTCTTTTGCTCTAACCTTAATATCATTTCTTTCATAGATACCTTTAACATCTTGCCCATCTTCTGTTAAAACCTCTAGTAATATTTCATAGATCATATCTTTGATTTTATCTAATCCGTATGAACTAATTTGGCAAACTAAAATATCATTATAGCGATCAACTGTTAATCCCGGCAGTTCATCTGCTTCTCCAAAAACCAAACGACAATTAGTTAAATTTTCTTTTTCTACTGTCTTGCGAAAGTCATAAGCAAATTGTATTCTTCGCTTAAAAAAGTTTCGATCAAATATTTCATTTATATCTTTAGATAAAATTCTTACCGTAATGTGACTATTTTTAGAAATAAAACCTGTTCCAAGGTAACGGCCAGTAGTAGTAATGATATCTACCAACGCTCCATTTTCAATTGTTTCATCAATATTAACAGCATTATTTCTATACATCCACATCTGACCTTTATCAAGCCATTTTTCTCCTTCTTCAGATATAATGACCTTAGGATATTTTCTTTTCATTAATGTACCTCTCTTATAAATATTTTCTTCTTCACTATTCTACTATAGTTCGATTTCATAAACAAATATATTTCTTATTTATCAATAGATTCTTCGATATTAATCACTAAATATCCAATACTTAATGATTTTCATTATTAATTCAGTGTTTTTATAATTTAGATATGATAGAATTAATAAAATAATAATATTTTAGGGAGGTGGTCATGATGATTCTAGGTTATGTTTGCCGTAGAGTCGAAGGCACTGTGCTTCGTACAGAGTCTGTTAATCAATAGGCTAGGCGATCAGAGTATAATGCTCTAGCTGTGCGAAGCGATTAGAAACAATCGCCTGATCCTATTAATCTTAGGCTCTGTTTATTTTAAATAAATTTATAAAATAAAGGAGCAAATATACAATGATTGAAATAGGAATGCATAAAATTTATAAAAATTTTGGTTATAAACAAGTATTAAAAGATATTAATTTTGAGATTTTAACTGGTGATCGTGTGGGAATTGTAGGCAAAAATGGTAGTGGCAAATCTACAGTGTTTAAAATGATCATGAAAAAAGAATTCCCTGATACAGGAAATATTACTATTCGCAAACAAGCTACTATTGGCTATTTAGAACAAATTCCAACAATCAGTGATAATGATATAACAGTAAAAGATATGCTGATGTCATCTTTTTTCGAAATTCATGCTATTGAACAACGAATGCGAGCACTTGAACAAGATATGATGCATAATAATGTCGATGAAGCGATATTAAACAAATATGCTAAAATACAAGATCAATACATAGCCCTGGGCGGCTATGAAGTTGAAGAAAAACTAAACAAAGTCATTACCGGCTTTAAATTGCATAGTATTTTAGATAAGCCGTTTGCTATCTTGAGCGGTGGTCAAAAAACAATTATTAATTTAGCCCAATTAATTTTAACTGAACCTGATATCTTATTATTAGATGAACCAACTAATCATTTAGATATTACAATGTTAGAATGGCTAGAAAATTATTTAAATAAGTATCGTGGGACTATTGTGATTATTTCACATGATCGCTATTTTTTGGATCGAGTAACTAATAAAACTATTCTTTTAGATAACAGTGAAAATCGTTTATTCCACGGTAATTACTCATACACCTTAAAAGAACAAGAAAGATTATTATTACAAGAATTTGAACAATACAAAACTCAACAGAAGAAAATCGAAGCAATAAAAGCTTCTATCAAGCGTTATCGAGATTGGGGTAATCAAGGTGATAATGAAAAATTCTTTAAAAAAGCCAAAGAATTAGAAAAACGTTTAGAAAAGATGGAAATCCTCGATAAACCACAATTAGAAAAAAAGAAACTGCCACTTAACTTTTTGGGTGAACGCAGTAGCAAAGAAGTGCTTAAAGTCATTGATTTTGGAATATCTTTTAATAATCTATCTTTATTTTCAAAAGTGAATTTTACACTTTATTATCAGGAAAAAACAGTCCTACTAGGAAATAATGGTTCAGGTAAAACATCATTTATTAAAGCTCTTCTTGGAAACCTTAATAATTATCAAGGTGAGTTAAAAATGGCGGAAACAGTCTTAATTGGATATATACCTCAAGAAATAAATTTTATCAATAACAATGATTCAATTCTTCAAACATTTTGTCATGAATATCCTTGTTTGGAAGGTGAGGCTAGAGGGATTCTAGCTAAATATTCTTTTTATCAAGATCAGGTTTTCAAACGAGTAGGAAACTTATCTGGTGGTGAAAAAGTATTATTAAAAATGGCTATTTTAATGCAACATAAAGTCAACTTATTAATTTTAGATGAACCAACTAATCATATTGATATTGAAACTCGTGAAATTTTAGAAGATGCACTTTCAAATTATTCAGGAACATTATTATTTGTATCACACGATCGTTATTTCATCGACAAACTAGCTCAACGTAAATTAGTTATCGAAAATAATACAATCAACAGTGTTTATTGTGACTACAAATAAACTATAAAAAAGGACGACTAATGAAGTGAATCTCCCTTATTTGGACATGATAGGGAAGGTTCATTTCTTAACATCCTCCTTTTTTTGTTATTCTTCTCTAACTACCGCTAAATAAATTATTTACTTATTCATACCAGCTAAATAAGCTACAATCACAATCTAATAATTCAATTTCTTTCATTTCATCATTTGTTAATTCAAAATCAAAAATCTCCCAATTTTCCTTTATTCTATCTTTATGGATCGATTTAGGTATAATCGCAATACCTTTTTGATTTAAAAATCTTAAAGCAACCTGAGCTGTTGATTTACGATGTGATTTAGCTATTTTTTCTAATATTAAATTGCCAAAGATATTATTTTTTCCACATGCCAGTGGTGACCACGCTTCAAGCTTGATTCCATATTGGTTCATATCTTTTTGAAAAACTTTTCTTTGATGAAAAATATGTGCTTCAACTTGATTGACCATAGGAATTATTGTACATGAACTAATAACAGTATTAAAATCATGAATAAAAAAATTTGATAAGCCAATCGCTTTTAACTTGCCGGCCTTATAATAATCTTCCATCGCTCGATATGTTTCTGTTATATTTCCAGATGGCCAATGAAACAACATTAAATCAATGTATTTTGTCTGTAATTTATTTAACGCTTCATCAATATACTGACATGCTTGACGATAACTATCAGCCCCATATATCTTAGTTGTTAGAAAGATTTCAGCTCTCGAAATACCTGAATCTATAAGCGCCTCTCCAACTTCTCTTTCATTACCATAGTTCCTTGCGGTATCAATATGTCGATACCCAATTGCTAAAGCATCTAAGACACATTGCTTTGTCATTAATAATGGAATTTGGTATACACCAAAGCCTATACTTGGCATTTTAATACCATTATTTAATTGTATATATTCCATATTCAATCTTTCTCCTAATTTTTAATTTATATTCTTATCAAAAGGTCAAATGGACTATTATTTATCTTAAAGCTCCTCTAAATCAATAAGAAAGCACGCTTATTTTAAGCAATAAAAATAACAACCAAAGTATAGACGATCAGTGTAATAATCATAAAGATAGAAACAAAGGCACTTGTAAATGAGGCATCATCTTCATCTTTATATAATGGGGCAATAACAGGCATCAATCCAAATCCAGTGGGACACATAAAATAGATAATTGGAGCCATCATAAAAGTCTTATCGGCCATTTGGGCAGGAAATAAAATAAAGAATCCCGCAATAACCATCGCATAATAAACAATTTTAATTCCCATTAACTTAAGAATCGGTACTAATGTTTTTTTATCAACATTTAAATCATAGCCTAAAATAAATAAAATCATTGAAACGATCGGTGTTGTGGCTTGTGATAATGTTCCTGTAATCATTTCACCAAATTGCGATGCTATCAGTAAATCATAAATCCCCGTAAAATTCAAAACAAGACCGACAATCACAGCAATAACAAAAGAATTTGTAAAAATACTTTTAATCATCTCTTTCATTGAAGAACCTGTTGCCGCTTCTTTAGCTATTAAAACTGGAAAAACAATAAAAGCAATAACTGTTCCAGCAATATCAAAAATAACAGTATTACTAGATTTTCCAACAATAGAAAGATATAACGGTAATGCCACATTTCCTCCCTCTACTACTGTAAGTAAATAAGGTGAAAAATGAGCATATTTCTTGCCCGCAAGTGGTGCAAGTAATTTACCTGCAACTAAAGCTAGAAGGTAAACACCAAAAACATAACCAATAATTTTAATATGGTCTGTTTCAATCGTTGCTGTACACATCAAATTAAGGACTAAAATAGGAAATAAAATTTTAAATATTATTGCATTAGCTCCATTTTTCTGTTCAAGTGTGATCCATCCCTTTACTCGTGCGATAAAGCCTAGTGCCAGCATAAAAAATACTGGAAATAACGTTGTTAAAGCTGCCATAATAATCTCCCTTCATTTATATAATTTCTTCTTTATGAGTTAAATTTTCCCATATACCGGAAATACACTAAACTCTCCATAATTTTTAATTTTATTAATATTTTTTAAAAGCATCATATCTTCATCACTGATAATAAAATCTAAATCCGCATTATTTTGCATATGTCCTGGATCAGCAGTTTTAGGTAGTGGTAAGGTATCTAACTGTAAACAATACTTAATACACAATTGAGGAATTGTAACCCCATATTTATCAGCAATTAATTTAACTTCATTATTTTTTAACATTTCTCCATGACCTACTGGTGAATAAGCTTCAACTAAAATATCATGTGCTTGACAATAATTAATTATATCAAATGGGGTATTAGAAATATGTGCCAAAATTTGATTAACCGCAGGTTTTATTTCACAATTATTTAAAATGTTTTCAATATCTACGATTTCAAAATTTGATAAACCGATTGCTCTAATTTTCCCCATTTTATAAAACTCTTCCAGTGCTTTCCAAACATCTATATTTTCTTTAAAATAATGATTTTCTTCTCTAAATTTTGTCCATGGTTGTGGTGCATGAATGATCATTAAATCAATATATTCAAGCTCTAATCTCTTTAATGAATCAATAATAGATCGTCTCGCTTCTTCATATGTTTTAAAATCTGCTTGAATCTTTGTTGTTATAAAAAGATTCTCTCGCTCAACACCACAAGTTTTAATTCCAATTCCAACACCATTTTCATTCTCATATCCTTGGGCAGTATCGATATGGCGATACCCTAGTTTAACAGCTTTCTTTACTGCATCAGCTACTTTATTATCAGCAATTTCCCAAGTTCCTAACCCTAATTTAGGTATTTCTACCCCATTATTTAATTTATAATTTTCCTTTAAGATCATAATTTTTCCTCCATTATTTTTTATCAAATATTCCTGCCTGATTGAGTGTTCTAGTTAAATAATCTAAACAATATAATTTCTCTTGACCATCTCGAATCTTTAATAATAATTCAGCTCTTTGGCTTAATAAAATATTTTTACTTTTTTGAAAATATTCTGAGTTAATACTTTCAATAAATTCATTGATTTTTTCCGTATCCATACCAGCATCGAGCAGTGCTATAACAATTTCTTTTTCACTAATTTTCTGCACATTCAATTTAACCATCTCCTTTCAAGCCGTTTTATTCTACACTTATAATTATCAATAAAAGCCATGAAAATACAAATACTTATATTTTATGGTTTTCCATGCTTTTTATTTATGCAAAAAACTGTATCGTCATCTTTATATGACAATACAGTTAATCATTACTTATAAAATTAAATACTCAATTAATCTAAATCTTGACCATTACTTTGTATTACTTTTTGATACCAATAGAAAGAATCTTTAGGACTACGTTTCATCGTTCCAGTTCCATCATCATGTTTATCAACATAGATAAAACCATAACGTTTTCTCATTTCACCAGTGCCTGCCGAAACTAGATCGATACAGCCCCAAGTCGTATATGCAATTAAATCAACACCATTATTAATTGCTTTATCCATAGCCAAGATATGATCTCGATAATAATCGATACGATAATCATCATGGATTGTTCCATCTTCCTCAACTGTATCAAAAGCTCCTAAACCATTTTCTACAACCATCAATGGCCTTTGATAACGATCATAAATCATTTCAAGATAATATTGTAATCCATCTGGATCAAACGCCCATCCCCAATCAGAATATTGAAGATATTCATTTCGTGCTCCTGTTGTAAAGTTTCCACCTACTGCATCAGCAATCTCATGAGTTGTAATCAAAGAAGACATATAATAAGAGAAAGTATACATATCAACAGTACCTTCTTTTAAATCGATTAAATCTTGTTCTGTAATATCTAATTTAACATTATGTTCATCCCATAAACGTTTAGCATAAGTCGGATATTTACCAAAACATTGGACATCACCGCAATAGAAGATTGATTTTTCCCATTGATGACGATTTGCTAAAACATCCTTAGGATCACATGTTGCTGGATAACTTGTAATACCGCAAATCATACAACCAATCTTATTTTCGGAATCAATTTCATGACCTATCTTAACCGCATGAGCACTTGCAACAAATTGATGATGTAAATGTTGATAAGCACGTTGATAATCCTCTTCTTTAGCCTCATAGAATAAACCTAATCCCATGATTGTATTATTAATTTCATTAAAAGTTAACCAATATTTAACTAAACCTTTAAACTCTGTAAAAACTGTTCGTGCATAATGATCAAAAAACTTGATCAACTTTCTATTTGACCATCCTCCATATTTTTCAATTAAATATAAAGGTGTATCAAAATGCCAAATTGTAACTAAAGGCTCAATATTATATTTTCTTAATTCCTTGAAAACACTACGATAAAATTCGATTCCCTTTTGATTAGGGGTCTCTTCATCACCATGAGGAAATAGTCTTGACCATGAAATAGACATTCTAAAAGTTTTAAAACCCATTTCCGCAAACATCTTAATATCTTCTTTATAATGATGATAAAAATCAATACCATCATGGTTAGGGTATAAACATTCATCTAAACAAGCAAAATGGGCTCCTTCAGGTAATTGAACCTGCCCTTCACTAGTAACGATCTTACAATGTTTACCATCCTTGTCAATATAAGTAACCTGTCTACTTTCTTTAACTGATCCTCCTGTAGTAACATCTGTTAAAGCAGGACCACGTCCATCTTCATTCCAGGCTCCTTCACATTGGTTCGCAGCAGTAGCTCCGCCCCATAAAAAATTCTTTGGAAAACTCATTTTTTCTCCTCCTTTATTTATCTTTTCTATAATTATCTCACAATTTAAAAAAACTACAAATGCTTATATTATATATATTATTATACCTTTTCTTTATGGTATAATTTTTTAAATGGAGGTGCAATATTAATGGAAATACGTATTTTAAAATACTTTCTTGCAGTAGCTCAAGAAGAAAGTATCACAAAAGCCGCTGAAATTTTACACACTACCCAGCCAAATTTATCCCGTCAATTAAATATGCTTGAAGCAGAGGTTGGAAAAAAATTATTTGAAAGAGGTAGCCGAAAAGTTACTCTAACAGAAGAAGGGATGTTTCTTAGAAAACGAGCGAAAGAAATAATTGATTTAACTGAACGAACTGAATCAGAACTTAGCACCTATGGGGAAACAACATCCGGTGATATCTATATTGGCGCCCCAGAAACTTATGTAATGCATTCAATTGCTGAAATTTTTAAAAGGATGCACAACCAATACCCTAATATTAAGTATCATATTTTTAGCGGAAGTACTTTAGAAGTTTCAGAACAGTTAAATAAAGGTCTCCTAGACTTTGCCATCTTAATTGAACCAATCGATCTAGAAAAATATAATTATCTTAAGTTACCATATACAGATACTTGGGGTGTACTGATGCGAAGAGATAGTCCATTAGCAAAACTAAATGCAATCACTCCAGAAGATATCAAAGACGAACCTATTTTCCTTGCCCATCAACAATCAAGTGCAAACGTATTATCAGGCTGGTTTAAAGAATATTATCGTAATCTAAATGTGATTGGCAGCTTTAATCTTATCACTACCCCAGCAATGATCGTAGAAAGTGGTTTAGGCTATGTTTTTACATTTGATAAATTAATTAATACAACCGGTAATTGTAACCTCTGCTTCCGACCATTAGAACCAAATTTTGAAACTGGATTTTATCTTGTCTGGAAAAAATATCAAATTTTCAGCCGTTCTGCTAAAATGTTTTTAGAGGAACTGCAAAAAGTTCTATTTTAATTAATTATTCACAAAGAAAGCTAACAAAGCAGCACTCTGTTAGCTTTTTAATATGAGCTTACCAATATCCATATACTAGATTATTCTTCTAATTCATAATTAATATGTTCTAATGTCATTTGCAGCTTTTCTTTTTTATTATCATTGTTATAATTAAGATAATGTGAATATAAGATATCAACCACGATCAAGGCGGGAATTTGGGGTGAGATTTTATCAGAAATAGCTAAATTTTTTAACCCCCCAATCAAGATCAGTTCATCATAATAAGAACGATATTCATATACCCGAGCAGCAGATAACATAATTGTTTTAGCTCCTTTTTCTTTTGCTTCTCGTAATCCTTCTATAACTTCTTCGGTTTTTCCACTTACACTGATTCCAATCACTAATGATTCTTGATTTACTCGGGTAATATTCATCCGAATAGAATGTGATTCTGCTAAATAATCAACATCTAATCCTAATCTCATAAACCTTAATTTAAATTCTCTTGCAACAACTGACGATGAGCCAATTCCATAAATATAAACTCGATTATATTCATCCAGCATCTTAGCTATTCTAACCATTTGGTCATTATCAATCAATGAATAAGTTTTCTCTAAAACTTTTTGATAAGAGTTTAAAACTTGTTTAGTTAATAAATCTAAATGCCGGCTTGATTGGTGAGAATCTTGATAAGCAAATAGAAATTGTCGATATCCACTAAACCCTAACTTTTTAGCAAACCGTGATAAGGATGCTTCAGATACATATAATCTTTGAGAAACCGCTTTTGATGATAAATCTTCATCTTCAACTTGATCAATGAAATAATTAGCAATATTTTTTTCCACATTCGTTAGTTCTTCATAAGCTGATTCAATAATTGGAATCACACTTCTATTATAAGATAACACCTAACCCCTCCTTTACTATACAAATGATTATAGCATAAAAAGGAAACTTACGTTTCCTATAACTTAATTTCCATTCCAATTTCAAACATCCGTTTCCACGGCATATATATTTTTGTTATATTAAAAGGATAGCGCTGACTAAGATGAAGATGTCCAAAATTAATCTGTAACTTCTTTTTAATAATATTCTCTACATCCGTTTGTTGATCTTTAAAATCATAATAAGATAATCCTTTATGTGGTAAATCATTTTCGACAACTTCTTTTCTAACTATTGCTTGATAAAAAACATCTTCGATAAGACGATAACATAAATTATTAATTACGTTTTCCTGACCAATAAAAGCTTGAGATAAAGTTGTTCCTAAGGAATTACAATTTGTATTCCATCCTGCATAGCTTACTAATTGATCTAAAATATTTAGCTCATCTAAATATTCAATTAATTGTAGATCACCACCATTACTAAAAGCACTGTCGCATAACGCCACATGATAACCACTATTTATATAATCTTGAATTTGTTCAGCAAAAGCCAATAAATAACGATAACTTGTATAAGTTACATCTAAATCATTTTTATCAATAAAAGCTTCTTGCATGATCTTACCTGGCGAATTTATCGCTAAAACCACATCAGCATCTTGAGGATTGTTGACCAGCTTAGCTTTACATACGCGTACATGTGATTTTAGACTTTCATACATTGGTCGATCTTCATATTTAGGAATAATCATTGGTCCTAATACCGAAGCGTAAAAAGGATAAACTTTTGGTTCTAAATGATAGTATTCATGATAAGCACGTGCTAATAATGACAGACCTACTTCGTCAGCTCCAGGATAGATCATTACTTTCTGATCTAATCTTTTTTCCTTTAAAGCATTAATAACGATTTTTTGGGATATTGCAGTATATCCATAAGGTGACGAGTCATCTTGTGGAATAACCAGAAAATCAAGATAGCCAGCTTCAAGAAAATCAATAACCTTTAAATTAATCTTAGTATTAAACAAACGACGCTGCTCATAATCAGTTATAATTTCCTGAGGAATATCAATACCGAGAAGTTCATCTTTTTCTTTTTGATTTAACCCATGTCTTTTTTTTAGATCAAGAAGATATTTTCTTCGAAAAAGAGCAAAGCCGTAACTTTCATAATAATCAGGTTCTTCTTCACTCGAATTATAACTTGGTGCACGCATAATACAATGATAAGCATATATTTTTATTTGAGGTTTCAACTGTTTTAGATATTTAATTAGTTCTAAACGTTGAAGCGCATCTGTTTCACTCAAATAGTGTAATCGTGATGGAATCAATCCACCATATACGATCATATCTATCGAGATAATACAATTATCACATCCTTCAATATTTTCATCGATAAATTGTTTAAAATATTCCACCTGAGCCGGCTTCTTTTTATGACCTAAAAAACTTTTATCCGGTTCAACTAATTCGATTTGTTGATTTGACTGGGCAATCATTAAAGGAAAATTATAATTGCATGGTCGTTCATCTAAAGGAATAAATAATGTTTTCATTTTATCTGTCCTCTTTATTTATTTTTATTATATCTTTTAACGCTTCTAAAATACTTTCTTTTTGAGCACAGGGAAATTGACAAGGCTTATTTGCAACCAAGTAACCCTTTTTAGCAATTGGAAACATATCAAAGTCATTTGGGGAATCACCTATTGCATATACTTCACTTTTAGGATATAGCATTTTTACGGCATTTCCTTTTGAGGCATCTTTATGCATGATTTCCAAAGATGTTGAAGAAGTCATCACTGCTTTTGTCTTTTGATATGTTGTATTTATATATGTTTCTATTGAGCGAAGTTTATCTTCAGTACCAATAACAAGAAACAAAACTGCTGGCTGATACAGTATAAGTTTATCAAAATCTTTACAAATGATATGGGAATCATATAATTCACTAGGGAAAGCTGGATCTCTTTCACTTTTCCAATAACGATTAGATACTGTATTTAACTCGATTCGAATATCTTCTTTTTGAATCTCCTTATAGATATTTATAGCTTCTTGTTTATCAATCAAGGTAGCTATCAATTGTTGTCCTTTCATACAAACCGCACCGTTTTGAGAAATACGATGCTCTATTTTAAGTTTGTATTGTTCTTCTATTTTTAAAATATCATGATCTAACCGACCTGTACATATTGCTAATGTCCATCCCATTTGTTGGAGAGAATCAAGACAATTCAATGTCTCGGTTCCTCCAATGATTTCATTATTGGCACCTAAAAGTGTACCGTCTAGATCAAAAACAATAACTTTATTCTTCAATACTCTCAATTCCTTCTTTATTCATAACTTTTACAAATGGGATATAGATAAGAACAGATACTACCAAAATAAGTAGACCAATGACCCCTGACATAATATCTCCTCCAGTAGCTAGAAACGCACTGATTACTGGTGGTGTCGTCCAAGGGATCAATACGTAAGTATGAGCCATAATACCAATTTGTGTAGCTAACGCTCCAATTCCTAAACCAGCAAGAGTTGTTAAAATCATTGGAATGATCAAGATAGGATTCATAACAACAGGTAATCCAAACATCAGCGGTTCTGAAATATTAAATAATGCTGGTACAAAACCTAATTTTCCAATCACCTTATAATCATCTCTTTTAGAAACTATAAAAATAGCAATTACAAGCGCTAACATATTACCAGCGCCACCCATAAATGCAACGGAATCAATAAATGGTTTAGTAATAATTTCGGTAGCTGCTGTTCCACTTGTAATAGCAGCTTCATTGATTGCTAGACTTGCCAAATAGATTGGTTCTAAGATTGGATTAAAAATATATGCCGAATGAATTCCAAAGCCCCATAAAAGCATATACAAAACATAAATAACAATCAATCCGACCGGTGATGAAACAATTGCAGTAAAAGGTGTTTGAATCCAGTTAAAAATCAAATCATTAAGCGGCGCCCCTATTGCATCGGTTATAATTCTCAGGATTGCAAAAATAATAACCGTTAAAGCTACAGGAATAATTGCATTAAATGATCTAGCAATTCCAGTAGGTACACTTTCCGGCATTTTAATAACCAGTGCTTTGAACCCAAGCAAAAATCTCATTAATTCAACTGAAATCAAGGCAGAAATAAATGCTGTAAACATCCCAGCTGCCCCTAAATAATAAGTAGTCACATATTCACCAATTTTTGCATCACTTACAAATGGTGTTAGACATAAAAAGCAAACAACTGCTGTTGCTCCAGCAACCGAAGTATCCATTTTATATTCATTAGCTAAAGCTTTAGCAGTAGTAAAAACTAGCAAAACTGCCATAATTGACATTGAGGCTGAACTAATTACACTACCGATTTTAGCAAAATCATTACATGGTGCTCCAAACCATTGATCAAAGTAATGCCCCTCACCTACAAATACACTATTGATCAATGTAAATAAAGACGCAGTAATTACTAGCGGCATGATTGAAACAAAACCATCCCTAATTGCTGTCAAATAACGATTTTTAGAAAGTTTCTCAGCAATCGGCAATAACACATTAGACAATTTATCCATCATAATCTCTTTCCTCCCTTATCTTGAAATCTCATCTACAAATTTCTTTGTAATTAACTGTGGTCTTGTAATCATTGATCCTACAACCACACTATAACAACCTAATTCTAATGCCCTTTTTACTTTAGAAGGAGTATCTATATTTCCCTCACCAATCACAGGATGCTTAACATTCTTCACTATCTCTCTAATAATTTTAAAATCATTAGCATCAATTCGACTATTTTGGCTTTGTGGTGTATATCCGACTAAAGTTGTTCCAATAAAATCAAATCCAATATTATCAGCATGGATTGCCTCTTCCACAGTGGAGCAATCAGCCATAAACAATTGATGAGGATATTTTGCTTTTACCTCCTTAAAAAATTCAGTAATTGTTTGATTATGAGGTCTTAACTGCATTGTCGCATCCATCGCAATAATATCTACCCCTTCTGCCACTAGAGCATCCACCTCTTTCATCGTTGTAGTAATATAAATATCTGTATCCTCATAATCTTTCTTGATGATACCAATAATTGGCAAATCCACTTCCTTTTTAATTTCATGGATATCTTGAACACTATTTGCTCTTATTCCTTTTGCTCCCCCCATCTTTGCAGCAAGTGCCATTTTTGACATGATCAATGATGAATGCAGCGGTTCATCTTCTAATGCCTGACATGAAACGATCAAACTATTTTGAATCCTCTTCATTAAATCTCTCCTCCTTGTTTATAACTTTAATGGCTTTTATTTTATTAAGCAATATATTCACTTGCTTTAGTAATTACTTTCATTTTTATTTTTTATTCCAACTTATTTTTAATGTTTTTGAAAGTACTTTTAAAATAAAAATTAAAAAAATGGCTTATTCAGCCATTTAATTCCAATCTTTATATATTTATAATCTCTATTTTTTTAATAATCTTGTAAGAGTATTTTTATCTAGCAGATTCACAGTTTCAAATTTCCCATGATAAAACACTGCCCAATTATTAAAAACACAAGGTAAATCTTTAGCTTTTTGTAAAGTATCAACTTGAATCATCAGAATAGGTACATTATTAATCTCACAATACTGTTTGACTATTTCAAGACTTTGATAAACAAAAGGGCATTGCATATCATAATAAATAGTTAGTTCTTTATTTTCAATCTTTTGCTTTTTAGCCTTTTGAGTAAATCGAGGGAAAGTTCCATCAAAAGACAACGCTAATAGTTCATATCCATCATCAGTAGTATCAACGACCTCAAAGCCATTACTTTTAGCAAATGACTGATCTGTAAGCCAATGTTTTTGTTTTTTTGAACCTAGTAAACAGACACCTGATTTTCCTTTTGCTTTAGCATCCGCCAAACAATAATCCATCAGTGACTTACCATACCCTTTGCCTTTATAGCTTCCCATAACCCACAAGCAATATATGTAGAAATAATTATCACCAACAATAGGAACCCATGCTTTTTCCAATGGGGCATATTCAATAAAAACAGTACCCCTTTCATTCAATTTTCTAAAAACATGTCCTTCATTTAGGCGTTTTGAAAGCCATTGGCGCTTTGCATCTATTCCAGGATGAAACTTTTTACTCCGTATAATACAACATAAGTGTTCATTAAAAACATTTTCTGTCGTTATATTAATAAATTCATCATCCATATTTTACCCCCTTAGTTTTATTATCAGAACACTAAACTTTCTCATTTATTGGCGATCTTATAATACCATTCCTTGTAATAAGACAATATTGTAAAAATTCATCTAATGGTACTGCCTTAGCATAATAGTAGCCTTGATAAATCTTACATCCAGCTTCTTTTAATACATTAATCTGTTCCTCTGTTTCAACAAATTCTGCAACTACACTAAAATTTAACCGCTTGGCTATTTGAGTAATACTCATAATAATTTCGCGTGTTCTGTCATTTTCCAATAGGTGCTGTACCAAACTACCATCCAACTTAACTTCATCAAATATATTTTCCTGCAAATAAGTTATTGAACTGTGTCCCATTCCAAAATCATCTATACTCAACTTAATCCCACTATCTCGCAATTCTAATATGCGCTTTGTAATAATATTAGTAGTATTCAATAAAGCTCGTTCAGTAACCTCAAAAACCAGTTCTATATATTGCAAATGATACTTATTAATAATTTTAAGTACGTTAGAAACAAAATCAGCATCCTCCAGCTGCTTTGGAGAAATATTGATTGACAAATTCATCTTCATCGCTAATCTATCTATCTGCTCAGCATCTTGACAAGCCTTTTCTATAATATATAAACCTAGTTCATTCAAAAAACCACCTTGGTAAGCCAAAGAAATCAATAATGAAGGTGCAACAAAACCACAAACTGGATGATTCCATCGCAACAACGCTTCTACACCATATACTTGTTCCTCCGCAGTCATTTGTACCTGATAATATAATTGCAGCTGATGTAAATACATCGCATTACGCAAATCCATAGCAAGTGTTTTGGCGGGAAAATGATAGTGATAATGATCTGATAAAAAAACGGGGATACTACCATTTTGTTCTCCTTCAATCATATCATTTTCTAAGGCAAGAATAGATTCTTCAAATTCTTTACTTTGGATCTGCTCACTATACTTTACAAATGGAATATAAAGCATTGTTCCGATAATAATATTAAATATTTGGAGAAAACTACCTGCGATAGATCCCGTTGCCTGATATCCACTTAAAATAATCGGAACTGTCCATTCAACCGATTGACTTATATACGGAACTATACCAGTTGACATTGCAATACTACTGATTATTGTTAAAACTAACGGTGTCAAAATAAAAGGAATCAGCATAATAGGATTAAAAATAACGGGAAAACCAAAAATAACAATTTCATTAATGTTGAAAAAAACAGATATACCTGCAACCTTCGCAAGTTTCTTATTATTACTTTTTTTAGCAGCAATAAAGATTGCTAAAATTAAACATAATGCTGTTCCACAACCGCCAATAAAAACAAATATATCTAGAAATGTTTTTGAAAATAATTCTGTTGGTAATTGACCATTTTGTATTAACGCTTGATTAATTTGTACTCCCGGCTCAAACAACTGCTTAGCAACCATATCCAGTGTATTAGTCCCATGTATTCCAAAAAACCATAAAAAATGTACAAAAAATACATATAACAAGGTCCCAATAATTCCATTACCAAACCAGCTAAACAAATATATAAAGAAATATGAGCCAAAATTAACAATATTGATATCACCTAATAAACCTTTCATAATCTGCCCAGCACTCGTAAATATAATAATGATAAAGACTATCGGGAAAATTCCTTGTATTGCTCGATTAAAAATATAATTTGTCCCTACCGTATACAATTTTTCTAAATGATTTACAAGGTGCATTCCCTTTTTTAACATCGCACAAGTTAAAAGGGTTATGCACATTGCCGTAAAGACCCAGTCAGATTGAAAAATATATGTCTTTTCATGCAATCCGCCACAAAAAGAAAGGTATGAAATTATTGCTGTAATAGGATAAAAAAAGACATCATCTTGACCATTTAATTTTCCGTATGAAAGTGAGATGGTAATAATTAAAATTAACGCAATAGAACCTAAGGAACAGTTATAAATAATGCTTAATCCGTCTTTTAAGCCTCCATCTAGAAAAGCCGCTAAAAAGACTTGATAATCGGGGATTGGAAAGCTATTAAACAACAAAGCAAAAGAGCCAAGAATGAGGAATGGTATTGCTAGCATTAATCCGTGTTTAATTGCCAAAATATAAATCGAGTCATAAAATTGCCGTCTTGTTTTCTTAACTTTCATATTCCCATCCCTCTACTTAATTACTACCGTAAGACATAAAATCAATATATTATAATCTATCAAATAACAATAAATCTGTTGTCCCAAACTAGTTAAATAGACCTGAATTATTTTTACAAAGTAATTACCAGGCACATCCCCTTATCTAATCCATAATTATTCTTTTAGTTTTTCTCTCTTATTTAAAAAATGTGCTTATTAAAATTTTCAATCATGAGCCAGTATTGTCTAACTCCTTTATTCACTTAAACTAATATTTTCTCTCATCTATACATTAATTTTTTGTTCTATTTATCTACCATTTCTATAATTATATCAAGTAGCAAAAATTTAGTAAATGACCTTCACTAAATAAACCATTAAAAATAGAACAATAAAAAATTTAAGAATAGTATAAATATTAATTTGATTCTTATAGCATAAACAATAATTATTATAAATCAATATCTATTTTATATGGATCGTCAATAAGTATGTAATTCATCTTACTTTTTTGGGCAAGTTTAGAAAACTGAGCATTATCCTTCAACACACTATCCAGAGTACAATTTTCATCATCTAGACGATTTTCAATGACATTACCATATTTTTTGATGTCATCAAAATGATTTCTAATATAATTTTCACTCATTATAAGACAATAATACCTTATATTATCCAAATATTTTTTTGTGAAATTTTTCTTCCAGTCAAAAGGAATATAACATCCTTCAATAATAAGGCTTTGCTTATTTTCAATAACGGTCTTAATCATTTCACAAACAATTGGCCATAAATATTTAGTTAGAGCATCATTATCACTCATAGGTGTTAATTCAGTGTTTCCGCTACGAATTAGCCCCATTTTCAGATGATCATGGAAATTTATACTTTTCAAGCAGCTTTTGAGCAAGCGCTGTCTTACCTGTATACGAAGCTCCTGTGATTAAGACTATCATCTTTATCCATCCCTTTTTTTAAAATGAACACTCATACAAGAACATTTCTGTATGATTATTTTTAGCAATTACTTTTTCATATGATGAATACACTGTTACACTTGTAAATCCTATATCCTGTAAATATTGTTCTAGTTCACCCAATTCATATAAATGTGTCTGAAAATCCATAATTTCTTGTTGCAACAGTTCTGCTCCTTTATATAGTTCATAAATACCTGGAGAAAACTGGGTATGCGTTTTTTCATCGTAATAGTTTTTATTTTTAAGAATCAAATCATACCTTTCTTTAGTCTTTATAGCTATTGCAGTCCGATAATCAGAATCATCAGGACATCTATTCGCTACTGTATCAACTGCAAAAACAAATTTGCCACCTTTTTTTAACAACCACTTCATTTTTTTTAAAATTTTTCTACATAATACCATATCTGTAAATAATGATACAGAACCAGAAGAAATAAAGATGTAATCATATTTTTCTACAGTATCATACTCCAGTATATCACTTTGAAACACTTTAGCATTAGGTGACTTTTCCTTTAATTTTGCAAGCATTTCTTTAGATAAGTCTATTCCCTTAATATCATATCCTCTTTCTAGAAATGGAACTAAAAATCTTCCACTACCACATAAAGGTTCTAAAATTGACATATCTTTTCTAGTATAAGATAGATAAAAATCTAATTCGTCTTCTGGTGCATCCTTATGCAAGATCTCATACATTTCTGTACACAAACTACCATAATAATTTTTCATATCTATATCCCCATAATTTATACTTCTTAATTCTATAATACTATATTTAATTCCAAACAATAATTTATTTCGTCTAATTTTCTAAAAAATATTTTCATATAAAAGTTACTAACAGATTTTTAAATTAATGTTATATATTTTCTTTTAAGACTTATCTCTTAACCTCGAACTCTATTTTGAATATCATATCTTCACTTACCAAATCATAATCTATCATTTGTATTTCCATAAAATATATTTTTTACAAAGATAAATCAGCTAAAAAAGATTAACATTTAATCCTTTTCACTTTTACCTCAACCATCAATTTCTTAATACTCAGTTTAGATATTATTAAGACATAATAGCCCATAAAAAAAGAATAATCTTATTGATCTAATAATATTACTCTTTCTTGAATTAGCTTTTCTAATTGTTTTAAACGTTTATTTGATAATTTATATTTTGTTTTTCTATCAAACTTATAATTTATTAACTTTCCAAGTTTATTTTTGCATGTTTGACATTAATGATTCAACAAATCCTATAAAATTTTGATAGGTTGCTGGAAGACGAGTTGAAACATAAGTATTTATGTCTTTAAAATCACTGTCCATTGCATAACTATAAGTTCTTGATAATAATCATCTCCAATATTTTTATAATAATCTATAACTGCTTCGATACTACCAGTTTTAACTAATCTACCAATAGGGGTAAATGAAATATCTTGACTTATAAAGCATCGCCTTGCCTTTTTAATTTTGCAAGCATACCATTAGTTGTAAACTCAGGTGATAAACGGAAGGAAGATCTAGTATAGCTTCCTTACCTAGTAAATGTAATAGAAGCAATTTTTGTATTAAATGAATTTATATATAGATTTTTATCACTAAATATATCTAGATAATCTTCTTTAACAAACCAATAACTATTATTAAGTCATAATCCTTGACATATTTCAATAATTCCTTTTGTATCTTTTTCGTTTAAACCTAGTAGTTTGATACATATGCTCTATTTCTTAGAATAGTTCTTTTCTCCAAACATCGTTTGTATAATCCAATGAAAAATACAATGAATCATTATCAAATTAGTTTAAAATATAATTCATGAGAAACACATTCTTTTTATATAAAAAAACGAATAGATTGGTTATCTATTCGGTCAATTGCTTTATTGGTGGAGGTGAGGGGAATCGAACCCCTGTCCAAGCATAATCCCTCCAAAGCGTCTACAGTTTATCTCATTGAATTAATTTAATTAGGCTACAATCAATGAGCAATTTTCCACCTAACGAGCTTATGAGATTTTCGAAGTATTTAGCTAAGCAATAAATACCCTTATCCTATGAGTTTATGATACCAGTTAAATAGCTATAGGCACGCTAAATAGTGGCAGCTTTCATGTCTATGTCGACTAAGCGAAAGCGTAATTAGTTTGTCTGTTTCCAGTTATTTGTTTGTGCATTTAACGAATGCCTTCGACTGCAGCTAAGGTCAGACATACACCTGTCGAACCCAGGACACCCCCAGATCAGTAATTCTTAAGAGCTTTTTCAATTTCTCTTTTAGAATCTCTTTCTTTTAAATCTTGGCGCTTGTCGTATAATTTCTTACCGCGAGCAATTCCAATCTCCAATTTTACTTTACTTCCTGTATTAAAGTATAACTTAGTTGGTACAACTGTCAAGCCACCTTCTTTTAATTTATTTGAAATTTTTAAAATTTCTTTTTTATGAAGTAATAGTTTTCGATTACGTAACGGCTCATGATTAAATTGATTACCATGGCTATAAGGAGAAATGTGCATATTTTCAATATAAGCTTCATTATCTTTAATTCTTACAAAAGCATCTTTAAGATTTACATTACCTAAACGGACCGATTTAATTTCTGTTCCTTTTAGTTCAATCCCTGCTTCATATGTATCTAAGATAAAATAATCATGATAAGCTTTCTTGTTATTTGATACAATTTTCATGCCCATTTCCCCTTTCTGATTAATTAAGCGCGATGCTTAGATTTACTCTTTTTAGAGCGTTTAAAATGATTATTTGTAAAACGTGGTTCTTCATGACGCTTTTTACGACGATCATTCCGTTTTCGATTGTTTTTACGATCATTATCTTTGCGCTTATTTATTATAACAGTTTTTGTTGTCTTTTTGTTGGATTTCATGCCAACAATTTCAAAATCTACTGATTTATCTTTTTTAGATGCACTTGATACTCGAACTTTAACTCGATCAGACATCTTAAACACCTTGCCTGTTCGCTGACCAATATAACGAAGATTCTTCTCATCAAAGAAATAAAAATCATCAGTCAAATCAGTTACATGGACTAACCCATCAATTGTATTATCAAGTTCAACAAAGAAACCAAAATTAGTAACTGAACTAATAATTCCTTCAAATTCCTCACCAATTTGTTTTTCCATAAACTCCGCAATTTTCATATCATCAACTTCACGTTCAATCATAATCGCTTCACGTTCACGAGCCGAAGTTTGTAGTGCTATTTCAGGCATCAATTCTTGATAATGCATGATAGTACGACGATCTAAACGATTTTCGAACATGTACTTTCTAATTAAACGATGAACGATTAAATCTGGATAACGTCTAATTGGTGAAGTAAAATGTGTATAATATTCATCAGCTAATCCAAAGTGTCCTAGACACTGTTCATCATAACGCGCTTTTTGCATACAACGCAATAATAAAGTTGCAATAATTGTATGTTCCGGAGTATCCTTACTAACTTCTATGATATTGCTTAATTCACCCGGATAAACATTTTCTAATGAACCTTTGATTGTATAGCCTAAAGTTTTAGCAATTCCACTAAATTGTAATAACTTTTTCGGTTTAGGATTTTCATGAACCCGATAAATGAACGGCAGCTCTAACCATTTAAAATGCTCTGCAACTGTTTCATTTGCCAATAACATAAATTCTTCAATAATACGATCACTTGCCCCACGTTCTCTCAATACAACATCAGTAGTATTACCTTTACTATCAACTAGTACTTTTGCTTCTTTAACATCAAAATCAATCGCACCACGTCTAGCTTTTTTCGCTTGAAGAATCATTGCTAATTCCTGCATTAAGAAAAATAAATCTTTGACATGACTATACTGTAACTGAAGCGTCTGATCACCATCAAGAATTTTATTTACATTAGTATAAGTCATCCGTTCTGTCGAATTAATTACTGCTGGAACAATATCATGTTCTACAACCTCACCATTTTCATCAATTTCCATAAAACAAGAAATTGTGAAACGATCAACATGCGGATTTAATGAACAAATGCCGTTTGATAACTTATGTGGCAGCATTGGGATAACACGATCAGCTAAATAAATTGATGTTCCACGTGCAAATGCTTCTTTATCAAGCGGTGATTCTTCTGTAACATAATAAGAAACATCGGCAATATGCACCCCTAAATGATAATGACCATTATCTAATTTTTTTAATGAAATACCATCATCTAAGTCTTTGGCGTCATCACCATCAATAGTAACAACGACCTCATCACGCAAATCAATCCGTTGACCAATATCAATTCCTTCCAAACTATCAGGAATATTCTCTATTTGATCATAGACAGCTTGAGGAAACTCAACTGGCGCATCGTGTTCATATACTATCGATAAGATATCAATCCCAGGATCATTGCGATGCCCTAAAATCTTTATAACATCACCTTTTAAAATCGGTTTATAAGTCTTAATTTCAACTTGAACTTTGTGTCCCGGCATCGCTCCGTGTAAATGAGCGCGATCTACAAAAATCGGTTTATCGAACATCGGATCATCAACATCAACAAAGCAATCACGTTTTCCTTTTTTGATTTCACCAACTAATCTTGTCTGTCCTCTTTTTATAACCCTGATAACTCGCCCCTCAGGACGTTCCTCATCACTGTGCTTCTTTAATTCAACTAATACAGTATCCTTATTAAACGCATCCTTTAAGTCATCGGGACTAATAAAAATATCTTTCTCTTGATCTTCAACGACTACAAACCCAAAACCACGTTTATTAATCGTTAATGTTCCTAGAATCATGCCAAACTGATTTGGAAGATAATAATGATTATATTTATTTCTAACTACTTTACCTTCATCTTCCAACTCATTCATAAGTTTAACTAAGTTTACAAATTTATCACTTTTATTACAATTCAATTTAGCAGCGATCAAATCAATAGAACGCTCTAAATAATTTTCATCACTTAACAATTCCAAAATCTTTTCTTTCATTCATTCACCTCCCGATTCCAAAATAAAAATAGGACCTTAGCCCTATTATTTATGACATTCTTAGAATGATTGCAATAACGAAAAATGCAATTGCTAAACCAGTAGTAACTCTTGTCATCACTAAATCTGCACCACGTTCTTTTTGCTGTGCAAACAAGTTTGAGCTTTGACCAGTTAAAGCATTTACAATTCCATCAGATTTACCACTTTGTAATAGACATAATATAATAAGTGCTATTGAAATAACAACTAATAAAACATTTAGAATAGTCCCAAACATAATATACCTCCTATTAGATACTTTGATACATCGCTAGAACATAATAACATAATATTTTTAAAATTACAATGATTTCATCGACACTTTAATCAAATCTTCTTGACAGCTGCCTACTATATTCTTTTCTCTAATACAATTACTGGTAAATCACCATATTTAGAATTACCAATCTCATTAAATCCACACTTTTTCCAAAATACTAAACCAGCTTCATTCCTCACTAAACAAGCCAATTGGATCCGTTCACAACGTTGCTTAAATTTTTTTAAACAATCATTAAACAGCCTCTTCCCCAATCCACAATTTTGTTTATCCTGATCAATTAAAAATAATCCAATCCATACACATTCATCATCATGAATCATCGAATAACGATAGCCATATTGATAATCGACTAATCCAACTAGTTCACCTTCTAAATAACATTTTTCTATATAATGATCTATTTCATCAAAACCGTCAGGACATCGCATCTCATTAATAAGATATTCTCTAGTAACTACCTGTCCTTCCAAAGAATAATAATTCTTTTGACGTAAATGAAATTCAATCAATTCATTATCAATATTCTCTACTTTTAAATAACTAAGCATTATCAACACCAACTACATAAAAACGATCATTATCTAAAACTAAAACTATATTTACACTTTTAGGTAATTCGTCAACCTTACGATTGAATTCCATTGAGATTAATACGTTATAATATTCATTATCATCTAGATCATCAATCACTACCTTAGATGGTGCAAAAGAAATAATTTCATAATTCTTAACTTCTAATTTTGGATACGTTTCTCTATATGTATAAAATGATTTTGAAGCAAATGAGCTAAATTCACTCTGCAAGCTTGGATAAATATAATCTAAACCACCAATTTCACCATCTTTTTTATCTTTTAAAGTAAAATAATCAACAGCAAAATAAGATGCTACTAATTGACATTCCTCGCTTGTTAAATTATTTTTATAAGCTTTATCAAGTCGAACATATATATCATTTAAAAGCTCATTTCCTTCCTCATGTATATACGGCGTCTCAACAGGAACCGTCGCAGGGTTATTTTTAGAAGCTCCTTCACGACTATAAAGAATATAAGTACCTGCTCCCCCAATTACTATGAGTAAACAACAAAGCATTACAACATGATCAATAACTTTTCGTTTTTCACTGCGATTAGCCCGATATCTTTCTAAGAATTTAATCTTAGGCAAGCGGTCGCTCTGAATAAAGACATTTGCTAATGTTAATACCGGTTTATACTTTTGACTTACCATACTTGTTGTTTCAATGAATAATTCGAAAATAAACATTAGAATGACAAACATTAAAGTTCCTAAAGTTGCATCATATAGATAAATATATGATGTTAAAGAGAACAAAAAAGTAACACCGTATAAAACTAAAACACTTTTACGATGCCCTAGTTTCAATTTGAACATTAAATTATGATGTAAATGCGCCCGATCAGCTTCACTAAATTTTTTATGATTAACTTTTCGTCGAATGATTGCAATCAACGTATCCATTATCGGAACCATCAAAACAACAATCGGTGCCCCTAAGGTAAAAAATGTCGATACATTATAACCAAAACCTAATAATGAAATAACAGAAATCATAAAACCAATATATAAAGCACCACAATCTCCTAAAAAAATCTTAGCTGGATGAAAATTATAAAATAAAAATCCCATAATTGCCCCTGCTAAAACTAATGACAACGAAGCAATATCAGTTCTTCCACTCGTAAGCGAAGTCATTGAAACAGTAAACAAGACAATAATTGATATTCCAGATGACAATCCATCTAATCCATCAATTAAATTGATTGCATTAGTAATCCCTACAATCCATAAAACTGTTATAACCCCTGGAATAATCGGTGGCCAATTACTCGGCATAAAATCAAAACCTTTTAAATATATATCACCATATACAATAACAATCAGTGCTGCAATCAATTCAACTGCTAATTTCGTTTTCGGTGATAAATCATGAACATCATCAATCAAACCTACAAAGAATACCAAGAAACCAGCAATTAGAATTGCATTGATTTGAGGATCAGTCTTTAAAAAGATGACCGCCCCAATTAAGGAACTGATGTAAATTGCATATCCACCGATTCGAGGTACTTCGACCTTATGAACTGTTCGCTTATTTTTGTGTGCTACGATTCCTAATTCTTTACCCGCCTTCATAACTAGCGGAATTAGAATGGCTGAAACGATCATAGTTACAACAAATGACATAATCAAACTAGGATTCATCTTTTCACTTCCTATCTTTTGTATATTATCAATTATTTTTGCATAAAATACAAGACAAAACCAATAAATAGTTTTATAATAATGGTGTTAAGGAGGAAAACGAAATGCATAAATTAGGAATATCAGTATACCCTGATAAATCACCAAAAGAAGAGGTATACGCTTATATGGAAAAAGCCGCTAAATTAGGGTTTAGTAGAATCTTTACTTGTTTCTTATCAATCCCTGAAGATAAGCGCGAAAGTTATTTAGTAGAATTTAAAGAATTCATGGATAAGGCTCATGAACTAGGGTTCGAAGTAGCAGCTGATACTAACCCTGAAGTATTTAAAATTATTGGAGCTACACCAGGAAATTTAAAACCATTTGCTGATTTAGGATTAGACATCATCCGTTTAGACGGAAACTTTGGGACACAAGGTGATATCCAAATCACACGTAATCCATATGGTATTAAAATTGAATTCAATGCCAGCATGGACATGGGTGTTGAATTACTAATTAATCATGGTGGAAATAAAGATCAAATGATCATGTGCCACAACTTCTTCCCTGAACGTTATTCAGGATTAGATTTCAATCTATTCATGGAATATAACCGTTATTGGAAAGAATTAAACTTACATACAGCTGCTTTTGTTTCTAGCAACAACGCTAATACAATTGGACCATGGGAAGTATTCTGTGGTTTACCTACAGTCGAAATCATGAGAGGTTTACCAATCGACTTACAAGCTCGTACATTATTAGCAACTGGTGACGTTGACGATATCTTAATCGGAAACTATCCGGCTACTGATGAAGAGTTAGAAGCTTTATCAAAAATTAATTATCAAGCAATTGAAATTCGTGTTGATGAAGTACCTGAAATTACTGACAATGAAAAATTGATCATGTATGATTTTGCCCCTCATTGGGATCGTTATGATCACTCATCATTCATGTTACGTTCTTCAATGCCAAGAGTTAAATTTAAAGAAAAAGCTACAGTTCAAGATTCTGGATTTACTTCAAATACAGAAATCGCAGGCAGTAAATCAATCCCTCATCATGATTGTGGTAAAAAAGTGTTCACACGTGGTGATGTCTTGATTGTTAATGATAACTTAGCTCATTATCGTGGTGAATTGGAAATTGTTTTAACAGAAATTCCAAATGATGGTGAACGTAATTTAGTAGCAACAGTTAAAGAAGAAGAAATGATATTATTAGATTTTGTAACACCTGGTCATCACTTCGTTTTAAAAAAATAGTAAAAAATAAAACCGAGAATTTCATTTGAAATTCTTGGTTTTTTTATCCAAATAAATCATTTAAAACTTTTTCAAGTCCATTATTATGAACCGAATCACAAACCAAATCGCTAACAGCTTTTAATTCATCAACAGCATTTCCCATTGCAACTCCTGTTCCAACTGTTTGAATCATCTCTAAATCATTTAAACCGTCGCCAAAAGCATAACTATCTTGAACATTCAAATTTAAATATTCAAGGACTTTTTGTACCCCAGTAGCTTTTGAAATAACATTAGAATAGATTTCAAAAGCATTATCTGTTCCATGTTTATCATAGTTAAAATCATTTAAGATAATTTCTTCAATCTTTGCTTGATGCTCATCGGGTACACTAACCTCTAATTTTAAGCATTCTGCAATTATATCTTCTCTATTAAAGTCTTCAATTAAAAATTCTTCATTAATATTACAACTTATGAAAAACTTTTCTAAAACTTTAAAACTCGGATCTAAATATGCTCCACGTTTTGTTTCAATAATATATTCAAAATTATTTTCATCCAGATGATTTACTAAATCAATCGTCTTTTTTAAATCTGTAGGCTGATGATAAATAAATTGTCCATTCATTTCCACATGTGCTCCGTTACACAAAACAGCACCATCAAATCCAAAGTTTGTTAAAATCTCAGGAATAAAAGCATAAGGACGACCACTTGCTAAAAATAACAAATAACCTCGTTCTTGTAATTCCTTCATTTTTCGTTGGGCTCCGGCTGGAATTTCTGGCAATCCCCCATGCGTATCTGTTAATGTTCCATCAATATCAAAAAATAGTACTTTTGTCATATATCCACCTCATTTTTTTATTATAGCAAAACCGCCAGATAACTAGCGGCTTTTTACTATTTTGGAAAATCTCCTTTTTTCTTTTTTGTCATTAAAATCGCAGCAATTATCGAAACAAATGGAACTGTTAGAATGACTCCCAATGACCCTGCAATACCTTGAATGATCTCAATTCCCATATCATAGGAATTGAACATTTGTAAAAACGGCATATCATAAGCATAAAAAACAACTAATGTACTTAAAGAGCCACCTGTAAAAGCTAAAATTAAAGTATTTGACATCGTTCCCATCATGTCTCCACCTATTTTAATACCACTTTTAAATAAATCTTTACGTGAGATATTAGGATTGTGATATTTAATTTCCTCAATCGTAGTTGAAATTGACATAGCTACATCCATTACTGCTCCAAGCGAAGCAATTAAAATACCTGAAAATAAAAGACCACTAATATCTAATTTACTGTTTTGTCCTATATAAAGTAACGTTTCAATATCATTAACATTATAGCCGCTAACATGCCCAAGTGCCCCAAAACTGCTTGCAAAGATTCCTGCTACAACGACCCCCGCAATCGTTCCTAGTACCGAACATAAAGTTTTCATTGAAAAGCCACCTATAAAATACATTGTTACAAGAGTCGTTAAAACAACTACAGCAACTGCACTAAAAAACGGTGAAAAACCTAAATACAACATCGGCAGATATAAAAAGATAATACAAATAAATGTAAAAATTAATCCTAAAGCTGAGGTAAAACCTTTTCGTTTACCGATTACAACTAATAAAATCAAAAAAATTGCGACCATTGTATATAGTGTATTAGTGCGATCATAATTATAAACACTAGCACTTAAGGTTCCATTATATTCACTAAGCTGCACTATCACCCTAGTTCCCACCTTACAATCAGCACCGTACAAATAACTATCAATATTCGTAGTCTCTACTATTTGACCTTTATAATCACCTGACAAAATCTCCGTATTCACTATTTGCGTTCCTTGCTGAAGTCCATTTTCTGTACGATTTTCAGATATAATTTCAGTCACTCGGGCTTTTTCAAATACAGCACCTTCTTGATCCATCAATGGTGTTTTTTCAACAGCATTATTAAAAAAATATAAAAAAATTAAAAATGCTAAAATTGCCAGCCAGACTCCAAAATGACCTATTTTTTCTTTTTTACTTAACTGTTTAAATTCTTTTAATAACTCTTTCATAACTTCTCCCATATATAAAACAAGACAGAACAAGCTCTGTCTTGTTTATTTCATTATTTATCTTGACTATTCTTCAATTTTTCTTTTTTTAAATAATTTTGTTCCAGCAATTCCTAGCAATGATACGAAAGCAGTAATACCTGCTAAATTGATTGACGTATCATCACCAGTTTTTACTTTGCTGCTAGTTGTTTTTACTGGTGTTTTACTTGGCGTTGTTGAAGGAGTAACAATTGGAGCTGTTGTAATATCTTCAGTATTTTTCTTTGCTAAAAATTCATTTGTCACTGTATCTAATTGTGTACTCAATTCATTTAATGCAGTCTTAGTAATAGTTGCTTCATTGAAGTCAACTTTTAAAGCTGCAATTGATTTCTTGAAAGCATCTACATCTGCTCTAGTATACTGATCTTTTTTATCTCCGATACTAATTTGTGCTAAAGTACTTCCAATTTGATCAAATTTAGTCTGTACTTCAGCAAACTCAGCTTTTGTCACGACTTCGTTTTTAGCTGTTGCTAATTTATTATATGCTTCATCGATAGTTGCAGTTGTAACAGCTTTATTACTATCATTTTCATATAACGTTTTGTCTAATAAAGATGAATACCCTCGTTTTAAGGCAGTACTATTTTCATTTGCAAAACCATTTTGGGCATAACCGTAATAATTTAATGGATCACTTGTAGTATTCCATTTATTTTGTAATTCTGTTTCAGCTGTACTATCATCACGTGTGTCTAAAGCAGTATTTACAGCTATTAAAGCTTCATCGATTCTATTTTTAGAGCCACTTGTTACATTGACTGTATCAATCGCAGCTACTTCATTCTTCATTTCTTCAATTGATTTAGCATTACCATCTTTTGATAAAGTTACATCATTTGCATATTTTTGACCATTGTAATCATAAGTTTTAATTGTTAAAGAATCTCCACTAAAATCAATTGTTGAAAAGGTTGGTTCTGGTGTATTAGAACGTTCAGCAATATAATATTGTTTAACTGTATTCAATGTGTAAAATTTACTTCCTGAAGCAGATCCTGCGGCAATATATAATGTTCCTTCTGGATTATATGCTTTACTAGCATTTTCACTAACACCGTCGGTTTCAATTACCTTTCCATCTAGAATTTGATAAGTACGAGCGTAAGAATGATCGTGACCTGTTAAACATAAATCAATGTTAAATTCATCCATTAATGGCGCAAATAAAATTCTTAAGTTAGCCCCATCAACATCTGAATGCGGTGAACCAGAACCATAGATATCATGATGGAATAAAACCACTTTCCACTTTGCATCTTCATGACTAGCTACAGCTTCTTTCATTAACTGACGATGTTCTTCAACATTACGACTATTACTATTTAAACTAATAAATAGAGTATCTCCATAGCTATAATAATAATCTCCACCAGATTCTGTAGAACCTAATGTACTTGCATTAGGATTATTATAATGAAGACTGTAATCATCGACCATTGACTCATGATTACCAATCGTTGTTGCTAATGGTGTACTTCTCAACACATCAGGATATAAGAAACCTGCATATTCTTGTTCTCTTATAATCTCTCCAGAACCATTAGTTCCGCTTGATGAATAATCAATTTGATCTCCTGCTGATAAAATGAAGCTAGCATTTTCTGCAATGCCTCCAGCTCCTAATGCTTTTTGCAATGTCTTATTCCATGCATAGGTATTAACTGCAATATCAGTATCATCTTGAGTACCTTGTCCGTTACTTCCAGAAGCTCCAATTTGTGGATCTCCTACTAATACTGCCTGATAATCACTAAAACTGTGTGTTTTGTAAGTATATGTATCACTCCAATCAACACCGTTTGTACTATATTGGTAATAGTAAGTCATATTTTCCACTAGATAATCTTTAAGTGCTACCTTATTACTAGCAGTATAGTTTTTGAAACTATTGTTCTTGTTAATCTTGTCAGCACTGCCCGTTACAGTTTTTGCTCCTGACATATCTTGATTGGTAGAAATTTTTACTGTTGGTGTTCCCGTTTCTTCTGAGTACCAGGCAAAATTTAGATCAGTTGCTTTTGCTCCCGGTGTCAATACAATTTTTCCAGTATCCATTTCACCGGATTCTTGATTATTCCATTGGTTATTATACCAATCATTATAATCACTAGTACTAGTCAGCCCATTATTTAGTTTTTGTGTTCCATCATTACCTTGATATTCACCATAAGCTGATAATGGTACCATTGCCAAACTAGAAAAGGCTGATACTGTTGCCAAAGAAACAATAATACGTTTTTTCAAATTCTCATTCATGTCATAGTCCCCTTTTTTTAAGTTATAAATCTGTACTACGCCACCTATTTTACACACTGAGATTTTAGCGTCAACGAAGTTTACAAACACTTTATCAACTTAACCAAAACCATAAAAAAGACGATTATAGTTAAGCAAAACTTAACCAAATCGTCACTTTCTTTTGATTGAAATTATTATCTAAATCTAATTATACTCTATCAGTACATCATCTCGCCTTTTTTCTTCTGATATACTCTATTCCCCCTAAAGTTACAACCATACCGATTAGTCATGTTCCAATTATCATGTTATCACCAGTTTTAGCTGCCTGTTCATTTCCTTTTGGAGTTTTCGGCTGTTCTGGTTCTACCAGTGTTACTTCACTCTTCTTTTTTAATCCTTCGTATGCTGTCTGTAGTTTTTCTGCCAGTTTTGCACATATTATATCATTTTCGAAATCAAAAAATGGCAAATACACTTCTTGGTCAGCTCTTGCACCGGTTCTAAGGCGCATTTGATTAACCCCGATTTTCCCAACTGCTCCAGAACCATTCCAGTTCAATGAAATATATGTAATCTTACTTGGATTATCAACTTGATAAATTGCGTATCCATTTTTTTGACCTGAACTTATTATTGCACCATTATTTTTAGGAACCAGTGTTGTTGAAATCCAAGTAGGAAAAATATCTATAAAACTATCAACTAAAGATAAATTTCCATAATAAATCTAAGCTGATGGTGCTTCAGTATCAAAGTTATCTACCAAGGTTTTAGAATTTTCGAACTCCTTAACTCTTGTTGTAGATAGCGAAGAAATTATTAAGCACACAATAAATACAAGCTTTACTGCTCTTTCCCATCTCAATTTAATCACTCCGTTATGATAATCTTATTAATCTTTGATTTGGTATCCCAGACTTTTACTTTTTATTATATTTATTTATGAAACATGGTTTCATAAATAAAAAACGATATGATTAAAATAAACTTCCATATCGTTTTAATAATTATTTAAATTTATCTATTGCAATGCTTGATTGACGATGATCAATTAGATTATCGGTTTCAATCTTATAATTTAAATTATCCTCATAATTTTTAGAAAATACACAACCATAAATAATATCTAACAATAAATGTAGTGAGAGAGTCGAAGAAAAAGTTGCGATTTTAGAATAAATAAATTCTGATGAATTTAAATATAAGACTCTTTGGGTATATTTTACAAGACGATTTTCTCCAAATGAAGTTATTGCAATTGCAGGAATCTTACGTCGATATAAAATCTTCGCTGCTTCAATTACTTCTTCTGTTTCTCCGGAATAAGAAATTAAAATAGCCAAATGTTCTGAAGTACTTTGAGCAGCTTGAAACAACTGTTCATTGATCATTTGTGAAATCCGCACATCTTTACCTATTCTAAACATCTTATACTGAAAGTCACTTGCAATTCTAAGTGGACCTGAAACCCCATAAATATCAATGACCTTCGCTTTAGTAATCATCAAAACAACTAGCCTTAATTCTTCTAAATCTAAATTTTTCATTGTAATATCAATGCTTTCTTTTGATAGATTAGCAATATTGCTAGCCACAGTATAAACACTATCAGTTCCTTTAAAAGGGTAGTTTGCATTAATATCATCATTGCTAAGACGACTATATTGTAATTGAGCTGCTAATGCAATTTTAAAATCATTATATCCTTCATATTCAAGTTTTCGACAAAAACGAACAATACTAGCTGGAGAAGTAAATGTTGCTTTGGCTAATTCTTTAGTTGACATGTTTAATACTTTTTCACCATTTTCTAAAACGTATTTACCTAAGATCCGTTCTACTGATGAAAAGTTATTTGCCAATTCAATTTTCTTTAATAACCCCATATTACTCCTCCATCTATAAGTGGTTAAGAACTACTTTCTCTATTTAACCCCATTTTTATTTTTCTAAACTCCTTCTTTTATTTAGGAATATAACTACCATTACGGCTGCTGACATTGTAATTAACCATGTTCCAATTATCATGTTATCACCAGTTTTAGCTGCCTGTTCATCTCCTTTTGGAGTTTCCAGTTGTTCTGGTTCTACCGGTTTTACTTCACTCTTCCTTTCTAATCCTTCGTATGCTGTCTGTAGTTTTTCTGCCAGTTTTGCATATCTTACTTGGTCTACCCCTTCTAACAGCTCTTCTTTGATCTCTTTTATTACTCTTTCTAATTCCTTTACACTTGCTTCACTGTATCCGCTCAGATCCATCTCTTCAATTCGTTTTATTAATTCTTCTACACTTCCCGGCTCATGATTCAGTTTTAAGCTGCTGTATTTTTCATTAAGTCCTGCCAGTTCTTCTTGCAACTCTTCATTCGTAATATTTTCATTCTTTAATGCTTCTTTTGCTCCTGCTATCTGTTCTTTTAAGCGAGCTGCGGTCGCTTCACTGTATATGCTCAGATCTTCTTTTTCTATTTCTTCAATCCGATCTTTTAGATTGTCATAATTGATCTGTTCCACTAATCCCAATTTTGCCTCATACAGTGCTTGAACTGCATCATTTACTTCTGCTTCACTGGCATCTTCGTTTTCACTGACTGTCTCTGCTTTTTCTAATGCTTTTTCCACTCTTGCCACTGATACTTCGGTATATACTTTGGTATCAAGTTCTTCTAGTTCTTTAATCAGCGCATCAAGTGTCTTTTTATCACTTTTGATCTCTAATCCCTTAAATGCTGCTTCAAGATTTTCTCCTGCTTTTTCAACTTCACTGACTAACAGTACTTCTGCATTTAGACTTTCCTTGACTGCCTGCAATTTCTCTTTAAATGTTTTAACTGTACCTGGTTTATATACTGTCCAGTCTGTTTCTTCGATTTCTTTGATTCGTTTTTCCAACAGCTCATATTTATCTCTGCTACCTTTAACCATCACTTTGATTTCATCAGTATTTGCACTGTCTTCACTGCCGTCTTTAGATACAGTTACAACAAGTGCCACTTCTTGATCTTCAATCGGTAAGTTAACACTTCCGTCTTTGGCAATAACTTTTTCCAGATCAGAACTGAATACACTGAAGCTGTAGCCGTCAACTGTCGGGAAGTCCACACGACCATTTTCAACAGTTAATGATGTCAGCTCCTGAGCAATCTTACGGGCATTATCTTTAACAACAGTAATTTCTTTAGTTATTTTTTGACCGTTGACATTGGCACTAATTGTTGCTGTTCCTTCACCAACAGCAATCATCTGATTGTTTTTACAAACAACAACGAACTCATTGCTTGAAGTATATGAAGCATCCTGATATGTTGCATCATCAGGAGTTACAACTACATCAAGTGCTGTATTTTCACCAAGATACAGTTCTGATGACATTTCTTTAAATTCAACACTGCTTGCTAATTTTAAATCTGAATTATTATAAATTTCAAATTCATAGATTGAATAACCATACTTAGTTGCTGGTGTTAATCCCTGCATTCTTACATATCTTGCTTCAACCGGATCAAATGAAATCTCATTAGTTAATTTATTTTTATCCTCATCACGTAATTTTTCAACTATATCATATTTTGAACCATCAGTAGACACTTCAATATTAAAATCTGTTGCTCTTGCTGATTCCCAATAAAGTTTAACATTATCAACAGTTGTCACTTCACCTAAATCAATTGTAATTTGTTCTTTAGTGATTGATGTCCCATCTTTAGAAACCCAGCGTGTATCATAATCACCATCATTAACCAGTTTACCTGTTGGATTTTTATTCCATTGATTTGTTTCTGTTGAAGCACTAACATCTTTATTTAATGCCATATTTTCACCAAGAACATTAATCACACTCGTAGCATAAATTTCATCATTATATTTTGCATAGATAATTGTACTCCCTACCTTTTTAGCAGTAACGATACCGTTTTGATCTACACTTGCAATATCTTCGTCACGGCTTGACCAAGTTAATTGCTCATCTGCATATAATGGTGCTAATTTTTTAACTAAAGTTTTGCTTTGTCCTACATTAATAGATAACTCTTTTTGATCTAAAGTAACATTTGTTACTTCAACATTTTCAATTGGATTATAAATAATCTTTGTTTTTCCTAACATTGGACAATAAATTATTTCATCATTTTTCAATTCTAACTTAATATAATTTACATTATCACCTAACTCTTTAGTCGATACTTCATATAAATAATATTCAGTTGAACTAGCTGCTTTACCTGCATTTACAACATTTTTCTCTACTTTATTATAAGTTAATCCGTCACTAGAAGCATAAATATCTACTGAATCATTTACAAATGAACCATTTTTATAGATTTCAAAAGTAGCTTTTTCAATATCACTTAAAGCATAAACAATACTTTGATTACTATCTGATAATCTTTTAATCCTTGTTTTATCAGTGAAATTTGATGATTTAGGATCATCAAAAGCAAATTCACCATATTGATACATTTTACTAAAATCTTCAATTTCATCTACAAAATAACCATTAATAATATTAATATGACTATAAGCACTAACATCAGTATCTTTAGCAGTTGCTACAACGACAACTTCTCCTTTAGCCTTAGCAGTCAATATCCCATCTGGACTTATTGTTGCAAGTTCAGTTGGTTTTCCCTCAAGAGATAATACTTTCCAGCTTACTTCTTGGCTGGCAATACTTGGAAGTACTTCTGCTTTAAACTGTAATTCTTGTCCTTTAACAATAAATTCATTATGACTTTGAATATCGATTTGTGATGCTCCCTGGTAATCATAATATATTGATCCACCAGCATATTGAGGATCATATGTTTTATAACCTGACTTACTTGTGATCGTTACCCGTAAATATTGATATCCATCATCTTTTATTACCGCTTTATTTTTAATTGTATATGGATACCAGCCAGAACTTAATTTACTTCCTTGAATAAACTCACATTCAACTGGTGACCAGCTATCACCATTTTGAGAAACTTCTACTACAAAATTTCCAGATTTATCAAGATTATTATTTAATGAATATGCACTAAATTCAAAATCATAAATGTTATTTGCTTGATATGTAATAATTCCTGGTTTACCATTTGCATTACTATCACTTCTTTTAACTGTTTTATCACCATTAAAATTAGCTGAATTATCATCTTTTATAATATCTTGATAAGATAAAGCAACTCCATTTTCAAGATCATTTAACTCATCAACTAAAATACTAGAACTTGTTGCCTTAAATACTAATGTATCCTGTATTTCTGGTTTTCCTTTTAAATTACCAATCACTTTAAATTGACCAGCTTTTTTTACTGTTAAAAGTCCATTTTCATCAATTAATGCTTTATCACTAGCATTACCAAAATAATCAACAACTGACCATTCCATTTCACCTTTTGAAATAGATGGAATATAATTAGCTGCTAATTGATAAGACTTACCAACTTCTAATTGGTTAGCATTAGTAGTTTCATAAATTTCAACCTTTTCAACATCAGTTGTTTGACCAGTTGTAAAACTCATTGGATGACTTTCACCCTCATATCCTAAAGAAGTTAAGATCATACATGATTTTGCTGGTAAAGTGACATTAACACCATCCTTAAGATTAGCATTTTCAATTGTGTCATATTGTAACAATTGACCCTTTTCATTGACCGGTCTAGTTTTCCCATCAATTTCACCATCATAATAGAAATATTGATTAAGATCAACTTTACTAGCTGCATTAGGCATATTTACTTCTAATGTTTTTTGAGATGATGAATTATTAACAACTGCAATACTAATATCACCTTTATCATCTGCAACTGGAATAATTCCTGATGTAACTCTTAACTGATCAACATAACTGTCTGTAGTTTCAAGAATCTTTGTTCCAGATGGAAAATAACGGCATAACATTGACCAAGTATAATACCATGGTTTTAGATTCTCATCACTTGCTTTTACTGTATTAGCTCTTCCCGTAACATTATGCTCAGCATTTTGGGCTGCCATTTCTTCACCAAGTTCATTCCAAAATCCCCATATCTTGATATCATTATCAATTGAAGGATCTCCTGTTGGCGTATGGACAACATAATCTCTACCTTCTTCTGTTGTTGCAGCAGGTCCATATTGATCTTTGAAATTATTAACAATATCATTATGCTGAACATGCATACTATCTTCAAAGCCCCATACGCTACCAAATTTTAATCCCGCACGAATAGCTTGGACACCATAATCAAAAATATCCACTCCATAATCGTATTTTCTCGCATTCAATTGCGAATCTCCAGGACCAGTTCCTGAAATTCCCATTTCACCCAAAGCAAATCCTTCCTCAGCAACTTCAGGATCAAGACTTTCAGCCTGTTCTTTCCAAGTCTTTAATTTCTTTTCAATAAGTCCACTTTCTACCTCACTTTGTGGGGCATATCTATGCACTTCTGTTAATTCTATTTTATCTTTCATCTCATCACTTGTTGCTTGATTTATCCAAGCTTCTTGTGAATCATAAACATCCGGCCCTACAATTTTGATATTTTCAATTTTTTCTATACCAGAACTGTCCATTTCATTTCTTAAATTAGTAATTGCCTGCTTCCATTGATCATATACATATTCATTTGTGACATCACCATGATCTCGTTTATAATAATTTGGTTCATTAATCATGTTATAGTATTTAATACAAGTATAACCTTTATCAACAATCAAATGCTCTAAACAATCACCAATCATCCTTGCCCATGTAGGACTACTCCAATTTACCGTTTTTCCATGATCATCGTAAGATAAATATCCTCTTTCACTAATACTTCTCCATTCACCTAACATGATTGGAATATCATTTTGTTGAGCAAAATCTAAAATTTTATAAACACGCTTCATCATAACAGACTCCCAATCATAAATCGGAGTTCCATCGTCTTCAAAGCCAATACAATAACTGTCCCCATCATGGAGCATGACCCGCATCACATTAGGGCTTAAAAAGCTAGCTTTTTCATAAAAAGATGACCATTGTTCATCAGTGTAATCAAATAAATCACTAGGATCCCATTGTACCCCAAATCCTTCAAAATCTTTAGTTAATACATTATCACTGTTAATATAAACTTTTGAATCCAGTTTAGGGGTATTATCAACGGCTTTTACTGGTCCAATTCCAGAACTAGCAACTACCGCTAATGATAATAATGAAGTCAAAAATCGCTTAAATTTCCTATTCATAATATTCCTTTCTCCTTTATATTTTTCCCTCATAAATTAATTAAATTTTTCTCCTCCTTACTAATCTCTATTTATACTTTTAGTTTAATTGTCTAAACAATGATTGTAAACACTTACACAAATAGTTGCAATCTCCTTTCAAACTTTTATTATTTTATTGGGCAATTTATGAAACGATATTTCATAAACACGAAACAAGAAGTTTTGCAATATATAATTCTTCGCTTATCCAAAAAATTAAATATTAAAAATTGTGATTATTAAATTCAATTTTGATTAAAAAAGCATTTCATATTTATGAAAAAAAAGCAATTTTTTGATTTATCTAACTAAATAATTAAACTTAATAATAAAAAAATGGTATACTAAAATTGGTGATAAAAATGAGTCTACTAAGAAAACTAGAAATGGCCGTTGACTTCTCAACTTCCGAAAAATTAATCGCAACATATATTTTAAAAAATGGACCCGATGTTTTAAATATGTCTACTTCTCAGTTAGCTAAAGCAACGTATACTTCGCCCGCTACAATAACTAGACTATGTCAAAAATTAGAGTATAAAGGATATAATGATTTTAAAATTGCATTATCAGCTCAGTTACAATATACGTTTGATAGAAATAGTGAAACAAATCCGAATTTTCCTTTTAAAAAAAGAGATACGATCCATACAATCAAACACAGCATTGCAACACTAGCTAAAGATTCAATCAACCTTACTGTAAATAATATTGACAATGATATCTTAGCAAAAATCATTATTATGCTCGATCAAACTAAAGTTATTGATATTTATGGTGTCTCAGGTCCACTTAGAATTGCCTCTGATTTTCAATATAAGATGTTTCGAATCGGAAAAAATGTTCAGATTGCACCAATGGTCAATGAACAACTATTTCAAGCTGCCCAATCAAATAAGGATCATTGTGCCATTTTAATTTCATATTCTGGTGAAACTAACGAAGTAATCGCTGCCGCAGAACTATTGAAACGCCGTAAGGTTCCGATGATTGCAATTACTTCATTTGGAGAAAGCCGCCTTTCAAAACTATGTGACTATGTTTTATTCTTAGATTCTCGAGAACGAATTTATTCAAAAGTTTCTACTTTTGGTTCAACGATTTCCATCCATATCATGCTTGATATTATCTATAGCTGCCTATTTGCTCGACACTATGATGAAAATCTAGAATTAAAACTTGAAACCGATCATATTATCGACCATCGACATATTAAACAAATAAAATAACCCAAGCTTACTTTTTTTCAATAAGCTTGGGTTTTGTTTTATCCTCTTTTTTTCATTCCATAAACTAATGATAGTGCCAATAATCCTAACACAGCATATTCCGCATAATAAACTTCATCACCAGTTTTAACTGCTGTTTCAACCTTATTTTCTGGCTTATTTTCATCAGGTTCTTTTGTTTCTACTTTTTGTTCACCAACTATTGCAAAAGTACCTAACTGTTCAACCATAAAAGTAATTTCCTTACCATTAACAGTCATTGGAACCTCAACTACATTTCCATCCTTATCTAGCATCAGAACTTTGAATCCCTGCATCTTTGATGTAACATTCCATACAATCGTTAATTGATTATCGGTCAGTACATATTCTTTGTTATTTAACATCATTGCCAAATCATAACAGCTAATAATTATTTGGTCATCAGTTAATTTGCTATTGAGCTTATCTAAAATAACTTGTTTATCTACTTTAACAATATTTAAAAATACATCTGGGTCCAGGTCCTTCAAACTAGTAAGATCAACTTGATACTCTGGACAGCTGATTGATTTAATTCCTCTAACCTCAACATTGCGAGTATGGCTATGCGTAATATTTTTACTATCAGTTACTTCATATGTAACAAAATATTTACCATGATGGTTTAAATCAACATTATTACTTATGATCCGTACATTCTTTGTAATATCTGTATCATTTTCAAATACTTTAATATCTGCTAGTGGATCAAATTCTTGATAAACTTTTAAAACAACATCAATAATATCAAATTCAATCATAACTGTTTCATCTTTTTTAGCAACAGTTACAATAATATTTGCGGTATCAGATACTACATTCGTAGCCTTATTCTTTACTGCTAAGACCAATGCTACTTGTTCATCCTGATTACTTGGTGTTACTTTACCATCTAAATCGATGATATTAGGGATACTTGAGCTTTTAATTGTAATTTCATAACCTTCAACAACCGGTAAAACGATTTGATTATTAATAATCGTTAACTCCTTAATACTATCTGCAATTTCCTTTGAACTGTCAATCACTTCTGTAACTTCAATCGTACAGTCTTGATAAATTTCTGGATTATCCTGAGAATAAACACGAACTGTTGTTTTACCAGCTTTAAGCCCAGTTACTAAACCATCTTTATCAACAGAAACAATTTCATTATCAGCAGCATCAAAAATAACTTTAAATGGGAATACTGCTTCTGGATAAACCTTAGCCCCAATTATTTGGCTATTTCCAACTGCTAATTTCAAATCTTGATTTGCTAATTCAATTTTATTAACAACAGAATTAAACGGTTTGTCTTGAATACGTACATCGCCAACTTGAATCTTCCAATGATCTGTTAATGTTCCTTCAATAGCAATCTTTAAATAATCATAATCCTTAGTAATTGCTTCTTGAGGAATAATATTTGCATAATGCCAATATGGATTGCTTAAAGCATTTATACCGTCTACTTTGATTTCTATACTTTCCCAAGTATTTCCATCTTTGGAAGCGTAAATTTTAATTTGTTCAAACAATTTATCATTACTATCTGCCACATATCCTCTAATTGAAAAATCCTTAATACCCGCTAACTTATAAATTACATTTCCTCCATCATTAGTTCGCGAAAATGTTGTATCATTAGCATCTGCCATTAAATCATACTTCATATTATTAAGCTGATATACTAATCCATTACCATCTTCAACAGAATCATGGAAAGCATATACATTGACAATGATACTTCCAATTATTTTTCCATCTCTATAAACATTAACTAAAGCACTACCTGAATTAACTGCCTTAAATGACATATCAGTAATTTTAACAATATTTTCATCACTGCTCTTTAACGTACAATTTTCAGGTAAATTTTCAAAGCCGCTTATTGAATAAATGCTCATTATATCATTTGTAGCAAGTTGAACATCTTTCATAATTTCTTTATATTCACTACTTTGAGCATCATCAGGTATTTCTAATTTGAGCGGTTCACTGAATTCACTTTGATTCGTTAACTCTACTTTTCCAACTTGAATATCTGTACTTGATACCTCGTTTCCTAACTCAATTTTTATATATTTATATTCGATTTCTGACTCTGGAGTTAATACTGCAAATTTCCATCCCTTAGTTAGTGAATACTTCTCTATTTCATTTATTTTTATTTCTGTCCATTCATTTTTATCATTCGAACCATAAACTTTAAAATTACTTCCAACTGCTCCTTTAACATAACTATGAATTCTAAAATTTTTAATTCCTTCAGCCCTTTGATATACCAAAGAAGCTTTATCTTTGCCGGCACGATTAATCCTTGTCACATCCCCAAAAATATCCTGATTCATATTAATTCGATTTTGAGCATTATTAGGATGTTTTTCATATGAGTTAAAGCCAATATTTTGATAATCAACCGTATTTTGTAATGACTGCATTGAGTCACTAAAATATCCGCTATCCTTACTATTGAACTTATTTTCACCCTCCATAGTAGTTAAAACCAGATTACCATCAGCTGGTAAAGTTAAAACAATTCCTTCCTGCAAATCAAGATTCTTTTTAAAATCAGAACGAACAGGATATCCGTTTTCATCTTGATTTAAATCATCTTTAAAATAAGCATAAACACTTAAATCCACTTTTTTAGTCGCCTCAGGAATTTTTACCAACACTTGCTGTTCTTTACCTGAATGATTTACTACGGATATTGTTAAATCATCTCCATTGATGGCAGCCGTTGAATACACTTGCTGTTCAGTTGGACTAGTGTAAATTATTTGTGACCCTTTAGGCATAAATTTACTTGCTAATGCCCAAGGTACATACCATGGTCGTATATCCTCCGATACTCCCTGATATTCACCTAGTGAATTCCATAGTCCCCAGACTTTCATCAATGATTTTTGATCTACTGAATAATCATAAGTCATTGGACCATTAATATGCACAGAATCATCTAGTGACCAGGCTGTTAATCCAGACATTCCCGCCCTTGTTCCTTGTACAAGAATATTAGCCATCCATAATCCATATTCAAAGCTGTCTATATTTGTTACTTGATCAACATTATTCAAATAATCGCGCATTCCGACTTCACCCATATAGACCTTTTTATCAGGATTATCCTGACCAGCGGCATTATTAACTAACATCCGCATTTCATTTTCAAAAACTCCATTTTTTAAATTAACTTCATTTACATACCAATGGAATTCATACTGTTCGAAAACATCATGAAGATCAGCAATACTTTGGTTATACCATAAATCTAACCAGTAACTTAGGTCCGGTGTCAACGAAATTGTCTTTTCTAAACCTCTTTGCTTTAACTGATCATAAAGATTTAAATTTGCTTGTTTCCATTTATCATACTGATATGATCCAGGATTTATATTTACCTCATTACCTAAATCATATTGTTCAATACAAGTATAATTTTTATCCTTTACCATATGTTCAATAAAATCCGCTGCAATTTGAGCATAACGGGGATCATCTAAAGTTAAATTATATTGTTTTAAATTTTCACCTGGCACATAATACCATTCTGCTGCTTCAGGATATTGCCATTCACCTGTCATTACAGTAATATTATTCTTTTTAAAGAAATCAAACAATTGATATAAACGTTTCATCCTTTTGATATTCGGTTCAATGTTATTTCCTAATGGGTCAATTGGATAACCATCACGAGAATAATATTTTGGACTACCATCTTCGTTCAAACAATCCCAAACATAAATAGGATTATTATGATCATCAAATCCTGTACAATACCAATAAGCTGCTAACATACATCTGACAAAGCCTAACTCCATATATTGAATTCTTTGAAAATAACGTTCCCAACGAGCATCATCCATATCAAACCATTCAATCATCTCAAGTTCCATGGCTCCACCCATATAATCTTTTACAATAATATTATCAGGATCAACAGTAATAAGATTATCTGTTTCTTCACCATTTCCTTGTTTAATATAACGGCTATCACCTGTATCATCAGCTGGTTTAGTATACTTAGGTGAAATATCCAAATTTTCACCAGTTCCAATCTTTATTTCATACCTAAATACTTCAAGCTCCCCGGGTACTATCCCTTTCAAATAAGCAGTTCCATTACTAACACCAATAATCTGATTATTTTCATATTTTACGACTTTAGGATTACTACTTTCAATCTTTACATCATAAATTGTTGGATTAATTAATTTTATTGTTTTATTTTCTGATATTTTTAATGTAGAAGTCTTGCTATCATCAAATCCTTCTAACTTAATTGTTTTTAAATCAGTATTTGTATTAGTAATTAATCCAGCTTTACTATCCGTCAACTCTACTTTACCAATTTGAACAGCTTTAAGAAAATTAACTTCATCACTGCCTTTTACTGTTTTTGTTTGATCAGCATTTTCATTATTCTTTATTTCTATTTTTAAATATTTGTTCTTCCCATCTAAAATATTCTTAGGCATAAGATCAAATGTACCCCAAAAAGCTGAATCACTAGTTTTAGCGCTGGTAATAGTATAGTCTACTGCTTCCCAGCTGCTTAAGTCATTAGACTGATAAATATTTACGAGATAACGCAGATTTCTTAAATAACTATGCATTCTAACTTTAAAATCTGTTAGATTATCTAATTGATAAACCAAATATTGCGCACTATCTTCTGTCCTAATCAAGCGACTTGAATCACCAAAAAAATTATTTGGCTCATCAATGACTGTTTGCCACCCGTCACTATGATTTAAGACTTTAGAAAAATCATCTAGTTCGTCTACTTGATTTGTTTCCCGAACTGACGGTGCAGTATTGGCCCATAGGGGCATTACGTTAGACTGCAGCAATGATGCACTCAACAATAAAGCTATCGCATGTTTATGCATTCCCTTCATATTACCTTTCCTCCATATCCTTTTTATTTGCTCTCCATAATCTTATTTTTAATCAATCAATCAATAATGTAAACCCTTACATAAACAATTGGAATAGCTTTTCAAAATATAATATTTTTAATTCACTTAAAATGAAATAGCATTTCATAAAAATGAAAGCAAACCAAATTTGGTTTGCTTATCACTACTATCCTTTTTTCTTCATGCCATAGATAAATGCCGTAGCAAGTAATCCAGAAATCATAAATCCAGCAGCCTTTAAATCATCACCTGTCTTGATTGCTACCTCATTTTTGTTTTCATTATCTTGTTTAGAATCGTTTTGATCAACTAATTCCTTTTTAGCATCTTCAATATCAATAGTTGAGAGCATCACCACACCACCAGATGGTAAAGAAACTTCATATCCTTCTTCAAGATTGACATTTTCAAGTACCTTACTAGCGACTGGATAACCATTACTATCGACCTTACGATCATTATCAAAATAGTCATATTTGAATAATTTTAAGTTATTAGCATTAAGATTTTTAACATCAATGGTTACTTCTTTGGGACTGTTTGAATCGTTGACAATCATATATGTCATTTGACCATCTTTTTCCATCCCAACTGTTCGAAGACCATTTAATTCTTTATTTGCTGTTGAACCAATGATCTTGCTATTACGTGGGAATAGATTTGCCATTAATGACCAAGTATAAAAGAATGGTCGTATCTCTTCTTCTTCTGGTTGATTAAAAACTCGTCCAGCAACAGAATTCCAAAATCCCCACTGTTTTAAAGAACGAATATCTGTAATGGGAAATCCATTTTGCTGATCATGCATAGCATCATCTAAATCCCAAATTGCTAAACCAGAAAAACCACCACGCATAACTTGACTTGCGGCATCAGCCATAATAACTCCATAACTAAATTCTTTAGTATATGGTTGTGAATCCCCATCACTTTTGCCAGTAACCATTCCGATTTCAGTCATATAAAAGTCTTTTCCCGTCACACAACTGCGTTGTTCCGCTACCATTTCTTCAATAGTACCATTTGTAATTTCATCAATTGTTGGATACATATGAGTATCATATAGCCCTATTTTAGCACCTAAATCTTGATTTGAATTAATCTCTTTTAACCAAGTATTATCACTATCCCATACAGTATCAGGTCCCGTAATTTTTATTTTTTCATTTAATCCATATTTATCTAATTCAGTATGAAGATAATTAATTCCTGTTTGCCATTTATCAAAATCACCGCAATATGACCAATCACTATTAGCTTCATTTACATAGTTAAAATATTTAATACATGTATAACCTTTTTGGTTAATTAAATAATCTAAAAATCCGCCAATAATGCTTGCCCAGCGTGGATCATCAACAGTAATTCCTTCGAATTCACCACCAAAACGACCTGGTGTCTCCCATTCACCTAAAACTACTTCAATATCTCTACTTTCTAAATAATCTAATTCTCTAATCAATGCCTGATTTGCCAAACTATCAAAATCATAAATAGGATTTCCCTCATCATCAAAACCTTCGCAATATGTATTAGCGTAGATCATGCATCTAACAAAAGCTGGATTTAAGAAATCTACCCGCTTAGTCACTGTTTGCCACTCTTCATCAGTTAAAGGGTGAACAACATAAGGATCCCATTGAACACCTAAACCTTTAAAATTATTAACTAAAACATCATTTCCATCAAAAGTCACATTAGTCGTTTGTAATTCACCAGTTCCTGCACCAGAACCAATTTTCTCTATCTTGATATTATCAAAATATAAAGTTTCTCCAGCCAAGCTGTCACAATGTTCATTGGGACCTAAATTAAACTGGATCTTAGCATTTTTTTGAGTCCCTAATAAATTATCAGCATTAATCTCAAACTCAAAATTATATGTTTGAACATCTTTTGTGAAATCAACCATTGTTTCTGGGTAATATTTTGTTGCGTAATCACCAGTATCCTCAACATCAAAGTAAATAGTCCCAGCTTTACTGCCTTTTAAATCATAAGATAAACGATAGATTCCATTATCTAAAAGAATATCTCCTTGAAACAATTGACAATCCCAATAGTTACTGCCATTTGAGTTTGGAAAAGTTACTTCTAATTGTTGATTTACTGCATTGATCTTCAAATTTGAACCATTACTGTTATACGTATTCCAGCCACTTGTTGTATTTGTCTCAAAATCACCATTTACAACATATTCATCACCTAAATCATTAACTTCCTCTATACGAACATTTCTAATATTAATAGTCTCATCCTTGAAATTACTAATTCCATCTCCTTCATTTAATAAAAATACAATTGAAACATCATCATTATCTTTTTTTATAAAATTAAAACTGTACTCTTTACTCGTAGTAGTTAAATCAAAATTCTGTTTATCTAAATATTTGACATTATAATCTGCTGATTTTTCAATATCAATACCAATTGTTCCAGCTTTTGAAGCTTTAGCATCAAAAACTATTTTATAAATCTTATTTCCACTTAATACTAAATTCTCCTTTTTTAAAGATAAAGCCCACCAATAGTTTTCTTGATTAATACTAGTAACTTTAACCTTAAGATCATTTGGCTCACCTGACAATTTACCGTTCGCTCCATCTCCTTCATTTAAATACCAATCACCTGCTTTTTGGATTTCAATATCGCCAATTTCAATAATTGTAACATTAGAAAGCTTGATTATTTGATTACTAAAATCACTGATTCCATCGCCTTTAGCAAGATGATAAACTAAAGTGACAGCATCATCGTCTTTCTTTTCAAAATCAAATGTATATGTTTTCTTTTGATTACTAATCGCTATCATTTGACGATCTAAGTATTTTTTATTATAATCGCTTGTGCTTTCAATATCCAAACTAATATCTCCACTCATTGATGCCTCTACGTCAAATGATAACTGATATTTTTTATTTGCTGATAAGGCAATATTATCCTGCTTGAGTGTTAAGGACCACCAATAGTCATCACTATTGACCTTTTCAATCTGTACCTTTAAAGAATGATTATCACTCGACATCATTGCTAACGAACCATCACTTTGATTCATACTCCAATAATTAGTTCCTTGACTAAAATCACCATTTGATACCAAATTAGTTGCTTTTGCATAAGTCCCAACGATCAAAGTACTCAACAAAACCAACATACTTAATACCACTATACTAACCTGTTTAACTCTATGTACCATTGCTCTTCCCTCCATTTATTTCTATATTCAAATTTTAACAAGAAATAAACTTAAAACAATCTTCCAAAGTCATTTAGGTACTGCGTTTCAGCATTTCATATCTATGAAACGTATTTCTTGAAATGACTTTTCAGTACAAAAAAAGGATATGTTTCCATATCCTTAAAATTATTTTACATAGTGAGTATTTTCTAACATGACACCACAACCATTTGCTACACAGTTTAAAGCGTCATCAGCTACAAATACTGGTACCCCAAGCTCATTTTCTAATAAATGATCTAATCCTGTTAATAAAGCGCCTCCACCTGTTAAGAAGATACCACGTGACATAATATCAGCAGCTAATTCTGGAGGTGTTTGTTCTAAGACATGCTTAGTTTCTCTAACGATTGTTTGGCAAGTTTCACGTAATGCTAATTCTGTTTCATCAGCTGTAAGAGTGATTGTATGAGGTAATCCTGTAACTAAGTCACGTCCTCTAACTTCAAATGTTTCTTCGCTGATTCCTTTGATTGCAATTCCAATTTCCATTTTGATTTGTTCAGCAGTGCGATCACCAATCAATAACTTATATTTATCTTTAACAAATTTAATAATATCTTCATCCATTACATCACCAGCAACTTTTAAAGAACTGCTAGTAACAATATCACCTAATGATAATACTGCGATGTCAGTAGTTCCCCCACCGATATCGATTACCATATTTCCTGTTGGTTTAGAGATTTCAAGCCCTGCTCCAACTGCAGCTACTTTTGGTTCTTCTTCAATAAAAACACGTTTAGCCCCGCATCTTTCAGCCACATCTTTGATTGCACTTTTTTCAATTGATGTAATATTTGATGGACAACAAATTAAGATCGTTGGTCTTGAAAAAATCCCTTTCAAGTTTAATTTATTAATAAAATGAGTAATTAAGATTTCAGTAATTCTAAAATCAGCAATAACTCCATCTTTTAATGGACGGATTGCTTTTACTCTTCCTGGTGTTTTTCCTAACATATCTTTAGCTTCTTGACCCACAGCTAAAGGTTTTTTTGTTTCATCATCTATCGCTACTACAGAAGGTTCATTTACAACAATACCTTCACCTTTGACATAAATTAAAATATTTGCAGTACCTAAATCGATACCAATTTCTTTTGATAATGCCATCATTCGTCCTCCTTATTTTTTCTTAACTATTGTACCATGAATTTAGATATTTACAAGGCAAAAAACCAAATAGCGATAATTTTTTTAATTATCACTATTTGGTTGATTATACCGCTATTTTTGAGACCTCTTGATTAAAATATTTTTCGGGGTTTAATGCTTGATTGTCCTTCTCTAAAATAAAGTGTAAGTGGTTCTTTAATTCAGATTCATAGACGTTTTCACCACTAGTTCCAATCTTATCACCCTGTTTAATCACCGCATCTTTTTCAACATTTACTTCACTTAAAGATTGGTAAGTTGCAGAGACACCAGTTTCGTTAGTTACCGTTACAATCCAACCTAACAGTGCATCATTATCTTTCTTAGTTACTGTTCCCGAAAAGGCCGCAGTTACTTCAAAAGCTTTATTGTCTTTTGAAAAATCAATACCTAGATTAGGGCGATAAACACCTTCAAAATAAACTAATGCTTTTTCTAATTCTTCATCACTTAAACTTGAATCATAAAATTTTTTTACGATTTTAATGTCATCACCAACCGGCTTTACCATTTTTTCTGCTGGTGCTTGGGGATCCTCTTTGTCAGTATCTTTATCTTTATTATCTTCCACTTTTACAACCGCAGTGTCTTTAAGCGGACGATATTGATTTACGACTAACTGAATTACCCCTACTCCGACTAAAAATAACATCACTACCGTTGTAAAGACTAAAACCCGTCGATTTCTTTTCATAAATAGTTTCATTGTTTCACCTCATTTGTAGTGTTTCCACTAAAATCAGGTTTATACTAATTATTTACAATTTCAACATTTGTATAAAAATGATTTAAAATTTCTTTATAACTAGCTCCCTCGAGAGCCATTCCCTGAGCACCGTATTGACTCATCCCAACTCCATGACCGCTACCGAGTGTATTAAATGTATATTTACCATTTTCATATTTAATCGTAAAACAACTTGAAGCTAATCCAAGAATCTCGCGAACTTTGCGTCCGCTATAATTTTTCCCACCAACACTAAGGGTTCCAACACGTCCACTTTTTTTATACGCAATAATATTAAAGTCTAAGCTATCACAATTAAATTTTTCTTTTAGTTCTTGTTTAGTAAAAGTTTTTGACCGACTATTAGTTGGATCAATCGATAAATCCCAATGACAGTCAACACTTCGCAAATAAGGCAAAGCACTCGAATCAAAATAATCTTCTACATTTTCAGTATAGCCATTACTTGAAGAAAAAAACATTGCCGTAATATATTTTCCCTCATATTTCATTACTTCATCGTTAGTATCATTGATAGCCGCAACAATTTTTTGATGATACTCATCATACTTATCACCCCAGTTTTCCCGCATTTTATCCTCAGTCAAATAAACTTGACTATTAGTAGTATTATCAACGCTTAAATTGCGATTGTAAACAAAAGTCCGACTCGCGACAACTTGCGCTTTTAATGCTTCTGTTTCAAATTTTGCCGGCATTTCTCCTGCAACGACTCCTAAAAGATAATCATCTAAATCGATATAATTAACGTTATTATCAATTGTTACTGCTACTTGAACTGCTTTTTCCTCTTTTTCTTCTTTTTTTTCTTTAGTCTCTGTACCTTTGATTGTTTCATCTTTTTTTACCCCAACATTAATTGATAAAAAGATTACTGCAATTAAAAAAACGACTCCCAATTTAACACTTATCTCTTTCATATAATTACCTCACATAATTATATGGAAGAGATTTAAAAATATGTTAAAAATGAATCGTTGTAAATTCTAAAATAAAAGAACCTAATAAATATCCTAAACATAATGAAGCAATTAAAAAGAATAAATAAAATTCTCTTACCTTTGCTTTACGAATTACATTATCAAAATTAAAACAACTTAAAGACCACATTGACAGCATCACCGAAACTACATAAACAATCATTTTAATAACTTGATATGACATTATCCTTCACCTCGATCATGATTACCATTATTACAAACTCTGACATTTACACCGTGTTTAACTGGTGAAAAGATAAATCCTATAATTACACCACTTAAAAAGCCACAAAAAATCTTTAATTTTACATTCATATTATCACCTAACCTTGGATATAGTATACCATGATTTTTACAATCATGATATAATCAAATGTATCTATATAAGGAGGAAATAAAATGGAATATTATAGTTTACCACAAACCAATTTAAAGGTTTCAAAAGTAGCGCTTGGTTGTATGCGCATCGCATCAAAAACTCCCGAAGAAGTTGAAAACCTGGTATTAGAATCATTAAAAGCTGGTATTAACTTCTTTGATCATGCTGATATTTATGGTGGTGGAAAATCAGAAGAATTATTCGGTAAAGTATTACAAAAACATCCTGAATTAAGAAAAGAAATGATTATTCAATCAAAATGCGGGATTCGCCCTGGAATTTGTTTTGATTTTTCTAAAGAGTATATTTTAGCAAGTGTCGATAATATCTTATCAAGATTGCAGACAGATTACTTAGATATTTTATTACTACATCGTCCAGATGCCCTAATGGACCCTCAAGAAGTTAGTGAAGCTTTCGATGAATTATATCAAGCAGGAAAAGTAAGATATTTTGGTGTTTCAAACCAAAATCCCGGTCAGATCGAGTTACTAAAAAAATATTGTAAACAGCCAATCATTATTAATCAATTACAATTTGGTCCGGCACACGCTCAAATGATCGATAGCGGTATCTATGCCAATATGGATGAAGGAATTGACCATGATGGCGATATTTTAAACTACTGCCGATTAAATGACATTACGATTCAGCCATGGTCAACGATACGATCTTCATTAAGCGAAGATACTTTTATTGATAACCCTAAATATCCTAAACTAAACGAACAGCTAGATAAACTTGCTGATAAGTATAACGTTTCAAAGGTAGCAATTGTAACAGCCTGGATCTTGCGTCACCCGGCACAGATGCAGCCAATTGCCGGAACAACTAGTATAAAAAATATGCTTGATACTATTAAAGGAGTTGAGGTTAAATTAACTCGTGAAGAATGGTATGCTATTTATACTGCAGAGGATAAACCTTTACCATAATGGATTTACGATTAAGACCTTACCAGCTAAGTGATCAATCTGCCTTAGCCGCTTTGGCAAACAACCCTCAAGTTTCTGCAAACTTAAAAGATATTTTTCCTTATCCTTATACACCACAAGACGCTCAAAATTATTTAAACTTTATTACTCAAAACAGTAATAATAACCTAATCGAATATGCTATTATTGTCGACGGATTATTCGCAGGAGCAATTTCTATTACTTTTGGTGAAGACATTTATAGCCACCTAGCTGAAATTGGTTATTGGCTTGGAGAGCCTTATTGGCATCAAGGTATAATGAAAAAAGCAGTAAAAATGATTATTAAATATATATTTGATAATTACGATACTAAGATTATTAAAGCAGAGATTTTCAGTCGTAATATCGGCAGTAGAAAAGTTCTGCTTGCAAATAATTTCGAATACCTCGTAACATTAAAAAAACACGCTTACAAACGTGGTGAATTTTTAGACCTCGAGCTTTTTGAATTAACACGTGATAAATATCAAGATAATCAATTGTAACAGATTGGTTATCTTTTTTATTTTTGTGCATATATTAAAGCAGGTGATAAAATGGATAATACCGTAATTAAAAATTTAATTTATAATCAGCTTTTTGCTGCAGCAAATTATGATCTGATTGCAACAATCGCTCCCGATGATCCAACTAAAACACGTATTTTGAATTTTTCCGCCGATTGTAAAAATAATGCCAATATGCTCGATCGTATTTATCAAGAAGAAAATACTTCCAGCTATCATCCAATTGTTCAAAAACCACAATTTCATGGCAGTTTTATTGAATCTATTCATTGGATGTTAAATTATGAAGGAGACTCATTTAGATTATTCCATATTAATTCATTCTATGATGTCTACACAACAGCCCAACGGCAACTATTGACATATATTGCAGGAATTTTAAATGATCACGCTATCGGCTTGACTCACATATCACTAACAAAATAATGTTAGTGATATTTTTAATTTAAACTGTATTATCTATTGTAATACAGTTATCTCTGTGCTATTATCTAACTGTACTATAAACAATGATACAGTTAGGAGAAATATATGAATATATTAAGTGTAAAAAATTTGTCTAAAATATATGGAGATGAAAATAACCATGTCATTGCCCTTGATAATGTCTCTTTTGATGTTGAAATAGGTGAATTCATCGCTATTATTGGTGCTAGTGGCAGTGGAAAAAGTACCCTATTGCATCAAATCGGTGGTGTTGATCATCCAAGCAGCGGTAAAGTAATTATTAATAATACTGATATTTATACACTCAACGAAAATGATTTAGCTATTTTTAGGCGTAATGAGATTGGCTTAATTTATCAGTTTTATAATTTGATTCCCGTTTTAAATGTTAAAGAAAACATAACCCTTCCCTTACAGTTAGCACACCAAAAAGTTGATCAGAAACGATTTAATACCCTTATCGAACAACTTGGCTTAAGCAATCGTCTCAAACATTTGCCCAATCAACTATCCGGCGGTCAACAACAAAGAGTTTCAATCGCTCGGGCTTTAATTAATCAACCTTCATTAGTTCTTGCTGACGAGCCAACCGGCAATCTAGATAGTAAAAACAGTGATGAAATCATACGTCTTTTAAAAGAAGCAAATGAAAAATATCATCAAACAATCATTATTATTACACATGATAATAATATCGCTAAACTTGCCAACCGAGTAATCACTATCAAAGATGGCAAAATAATCAGTGATTTAAAGCGAGGTGGCTAAGATGCATATTATTAATAAACTTACTCTAAAACAATTATTAGCCAACAAAAAAAGAACCGTTGTAACCATTGTCGGAATCATCATATCAGTCGCAATGTTTACCGCAGTAACTACATTCGTAACCTCATTTATGGAAATGATGCGCCTTGAGGTATCTAGTTATGATGGAAGCTGGCATGTTGCTTATGATAACCTCACCTCACAACAGATCGACAGCTTAAAAAATGATGATGCATATCAAAATAGTGTCTTGTTCCAAAAAATTGATACTTTATTAATTGATGAAAACAATCCTATTTTCATTGAACTAAATCAATTAGACAATTACTCCAAAGAAATAAAACTACTGAAAGGAAACTATCCAGCAAATAGTAATGAAATCATTATTTCAAAGTATTATCAAACTCAAAATGGTGTAAAGGTCGGTGACGAAATTACTGTTAAAACTGGAGCAACACAAATTTCTGATAAATTTATTGAAACCGAACAACTAGAATCTACTGCTGCCCTACCAGTCAAAACATTTAAAGTTGTCGGTATTTATCAATCTACTTACCTCGATCAAGCATCGTATTATAATTCCTTTTATACCGCTAACAGCAGTAGCATTATAAGCAGCAAAATGTATTTAACCCTTAATCATGTCGACAATGATATTTTTGATAACGGCTCAAATACCGCACAATCATTAGGAATAGACAGTGGAGATATTAGTTATCATCAAAATCTTCTTTATTATTACGGAATCAGTAATAATGATGGTTTTAACCAAGCAATGATGACAGCCGTTGGCATTGTTGTTGTCATTATCATGATTGGTTCTATTGGTTTGATTTATAATGCTTTTGCAATTTCCTTAAATGAACGCAGTCGTTATCTTGGAACTTTATCAAGTATCGGAGCAACAAAACGACAAAAAAAACAATCTGTTTATTTTGAAGGCTTAGTAGTTGGCATTATTGCTATTATATTAGGTGTGATAGCAGGAGTTGGAGGAATGGCTGTTACCTTTAAAGTCATCAATCCAATCTTAGCTAATCTTGGACAAGAAATCGGATTTCCTTTAGCAATTTCATTTAAAGGTATCTTGATAGCTGTTATTTGCGCAATTATCACAATTTTTATCTCCAGTATTATCCCAGCTTATCACGCTAGTAAGATTTCGCCGATTGCAGCAATCACTAATCAACAAGATACTAAAATCAAGGTGCGAAATATTAAAACAAGTTTCCTTACTCGCCGAATATTTGGCTTTGAAGGTGATTTAGCGATGAAAAATATTAAGCGTAATAAAAACCGTTATCGAATCACCCTATTTTCATTAATCATTAGTTCTATCCTCTTTTTAACCGCTTCTGGATTTACTTATTATCTTAAAGAATCATATGATATGACTTCAATCAATATCAACTATGATGGCTATATTAATATCAATTCACAAAATCAAGAACTGATTAACGAATTAGCCCATCTAAAAAATACGACTCAAATTGCTGTTGCTAAAGAAACATCATTAAATTTAGAAACTAGTTTAGATAATATTAATCCTGAATTATTATCATTTCTAACAGAAAATGAACAAAACTATGGAAATACTTATTTCCTTGATCTTAATTTAGTTACTTATAATCAAGAATATTTAGATAGTATCCCTAATTTAAATAAAGAACTTCAAAATCAAATTCTAATCAACAAAGAAAATAATATTAAATTAAATCGGAAGTATAAGCAAACTGATATCTTAAAAGAAAATCTTGATCACTTAATCGGAACTACATTTAATAACAATGGTGATGAAATTGAAATTACTTTAAATAAAATTAAATATACTAATCAGTATTTACTTGGGCAAACTCCTCACGAAACTCACTACTCACTAAATCTTTTAGTCAGCAATGATACTTTTAACCAATTAATTAATCAGTATCAATTAAACTCAAATAATACTAATATTTATTATACGAGTAATAATAATGAAGCAGTTTTAAAAGAAATCAAAGAAATTACCGATAATTATCCTGAAGAATCACTATACAGCTTTAACCTAAGTGAAGATATCAAGCAGGCAAACCAGCTTATTTTAATCATTAACATCTTCACATATGGCTTTATCATTTTAATCGGTTTAATCAGTATCGCAAACATCATCAATACGATTTCTACTAGTATGGCATTAAGAACAAAAGAATTTTCAATGTTAAAATCTATCGGAATGACACCAAGAGCATTTAATAAGATGATTTATTTTGAAAGTCTATTCTATGGCATTAAAACTCTAATTTACAGTTTGCCTCTAGGCTTTATCATCATGTACTTTTTATATGAAAATCTAGCTGCAATATTTGAGCGGTCATTCAGTGTTCCAATCAATAGTTTTATCATTATAACTATTGCAATTTTTGTAATTGTTTTTACCACCCTTGCTTTCAGCAGTCAAAAAATTAAGAAATTAAATATCATTGACGGTTTAAAAAATGATAATAACTAATTAATTGTTAAAAGAACCTAGTTCAATTTTATGTTAGGTTCTTTTTCTTTTATCAGTTATTTTTTAAACAAAATAAAAATCCAAGATAAATATCCTGGACTAACTTACAAATGGTGACCTGTACGGGATTCGAACCCGTGAATGCATGCGTGAAAGGCATGTGAGTTAACCGTTTCTCCAACAGGCCATGGCGCTTGAAGTAGGACTCGAACCTACGACCGATCGGTTAACAGCCGATTGCTCTACCAACTGAGCTATTCAAGCAATGGAGCGGGTGATGGGAATCGAACCCACGTAGTCAGCTTGGAAGGCTGAAGTTCTACCATTGAACTACACCCGCATTGTCTTCTTAGCAGAGGTCCTAACGACTACTGCTTGTCTATAATAACATTAATAAAATATGATTGCAAGTAATTTTTAAAAAAATTCGCAATTTTTTTGTTTCTTTTCTTGTTTGCCTTTGTTAAGAAAAAAACCACCGATATGCTCACAGTTCATTGCATTTCGGTAGTTTCATTATTCGTATCATTCGTTCCTTCTTGATCAGAAGTATTTCCATTCGAAGTATTATCTTCAACTGGAGGTTCATCAGTACCAGCATCATCGCTTTGTTGATTATCCTTTTTTTTAGTATCATTCTTATTTTCTTTTTGCTTAGTAGAATTATTTTCTTTCTTGGAATCATCTAACTGCTCTTGCAAATTATCAATCTGCTTTTGTTGATCTATGTAATATTCATAAGCAAAATAACCGCCAACACATGCTCCGGTAATAATAAGCAAGATCAATAATGATAAAATAAAAGTTGAAAACTTAGAACGTCCTTGTTTTTCCTTTTTCACTTTAGTTTTAGTCTTTGTTTTTCGCTTTGTTTTTGTTACTTTCTTTTTCTTAGTTTTTGGACGACGTTGCTTTTTATTTCCCGTCTCCTCCACCGCTTCATCTTGTTCTGGCTCATCTATATCTAACTCCTCTAAATCATCATCAAACTCAAATCTTTTTGTCACTTATATCACCTCACGTATAAATATTATACACTGATGTGAATTCAATATAAACTTTTATCATTTTCCTTTATTTTACATATTCTTCTAAACACACACCCAGCTCATTTATTTTTTTAGCGTGTTCTTTCCCAACATAACGATAATGCCATGGTTCATACCCTACCCCTGTAATACTATTTTTATTAGTCGGATAGCGCAAAACAAACCCATACTTCCAACTATTTTGGATTAGCCATTGTTGTTCAACTGTGTTTTCCTGGCTACGATCAAGGCGCTGATTTTTTGTTGAAACAATATCTACTGCTAAACCTAACTGATGTTCACTAGTTCCCGGTCTTGCCACCCAAAAAGCTGCTTTATCGCTAGCTTCCACCTTTGAATATCCCTGACTTAAATATTCACTTACTTTATTTTGATAAAGTTGTTCTTGCTTCTCATTTGTCCGATAGGAAGAACAAATCAATGGATTTAATCCCTCACTTTTAGCCGCTTGTAACATTGCTATTAAATCATCGTAAATTCGCCGATCGACTGATTGCCCATTATTCAATTGCACTAAATCAACTTTCCAATCTTTAGGTATCGTATTTTCAAAATTAACCAATGTTAATAATTCATCTTTAACCACACTATTAGCCGATTTATTTTGGTTAGTTTTAACCTTATTAGCAGCTATCAGCTGATTATTACTTTGATTAACTTGATCGTTAACTAAAATAAATAAACTCATAACCAACCCAATCATCAACAAAGTAACTACTAACACTTTCATTTTATTAATCTGTTTCACTTCACCTTACCCCTTTCAATAAAAAAACATCTCTTTTACACTTTCAAGTGTATAAAAGAGATGCATAGAAACATCACCAAAGAAGCATCAAAGTTGTATCAATAAATATCATTATAACTAGAAACACTTACTGAATCGGTGCGATTATCAATTATTCCGAATAAATACTTATAAGTTTCTTGTTCAGTCAAACCAAGATATGCTGTTCCAAAAGTATAAATCACTTCATAATTTCTTGCTATATATTTTTTATTATAATAATTATATTGATATATTAAGTGCGTATCAACATCTATAGTGGCATTAAAGATTCCTTCTTCATTCGTAAAATTCACCTGATAAACACTGACACTTTTACTAGAATCAATCACATTACTATAGCGTCTTAATGTATAATTATAACACACATAATTTCCGTCAAAATTAAAATCAGTTAAAATACCAAGATTCTTCAATATAACTAATTGCTCATTAATGATCGTTCGGATTCTCGTAATATTTTCATCACTCATATCTTGAACTTGTGTCGTAGTAATAATATTTTTTTCCTTATTTTCATAGTCACCAATCAACTCTAATTTTTCAGCGACCGTCAACTTACTTGTTTGAATTTCATTATTATCACTTTTTATTTTTTCGACCTGAAGATGCTCAATTAATTTATCATCTTGTATTTTAGAAACTGTTAACGGAACTAACGGAATGATGATCAACAGAATTATTGCAGCTGCAAATTTAATAATATTTTTACTATACCTCATCAACTTTCACTCCTTCTAAAACAACGGTTACAGTAGTTCCCTGTCCCAAAACACTTTCAAAATTAATTGATGCATGATGCAGTTCAATAATCTGTTCACATATCGCTAAACCTAACCCAGCCCCGCCAGCACTTCGTGAACGTGATTTATCAACCATGTAAAATGCTTCTTTAATTTTACTCAATTCCGTTGCTGCAATACCACAACCATTATCTTTGACAACAAACTGATACCCTGTTGCCAATCCCTTTCCTCTTAAATATACTTTACCGTTTTGTCCAACTGCTTTACGGGCATTATCAAGTAAATTTAAACACACTGTCTTCATTAAATCTGGTTCAATATACAATTTTCCAGGCTCAATTTCAATAATAAACTCAATTTGCTGCTCTTTCATCAATAAATCTACAGTATCTACAATTCCTTGAAAAAATGTCTCAGCTGTAACCCAATACATTTTAAAATCCTGTTTTTTCAAAACAATCAATTCAAGCAGTTTCATTGACATTGCCTCAAGACGTCTTCCTTCTTCAACAATCAAATTAGAATAGCCAATAACTTCTTCTTCATTCAAACGTTTCGAACGTAACATATCACCATAACCAATGATCGACGTCAGAGGTGTTTTTAATTCATGGGCAAAATTTCCGACAAATACTTCTTGACGTTCAACCGCTTCATGCAGTTCTTTCATCGTTGTACTCAAACGCTCAGTCATAGTATTAAAATCTTTTGTTAACTGACCGATCTCATCCTCACTGCTAACTACTACAGGAACAATCAAATGTCCATCAGCCACCCCTTTAGTAGCTTTAGACAGCTTTTTGATTGGGCTAACCAACCATCTAGTTACAGCAAAAATAACTGCTCCACTAGCTAATAATAATATAATCGTATAATAAAACAGTGTTCCAAATTGATTTTCACGATTTAAAAAAAGTTCAGAAATATCTCGCGCATTTTCAAAATACAACTTAGTCCCATTCAAAGAAAAGATTCGAAGAGATTGTAACTTATAATGCTCCTTATCTTTTTGAACAATATACCCCCGCTCATTTTGAGATATTTTATCAAACAATTTATGGTCATCATTAAAAGTATCATTTTGATATACTACATCTCCATTTTCCGCTCGAATACAAAACGAAACATTACCATTAAATGTCTCAACTGTCATATTAGAAACTAAGTTTTTAAGCAAATCAAGCCGTTCTTGAAAAGTTCCGCCTTTTATCGTAAGTTCCTCTAGATGCGGGAGCAATTCTAAAGTTAACGAATTAACTAAAATATCATTTTCTTGATAAACACCCTCCACTTCGCGTTCGAAGGAATTATCGAAGCTCGTTTGAATCAGCATATAGCCTCCCACACTAAAACAGGTGAGCGTTATTGCCATGATACTAAAATACAGCTTCCAAAAAAAATTCATCAATCTCCCTCCAAACGATAACCAACTTTGTAAACTGGTACGATTTTATCTTCCAATCCAAGCTTTTTTCGCATTCGCTGTACATGAAGATCAACAGTTCGGCTATCTCCCATATAATAATCACCCCATACCGCTTCATAAATTCGATCACGGAAAAGAGCAATATTTTTATTTTGAATAAACAACAGTAGCAAATCATATTCTTTTACTGTTAGGTTGATTACTTGATCATTTTTCTTCACTACTCGTGAAAGTGTATCTACACTAATATCATAAACACTTAAAACTGTTGATGTTTTATGATAACGGCGCAGTACCGTTTCTACCCGAGCAACTAATTCAATAATCTCAAAAGGCTTAACAATATAATCCTCAGCTCCCAGTTTCAATCCCTTAACCCGATCTTTTACATCACCTTTAGCCGTTAAAAAAATCACTGGAATTTCTAAAGGACGAATATATTCCATTAATTCATAGCCATTAATTTCTGGTAACATAATATCTAGTAAAATTAAATCAAATTGATTATACTCAATTAATTCAATTGCTCCTTTCCCATCATAAGCACATTTGCAGCTATATCCAGCATCTGATAAGTTAATCTTAATCAGTCTACAAATTGCCTGTTCGTCTTCAACGATCAAAATTTTATTCATAGTATCACCTCTATTACTTTCATCGTACATCAAAATTGCATCTTATTAGCATCATTTCACAAAAAAACACACTTACTAAGTAAGTGTGTTAACTCCATTATGGAGCGGGTGATGGGAATCGAACCCACGTAGTCAGCTTGGAAGGCTGAAGTTCTACCATTGAACTACACCCGCATTTCATTTTCGTTACTTATATATATTAACATTATCTCTATATGATCTGCAACACTTTTTTATAAAAAATATCATTTTTTTATTCGCAACCAGCTTTGCAACCAATAGTTCCTTAAAAGCAAAGTAGAGTTTGTAGTCTCTACAAACTAAATTAGCTATATTGTAGATAGGAGGAAATAATATGAAAAAAATCTTAGAAGTTAAAAATATTAATAAAAGCTACCAGCATAACAAGGCTATCAATAACTTATCTTTCAACGTCTATGATGGTGAGATTCTTGGCTTATTAGGGCCTAATGGTGCTGGTAAAAGTACCACAATCAATATTCTATCAACACTTTTAACCAGTGATACTGGCACCATTAACATATTTAACTTGCCCTTAACATCTCACTCTAATAAAATAAAAGCTCAACTCGGTATTGTCCCTCAAGAAATTGCATTATACGAAGATATTTCAGCCTATCATAATGTAGCCTTTTTCGCTTCATTATACGGTGTTAAAAAGAAAGATTTACCAAAACAAGTAATGAATGCCTTAACTTTTGTCGGCTTATCCGATAAAAAAAATGATGATCCTAGAACCTTTAGCGGTGGAATGAAACGACGTTTAAATATAGCCTGTGCAATTGCCCATAATCCTAAATTATTAATTCTAGATGAACCAACCGTAGGAATTGATCCACAATCACGAAATTATATTTTATCCTCATTAAAGGAGTTAAAAGAAAAAGGTACAACTATTATTTATACGACCCATTATATGGAAGAAGTTGAAGAAATCGCTGATCGAATCGTTATTATGGATAGAGGCACTAAGATCGCCGAAGGAACATTAAAAGAACTTTTAGCCAAATATAAAGACACTCTTATCTACACCATCTATGCTGATAATTTTCCAGCCGATCTAGCAATATCACTAAGTACTATCAATGGTGTTGAAGAGATCAAAACTAATGCAGATAATTTTAAAATCACAGTTTCTAAAAATTACGACGCATTAGATAAGATCATTATGCTTTTTGTTCACAAAAAATGTCATATTAATAAAATGGAAACAGAAGAAGGAAATTTAGAGATGGTATTTTTAGGTCTAACTGGGAAGAAGCTAAGGGATTGATCATGATAAAATTTTGGACTTTATTTAAACACGATCTATATAATCTTATTTCCAGCCCAGGTACCTTATCTGTTTTTCTTATTTTTCCTACAATCTTAATTTTATTAATGGGGTTTTTATTTGATAATTTATATCATACAACTATAATCAGTTCCTATGATTTTTACGGTGTAACAATGATATTTTTTATTGCGATGATGGGCGCTACTGTCCCTGCTAATGCTTTTCTAGAAAAGCATATCAAAAACGGAAATACCCGAATCTTTTACAGCCCTGTATCTCGCGTGTCGATCTACAGCTCAAAGATTCTCACATGTTTTTTATTCATGGCACTTGCCTTAACAATCAATATCATTATTTTTGATACGATATCATTGGTAAACTTCGGTAGTGATAAAATCGGATATGTAATTCTCTTAATAATAAACTTTGTTCTATTCCTTACAATATTAAGCAGTGCTATTTGTGTTACTCTTCATAGTGAAGAACTCACAAATATTATTTTATCAAACTCAATGTCTGTATTAGGCTTTCTATCTGGAATCTTTTTCCCAATCGCGAGTTTAGGTGCTATTTTTGAAAAGATTGCAAGTTTTTCACCAATCAAATGGACTGTCGATTGTATTTTTCAATTAATTTACGATGGACAAAGTACTAATTACTGGTGGATCATGTTTGCTCTTTTGACACTATCTTCACTTTTACTACTTGTTGTCCACAAAAACTATCGTCCAGAAGACTATATTTAGGAGGAAAAAGAATGTACAAACTCATAAAACTAATATTATATCGAATCAAGCACAACAAAGCATTTCTAATTACTTATCTTGTTTTGATTCCTATTATCATTGCACTTGCAATATACTTTACCAACTGCATTTCTCATACAATACAAATAGGAATCGTGGGAGATATAGACACATCTCAAAATTCTCAGATCAAATATACTTATCTAGATACTCTTCCTAGTACCTCCGAACTTGTCTTAAATCAATATGATGCCGTAATGGTCCAAGATGATAAAAATATTGATGTCTTATCCACTAAAGGTGAAACGTATAACCAAACTATCACCCTCTTAGTAAATGGTCAAATAAACAGCTTACCCGTTAATGATAATCAGCGTGGCAGTGCTTCAAATATATTAGGCTTCTTAATGATGGTGATACTTCTTCTTGGCGGACAAATTTATAAATATTACTTTGATGAACGAACTGGCATCAACAAACGCATCTTGAGTACTTCAGTAAGTTGTTATCAGTATTTATTGAGTCATTTTATTGTTGTTTATATTTTTCTTTTTATTCCTGCCACGATAATCATTTGCAGTGCTCTTTTTGTTTTTAAGATCACTTTATCGATTGCACTCTGGAAATTCATTTTAATCTTAGCACTTTTATGTTTCTTTGCAACTTCATTCGGTCTTTGGAGTAATGTCTTATCAAAATCTTTGGAAGAAAGTATGATGTTTGGAAATATGTTTGCAATTATTGGAACTATTGTCTCTGGCGGGATCACTCAAGTAACAAATAATGAAATTTTTAATTATGTTGTTCAATTTTTCCCTCAAAAACAAGTTATGACTACGCTTTCAGCTCTAGAAAACAAAAACGTTTTACCGACTTCAGGAATAATTTATTCCCTTTTACTTTCACTTGTTTTAATTATATCAGCAATTGTTATTGAAAAAAGAAAGCTGTCAGTTAGGTAATAATACAAAAAAACACACTTACTTAGTAAGTGTGTTAACTCCATTATGGAGCGGGTGATGGGAATCGAACCCACGTAGTCAGCTTGGAAGGCTGAAGTTCTACCATTGAACTACACCCGCAAAAATGGTGCCCAGGGCCGGAATCGAACCGGCACGGATTTTAAGGTCCGCAGGATTTTAAGTCCTGTGCGTCTACCAGTTTCGCCACCTGGGCGTGGCTATAAAAATTTAAATGGTGACCCGCAGGCGATTCGAACGCCTGACCCTCTGATTAAAAGTCAGATGCTCTACCAGCTGAGCTAGCGGGTCATTATTAATGGCTGGGGTACCTGGATTCGAACCAGGGAGATGACAGAGTCAAAGTCTGTTGCCTTACCGCTTGGCTATACCCCAATGAATGGTGGAGGAGGGCGGATTCGAACCACCGAACCAAAGGAACTGAGTTACAGTCAGCCGCGTTTAGCCACTTCGCTACTCCTCCATCATGGTGCCGGCTAAAGGACTTGAACCCTCAACCTACTGATTACAAGTCAGTTGCTCTACCAATTGAGCTAAGCCGGCCTATTTTATTTTAAATGGTGGAGGTTAACGGGCTCGAACCGCTGACCCTCTGCTTGTAAGGCAGATGCTCTCCCAACTGAGCTAAACCTCCAGTGTCTCGTTGACTGCCATATAAATATAACAATTATCAAACAAAAGGTCAACACTTTTTTGCAATTTTTTTAATTTTTTCTGTTAAAACTCATTTTATAATGAGCATTTATTAAATAGATAAAATATCCTCATATAACTATTCATATTGGAAACAACTTGAAATCTAATCACTCCATAAATTTTAGAGATAGGTAAAATAAAAATTTATAACTATATTTGACTTAACTGTTTTTTGATAAAATCCTAGACTGAACAGATTAATAAAAATACTCAGCATGATAATACTAAATATGTTAAAAATGAAAAAGTAATCTAATCATTTACTTGCTTAGCTATTTTTCAATAATCAATACTCCTTTTAATTGAATATCTTGCCAAAAATAAGTCTTTAATTAAAAGTTTTAGGAAAAACTGCGCACGTGTATGCATTGAAAGCTCTAAACAAAATAAACAATTCATTATAACACTAAAAGAAATTTACAAACCAACATATGTAAGCGCTCTTTTTTATTATTATATTACAATAATTTTTTCTGTCATTATGATAAAATAAAAGAAAGAAGTTCATTTATAGAAAGGTGGTATTTTATGAGAACTTATCATGCGAACGAAATCGGAAATGTTGCTGTCTTGGGGCACTCTGGATGCGGTAAAACAAGCATCGTTGAAGCAATGGCATATCGCAGCGGCATCATTAATCGAACCGGAAGTATTAGCGAAGGCAATACTTTAAGCGACTATAGTGAAGAAGAAATAAAACGTCAGTCATCTGTCAATTTAGCTGTTATTCCTGTTGAATGGAATAACTGTAAAATCAATTTAGTTGATGTTCCAGGAATTTTTGACTTTGTTGGTGAATGCGAAGCAGCTCTAAGTGTTTGTGAATCAGCTTTGATCGTCGTTCCTTCTTCAGCGGGAATCAGTGCCGGTACAAAACAAGCGATGTTTAGAGCTAAAGATAAAGCCAAAATCATCTATATTAACGGATTAGATAACCCTAGCAGTGACTATGCAACTAAACTGCAACAATTAAAGGATACGTATGGCAAAGCCATTGCTCCCATCCAAGTACCAATCATGGATAATAATAAAATGGTCGGTTATGTTAATGTAGCTAAAATGGAGGGACGAATTTTTGATGGAGAGCAAACCAAGGCAACTGATATTCCTATTGAATTGATGGAACAAGTTCGGCCAATTAAAGAAATGATTGACGAAGCCGTTGCTAATACCAGTGATGAACTATTAGAAAAGTATATTAATGAAGAACCATTTACGAAAGAAGAAATTTCCTGGGCACTTCGTAAAGGGGTAATGGAGCGCACTCTTATTCCCGTTTTATGCGGAACTGATCAAATTGGTATTCAAATTATTTTAAATTCAATCGTTGCATTCTTTAGCGCTGCTGGTGACATGACAAATTCATTAATCGTAAAAAATATCGACACTGATGAAGAAGAAATCATCGGTTATGACGAAAGTCTTCCTGCAAGTATTTTTATCTTTAAAACAATTGCAGATCCTTTCATCGGCCGAACTACATTGTTTAAGGTCGTTACCGGAACCCTTTATAGCGGTAGTTCATTATATAATGTAAAAGAAAAAGAAGTCGAACGAATCGCTAAACTATATCAACCTAGGGGGAAAGATTTAATCGAGGTCGATTGTCTTCATGCTGGTGATATTGGCGCAGTTACAAAACTTAGTTATTCAAAAACTAATGATACATTGTGCATTGCTGGTTATCAAATTATTGTTCCAGAGATTGAATTTTCAACTCCATATTACGGTAAAGCAATCGTTCCCTTAGGTAAAAGTAATGAGGAAAAAATTGCAAATGCAATTAATAAACTCTTAGAAGAAGACCCTACTTTAAAATTCGAAAGTAATCCTGAAACAAAACAACAATGCATCTATGGAATTGGAGACATTCATTTAGATATGATGTTAAATAAATTAAAAAGCAAATTTAAAGTCGAAGCGACTTTAGAAAATATCAAGATTCCATATCGAGAAACAATTAAAAAGAGCATTACCCAAAGAACCAGATTCAAAAAACAATCAGGTGGTCATGGCCAATTCGGCGAAGTCGAAATTACTTTCGAGCCTACCTACGATTACAGTCAATCATATCTTTTTGAAGAAAAAGTATTTGGCGGTGCAGTTCCTAAATCTTATTTTCCTGCAGTTGAGAAGGGATTAATAGAAAGCGTTAAAAGTGGTGTTTTAGCCGGTTACCCTGTTTTAGGCATTAAAGCTACTCTGATTGATGGTGCCTATCATAACGTTGATTCATCGGAAATGGCCTTTAAAACTGCAACTGCAATGTGCTTTAAAGAAGCTATCCCAAAAGCAAGTCCCGCCTTATTAGAGCCATATATGAAAATGAAGGTGGTCGTTGATGAACAATACACTGGTGACATCATGAGTAACTTTAATACTAAACGTGCTCGGGTAATTGGCAGTGATGTTTTAAATGACGGTCTAATCAAAATCGTTGCAGAAGCACCAATGAGTGAAGTGATGAATTATGCCGTTGATCTACGTTCAATCACACAAGGTCAAGGTGTCTTTGAAATGGAATTTTTAGATTATGAATTTGCTAGCGATAACATAGTTAAAGCAGTTCTCAATAAATAAAATGTCGAGCATATCTTCAATGATATGCTCGATTATTTTATCTAATCCCTTTTATTAAAAAGTTAAAAATGGTATTATTAAAACATATTAGGAGGTATAGTGATGAACGTACTTGTTTGCGGTGGAACCGGATATATCGGGAGCCACATTTGTGTAGAATTATTAAATGCTGGTTATGAAGTTACTGTGATTGATGACTTCTCTAATTCAAGACCTGAAGTATTGGGGTATATTAAACAAATCACTGGTAAAGAAGTAAAATTTTATGAATTTAATATTTTAGATGAGGAAAAAACTGAAGCTGTCTTTAAGGAAAATAAACTTGATGCCGTAATTCATTGTGCAGCATTTAAAGCTGTCGGAGAATCTGTTGAAAAACCAATTGAATATTATACTAATAACTTAACAACAACTTTGATCGTTAGTAAAATGATGAAAAAATATCATGTTAATCAAATTGTTTTTTCATCTAGTGCTACAGTTTATGGTGACCCAGAAACCGTTCCAATTACTGAAGATTGTAAGTTAGGTGAAACAACTAACCCATACGGTACTAGCAAAGCAATGATGGAAAGAATTTTAACTGACGTTCAACATGCATGCCCAGAAATGTCAGTAACATTGTTACGTTACTTTAATCCAATCGGAGCCCATGAATCTGGATTGATTGGTGAAGATCCTAAAGGGATTCCTAACAATTTAATGCCATATATCATGAAAGTTGCAACTGGTGAATTAGAATGCTTAGGTGTATTTGGTGATGATTATGATACACATGACGGAACTGGCGTTCGTGATTATATTCATGTTGTTGACTTAGCTAAAGGGCATGTAAAAGCAATTGAACATTATGCTAATCCTGGAGTCCATATTTGTAATCTTGGTACGGGTACAGGATATAGTGTTCTTGATTTAGTTAAAGCTTTCGAAAGAGTCAATAATGTAAAAGTTAAATACGTTATTAAAGATCGTCGTCCTGGGGATATCGCTACTTGTTATGCTAATCCTGCTCGCGCCAAGGAAGAGCTTGATTGGGTAGCTACCAAAGGAATTGACGAGATGTGTCGCGACACTTGGAATTATGCTTTAAAACATAAATAAGTTTAACTATGGGATATGTCACATCATATCCCTTTATTATATATTGTTTTTAGCTGAAATATTTGTTATTATATAAAGGTATATTATGGAGGCTAATCATGGAAAAAGTAAAGAAATTGTGGAAAGAAATTAGCATCTTTGGAATCGTATTAGTAGTGTTCATTGGATTATTTGTATATCGGAAAATAACCCATGTTGAATACACAACGATTACTCAAAGTGCATTAGTAGAAAAAGTTAAAGATAAGGATAGTTTTGTCGTAGTTATCGGAAATAATAGTGATAATACAACATTATCATATCAACAAACCATGACCACATTTGTAGAAAAAAATCGTAGTAAATCTCTATACTATGTAGACGTTTCTGGTGACAGTGATTATACTACTTGGCTAGAAGAAAAACTCGATATCACTGATGGTACGGTACCACAAACATTAGTATATGAAAAAGGAAAAGTCAAAACAGCTAAGACTGGTGCTTTATCATATTACCGATTAAGTCAATTGTACAAATAAAAAACAGCATAATGATGTATCTATTATAGTCAGTCTCTCGCTAACATTTAGATTTTACATCATTGTACTGTTTTTTTATTTTATATATAAACGGTCAACTCGTTTAGTAATCAAACAAATTATTTCATAAGGAATCGTTTCAAGTTCTCTTGCCATGCTCGCTAAACTTATATGCGCTCCAAAAATCTCTACCTTATCCCCTTCTTTAATCGTTTCATCTACCCGAACCATTATTTGATCCATGCAAACACGACCAACAATTTCAAAATATTTACCATTAATATAAACGTTCCGCCCCTGATTTTTACGAATCAATCCATCAGCATAGCCAATTGGGATCGTTGCTAAATATTCATCTTCATCAGCAGTATAAGTCAAGCCGTAACCAACTCGGTCACCAGCTTTAATTTTTTTAATCAGAGCAACTTTAGAATATAAAGACATTACCTGTTTAAATTCCTTTGTTTCATTACCAGCTGGATCGATCCCATACATAATAATTCCAATTCTCCCTAAATTAGAACGATCATCATGATGATAAGCCATTGCCGCACTATTACAACAATGAATATATTTAAATTTATGATCAGCTACTAAATCATAAAAAAGTTCTCTTTGCTGGTCAAAAGCTGCCTGTTCACCATCAGCTGTTGCATAATGCGTAAAAATTCCTTCTAAGATAAACTTATTGTAATCAATAGTATTTAACATCTCATCCAACTGTGCTTTGCTAGTTAAGCCAATACGATGCATTCCCGTATCTAATTTAATATGGATTTTCAACGGCTGTTGATCTATCAATGTTTCTAGATGATGCATGTAATCCAAGGAGATCATTGTTAAAGAAATATCATATTTAATTGCTAAATCAATTTCTTCCTTAGAAGTTGGAACAGCTCCTAAAATTAAAATTCCTTTAGTAATACCTAATTCACGTAACTCAATTGCTTCCGGTAAGGTTGCTACTGCAAACATCTCAAGATATTCAATATCTTTAATATATGTGGCCACTTCTCGATATCCATGACCATAAGCATCCGCTTTAATTACCGCCATTAACGGACGTTTAAATTTTTTATATGTTGTTTCAATATTTTCTTTTAAATATTTTAAATTAATTTCTGCATATGTATCACGATGTAAACTCATATGACACCTCCATCTTGTCTAAGTATAATCCAATCTAATTGATAATTCAAATATTTTCATAATTATGTATTAGAGGCATTTTGCCTCTATTTTAAACTCGATGTCTGCATACTACTGATTACATTGACCATTTCATCTTTATTTAAATCTTGAGAATACAATTTGCATAAAACACCTGATTTCATCATCATTAATTGACCATCATTATAAAATGCCACACCATCAACAAGATCAATTACTTCACCACTTACCGTTTCAACTGCAACTTCTTCACTAGCAGTTACCGGTGTTTCAATTACTGTAAAATTCTTATCTCCAGTGAATTTTAAAATATGGTTAGTTGTCCCATCAATCGTTGAAACTTTTTCACTATCTAAAGTGCTTCCCATTAAGGCAACTGGATATAATGGTAACTCACTAGAAACATTAGAATACTCATTAGTACTCTTTTCTAAAACCTTCTTCTCATTAAAATTATCTTTTCCCAATTTAACATCTGTCTTAAAATCAGTAAAATCAGCGGTAATTATTTCAGCTTCGTCTTTATCTAAAACGGTTACTTGCTTTGGCGCTAATGATTTATCAAAAATAATTTCTTGAGCTACCACCCGTGAATCATTTGGATAAGTCACTTCACATTTAACTTGATAACCTGTTTTTATTTTTTCCACTTCGCCTTTTTCTAATAATTCAATTAGAGATTGATAGATGTATGGTTTTGGGGAATTATTCGGCCACTCACTTTGAAATTTAAAGATTTGATTTAAAGTTGGTGTTAAAACAAAAACACCATCAGGGTTCTTAACAATGATTTGTGATTGATTCAATGATTTATCATATAATTCTACTTTATAATATTCATTCTTTTTTTCTTTTAAATAACTAACATTGACTAGATAACTTTTAAGTTCATCATTTTCAACCATTTCCATATTACAAGTAAGTGCATATTTATCATAAGCCTTAACCTTTTCAATCACCTTATCTAAAGAACTATCTTTCATTTTAAAGAAAGTTAACGCTGCGATTACTATCACAACTGCCGCGGCAATACCAATATATATTTTTTTCAAATTTACACCCCCAATAATAAATATGTTTAAAAATAAATATTATGTATAAAGATATTTCTAATGGATACACTTTAATAAGGAGGATGAAGATAATGAATATATTACAAAAAATTTCATTAGTATTAACAATTATCGGAGCGATAAACTGGGGCTTAATCGGTTTATTCAATTTCAACCTAGTTGATTCTCTATTTGGTGTTGATAGCTTTTTATCAATGTTAATATATATTTTAGTTGGTATTGCCGGTATTATTAATATTATGCTACTATTTACTGATTTAGATACAAAATAAAAGAGTAGTAATCTACTCTTCAATTATGAATGGAGTCATTTCTCCATTTTTTTTATTTATTCTAATTCTATTTTTAACCATTTTTAACATTGGAATATCGTGCATTGAATCAGAATAAGCATATGAATTTTCATAGTCTATCTCAACCCCTAATTTCGCTATAACCGCAGTTAACCGTGTTACCTTTTCTTCGTTTTTACAATTATTACCAATCATTCGACTTGTATATTTGCCTCCGATTACCTCTGTTTTCGTTCCTAATATCCCATCTACCGGCAGATCACAAAATCTTAAGTAACCTTCAATCGATGCTGAACAGATATAAACAAGATAACCGTCATTTTTTTTATCTTTTAATTCTGCAACTACATTAGGATAATATTTAGGAATAAGACATGTTTGATAAAAATCATTAAGCTCTTCATCACTTAAATTATCCATTGGAAACAACCAGGCACTTTTAGCCGTTTGAAATTTTACTAACCCAATTATCGATAAAGGAAAAGCAACTGCTACCTTTAGCAGTCTAAATACTGCTAAAGGATGTTTTTTTAAATAATATTTTAATAGTGCTCTTCCTGAATCACCATGAATCAAAGTATCATCATAATCAAAAAACGCAAACTTTTGCTTCATTAAGCAATCTCCAAAGCAATTTCCATCATCGCTGTAAATGTCTTTTCTCTTTCCTCAGGGGACGTTTCTTCATTTGACACCAATGAATCAGATACTGTTAACAATGTTAAAGCACGCTTATTTAAATAGGCTGCAGTAGCAAATAAAGCATATGATTCCATTTCTACTCCAAGACAACCCATTGATGCCCATTTTTCAACTGAACCTTGATCAGCATGATAAAAAATATCTGATGCTAAAACATTACCAACATGGTAAACAACGTCTTTTTCTTTAGCTTTATTAACTGCCCGCTCTAATAAAGCATAACTAGAAATAGCACTATAAGTACCCGGTAATTCATATTGATGAGCAAAATTAGAATCCGTACAGCACCCTTGAACAATAATAATATCTCTTAAATGCACATTTTCTTTAAAAGAACCACATGAACCGATCCTTATAATATTTTCTACATCATACTGACTAAATAATTCATAACTATAAATTCCAATCGATGGCATCCCCATTCCCGAACCCATGATTGATACTTCTTTTCCTTTATAAGTTCCCGTATATCCGAACATATTACGAACTGTATTAAACTGTTTTACATTCTCTAAATAAGTTTCTGCTAAAAATTTTGCTCTTAAAGGATCTCCCGGCATCAATACTGTTTTTGCTATTTCTCCTTTGGTCGCTTGATTATGTGGTGTGGCCATATTTATTCCTCCTTTACCTTTCCATCTCTTAAATAATAATACGTATCAATCTCTCCAGGTTCATTTAATTCTTCACCTTTTATTGCTGCTATTAGATTTTCTAAATAATCATCAACATCACTAACTCCTAATTGAGCATAATATCCCTCAAGAACTAAAAAAGGACCAAATCCATAATCATCTTGATTAAAATCAATAATGCTATTGATTACTTCATCATAGGCAGCCTTTACTTCTGTAAGAGTCTCTGTATCATCCATATCATATTCAATAATTTTCATATGATCACCAAACTCTTCTTTTATTAAAGGTAAACCATTTTTTGTGAAGTTCTCACAATTAGGACACCCTTCTAAATAAAAGTACTGTAATGTATATGTTTCTGTATAAACATTCTTTTCCTTTTTTTGACAACCAAATAAACTTACAGTGAGTACCAAGGTTATCATGATTTTAAATATTTTTTTCATATTACACCTCACTCGTTATTATAACCCAAAATTATCTAAATGTATACTAATGCAAAAAGCATCTACTCATTAAGAATAGATACTTTTTTAATTATCTTTAAAATAATAGTATTTTTCGATTTTTTCTGGTGCCATCAATTTCTCACCACTAACTGCTCTAATTAAATTATTTAAAAATTTTTCAATATCATAAACTCCTAATTGAACATAATGATTCTCGAGGACTAAAAACGGCCCAACACCATATTGATCATAATCAAAATCCTGAAGCTGTTCAAGATCATGATCATAAGCTTTTTTAACTTTATCAAACGAAGTTGCATCATCCATATTATATTTAACGATCTTCATATGTTTTCCAAATTCTTTTTCGATTAGAGGAATCCCTTTTTTTGTAAAAAATTCACAATTAGCACAACCTTCAATATAATAATACCGCAAAGTATATGTTTCATGATACTTATCTTGACATCCTAGTAAACTAGTAACAAAGATAACAATCACTAATATCTTTAATATTTTTTTCATTGCTCATTATCATCAAAACTCTTTTTCTGTCATAATTTTACAACTAATCAAATACGATATTATCCCCGCACCAGCAACCATTAAGAGTAAAATCATCAACAACCCGCTTAATCCAATCGTGCTTAATGCATCAATCATCGCAAATACATCAATTCCAAAATTTGAAAGAACTGACACAACTAAATAGCCAATTGCAAAAGCACCACCCATAACTAACAGCATTGCTACATTTCCTTTACTTTGACCAAATTTAAGTTGAACTGGAATTATTATTAAGACCATCATTAATGCCACTAACAAGATCATTGCCGCAGTTAAAAACCACTCCAAAATAATAACCTCAGTTCCTTGAATAAAAACAACCACTATCGATAAAATTGTAGCTGCCAGCCATGCCCCGGTCGCCAAAGTAGCTGCAAATAAATATTTTTCTTTGACATATCCAGTTCTTGTCACTGGTAAAGTAAAGAGAAACGCATTGCCATTATTAAATTCATCATAACTAATACTGCTTATAACGAACATTGCGGCAATAAAAGTAGCATAACTAATTACAAAAAATATATTTGTCTGGGTAACCGCAAAAAATATTGCCATTGCTGCAATTACGATAAAAAACATCTTTTGATTCATCATTAATTTAAAATCTTTAATATATAGGCCTTTCATTATTTTTCACCCCTAATCATTAATGTCATTACCTCATCAATACTACTTTTTTCAATAACCACGTCAGGATAATTTTCTAAATAAAATTGTTTCTGATTAGTTAAACAGCGGTATCCAAAACTTTCTCTCTTTTGACAAAGCAAATATTGTTTATCTAATTCATAAAACTGTTCCTCATCAACTTTCAAAATCGCATAGTCACTTAATAATACATCTGTTTCTTCATGCATAACAATTTTACCCTGATCAATCATATATAAATCATCACATAGTCCTTCTAAATCACTGGAAATATGAGAACTAATAATGATTGCACAATCTTCATTTTGTTCCATATAATCACGAAGCATATCCAGCAATTCATCTCGCACAATAACATCTAAGCCTGCTGTTGGCTCATCTAAAATCAATAACTTACTTTGGTGTGATAAAGCAATCAAAACTTTTAATTTTACTTTCATTCCCGTTGAAAATTCTTTGATTTGTTTGTTTAATGGTAATTCAAAATGACGAACTCTTTCAATAAACATCTGTTTATCAAAATGACGATACAGTGATTCCATAATAGGGATGATATCTTCAATCCTCAGATATTCACTAAATCCCGAATCCGATAACACGACCCCAATATTTTGTTTATCTTCTATACTTAATCTTTTAATATCTTTGCTAAATAATTTAACAGTCCCACTATCTACTGAAATCAGACCCAAAACAGCTTTAAAAGTAGTACTTTTACCAGCACCATTTTGTCCGATCAGCCCAGTAACACAACCAGCCTTAACTTCTAAAGAACAATTAAGCTTAAAACGTCCATAATCTTTTTGCACATTAATTAGTTCTAACATATCTTATTCCTCCATAATCAAATTAAATAAAGCTTTTATCTCATCGTCGTTCATCCCGTAACGTCTTCCTTTATCAATGGTACTTTCCAGTTCAGTTTCGACTTCTTTGCGCCGCTCCTCCAACAACAACTCTTGATTCGCCCCTTTTACATAAGTACCTTTGCCATGAATCGTTGCTGTAAATCCTTCTGTTTCAAGATGATCATACGCCTTTTTAACTGTTAATGCGCTTATCTTTAATTCTTTTGATAACGCACGAACTGATGGTAATACATCATTTTCATGCAATTGACCATTTATGATTTGAGCTTTTATTTGTTCAACAAGTTGTTCATAGATTGGCTGCATCGATGAATTATTTATGATAATCTTCATCTTCTCCCTCCTCTTCACAAACAGTATATAACAGTGTATAACTGATTGTCAACTGTTATATGCTGTTATAAAAAAAGATAAGGACCCACAATGTGAGTCCTTATCGCAAGGAGAGAGTTTTATCTAACAATCACAAAATTTTCTTTTTCTTGATCCAATCCATCCTAATCCAGCTAATACAAGTATACCAAACATACCCGTGATATTTACATCATCACTAGTCTTAGCTGCTTCAACTACTTGTCCTGGAATAGTCTGTTGACCACTATTATCTGATGGTGTTTGCTCATCAGGATCAACTGGTTTAACATCTGGTTCGATGTCCTTAACTTCAACCATTCTTCTAAATTCTACTTCATTACCTAAAGCATCAGTTATTCTGTAAATAACTTCATAACTTCCCGCTTTACTTGTATCAACACCATCACTAATTACAATAATATTTTTAGTAATATCCGTACCATCAACATCTAAAACTTGTATACCAGCTAATGGATCAAATTTATCGCCAACTGTTAATACTTTATCTTCAACAATTAATTTTGCAGGTTCAACTACTTTAACTGTAAATTCTTTACTTGTTTCATTACCAGCTTCATCACTTACAGTCACTGTAATCGTATAAGTTCCTGCAACATTGTAATTATATTCGCCACTAATTGTTACTTTATCTAATAAATCACCATCAACATCATCAGTAACTATTAACCCTAGTAAATCTTTAATATCTGTTGCATCATTTACATAGATAACTGCATCATTACCCGTAATTTCTGGAGCAGTGACATCCTGTTCTCCTTTAAATGTTAATTGGAAATTACGATAATTAAAGCCGTCTAGATCATCATAAATACGAATAAATTGTTTACCAGCTTCTAATTTAATTTGAATCGTGTCACTATCTTTCCAATTTGACCAGCCACCAGAATTCTTTAAAGTAACTTCACCCAAAGTAGCAGTTATTTTTCCATCTACTGTCATGATAACAGCTTTAGTATCGCCACCGCAATCATGACTATAATTAACCTTTACATCGTATAATCCTGCCGTCTTTACATCAAGATAATAATCTTGATAAGCTCCTGCAGATCCAAAACCAATATTTTTAGTTGTTGAACCTTCAATTCCCCAACCAATTTCTTTAGAACCATCAACTACCTTGTCAGCCGTTATCGTCGTTGTTTGATCAAGCGTATCACTAACTTCAATTGCTTGAGTTAATTTTTCGATTTTTAAATTAGTTAATTCAAAACCAGCACTATTAACTTCAAATCTTAAAGTCTGTTCACCAGCTTTTAAATTCAACATCTGTGCATAACCTTGTGCATTTCCCCAATATTTACCAAAAGAAACACTGCCAAGATTATCAGTAGCCAATCCTAAACCACCACTTAGTTTTAAACCATTAGTAATTGCTTCACTATCTTTAATCTTATATGTCAATACATAATTTCCTTCTTCTTTAATATTCAAATAGAAGTCAATATAATCTCCCTTAGCACCATTAACCAAAGTACCTTTTTTACGATATGCATCACTTTCTTTTAATCCTACCGCAACATCACCAACATCAATACTATCTGGTAGATTATTTGTTTTTAATAATTTAAGATTTGCTGTTAAATCGACGTTGCCATCGCTATAACCGTTTGATTTTATACTAATTGTCCCTGCAACATCTTCATAATTAGTATTTTTACGTTCTAATGTTACTGTTACTTTGTTTCCATCAGCACTTACTTTTATCGCTTTAACAGTCATATAATTAGCTGCTTCTTCACTTAAAACAAGATCATTTACTTTTAAATCTTGATTGAATTTTCCGCCTTCAATCATTAAATCAAATTCAGTTGTTCCAAAAGCAAGATCACCAATATCTAATAATGTTTCGTCATCATCAACTGCAGCAATCATTACACTATCACTCAAACTATAACCAGTATCACCAATCTCACCAGCATCAACTTTAACAGTCACTGTAAGATTACTATCATAATCTACAACTTCATTACCTTTTAATATAATTACTGCTTTTGTATCATTTATTCTCTTTAAAGAATAAGTAATACCTGCAGGCAATCCTTCAACCACCCAATTAGCTTGATTTAAATCAGTTTCAAATTTTCCATCTTTTAAATTAACAGTAATTTCTTTACCAGCTAATTTACCTTCTTCTAATTCATCACTAGAAATTTGAATATATGAGCCAAACGATAATGCTTTCAAGTTAAAACTTACACCACTTTGTGGGACAAAACTAATTTGGCTTTCACCTTCAGGCAGATTAATCTCTACTACCCCAGTACTGTAAGTGCTATCGTTACCAGTACTAGAGAGTGTTGCTTCACCAATTGAAGCAGAGATACCATTTTGAATTAAATCCATCCAAAATTTTGCTTCTCCATCACTAGCATAGTTCATCTTCATTTGATAAGTGCCAGCTTTTTGTACATTAACCCGATAATTAACTCGGTCGTACTCACCAAAGAAACCAATATTTCCATCTTCTACAATAATTCTTTCACCGTAACAGTAATCTGTAGCACTAATGTACCCAGGCACATCATGGCTGTATTTTGTCTTATTGATCTTAATTTCACTTAGATTCATACCGCCATCTGGCAATTCGATCGTTAGAGTTTGAATTCCTTTTTCCAGATTTGCTTGAACTTGGATATAACGGTAATCTTGCCATTCACCACCCCAGAAATTAAATCTTTGTGCCACAGTAGTACCAACAACTGTATCACCTGATTTAACGTTTACTGTTTTATTTTCCCAATCTTCACCAGAAGCAACTTTAATCATAACATTATATGTTCCGGCTTCTTTTACATCAACCAAATAATCTATACTCGCATTTTTATTTACATAATCAATAATATGGTCTGTTGTATTAATATTAGCATTAGTAGCTGAACTACATTTATCAGCTGTAAATGTTCCTGGAACATCTAATGCATTTATTTCAATATCACTACCATCCCAAATATATGTTGCAACATTACCAGCCGGTAATACCGCATTAAATTGAGCACCCTTCATCATTACTTTGAATTTTTGATCAGTACCACTTCGGTTTGCAACAATCATAACAATTTTTCCTGTTTCAGGATCTTTAAACGCAACGTTTGTTACAGTTGAACTAGAACCATTATTTGTATCAACACGGACATATCCCGGTTTTACATATTTAGTAAATTGCGACATGATATATACTTCTGGAGTAGCCCAATATCTTTGAGGATTATTAGCATCCTGCACAAATAACGTTGGATCTGGAGTTCCAACCCAATGATGAGTTCCAACATTACTATCTAACATCGTAACCCAGCTATTATAACTTTCAGAACCGTTTCTTAACCAAGTAATAATATCATTAGCACCACTAGTACCCCATACTGATCTTTCCGTTAAGTTCATACTTAATTGATCTTTATATCTATCATAGAAAGAACCCATTGTTGAAGCATTACCACCATAAGGATGGAATGCAATACCATCAATATTTAATTGATCACCAGCTTCTTTAAAGAAATCAGCCATAAATTTATCAGCACCATCAAAATTATGATCAAACGCCCATAGTTTAACTTCTTTTTCATTATCCTTTAACACAGTGCTTTTCGCTAATTCAGCTTTGATTGCTTTAGCAATTTTTGCTTCTTGGGTTCCTGTCATTGCACAACTAGGATAATTAATTTCTAATAATGGCTCATTCTGAATCGTCATTGCATAGATAGGAATACCACATTTTTGATATTCTTCAACATAACGAACCATATATTTAGCTAAATCATCAATATAATCATCATTTAATTTACCACCCTTCAATAATAATTCATTATCCTCATATGAATTACTACTTGAAGTAGGTAACTTCATCCACCCTGGTGGTGTCCAAGATGAAGCAAAGAATTTCAGATTATCTTCTACTCCTAATTCTTTTGCGATAGCCTGCATCTCATTAATAACTTTAATAATTCCTAAATCTTTATCTTTTTGAATACTAAATCCTTTACCAGTAACATTATTCCAATCTGGTTTACCATCTAATTCTTTTCCTGTACCATCATAATAAGTGTAGAAGTCTTGTGCCGTAAAATCTGATGTTCCCACTGTTACCCGCATTAACGACATTCCCATACCATTAACAGGATCTAATAATCTTCTTAAGAAAGCTTGACGATTTTCATCAGTCATCTTTAATAAATTGTAAATTGTTGATTCTTCAATTGAAGTTCCCATTCCTAAAACACTTTGATATGTTTTTTGGTCATTTACAACAATTGTTGTTTGACTAGAATCATCTGCAACACGTAAATCAAGAGGATCTTTTGTTGCATTTTTATTAGAAATCTCAAATTCACCTTTATACCAAGCCATATCTTGTGAATTTTCAGAAGAAGACATGCTTACTTCAACTGCTCCTTCTTGTAACATTGCTCCAGTTCCCTCATTTGTTACTTCATCAGGAATGATTGGACCAACATAATCACCAGCTTTTTCAAAAATATAATAATCAATATTAAAATCTTTATCGCGTGCTACAAGTTTAAGTTCGTGTATCCCCGCTTTTAAACTAACCAAAGCTGTCATCTCTTGAGCTGTGAACTTAGTCCAGCTGCCCGTTGAAACAATTGGTGTATTTTTCTTTTCTAGTACCAATTCATCATCTAAATATAATTCAAATGCTCCATCAATTGTCGCTGCATATTCACGTGCTGCTTGAACAGTTAATTTATATGCTGCTTGTTCTGGCACATTAATTTTATAAGTCATATGCCGTCCATCTTGTAAATACCCTACAGTTGTACCATTATTTTCTAACTTAATTTCACTGTGTGCATCCACAAACGCCTCGGCTTCTAATTTTCCATTAGTTTTCGCTAAATCTATCACATTAGGATCAGCTGGTGCTGTAAAATCACCGGTTTTTTGAGCTTTTTTCAATCCATATCCAACCCGATATAATACTTTGCTTGAATCATCATACTTACTAGTAATATCTTGAGGATACCATGTCCAAGTAATTGGATTTGTTCCTACAAAATCTTTATCACCTAATAGTACATCAGCAACCCCATCACCTTCACTACCTGGTAACCATGCATTAACAATCCCTTTGATATGATCATCATTAACATAATCAGCCATTGCAATTGGTCGCCCTGTTGTTAAAACTAAAATAATCGGTAAATCAGGATGACTATTTTCAATCCGTTTAATTGTACTAATATCATTAGCTGGTAATTTTAATTGTCCAGCACTGCGATCACCATTACTTTCAGCATATGGGTCTTCACCAACTACAACTATTGCTGCATCAACTTTATTGTCCGAATTTGTAAATACACCATTAGCATTATAGCTGATTGTTCCACCCTTTTTATCCATCGCTGCTTTTAAACCACTGAAAATAGTTGTACCAGGTGTTGTATTTCCAGTTGCCCCTTGCCAAGTAATTGTCCAACCACCACATTGTTTACCAATGTCATCACCAGCACTACCAGCAACCACGATATTATCCATATCTGCTAAAGCCTGCATCACTGTTTTACCAGCATTAACTTCATCATTTTTTAATAAAACTAAAGATTCACTAACTGCTTGTTTAGCTAATGCCCGATGTTCACTACCACCAAATTTAGCTTGATCTGCCTCATCAGCATATGCTTTTGAAGGATTATCTAAAAATCCTAATTCTTCTTTAGCAGTTAGAATTCTTGCAACTGCATCATTTAAGCGTTCTTCACTAATTTTTCCTTCATTAACAGCTTCAACTAAAGCATTATATAAATTTTTCCAGCGTGGTGTTGAACCATCTTTTTCTGCTACCATCAAGACGTCAACACCAGCATTGATACAAGCAATTGCCTTATCTTTATAAGTTGCTTGATTCTCAATTTGATCAAGACCGTTATAATCGCTAATAACAATGCCATCAAAACCAAGATTTTCTTTTAATAACGTTGTAACAACGTCCTTATTTCCATGACATCTTTTACCATTGATACTATTATAGGTAACCATAATTGATTTAGTTCCTTGTTTAATAGCTTCTTTATAAGGTGTTAAAAGTTCCTTAACCATTGGATTATTCATATTTGCATTGATTAGATCTTGATAATCAGCATCACTAAGCTCTACATTACCTTGGTTAGCTCCATTAGTAGTTAATCCTTCTCCTAAATAATGTTTTGCTGACGATAGAGTATCACCATCACTTTCAATTCCTTTAATATATGCAGTACCTAAATTAGTTACCCGTTCAACATCATCACCAAAAGTTTCATATGTACGCCCCCAACGTTCGTTATGAGGTACACCTAATGTTGGTGTAAATGTCCAGTTGGCTCCCATTGCTCTAACTTCACTTGCAGTAGCCTCCCCAATTTGTTCAACTAATTGAGTATTATTAGCTGCTGCCAATCCAATGTTATGAGGATAGATAGTCGCTCCATACAAATTGTTATTTCCATGAACCGCATCTATTCCATATAACAATGGAATACCACCACTATCAATTACTGCTTTTTGATAACTATTTGCTGAAGTTACCCAATTACTTAATTCATTTCCACTAGTTGGTGCTGCTCCCCCACCACTAAGAATTGAACCAATCTTATACTCCGCCACTTCAGCTGGAGTGATCCAGCGAGTATCCGCCTGAATCATTTGTGCGACTTTTTCAACCGGTGTCATACTATCAATAATTCTTTGTACTTCGGCTGAAATCTTCGACTCTGCTTTAACCCCAATAGTTGATGAAACAACCATTAGAGCTACTAATGCTCCCTTCAATATTCTCTTCATCTTTTCTCCTCCAAATTTATTGGTACAAATTTATTATATTCCAATGAAGAATTAATGTAAAGCGCTTTCACAATAAAAATAGAATAAATTATATTCATACCAATAAATATTGTGAAACTTGACTAATATGATATAATGAGTTTTGAGGTGATTATATGTTAAAGTATGAAATGATTGTAAATGATCTTCAAAAAAGGATAATGAATGAAGAATTTGAAGAGACTCGAAAATTACCTACTGAAGAAAAACTGATTGAAGAATATGGGGTTAGTCGTAATACAATTCGTAATGCAATTAAAATATTAATGAATTTAGGCATTATTTATCCAGTTCAAGGAAGCGGGATGTTTGTTCGGGCCCCAAAGAAAAAAGGAACAGTGTATCTTAACTCGACCCGTGGGGTGACAATGGATAATCCCGGTAATAAAATCATTAATAAATTATTAGATATTCAAATAGTTGAAGCTGATGAAAAGTTAAGTGAACAGATGAACTGCAAAGTTGGAACTCCAGTTTATTACTTAAAGCGTCTTCGTATTGTCGACGGTATCCCATATGCTTTAGAGCGAACATATTATAATAAGGAAATCGTACCCTATTTAGGTAAGGAAATTGCTGAAGGATCAATTTTTAATTATTTAAAAGATGATTTAAAAATCTCTTTTGGTTTTGCTGATAAATATCTAACTGCAATAAAATTAAGCAAAGAAGATGCTGCTTTACTAGAACTTGAAGAAAATGATCCAGCCATTATGATCAATGATAATATTCATTTATCAAACGGACAGTTATTTAACACTTCAAATATCATTTATAATTATCAAACTACTAATTTCTATAGTGTTGCTAAATAGCAGAAATAACTGCTATTTTTTATTTCAATAATTTTGTTGAATAAAAATAATTTTTATAATATAATAGTGATAGAAAGGGTGATACTTATGGAATTTGAATGGTCAACTAATGATATTGCTAAAAAAACAGTTACTATCTACAGCACCAATCTAACATTAAATAAAGCAGCCTGTCGGCACTTTGAAGAAGTAGATTTTGTTTTATTAGGAATCGATCGAAATAAAAATGTTTTGGGAATTAAGCCAGTTGGTAAAAAAGAAATAAATGATGCGTTATATCCAGAAGATCAATTGCATAGAATTTCCATTGGAAAAAGCTACGGACGAATTTCAAATAAAAACTTTATTAGTGAACTATCAAAAGAATATAATTTAGATTTAGACAATAACAACTGTGTAAAGTATACTGCTAAGTTTGATGTAATACATCAGATTCTGTTAGTGGATCTTTAAGGAGGGGGATTATAAATGATACCTATTTGGTTAGGCATTATCATCGTAGCAATAATTGTTGAAATTATTACTATTGATCTAGTAAGCATCTGGTTTGCTGCAGGTGGTGTTGTTGCCCTAATTGCTGATTTATTAGGGGCTAGCCAAGCAATTCAAATTGCCTTGTTTGTAATTGTCACAACGATCGCAATCTTTGTTACAAGACCTATTGCTAAAAAATATTTAAGAACAAATATTGAAAAAACCAATTACGATCGTGTAATTGGTAAGCATGGGCTTGTAACTAAGACGATTACTGCAGATACTAAAGGTGAAGTAAAAGTTATGTCAACATCATGGCTAGCTGCAAGTGTTGATAATAACACTATTAACGAGGGTGAGTACTGCGAAATCATGGCAATCGAAGGAGCTCACTTAGTTGTTAAAAAAATAGAAGAATAGAGAGGGAAATATTATGGACGGAATTGTCGCTATTGTATTATGGGTTTTTCTAGGAATTATTGTAATTACGATCATTGCTTCAACAATTAGAATTGTTCCACAATCACGGGCATATGTCGTAGAAAGAATCGGAGCATATAATCGTACATGTAATGTTGGATTGCACATCTTGATTCCTTTCTTTGATCGAGTTGCCAATAAAGTTTCATTAAAAGAACAAGTTGTTGACTTCGCACCACAACCAGTTATCACTAAAGATAACGTCACGATGCAGATCGATACTGTTGTTTATTATCAAATCACTGATCCAAAACTATTTACTTATGGTGTGGATCGACCAATCAACGCAATCGAGAATTTAACAGCAACTACATTAAGAAATATTATTGGGGATTTAGAATTAGATGAAACTTTGACATCAAGAGATATTATTAACTCAAGAATGCGTAGTATTCTTGATGAGGCTACTGATCCATGGGGAATCAAAGTACATCGTGTTGAAGTTAAAAACATTATTCCACCTCGGGATATTCAAGAAGCAATGGAAAAACAAATGCGAGCTGAACGCGAAAGACGTGAAGCAATCTTACAAGCAGAAGGAAAAAAGACTGCTGCTATCTTAAATGCTGAAGGTGATAAAGAATCAATGATTTTACGTGCAACAGCAGATAAAGAAGCTAAAATTGCAATTGCTGAAGGAGAAGCAGAAGCATTAAGATTAGTTTATGAAGCCCAAGCCAAAGGTATCACATATATTAATCAAGCAAACCCAGACAGTGCATATGTAACATTACAAGGGTTTAAAGCCTTAGAAGAGTTATCTAAAGGTGAAGCCACAAAAATTATTATTCCTAGTGAGATTCAAGGTATTGCCGGTTTAGCTAGTTCTTTAAAAGAATTAGTAACTGATAAACCAAAAAAAGATTAATTAAACATTGTGGACGTCATATTACTGACGTCCTTTAAAACATTTATAAGCTATTTATTTCTTAACAAAAAGCAGCTATATAAATAATATAGCTGCTATAAAACTATTTAACTGTAATAATAACTCTTTGACAATGTTTCAACTGATGTTTACCATTATCTTGAACTTCTACGACCACATGAATAGTATCGCCATTTTCAGCATCCTTCGGTACCTCGTAATTCTTCGTAAAGCTCACCATCAATAACTTTACCATCTCCCATCAAAGCATAATTAGCCATTAAAGGGCCTTTATCTTTAACTAAATTTTCATAACTCTTAAAGTTTCATTTAATCATCCTCTTTACATCTATCCTTTCTCTTGTGAATATTCTAAGTATCTCAAAAATAAAAAATCTGAAATAATAAAGAAGTGGGCGGTACTACCATAAAGAATATCTGACATCCCTACTTTAAACGTTTCATATCTAAAAGTAATCATATCATCACAATACTTTGATAATAAAGTATTTCCAACCTTAGCAATTCCAATTCTTGGAATATGTAACCCTCGTAAAGCGCGTGCTAAAGTTACTGCTGTTTCATTATCGCCCGATAATGAAATAATAATAAACAAATCATTTTTAGTTACATTATTTAAGATTGTATCGATTTCCGTTCCGTTACCTACAGCATGAAAAACCTTGTTTGTATAAAGAAAAACCCGCCGCAGTTCACCGGCCATATTTGCTTGAACAACTCCAGTTCCATAAACAAAAACTCGTTCAGCTTTTTCAATCATTTCCATGATATTAGTTAAATCTCGATTTTTCATTCGTTCCATTGTTTCAATAAATTCATGATAAGTATCGTCTATAATTCGTGGTTTGAAATTTGGCTTTTGCGCCAAGTCCCATTTCAAATGCACCTTCAATTCACTAAACCCCTCAAGCCCCAGCTTTTTTGTAAAGCGTAAAATACTAGTATGCGATACATTGCAATTACGTGCTAGATCTTTAATCGAAATTCTTTGACATTCCCGTTTATGATGTAAAATATATTGCCAGATATATAAGTCATTTTCATTCAATTGATGGTAATTATCTTCTACTAATTTATCTAATGTCATTATTCATTTCCTCTACTTTTAGCATATTCAATATAATTGGCAATAATAAAATCAATTAAAATAAAATAGTTCCCCACCAGATCTTCACGACGCCCTTGATTTGTCATGACTGGTAATGTCTTTACATGCAGACTATAATCGGCCACATGAGATAAAGTACAATCATTATTAGCAATAATAGCCACAACAATGACTCCCTTAGCTTTTAAACGATAAACATAATCTAATAAGCGTTGATTTTCACCAGCATAAGAAATAGCAATAAAAACATCATTACTACCAAACAAATTAATATAAGCCTCAAAATCTGCTAATACATCAATGTCTAAAAATAACTTATTCACCATTGAAAATGAACGTTTTAAATGTTGCGCTGTATTATCTTGAATTACCCCAGTTCCATAAACATAAAGATTTTTAGCTTCATAAATACTTTGTACAATTTCTTTATAATGATAATCCCGATATTGTTCTAAAGTTTCTATATAATGATTAAAGATATTATCTGTTAAAGCATTTTTATCATTTTTTTGATTATCGATCCGTAAAAAAACTTTAAATTCAGCGTATCCTTTTAAACCCAGACGCTTAGAAAAGCGTAAAATAGTACTTCGTGAAACACTACATCTTAAAGCTAGTTCATCAATCGATAAACGCTCACACTCTTTACGATGATGAATAATATAATTCCATATATATAAATCATTATCATTAAGTTGTTGATAATTCCTATTAACTAGTTCTTCTAATTTCATATCATACCTCTACATGTATTATTATAACAATATTTTAAGTAAAACAAAATCAATAACTAAATTAGAAAAAAATTTATCACAGTAAAGAAAAACCACATCAATTTGATGTGATTTTATTTGTATTCGATTAAAGGAGATTCTATTATATGAACATTTTCATTAATATTATATTTTGTGATTTCATGACCACCATTTTCAACAATAACTAACATTGTTATATCATTGATTCCTTTAGTCACAAAATCTGTTTTATCATAAGAAATTAATAATTCACCAGTTTCTACACTGTCACCGGCAGATACATGAGTAGCAAAACCCTCACCCATTAAATTAACAGTGTCTAAGCCAACATGAATTAATAACTCCATACCATCTTCGGTTTCAATCCCCAAAGCATGTTTCGTATTATCCATCACCATTGAGATTTTCCCATTACATGGCGCATAAATTTTACCATCATCTGGAATTACAGCAATTCCATCACCCATCATTTTTGTTGAAAAAACTTCATCTGGTACATCTTCAATGGCTACACTTTTTCCGTTAGCCATTGAAGATAGTACTTTATTTTGTTTTTCTTTCTTTTTAAATAGTTTTAACATCTTATTTCAATTCAGGCCAGAAATCTTTATTCGCTTCAATTAAATCATCTAAGATTAATTTCGCTACTCTTGCACTTGGTACTGTTTTTGATAATGTGATTGCTTGCCATAATTTTTGATAGCTTCCTGTTATCCATGCATCTACTACTAATTTCTCTACTGATACTTGTTGTTCCATTAATCCCTTTTGGAATTGTGGAATTGATCCCTGACAGATTCTTTCATATCCGCTGCTTCCTACGATACATGGAATCTCTACCATTGCCGTACGGTCAAAGTTTTCTACTGCTCCTTCATTCGGTACGATCAATAACATTTTTTCTTTAGTGTTTTTAGCAATTGCACAAGCTAAGTCAACAATATATTCAGCATGCGCATCTGGTTCAAACCCTCCGTCTACAGCTGTTCCTTTTTCGATGATCTTTCTACAAGCTGTAAAGATATTCTTTTCTCGATGCTCCATTACTTCATTTGCCCGTGTATGTTCCGGATTAGTATGTTCTACTACATAATCAGGATATAAATAATATTTTAAATATGTGTTTGGGATTGTTTCTGGATCTAATGCATAAACATCTTTTGCTTTTGCGAATGTTTCAATCCAGCTTTGTTCCACGTGCTGATTCGTTCCTGACAGTGCATCTGCAAAACCATTAGCTGCCATATGCTTCTTGATTTCCGGCATTAAGTCATTACCGTCTTTATCTTCAATTTTATGCCACCATCCAAAGTGGTTTAATCCATAATATCCAACAGACATCTCTTTACGTGACTTTAACCCTACCATGTTAGCCATCTTTTCTTCAAGATCGATTGGCATGTCACAGATATTTAAGATCTTAGAATCAGGACGTAATCTTCTTGTTGCTTCAGCTACGATGGCAGCTGGATTAGAATAATTTAACATCCAGGCATTTGGAGAATATTTTTCCATGTAATCCAGAATTTCAATAACCCCGCCAATAGAACGCATGCCATAAGCAATTCCACCAGGACCACAAGTTTCTTGACCAACAACATTATATTTCATTGGAATCTTTTCATCTTTTTCACGCATTGCATATAATCCAACACGAATATGACACATAACGAAGTCAACATCAGTAAAAGCTTCTTCTGGATCAGTAGTATAAGCGAACTCAACTTCTGGTGCATTTTCTTTTAAATAAATTTCACAGGCTTTAGCGATGGTTTCTTGACGTTCCGCAAAATTATCATAAAATTTAATTTTTCTAATTGGAAAACGATCCATATGATCTAACAATAATAAACAAATCCCAGGTGTGAAAGTACTTCCACCACCAGCAATAACAACTGAATATTTCTTTTCCATTTTCTTTTTCTCCTCTGTTTTACATTAATCTAAGCGTCGCAAATAAACAAACGGTTGAAAAGGCTACTACAATGAAGCTTCCTCCACCATACTGGAAAGTGTACTTCATTGTAAATTCCTTAAGGGTCTTGAATACTTTAATATCATATGTTTTAACTGTTACATAGAACAAGTAAGCAATAATCATAAAATATAAACTATTTAATGTTAAGGCCTGAGCTAAAAGCAATAATACGAAGTTAATACAAGCAAATTTAATGTCACCTTCTTTTAATTTTCTTTGTGCAATATTTAGTAAATAAGCAATATATGGATTAATCATTGCAATCAAGAAAATTACTGCTACACTTGGCTCACTGCTCAGCACTTCTGGCAAAGTAATTGAACGCATCATCGCTAACAACGATAAATATAGATAAGCAATAAACGGTGTAACCATTAAGAACACTTTAGCGATCATATAATATCGATCTAATCTTTTTAACTTCTTTTCATTAATTCTTTTTGCCATCTTCAAGACCATCCTTTTCATTTATTTATAGTAATGCTTCAAAATCTTCTCTTACACTTGGTACTTTTAATCCAACAATTACTTGAATATTTGTCTTAGTAGCTTTTAAACCATGAGTACCAATTGATTTAAAATAGCTATCAGATTGAACTAATTTTTCATCTTTTACATTAACTCTTAAACGAGTTGCACAGTTAGTAACATCAACAATGTTATCTTTACCACCTAATCCTTCAAGGATAGCAGCAGCTAAACTTTGTTTTTCTACCTTTCCACCAGCTTGTTTTTCTTTAAAATCAGCTTTAGTGTGGAATTTAATTTCTTCTTCATCATCTTCACGACCAGGTGTCTTGAAGTCAAATTTTAAAATCAAGAATCTAAATACAATGAAATAAATACCTGTAAAGACTAAACCTACTACCAATAATGTTAAATATGTTTGCCAGTGTGAAGCCATTAATGGTATAAAGTTAAGGGCTGACATTTCGATCAAACCACCTGATAATACCCCAACAACACCTAGCGCATTTGCTACTGTAGCTAAAGTAGCAGCTAATACTGCATGTACTACAAACAATACTGGTGCAATAAATAAGAATGTAAATTCAATTGGTTCTGTAATTCCACAAACAATAGCTGTTAATGTGATTGGAATTAATAGACCAGCAATTTGTTTTTTCTTCTTATCTTTCGCTGTCGCATAAAATGCTAGTGCGATACCTGGACATCCAAATACTTTAGATAAACCTGTAAGTGTTGGCCATGCCCAAGGTGCTAATGATTTTAAAGAATCACTTGAAGCCGCTAAATCTGGTAAAGCTGTTGCCCAAGCTGAATAAACTCCACCGTTGATAATTACTGAATCGTAGAAGAATGGGAAATACATTAAATGATGTAATCCAAATGGAATTAAGATACGTTCCATGAAGATAAAGATCCATACCCCGATTGATCCAGCACCAGCAACAAATCCTTGGAATGCACGCATACCATCTTGAACGATTGGCCATAACCATGCAGATAAAAATGCAACTGGTAATAAAGCAAAGAAACCAACAATTACTACGAATGATGAACCACTGAATGTTCCTAACCATTCAGGTAATTCAGTATCAAAGAATTTATTGTGTAAATATACAACGATACATGAAATCATTAACGCTCCGATCATCCCCATATCTAGAGTTTTAATACTAGCAATCATCGTAAGACCACTTGTACCTCCAGTTTCTGCTGCGAAGTCAACTCCGAAAGTTCCTCCCCATTGGCTTAAGATCGTACTTAAGAAATATTGAAATGTTAGATAAAGTACTAACGCTTCCATACAACATCTTGCTTGTTGTTTTTTCGCAAGACCGATTGGTAATCCAACCACGAAGATTAATGGTAACTGATTGAATACTGTCCATCCCCCTTGAAGAATGACATTCCATACTTGATACCACAATCCATTAGGGTCAGCTAGACCACCCATAATTGCTTCAGTTGTAAACAATGTTCCAATCCCGATAGTTGTTCCTGCAAAAGCAAATAACAGTACCGGCGTGAACATTGCCCCACCAAAACGTTGAATTTTTTGCAACATATTTTGTCCTCCCTTTTCTCTTGACACATACATCGTATCAATTTGAAAGCCGTTACACAATACTTTGACCAAAGTTAGAGACAAGGTGATATTTTCTATTATTTATCACATTCACCGTGATTTTTCACGCTAGTGCAAAACCCTTGATATACCTAATTTTTCGCATTTTTATGGAGAATCAAAAAAAGAAAACACGGTTAAAATTATCTTTTGACATAATAAAAAGTATCATTCATATAATGATACGGGGTGATTAATTTGTGTGGATTTTTATGTATGTATGACTATATGAACGATTTAACTAATCAAGTTCAAAACTTTAATAAGATGCTTACATTATTAAAATATCGTGGACCTGATGATTTTAATATCGCCAGTAGTGAACATGTTTTATTAGGCCATTGTCGGTTATCAATTATTGACTTAAATGGCGGTAAACAACCATTTAAATATACTTATAATGATATTGAGTATACGATTGTATATAATGGTGAGATTTACAATATGAATACGATCAAAGAGCAATTAATTGATGAAGGGTACCATTTTACTAGTCAAAGTGATACCGAGGTAGTTGTTGCTAGTTTTATTGCTTACGGTCCACGTTGTCTTAATTTATTTGATGGAATTTTCTCTTTTGTAATTTCATATCAAAATAAACTTTTTGTGGCTCGTGATCAACTTGGTGTCAAACCGCTTTATTATTATCAAAAAGATGATTTATTTATTTTTAGTAGTGAAATAAAATGTATTTTAATGTATTTAGGGCGTTGTGTCGTTGATGAAACAGGACTTAAAGAATTATTAGGACTAGGGCCAAGTGTTTCGCCTGGTAAAACTATTTATAAAGATATCTATAGTCTTCGACCAGCACATTATATGAATGTCTTTAACGGTTACAAAGAAATCAATCGTTATTGGGCACTTGAGCGACGTAATCATAATCGGAGTTACGAAGAAACAGTTCATGATATCCGCTGTCTCGTAAATCATAGTATTCGCCAACAGTTGTTGAGCGATGTCCCTGTATCATGCATGCTATCTGGCGGCCTTGATTCTTCGATCATCACTGGTGTTACTAGCCAATATATTTCCAAATTATCAACTTATAGTGTCGACTATCAAGATCAAGACAAATACTTCCAGCCTTATGAGTATCAAACAACACGTGACGACCACTATATCGATGAAGTAAAAACACTGTATAACACCAAACATAAAACAGTAACTTTATCCCAAAAACAATTAGTGATGTCGTTAAAAGAATCATTGATTGCGCGTGATGCTCCTGGGATGGCAGATATTGATTCAAGTTTCTTATTATTTTCAAAAGAAATTTCTCATAATCATAAAGTTGTACTTTCCGGAGAATGTGCGGATGAAATTTTTGGTGGCTACCCATGGTTTTATCGAAAAGAACTTTACAGTATTGACGGCTTTCCATGGATGCGTGATTTAGATAAACGAATGGAACTATTCTCTGATGAAATTCAAGCACTGAATATCAAAAACTATGTCATGGATAAGTATCATCAAACATTAAACGAAATTGATTATCATGATCATACTTATGAAGATGCTAATAAGCGTAAAATGATCTATTTAAATATGGAATGGTTTATGCAGACTTTATTGACTCGTTCTGATAGTCAAACGATGCGCAGTTCTATTGAATTACGAGTTCCTTTCGCTAATAAAGATATTGTTTCATATTTATATAATGTGCCATGGGAATATATGTATCACAATGATATTGAAAAAGGTCTATTACGAGATGCTTTTAAAGATTTTCTACCAAGTGATATCTATAATCGAAAAAAGAATCCTTATCCTAAAACCCATTCACCATTATATCGTGATTTAATCGTAGAATTGTTAAAAGAATCATTAAATGATAAAAATAATCTACTTCTACGTTTATTTAACCGTGATAAATTAATTGATTTAATTAATAGTGGCGGAGAATCCTTTAAATATCCATGGTTTGGTCAACTGATGACTGGTCCTCAATTATTAGCATATTTCTATCAGATTTATCTCTGGGGTCGGATTTATCATGTTGAAATAGAACTAGAATAATCTTACGATTATTTTAGTTCTATATTTATATATTCATCTTTTAAAGATATCTCCCGAACATACTCATTATCAATAATAATACTTTCATCATTGATCGTTAAATATGGCAAATCCTTGACCGTTTCCTTTAAAACTTTATTTAAATCTAAATTAATAAATCCATATTTAATAACTCCGTTTATATCAATAATAATCTTATCTTCGACTCTTACCCGAGCTATTGCTCTCAGCTTTGTTTCTATATTATAATAATTTAAATTTGCACTTAGATGTAAATAGTCGTCGATCTTAATATTTAAGTCATAAAGGCTAATATCTTTATAATCAAAAAATTTTGGATATAAATATTTACATAATTTTTCTAATTCATTCTGATTTATTAACATTTAACCACCTATTTTATTTTATGTGTAAATTATAAAAAGGTGCAAAAAAAAGGACATATAGTCCTTAATTATTATGGTGAATCACTTTTAACACTTCTTTTAAAGCATGAACTTCAATTTGACCTGGAGCAGAGCTATTGTTATCTTTTCCAAATGTGATCGCTGAGCCAAATTGTTCACCTAAAATTCTTGTTGCAATTCCTTTGCTTGACATAGACATTGTAACAAGTGGTTTATCATATAACTCATTAGCTTTTAGTGTTGTTTCTAATAACAATAAAACATCACGATAGTCTTCTGGCATCACTGCAATCTTAATTATATCAGCTTCTAAAGAATCCATTTGTTTTATCTTTCCTAACATTGTATCAATACTAGGAGTACGAGTAAAATCATGACTAGACATAATGATTTTTTTATCATTTTGATGAATTAAATTACTTAAATTAATAATGGTATTAGTTCCACTAGATAATTCAACATCATAAATATCAAATGCTCCACTTTCAAGAGCAATTGAATATAATTGCATGTATTCATCATTACTTAATTTACCATTTCCTCCTTCAGGAACACTTCGGTAAGTTAAAATAATTCCTTGTTTAATTGCCATTGAAGCAATTGCTTTAAATAATTCGGTTAATTTTTGATGATCTAACAGTTCATTGAAATAATCAATTCTAAGTTCAATCAAATCTATATCTAATGACTGTAATCTAATCAAGTCTGTTATGATATCTTGATGATTGTTGCTAACAACTGGTACACATATCTTTGGCATACCCTCACCAATTACAATATTTTTAACTTTACAAACACCCATAAATCATCCTCCTAAAAACCATATTCATTTTAACATCAATATGTTTCTTTTAATAAGAATACTGAATGAACATTCCCCAATATTCACCTTTTATACTATAACACTATTGATGATAATATGATACTTTTTTAGGGTAAAAAAACAAATTATTTTATGCTAAGAAAGTATGATAGCGCTCCAATTAAGTTTGCTTCATTATAAAATTTACATGTCGTTACATTTGGTTTAAGCAGCTGATTAGTCTCGTTAGCAATTATTTCAACCGCCTCTTTAATCAGCTTGATCAATAGAGGTTGTTTAGAAATTCCTCCACCAATACAGATTACTCCTGGATCATAACTATACTGAAGGTTATACAACTGTATTGCAATATCCAGACAAAAATTTTTCAGTACCTCCAGAACAACTTCATCCGCATTGTTAGCCAATTCAAAAACACGTCTTCCATCAATTGACGTGACTGCTAAAGCTTCCGCTGCCCGCTTACATAAAGCTGTTGTAGAAGCAATGTCCGACCAGGTCAATACTTGATTAGTCTCTTTATCATAATCAACGATCAGGGTACTTATTTCACCAGCAAATAAATGTGCACCATGATGAATTTGTTTATTTTTTATAATCGCTCCACCAATTCCAGTTCCTAAAACTACAATTATTGCATCATCATAAGCTTGTGCACTCCCAATCCAGGCTTCAGCCAATCCAGCGCACTTAGCATCATTTTCCAAAGAAACCTTTATATTATCACAAGCTTTAGAAATTAGCTCAGTTAAACAGATTCCCTGTAAATATGGATACGCAACAACGACTTTGATCGTTCCATTAGCTGCATCAATAACACCGGGACATGATAAAGCAATTCCTTCAACTTTCCTATTACTTTCGTGGTATATTTTAGCAACTGTTTTTATAAATTTATCTAAGCTGTCTACTGCTGTTGATAAAATTTCTTGTTTATTAAAAATTTCTCCCGCTTCGTTCATCCAGCAATATTTTATTGCTGTTCCACCAATATCAAATACTAGATACATCGCTCAATCCTCCTACTAATTAATAATATCATAGATTTTAATCGGAGTGTTTATTAATCTTATTTTGAAAAAAGTTCTCATAAAAAAACTAGAAAATTATTATGTAAATAACTTCTAGTTTTATAATCCGTAAAGGAACCTCTATTGTTCAAAGGGATATACAGCTTTGCTACTAAAAAAGCGGTAGTCAAAAACATTACTCAAATAATAAGATTCATTGTATTATTATATAGTACTAAATTAAATGTCTTTTTTATCCATCCGGCGATAAGATAAAACATACAGTCCACTAGCTAAGGCTAGATAAACTGCTGTAATCAAACCACTATTTAGTGACTGATTCAATGTATAAACAGCACGATTTCCTAAATCAAAATCAGTTACACCATATGAGTAAAGATTTGTGAACATTCCAAACATGCTTAGATCACCTAACATTGTATTAAAATCTCCAACCAGCATTAAAAATTGATTAAAAATCAATGAAAGATGATAATTAATATCAAATAAATATAAATGATAGGTATCATATTTTCCAGTATTCGTAAGGAAAATTCGGGCAAAAGGGATAATTCCAAAAATTAGTGCAGCTAATGCTACTAGAATTAAAATAGCAGGTACTTTCTTTTTAAAACATGATGATAGAAAAGTCGCTAATCCCCCAAGAATAAAAATTAAAATTATTCCATAACTAATGAAGGCAAGAGTAGCTGCTAATACCATCCGTAATATATCTTTTTCAACACCACTTAAAATAATAAAGACCATTAAGAATGTCGCAAAAAAAATAACCAAATAAACAAAACTGCCCACTAGCATACCACCTACTTTACCGATTACTAACTCTAAACGTGATATTTTTTTTGATAATAATAATCTCATTGTCCCCTCGTGAATTTCACTTGCGAAAAGTCCCGAACCACTATTCGAACAAATAATCCAGATCAACATTCCTACTAATAAAACGAAAGCTAAAACTGCATAAAACATTAAAATATCTTGTGATAAAGAAAGATAAGTTGGCTTTTGACTCATTAAACCAAGATATTGATTTGATAGTATAAAACCAAAAAAGCCACTAATAATCACACACGCAACAACCGGAATAAGCTTAAACATTTTAATAAATGTCTTACTGAATAGTACTTTCATGATCATTTTCCTCCACTAACTGCTGATATAGTCCTTCTAGAGAAATCGTATCCTCTTTTAATAAATCTAATTCATAATCATTTTCATAAATAAACTTAACAATTTCTTTTTTACATTTTTGTTTATCATCTATACTTACTCTTAAAACTCCATTATTGAGCGTATAAAAATACCCTTTAGTTTCTAAATATGTTTGTAAATGCTCATTATGATTACAGCTTACAAGTATTTTTTCTTGATTAAATTCATTTTGAACTACATCAATAGGTTGATTTAAAACTACATGACCTTTATTGATCATAATAACATGATCAATGATCATTTCTAATTCCGTTAAAACATGTGAACTAATTAAAACCGTCATCTTCCGCTGCTTTACTAAACGTTTTAAAGTTTGAATAATTTCATAACGACTAGTTGGATCTAAATTAGCGGTTGGTTCATCCAGTAATAAAATCTCCGGCTTATGCATCATTGCTTGAATCAATCCAACTTTCTTTTTCATCCCTGTTGAAAATTTAGCAACACGTTTCAACTGATGTTCAACTAAATCAAATTCTTCTAATAATTCCTTAGTTCGTTTTAAAGCTTCATCATAGCTAAGATCAGACAACATCCCCATATAGACTAAATATTCTAAACAGCTCATATCACTATAAAAATTAGGAAATTCTGGAGAATATCCCATTATTGCCTTTGCTTCATTAGAACCTAACGGATACCCTTTGATCAAACCACTCCCTTTGGTCGGAAAAATCAAGCCCATCAGCAATGACATAGTTGTTGACTTTCCTGCTCCATTCGGCCCAATCATACCGTAAATTTTTCCTCCCTCTAAACTAAAAGACAAATCATCAATTGCTTTATAATTACCAAAAACTTTATCCATATGTTCAATCACAATTAATTTATCCATGTTTAACACCTGCCTTTTTCATTAATCGATATTTTGGGTAGAAGACTAAACCAAAGCCGCCAGCAACAATTCCTATTACCAGTAACATAATCAAATAACGACTAATAGTGCTTTTTTCCACTGTAATTACAGTAGCATAATGAGTAACCTTTCCTTGACCATCATTATATGAAAAGATTAAATCATGCTCTCCTGCTAATAATTTAACATTAAAGTTTTTAGCTGTTGTCTTTTCAATCAAATTTCCTTGATCATAAACATACATCAAACCATTCTTTTCTGTTTTATAACTTATTTTTAAATTCCCATCATTTACATCTTTTTCATTAAAATCAACTAATTCAAAATCTCGTTGATCAGTAAAACTATATAACTGCCCTACATTATCTTCAAGCTGCAATAGCTGATTATTTAAAGTTCGAGCACTCGTGACTGCCATTTTTAATCCCGCTACTAAACTATCATTTCTATAATCATATATTTGTGATAATGTACCATCATTATAGATTAATTTTGATTGTCCGATCACTGTAGTAATTTGACTCGAATCATAGTTTCCTTTACCAAGGATCTTACTTTTTAACTCCTCATAATTACTTCCATTTAAAATCTTTAGAATATTCTTTGTACCATAGTCAGAATTATCATAATCCCTAACTAAATACGCTAACTCTTGAATCCCGTCATCATTAAGATCATTGATTTTAACTACACTATTTCCATTTTCAATTAAATTAAAACTAACTATATTTTCCAAAGGAACCGGATCACCCATAGAATTATCCCAATCATTATGATAATCAGTAATTAAGTATTCAAATAACTTTTCACCAGTTGCTCCACTAAGAACAGTCCTCATTTCATCATAAATACCATAAACAAGATCATCAACTCCATCATTGTCATAATCAATTCCTGTCACACTAAAACTATCTTCTTCATTTTCATAGATAACACCATCTTTTAATAATGAATATCGTACCGATAAGTCTTTCCCTTTAATGACTTGGAAACATTGACAGCCTTTATCATTATAAGCATTGATTACAAAATCTTTGATTCCATCATGATCAAGATCGCCTAGCACTTTAACATGAATATTGTTTTGCAATTTTTTATCATAACTTTTAGCAATATTAGTTTTTTGATAAGTTATATCATAACCATTCTTTAACGAATAATATAATCGCATTTCACTTTCACCAATATTGACTAGATCACTTATTCCATCATTATTCACATCACCTACGTCAATAATCGTAGTAGCACCTTCAAATGATTTATTATAAACACTTCTAAATGTTAACAATGCCCCATCAAGAATATTCTCATCAACAATAATTTCTGATTTGCCATCATTATTCATATCTGTAAAATATCTAATTGTTTCACCAATTAAATAATGTTCATAATACTTATTATTTTCATCATAGCCTTTTTCTAATAATACCTTTTTATCTGCCAGCGTATTTCCGTCATTTAAATTCATAATTACGATATGACTAGCAATTACCTCACCATTAGCGTTTAGTTCACTGACTAAACTTAAAAGATGATTATGTTTTTCATCATAATTAATCGCTTCAAAACCATTATTATGATAACCATCTGGAATGTTAAACGTAACTAAATTATCATCACGGCCACCTAAACCCATTTTTTTAATTTGCGTTATTTTACCATTATTCAAAACAGACACGATTGTACCATCACTAAGATCAACAACTTTATTAACAACTTTAACACTACCTAAGTACTCTATTGTTTTCAAATCTTGATCAACAAGCAGTGACACACCCCCGTCAACTTGTAATAAATAACGTTCTCCTTGATTAGCAAAATGAATTTTCACATTTTTACTATTAATACCATTAAGATTCAAATTAGTTTGTTTTAATACTGTACCATCATTTAATGAATAAGCGACAAGTCTTAACTTTCCAGTACTAGCATACGTTGGAACAACCAAAGCAGGCTGATTATCAAAAATACCTTTAACCGCTCTACTATAATCTAAATTATATTGCTCAACAGGAATATCCAGTTTAACCTCCATCTTTTCAAGATCAATAAGTATTAAATGAGGTATCTCTTTTTCACTATCTCCTTCATTTAATTCAATTTGTGGACTCCCCAAGTAAGCACTTATCAACATTAAATTATTATCTAATAAATCCATTCGATAACTCATAAAACTAATATTATGGATTCCTGTAGGAACTAGTTGACCGCTCCATTTATTATTGTTTTTTAATAAATTTCCTAATTTCTCATCAATACCCTCTTCTAAATTTACTGTTTTAATAATTTTCCCATTCATTTGATCAATTTGATATAATTTGGCATCTTCTGTAGTTACATACAATTTATCTTTAATATACACAATATCCCAAATATTTAAATTGACTTTCCCCAAAGTATCATATCGTGGATCTTTAATTTCTTTAGGTGTTGTTAATGCAACTGTATAATTTAATTTTCCATTAGTTTTATTAAGACTTCCCAATTCTCCTAATTGTGTCGTAAAAATAACCTGATTATTAACTAATGCCATTTTCCAAATATTATCTTTCGCTTCATAATCAAATACAACCTGATAATCTTTTGTACTAATTCCTACTAAATGATAATTATAAATTAAATAGACAATATTATCATTAAATAGAATTTGTCTAATTGTGGCATTCTTATTCACTGCCTCATTATTATCATTAATCGTGTTATAAGAATATTTTGTAGCATATAATACTTTTGAAGTTTTTGAACTAACGATTTTAAAATCATCATAATCATCTTCACTATCAATATAAACAGCAACATCTTTAAGACCATCATTATCAACATCATCAATTATTTCAAATTCTTTAACCGGCTTACCAACTTTGATTTTAAAATCATCGTTACCAATAAAAACTAACTCTGATTGATTAGATACCATCAATCCGCTTAGTCCTTCGCCTAAATCAACATTTTTCCCATTACAGCCACCTTCAATTTCATTACCTTCACCATAACTAACTAAGCTATTTATGCCGGTAATTGCCTGTAGTGGCATCAACGACATACCCAAAATCAAAATCGTAGCGATTAAAAAAGTAAGCATTTTCTTCATTCTAAGCATCTCCTTTTAATATCATGTTTCATAACAAAACTGTATCATTCCCTATAGTACAGTTTCATTATATCATCGCATTAACTGTATCACAATAGATAGTACACCTTTTTAGAAAAACTTTAGAAATACTTAATGACTATAAATCGTCAATATTTCCTAGGAAATACTAGTAAAATTATGATATTGCTAGGAAATGACAAATATAAATGATAGAATGAAAATAGATAATAAGTCGATTTTAACAAGGTTTTTTGGATTAAAGAGAATATAAAAAGGAGGACAGACCCATGAACCCGTTAACAGCAGAAATCGCCACCGCCCAAAATAGTGATAATAAACTAATTTTAATTATCGGTGGTCCTGGGAGTGGTAAATCAAAACTTATTCATGACTATAGCAATGAAACCGGTATTCCAATTCTAAATCTTGATCAGATCTTTAAAGATGATTGTAGTGAAATCATCACTGTAATGAATGACTTTATTGATAACTACGATAAAGAAGTTCTTTTGTTGGATAATAAAAGAGTCCTTTATGCTAAGGACTCAAATATCGATATGTTAACATTTTTAAAAGAATTAGCTAAAAAAATAATTGTTGTAGCAACATGGAATGGTACTATTGCTGATAATAAACTAATTCATATTCGTTCTAAACTACCAGCTAATCTCGAATATTCTTTAAAAAATGAACAAATTAAATTTATTAAATGTTAAAAATAGAAGCATAGCTTCTATTTTTTCATTTCTTTAATAACTTTTTGACGTGTAAATTCTTCTCTTTCTTTTTCTTCCAACGCTTCTGAAATAACCTTAATAGTTGATTCGAAGCGCGGAATCGAAATATTTCTTAAAGCGTTAGCACGTTTTTGGGTTTTACGAATCGTATTAGCTAAACGATAAACACTATTTTCTACCTCTGCTAATAAAACTGTTAATTGTTTTACGTTGTAAAAACAATTATAAGCATAATCGACTTTTGAATTTGAACGTTCAATATCATAAGTCATCTTTAAGGGTTGTTTATCATAAGCAATCTTAGGAATCTCAACCCCCATAACACTTCGATAAGCAATTGAAATCCCATAATCCTCAGGTGTACTATTAACAATATCTGTAATTAACCCCATTGAAATATTAGCCTCTTGAAGTGCATCATATGCTTCTTGATATGAAGAAGTAATTTGATCACGAATAAGTTTTACATCATCTAATAAAGTCATCATTTCTTTGATTAAAACGTTACGTTTTTGATCCATTAGATTATATCCAAGGTTCGCTAATTGCAATGATTTTTTCATTGCAATTAGATTACCTTTAGTTGGAACTACTTTCAAGGCCATGATTATTCACCTTCTTCTTGTAATTCTTTAATAATCTTCTTTTCTTTAATGTTAAAGCGTTCAACCGCTTTTTCATGATTATAGTATTGATCTAACAGAGCATTATCTAAACGGTCTAAGGCCTCACGAGGAAGAACTGAAACTAGATCCCATCCTAAATCTAATGTTTCTTCAATACTACGGTTAGTATCAAAACCTTGGTTAATAAAGTATTCTTCAAATAAACGACCAAAGCTAATGTATTTTTTATCCATATCTGATAATTCATCTTCACCAATAACTGATGTCAATGAACGAACATCTTGAACATGGGCATAGCATGCAAATAATTGGTTTGCAATATCTTGATGATCTGCACGAGTAAACCCTTCACCGATTCCATCTTTCATTAAACGACTTAATGAAGGTAATACTCCTACTGGAGGATAAACTCCAGCTGAGTTTAAATCAACATCTAAAGTGATTTGCCCTTCAGTAATATATCCTGTTAAGTCAGGTACTGGATGAGTAATATCATTATTAGGCATTGTTAGAATTGGAATTTGGGTTACTGAACCTTCAGCATCTTTGATGATTCCTGCTCTTTCATATAATGAAGCCAAGTCAGAATATAGATATCCAGGATATCCTTTACGACCAGGAATTTCACCCTTACTTGAAGAAAATTCACGTAAAGCTTCACAATAAGAAGTAACATCGGTATAAATTACTAAAACATGCATATTTTGTTTAAATGCTAAGTATTCAGCAGCCGTTAAAGCACAACGTGGCGTTAAAATACGTTCAATAATTGGATCATTTGAAAGATTTAAGAACATGACTACTCTTTCCATAACCCCAGCTTCTTTAAAACTACGTTTAAAGTATTCAGCTACGTCATTAGTTACCCCCATAGCTGCAAAAACAACAGCAAATCCTTTACCCGCCTCATCAGCAATTTTCGCTTGTTTTACAATTTGAACTGCTAAACGGTCATGTGGTAAACCAGATACTGAGAAAATTGGTAGTTTCTGTCCACGAATCAATGTCGTTAAACAGTCAATTGAAGAAATTCCAGTATTAATATAGTTACGTGGATATACCCGTGATACAGGGTTTAATGGCAATCCATTGATATCCATTTCAGCTTCAGCATATACTTCACCTAAACCATCAATTGGGCGACCAGCACCAGAGAAAATTCTTCCAAGAATTTCTTTAGAAACTGGTAATTCCATCGGTTTACCTAATAGCCTTGTTTTTGTATTTTCAAGTGACAAGCCATTTGTTCCCTCAAATACTTGAACAACAACTTTTTCACCTTCGATTTGAACAATTCGACCAGCTCGAGTTGTTCCATCTTTTAGTTGAATATCAACCATTTCATCGTATGAAGCACCCTTAACGTGGTCTAAAACGACTAATGGCCCATTTATTTCATTTAAGCCTACATATTGTAATGACATAATCATTTTCCTCCTACGCTACAGATTTGATTGCTTCATCAATATCATGATAATAAGTATCTAATTTTGCAATATTATCATTTGGAATATCATATTTCATTTTAATAACTTGATCAAAGATTCCAGTATCTACGATACGTCTTACGACTTTACCTTGATTTACCGCTTCTTTACAACGTTTATTTAAATATAAAATTACTTCCATCATTTTTAATTGTTTTTCCATTGGTACATAAGTGTCATCTTTATGGAACGCATTTTGTTGCAAATATCCAACTCGAACTACCTTTGCAACCTCAATAATTAATTTTTGATCTTCTGGCAATACATCAGGACCCATTAATTGAACAATTTCGTTCAATTTTGCTTCTTCTGCTAAGATATAAGCAATTTCTTGACGATCACTTACAAATTTAGGCCCAACATTTTTACTATACCACTTTTCAAGATCATAGACATAATCACTATAACTTTGTGTCCAGTTAATTGCAAAATAGTGACGAGCATAAGCTAGAGCTTTGTCTAATGCCCAGAAACAACGTACGAAACGTTTAGTATTTTGAGTAACTGGTTCTGAGAAGTCTGCCCCTTGAGGTGAGACTGCTCCGATAATTGATACTGAACCTTCTTGTCCATTTAATGTTTCCATATATCCAGCCCGTTCATAGAATTGTGATAAACGAGATGGTAAATAAGCTGGGAACCCTTCTTCAGCAGGCATTTCTTCTAGACGACCAGAAATTTCACGAAGTGCTTCAGCCCAACGAGATGTTGAATCAGCCATAATAGCAACATGATAACCCATATCACGATAATATTCTGCTAAAGTAACTCCAGTATAAATACTTGCTTCACGTGCCGCAACTGGCATGTTTGATGTATTGGCAATTAAAACCGTACGGTCAGTAAGTGGTTTACCACTCTTAGGGTCGATCAATTCACTAAATTCTTCAAGAACTTGAGTCATTTCGTTTCCACGTTCACCGCACCCAACATAAACGATAATGTCTGCATCGCACCATTTAGCAATTTGGTGTTGGGTCATTGTTTTACCTGTACCGAAACCACCTGGAATAGCAGCTGTTCCTCCTTTAGCAATCGGGAACAGCGTATCGATAACCCGTTGACCAGTTACTAGAGGTGTTCCAATTGGTAATCGTTTTGTGACTGGGCGTGATTGTTTAATTGGCCATTTTTGGCATAATGTACATTCAATGATCTTACCATGAGCATCTTCAATTTTCATGACCACATCATTGATTGTATATTGACCATCTTCAACCACTTCAACCACTTTACCACTAATCAATGGACTAACCATACATTTATGAACGATTAAATCAGTTTCAGGTGTTGTTGCATAAATAGTTCCACCTTTGACTTCATCGCCAACTTTAACAGTCATTGTAACATCCCACTTTTTAGCAATATCTAAAGAATCAACATTGCTTCCGGCTTGGATAAATGCTCCTGATTCTTTTTCAAGTGCTTTTAGTGGACGTTCAATCCCGTCAAAGATATTTCTTAAAATTCCTGGGCCTAACGTTGCACAGATTGGCGAACCAGTTGAAACAACTGGTTCACCTGGCTTAAGACCAGTAGTAGTTTCATATACTTGGATGGTAGTAAATTCTTTAGAAATTGAAATTACCTCACCCATTAATGAATCATTACCTACATATACCATTTCCAACATGGAAAAAGACACTGTATCTTTTACTTTTACAACGGGTCCGTTAATAGAATAAATTACATTATTGTTCATATATTAACCCCCTGTCTATTTAATCATTAATCCTGATGTTTTATAGAACCAATCCTTTTGGTTTTCTAAAGCAAAGTCTAATGATTCATCAACAACGACATTAGTAGCTTTATTTTTAACAATAAATCCACCAATCGTAATCTTATCACTTACTTCTACTTCTAAAGCTGTACCATAAGCTTTAATCAATTCATCTTTATATTTCATATCAGCTTCTCTAAGTTCAAGAGTTGAATCACTCATTGGATATAATTTCCCAATTTCTTCCATATGTTTAACTAGATACGCCTGATAATCTTTGCTATTTGCAAAAGCAACTAATTTATCTTTAGCTTCACTAAAGATATTAGCTACATATTCATCTCTTTTTTCAACTAACTTCTTAGTCTTTTCTTCTTGTGATGAAGAAGCTTCAACACTAGCATTTGAAGAAATTTCTACTAACTCTTTAGCAAGTAATGCTTCGGCATCTTTCTTAGCTTCAGCTTTAATTTGGTTGTATGCTTCTTCTTCAAGACGCTTTGCTTCATCTAAGATTTTTTCTTCTTCAAGATTTGCTAATCTTTCAATCTCTTCTTTCATATAAAGAAATACTTGTTCTTTCTTTTCCATAGCATTCCCCTTCTATAACTTCACACCAATTGCTTCTGAAACATATTTGTCAATCGTTTCACCAATTTTTGATTCACCATGACGGTCTGGTATTTCAACAAGCAATGGTTTTTGTTGTTTTAACTTGATTTCTGAGATAACATCAGGCGCAAGTTCAATTAAGTTAGTAGTGATCAAGATGATTCCGATCGAATCATCTTTTAATTTTGTTTCTAGTAATTCAAGAAACTCTCTTCTTTTATGAACTACTTGGCCTTCAATTCCTACTAATCTAAGTCCTACTTGGGTATCGACGTTATCACTTATACAATAAAATCGCATAATGATCACATTCTTTCAATTAGATTTTGTTGATAATTAAGATAGAAATTAATAACCCGTAAATAGCAACCCCTTCACCTAAGGCTACGAAAATTAATGATTTACCAAAGTTCTTTTCATTTTCAGAAAATGCTCCGATAGCCGCAGGAGCAGCAGCAGCAACAGCGATCCCAGCTCCTAAAGCTGATAAACCAGTAGCTAAAGCAGCAGCTACGAAACCTAAACCTTGAGCAATTGTTCCAGTAATTACAGCTGTTTCTTCAGCGTATACACCGTTAGTTACAGCAGCCAAATATAATGCTAAACATACTGCTCCAGCAAATCCAGCAACATGAGTTGCTAATCTAATTTTAGCGCTTTTTACGCTTACTTTTCCTGTGAATACTTTAATTAATGGTAATGATAATAAGATAACTACTAATGCTGGTAAAATAAATTCTAAAACTGTCATAATGACTTCCTCCTCGATTTTTAATCCTCTTTAATAGTTTTAAATGAAATTCCGTTTCCTTCGTAGTATCTACTAAACATTTCGTAGAACTCTAACCGTAAAACTTGAATTCCGACAATTAATCCTTCTAAGCACATTACAAAAATGTTACCAAAAATTATAACGGCTAGCTCACCAACGCCACCGACCATTTCAGCCAATGTATATACAACCAACATCATTCCGGCATGTGATAAAACAAATCCTCCAACCCGTAAAAATGACATTGTGTTAGTGATGAAAGATAAGACTACTTCGAATAATTCGAAGAATCCTTCAACAAAGAACGCACCAAAACCATTTGGGAACATTGCTTCATGTTCTTCAAATTTTCTAATTAGTGGTTCCTTTAGGAAAATTAGAAATAGTGGTAATGCAATCAATCCAACTACATAAATAACATTAACAAATCCTAATCCTAAAAACATATTTATAACTAATCCCAAAATAGAAATATAAAAGACTAATCCACAAATTCCATTTTGACTTAGCACTGCTTCTCCAAAATTCTTCTTTTTAAAACTCAAAATAACATTAAACGCCATCGAAATAATAATTAAAATTATTCCTAAACAAATCGCAGCGATCAATAATGTCATCGTGTTGTCTGGCGACATTGCATTGAATAACGGAATCAAAATTTCCTCATTTCCAAATACCGAACCAAAGACAACCCCAAAAAGCATACTGGAAATTCCTAAACGGACTCCAACCGCACCTAATTGTAAACCAAACTTTTTATAAGCCACAAATCCAACAAGTGATAAAATAACCCCTTGTCCTACGTCACCAAACATAATTCCGAATAACAAGGTATATGATAATGCCACTAATAAAGTTGGATCGGCATCATTATATTTAGGTACCCCATACATTTCGACGAACATTCTAAACGGCCGTGAAAACCAATTATTTTTAAGCAATGTTGGTGGCGATAAACGAACATCACTATTAGCTGGTTTAATATCAACTGTTACTTTCTCTAATGTTTCAAAATCTTCTTTGAATTTTTTAACACTACGTGTTGGAACAAAACCATTGACAGAAAGTTTATCACCGATTACAACAACATATTTTTGCATGATAAAGACATCATTTAAATGTTTTGCAATCGTATAGATTTCATTCAACTTATCACGGTCATTAGCAAACATTTTATCAATTCGCTCTTTTAATTTTTCACTTTGTTCTTTAGCAACATCAGCTTCTTCTTGAATCTCACCAATAGCAAGTTCTGGTGAACCGTGAACAAAGGCCGGAATATGAATCCGTTCAAAATACAATGATGAGAAAATATTATCAACTTCTGGTGCATCACCAGGCGTTGTAATATACATACACCAAGTATATTGATTATCATTGTGAAATGCTTTAAAGACAAATGGTAATGATTCATAATAATCTAATTTAGAAACATTATTTACTGGAATTTTTCCAAATCTAACCTGAAGATATTTACAGCTAAACAAATCATCAAAATCAACATCAATATCAGCAACATGTTGTAACTGAATGATTGCTTCCTGATTTTCAATAATCATCCGATCTAATTGTACTTTTACAGCATCAATTCGCTCAACATCAAGCAGTAGATCATCTAAATATTCTTTTACCCGCAGCACATTGATTTGATTAGTTTCAACTGGCACTTCTTCTAGCTTAAAATGATACTTATTTGATGCATCATTCAATCGCACCAAGATTTCTTCATAAAGATTATCTTGATTGTAAACACTTAGTCCCGTTACACTATCAATAAACTTAGAGGCCAACTCAGGATGAAAGTCATCATGGCTAAAAAGCTTTAATAAAACTTCATTGTAACGATACTTATCAAAATTAATACTAACTAAGTTTAATCTTGAAATCGCCATTATATCCCTCCTCTATATCTTGATTGATTTTCGCGTAACTTTTTTCACAATAATTAAAATCACCATCGCAATGATCCAAAGACTGAATCCAAATAAGAAAGTATGAATAACATGTAATGGTAAACTTGCTAACGGCTGGTACAATTCAATTCGATAAAACGCCGTTCCATAAAATAAACCACCAATTAAAACAGCAGCTCCTAAACGTTTTAACATACCACCAAAATTATTAGGTTTTTTAATTGTAAATAAGAACCCTAATACAATTAATAAAGCTCCAACACCAATATCACCAACACAAACAGCACCGATAAGCATCGTTAATAAAGCAACTATCGTCGTTGGATCAAAAGTGTCACCAAGTGTTACACTCAAGACATTTTCAAACGGTTGCATTAAACTATTATTTCTTACTAATACTGGTGCCACAATATTTCTATTTTCATAGATATTAACTGGTAGTTCCATAACTTTTACACTATCAATATCATCAAATTTTGCTTCAGCTTCTTTTAAATCAAAACTACTGAAAGTGTAGATCGAAGCTTTTTGTGAAAAGTCCACAACATAACGACATTTATCAAATAGTCTTTTTAAGTTATATAATCTTGTAAATGTTTCTAAAACCTCTTCTTTATATTCCTTTTTTATATCCTCTAGTTTAGAATCCATTTTAGCAATATATTGTTCCATAGCTGTTGACTCTTCAGTTAATTCGTCAATTGCTTCATGAACTTTACCATGAGCAAACTCCGGTAAGCTAATTGGCTCAAATGACATTGATGAAAATGCATTATCAATTTCAGAAATACTGCTTGTAAGTCCAGCATAAACGATCCAAACATATTGTTTAGAACGATTCAATTCCCTAAAAATAAATTCATAATCACGATAATATTGAATTTTTGTAAATTCATTCACAGGAATCTTTCCAAATCGACAGGTAATATATTTAGTATTCTTAACATCATCAACACTTATTTTTGATTCTTCTAGATTTTTCAACAAAATGATTGCTTCATCATTTTCTTCTTTTTCTTTTGTAATATCTTCTTTAATTTTGACAATATTATCAATTTTATCATTAATATCATCTATTAATTTATTTGCATTATGCAAGTTGATTTCTTTAAATTCATTATCTTGAACATTACTTTCAAGATTTAAACGATTTAAGATGTGATAAATGTTATCTAGTGGTTCATTATACGGATTAGCTTCATCCATAACTGATACCCCTTTAACATTATTTGCTATTTTTTTAGAATCTTGAGGAAACATTTCATCTTGATACTCGGTCATCTTAATTAGCATTTTCATCAAATCTTTATGTTCAAAGGAAATATTAAAGAAATGTGTTTTTATAATAGCCATTCATTAATCCCTCCTATGCAAAGATCAGCATCTCTTCAATACTAGATGCATCTCGTCCATATCTAATTCCCTCAATAATATGTTTTAGATTATCAACCTCTACCTTTTGTAAGATTGAATATGTTAAATATACTAACGGTGCGTTACTAGAAAAACGCATATATCTTTTAGCGATATTATATCTAACTTCTTCAACATAATATTCGATATAAGCATAGTCTTTATCACCTAAATACAGCTTATATTTAGAATTAGCTAATAATTCCATCAATTCTTTTGCACTACGAGCTTCAATTAATGTATCCAACATTGATGAAGACATTCGACAATGCTCTAAATATAAAGAATTTTTAATTGTTTCATTCGATTCTTTAAAATATTTTTTGAATCGATAGATCTTCGTAATATTGATCAACTCAATCGATGTCGATAAAATATCTAATAATTCTTTTTGTTCTTTACCCTTAAAATTCTTTTTAATGGCAGCCACATAAGTACTATAAAATAGTGATTTCATCTGACGTTCTAAAGCATTAATATCAATCGGTGCTGTAAAATCAAAATCAGCTAATATTTTATAATACCTAGTATCTCTTAAATATGTTACTAGATCCTTATAGTTATCAACATTGATCAATCCATAAATATTGAAACTCATTTTGCTTGCTAAATAATCAGGTATCTCCAAAGAAAAACTCGCTTGATCTTTTTCTTTAATACTGACAACCTTATCAACAATCAATTGAACCTCAATTCCAATGACCTCTTGGCTATAGAAATCTTGATTCTTTTTTGGTGCATACTTCATTAATCTCGCACAACGTTCAAAGTATTCTTTATTTAAAGCAGCCTCTACTTGGCGACGGTGAACGTTACGGACATTAATATCTTCTAAAACACCACTATACTTTGTTTGCGATTTTAAGTATGTTACCATCTCACTAAGTGACTGTTTCCGGCATAGATCACTATAACCTTCCTCACCAATGCGGTATCCATACATCGCTTTAGCCTTAGCACATAGTGCATTTGACGATAAAGCCATACCTTCACCTTCTTACTTTAAACATCTTTCGACAATCTGATTGATCCATTTGTCCTTATTTTGATTATAAAGATTCTCTAAATTAGCTACAGTATCATTATAATCTTGATCAAGCTGCTTTGCTTCTTCTTTGTTTTTATTCATTAATTCAGCTTTATGCGCCTCAATCTTTTTGTTTTGTTCGGTGACAAAACCATCATATATCTCTTTTCTTTTTTCATTCATGTTGGTTTGCGCATCTAATTTCTTAGCTTTTGCAGCTTCAACACGTTCGACACATTTACGGTCTATTTCTACTAACCTTTGAATTACATCATCCATAGTATAAGCCCCCTTTGCCTGAGATAAGTATACTCCTATATTTTAAAAATGCAACGATAATAATCTATCAATTGAAAAAAATAGTCATTTTCGCTGTATCCCTAGTCTGACAAGGGTTTACAACGATTTAACAAACTTTTTAAAGACTTATATTTTTTTCGTGAAAAATAATTATCATGCTTTTTTAACATGATAATTATAGCGCTAAGTTTGATAAAATCACTAGACAATCTATGCGATTTGTCTAGTAAACAAGATTTTGAAAACGCTTCGAATAAAAGGTCCTGCAATTAACAGTTGTAGTGGTAAAGCTGCAATAAAATTTTTTGGAATATTTGTCAACCACACCATTAAAGTCTGTTCACTGATTCCAGCCTGTTCAACTGCACCGTATAAAGACATTAAAATAACCATGCCACAGACCATAAAAAACGAGATCATAATAATCTTAATAAGTGGTTTACTTTTAGGATTTACAACTTTAAAAGCTAAACTTTTAGCAAACTTAGATATTATTACCCAATCACATAAAATCGCAAATAAATAGGCTAATGGGAATCCCAACCATGCTTCTTTGATTGCTTCGCTTGAAAAGCCGAAGTGTAAACTGACATTATAGACACTCATCCAAAAAACCATAAAGGCACACATAAACATTGTAAAAACTAAACTTTCTTTTCTATTTGTTGGCATTAATTTTTCCTCCTTTTAACATAAAAAAGCCAGTTAACAAAACCATAACTTTCGCTACAATCTTTGTCAGCTGACTTAATCATCACTACCATTATTTAGTAATATTCTTTTAATGCAATGCTATCCTAGCATAAAAAATTTATTTGTGTAAGTTTTTTTTTTATTTTTTTTATATTCATTGAGGGAGCTAATCAGTTGTGATAAAGTATTGTTAGTGAGGTTATGAATATGATAAAAGAAAATATTGCAAAAATGCAAACATTAATGAAAGAAAATGGAATTGATATTTATATCATTCCAACTAGTGATTTTCATCAAAGTGAATATGTTGGTGAATATTTTAGAGGACGTAAATTCTTATCAGGATTTACCGGTTCTGCTGGAACATTAGTAATCAGTCTAGATGAAGCACGTTTATGGACTGACGGGCGTTATTTTATCCAAGCAGAACAACAATTAGCTGGAAGTGGCATTATTTTAATGAAAATGGCTATGCCTGGGGTTCCAACAATCAAAGAATATCTTGATCAAAACACTGATAAGACTGTTGGTTTTGATGGACGAGTAATGTCATATCAAGAAGTTGCTCGTTTAAGTAATAAACTAATTACAGATGTTGACTTAGTTGATGAAGTTTGGAGTGAACGCCCTAGCATCTCTCATGAGCCAGCTTTTATTTATGATGAAGAATATTGCGGTGAATCACGTGCTTCAAAACTTGCACGTTTGCGCAGTGCCATGGGAGATTGCCAACACCATATTATTACTAGCTTAGATGATATTGTCTGGTTATTTAACATTCGTGGTAACGATGTAGATTGTAATCCCGTCGTACTATCTTATGCTTTGATTAATCAAGATAATGCTATTCTATATGTTCAAGATAACGTCGTTGATGTTAAAACTGAAGCTATTTTAAAAAGGGATAGTATTATCATCAGAGCTTATAATGATATTTATGAAGATGTTAAAAAACTAACTGGAAAAGTCTTATTAGATGATCAAATTGTTAATTATCAAATCTTCAATAATCTAAATTGTGAAATAAAAACAGCACCTAATCCAACTCAACATTTTAAAGCGATAAAAAATGAAACTGAAATCAAAGCAACCAAAAATGCCCATATCAAGGATGGTGTCGCTATGACTAAATTCATGTATTGGTTAAAAAACAACGTTGGAAAAATCGAATTAGATGAAGTTACCATCTCTGATAAATTAGCAGCATTTAGAAAAGAACAAAATGAATTTTTTGATCTAAGTTTTGATACTATTTGCGGATACAAAGCTAACGCTGCTTTGATGCACTACAAAGCAGAACCTAGAAATTGTGCAAAAGTAACTAATGAGGGAATGCTATTAATCGATTCTGGTGGTCAATATTTAGATGGAACGATCGATACAACAAGAACCTTTGTTTTAGGTCCTATCAGTGATATTGAAAGACGTGATTTTACCGTGGCTTTAAAAGCAATGTTTAGACTACAAGCAGCTCATTTCTTAGCGGGAACAACTGGACCAAACCTAGATTTATTAGCACGTGGTATAGTTTATGAATACAATCTTGATTATCGCTGCGGAACAGGACATGGAGTTGGTCACTTCTTAAACGTCCATGAAGGACCAAATGGATTCAGACCCCATGATCGTCCAGGATTTGCTAAAATGTGTGCTTTTGAACCAGGAATGATCACAACAGATGAACCTGGTATTTATATCGAAAATAGTCATGGTGTTCGTCATGAAAATGAATTGTTATGTGTTGAAGTCGAAACTAATGAATATGGTCAGTTCTTAAAATTTGAACCAATTACAATGGTTCCATTTGATTTAGATGGTTTAGATCTTGAATTATTATCTAATCATGAAATCAAACAAATCAATGATTATCAACAATTAGTATTTGATCATGTTGCACCATTTTTAACAAATGAAGAGAGAGCTTGGTTACAAGCTAACTTATTAATTAAATAAGTATAGTCTAAAGGCACACTTGCATAGTGCCTTTTTATTTGCTTTATAAACTAATCACCAATCTTTAAAACAAAAAAGGAAGCTGTGCTTCCTTAAATCTTAATTTCATTATTCTCATCAGCCAAATATTCAACTACCTCTCCTTGGCTTAGAGATTGTTGAATATTAATCAATCTTTGATTAGATGAACCACGATAAAGTAAAGCTAAACTTTTTTTATCTAATTCAAATTTGCCATCGATTAGCATATCACAAAGTTCCAATAATGCTTTTTTATTAGGATCATCCATAATTTGTTCGAATGTAAAACCACTATAAATAACAATATTTAGTTTTCTAAGTCGAGCAGCTTTACAAAGTTCTTTTAAAGGCTCGATTTGTAACATTGGTTCACCACCTGATAACGTGATTCCATCTAATAAAGGATTTTCATCAATTTCATTAATTATTTCACTAGTATCTCTAATATACCCGCCATTAATATCATGGCTTTTAGGATTGTGGCAGCCTAAACAATTATGAAAACAACCTTGGGTAAAAATCGCATATCTTAAGCCCGGCCCATCAACAATAGAATCATTAACCGTACCAAATAATCTAATTTCCATTAATTATTCATTCCTTGGTTTCGTGTTTTACACGATCACTTTCTTCAGCCTTTTTCCCATCATTAAAACGATCTAATGTTCCTACTAAATAACCAGTGATTCGCCGGATTCGTTCAAAACCATGATGTTCTTCCTCGCTTCTTCCACATAACGGGCAAACATCATCAATAATTCCATTATAACCACATACTGGATCACGATCAACTGGATGATTGATTGCTCCATAACCAATTCCATTATCATGCATTGCTCTAACAATTTTTTCGAATGCAGCAATATTTTTAGTCGGATCCCCATCCATCTCGACATAACTAATATGACCACCATTAGTTAATTCATGATATGGTCCTTCTAATTTTATTTTCTTAAAAGCACTAATTGGATAATATACAGGAATATGGAAACTATTAGTATAATATTCACGATCAGTAATCCCGTCTAATTCTCCAAAAAGTTTTTTATCCATTTTAACAAAACGACCTGAAAGTCCTTCTGCCGGAGTAGCAATCAAACTAAAATTCAAATTATATTTTTCAGTTGCTTTATCCATTGCCTTGCGCATATGAGCAACAATTTGTAATCCTAAGATCTGAGCTTTTTCACTTTCACCATGATGTACCCCAATCAAAGCTTTTAATGTTTCCGCTAATCCGATAAATCCGACTGTTAAAGTTCCATGTTTTAAAACCTCACGAACTTCATCATCAGGTTTTAATTCATCACTATCAAGCCAAACTCCCTGCTCCATTAAAAAAGGATAGTTTTTAGCCTTACGACGACATTGAATTTCAAAACGTTCTAACAATTGCTCAATACATAAATCTAACATTCCATCAAGCTTATCAAAAAACTCATTTACATCTCCTTTAGAACGAATTGCCAATCTTGGTAAATTGATAGAAGTAAAACTTAAATTTCCACGCCCAAAACTAATTTCTTTGTCCGGTGCATAAACATTTCCCATAACTCGTGTTCGACATCCCATATAAGCAATTTCAGTTTCTGGCGTTCCTTTATAATATTGTTTATTGAAAGGAGCATCAACAAATGAAAAATTAGGGAATAAACGTTTTGCAGAGGTACGACAAGCTAATTTAAAAAGATCGTAATTAGGCTCACCTTCATTATAGTTGATTCCTTCTTTTACTCTAAATATTTGAATTGGAAAAATTGGTGTTTCACCATGACCTAGCCCAGCTTCTGTTGCTAATAATATATTACGCATTACCATGCGCCCTTCACTTGAAGTATCCATACCATAATTGATTGAACTAAACGGTACTTGTGCTCCAGCTCTTGAATGCATAGTATTAAGATTGTGAATAAACGCCTCCATCGCTTGATATGTCTCTCGATCAGTTTCTTCATAAGCGCTTGTAATTGCAAATTCAACGATTTCATCTACAAATTTATCTACTTTATTAGCTTTCAGTGTTTCTTTTAATTGTTCTTCAAATGCCTCATTTTTATCTAAAGTAGGTTTTAAACGCATTTCTCCCTTTACTTTAGTCGCAATATCTTCACCATCTAATTTTACTAATAAAGTAATTGCTTTAGCTAAATTATGATAAAAATGCTTTAAGTATGATTTTGCAACACCTGGTGCCATACTATAATCAAAATTAGGAATTGCCTGACCTCCATGTTGATCATTTTGGTTTGACTGGATAGCAATGCAAGCTAGAGCAGCATAGATACTAATGCTATTTGGCTCTCTTAAAACTCCATGGCCAGTTGAAAATCCTCCTGCAAATAATTTAATTAAATCAATTTGACAACAAGTTGTGGTTAAAGTTAAAAAATCCATATCATGAATATGTATATCCCCATTAATATGAGCACGTGCATGTTTAGGATTTAATACAAACATCTCATTAAACTGTTTTGCTGCTTCAGCTCCATATTTCAGCATTGTCCCCATCGGAGCATCTGCATTCACGTTAGCATTTTCTCTTTTTAGATCACTATCTTTACTATCAGCAAAAGTAATCTCTTCAAAAGTCTTCATTAGCCGTGACTTCATATCCCTTTCACGCGTACGATTAGCGCGATATAAAATATAGGCTTTAGCCACTCGTACATATCCTTGTTCAATCAATACTTCTTCAACCGTATCTTGAACTAATTCTACCGTTGGTAATTCACTCTTCTTTTTTTCTAGCTTTGTTTCAACTGTTTTAGCAATATTCATGGCATTTTTTAATTCATATTTACCACCACTTGCTTCAAATGCTTTGTATATAGCTCCTGCAATCTTATCTAACTCAAATGCGACTAGGCGCCCATCTCTCTTACGAATATTTTCTATCATTCTATATCCCTCCATGCACTATTAAGTATATCTTATTTGTATTTTTAATTCATGTTATATACTCCTTTACCCAGCCCTTTTTATAATCATAAAATAAAACGCTCTCCCATTACAGGAAAACGTTATCTAACGTAATATAACCGTTTATCATTATCAAGAATACTTTTTCACACTAACCTGATAATTTTGATAAATCGCTAATAAGTAGCCATCAGTTACCTTTTCAACCACCCCATATCTAAAGACTTCTTCTTGGTCTAAGTCATATTTTTCTATCAAATAATGCATTGTTTCACGTGCTTCGCTTTTATCTAAACGGGCCTTCCACCAGCGTTTAGGTTTTATTTTTGATAACCGTAAATAGTCTTCAATCAATAAATCCTGATACTGCCGATTTAAATATTCGTCTAAATAACTAAATAATTCATCATTTTGAAATTTAAACATTTTAAATTGTTGTTTCAAATAATAATTGCCCAGGTCTAAGAAAAAATAAAAAGGTGAAGCGACTGTTCTTATCACTGTATTCATTGTTATTGGCATCTTGCCACTATTCCAGAATTTCTCTAACATTTCTTCTGCCAAATGAATTTTCCCAATATCTTCAGGGCTTAAATCATTACTATAAAGCAATTCATAGGGTGGATTTTCATCATATACATACCCATATTTTTCTGCCTCTTTTCGAAGACTTGTTCCTCTCAATAACTTTAAAAAACCTAATTGCAGTTCCTTTGGATAAAAAGCAAAAACATCATCAAATGATCGGGCAAATCTCTCTAGGTTTTCTAAAGGCAAACCTGCAATCAAATCTAAATGAAAATCAATTTTATGATTTTGCTGTAACTGTTTAATTACTTCACTTAACCGTTCAAAATTTTGATATCTTTTAACGATTTCATTTGTCGGCTCATATGTTGACTGAATTCCTATTTCAAATCGTAATAATCCTCTTGGAGCATAATCATTAATATAATCAATAATTCGCTGATCTAGTACATCACCATTAATTTCGAATTGAAATTGAATTCCTGGTCGATAATGCTTAAAAATAAATTCTAAAATCGCCAAAGCATGAGCTGTTTTAGCATTAAAGCTCCGATCTAGCAGCTTAATTGTCTTAACTCCACTATCAAGCAATAATGATAATTGCGCTTTTAAATAATCTAAACTAAAGAAGCGTAATCCTTTTTCTAATGAAGATAAACAGTACTGGCATTGATATGGACAGCCGCGACTTGTTTCAAAATAAAGAATCCGCTTATCCATATCAGCAAGATCACGTTTTAATAAATAAGGTGATTCAAGTGTTTCAAGATATTGTAGATCAACCGGCTTAGTTTGTTGATAATCTCGCTTATCTTTTCTGCTAATTCCTTGAATATTAATCGGCTGCTGTGTTTCTAAACAATCTAACAGTTCTTTAAAAGCCACCTCACCTTCACCACTAATTAAATAGTCAATTTTAAAGTTATCTAGAAAATAATCAATTTCATAACTTACTTCCGGTCCTCCAATTACAATAACTAATTGTGGGTCCATTTTTTTTAATTTATCTATCAATATTTTTATTAAATCAACATTCCAAATATAGACACTAAAAGCCACAACCTGTACTTTTTGTTCAATAATATCATTTGCAATTGTATCAAGATCCTCTTTGATCGTATATTCTTTAAAATCCACCTCATGATATTCTTTAGTAGCTACATAAAGCAATCTTAACGATAAAGACTTATGTATATATTTTGAATTTAAAGTAGTAATTAATGTTTTCATTTCTTTACCTCATTAAAATAATCTAGAGGTAACCCCTAGATTATTTTTTCGTAACTTTTGGCATTACATTGTTATATAAACAATATTCTTCAAAAGTCCATTCCTTTTCAACGATTTTTTTTGCTACATCTTTACCAACATAACGTAAATGCCAAGGCTCATGAGCAATTCCCGTTATTCCGTCAGTACCATTTTCAAAACGGATAATAAAGCCGTATTTAGCACAATTTTTAATTACCCATTTATATTCATCAGTATCACCAAAAGTGATTTTTTTACCTTCTACAACACTTTGACTAGTTAAATCAATTCCTAAACCAGTTTGATGTTCACTTGCTCCAGGCTGAGCGACATATTCATTTGCATACTGCCCGCCAAAACGTCTTTCAAAATCAGCCATTGTATCAACTTGTGTCTGATATGAACGATACGCACTATTAACAACTAATTCTAACCCTTCTTTTTTAGCTGCTTCATACATTTTAGTTAAAGCATCTGATGTTTCTTTAGTCATTTTCGGATTTTGACAATCTGGAGCTACTGGAATTTCCGGATCTACTAATTTAGGTTCATAGCTTTCTGGTAAATAGAAACCTTTTTTTACTAAAACTAATAAATCATCAGGATTAGTAATTGTATAGCTTTCTTTAGGCTCACCATTAGATGAAATCAAAAATGGATAGTTAGTAATACATACTGCATAATTATAGTCTTTGTAATTATTATAAGCGTTGATATACGCTTCAAGATTTTGAATTTGATAACCTTTTACTTTGCGATAAGGCTCTAAATCCTTGGCAGTATAATTATGATCGATCAAATATTGTAAATCTTCTTTTGATACTTTATCACTAATCAAATTCCAAATAACTTTCTCACTATACCCCATACTTTTTAGTTTAGGTACTTCTTCTTTAAATAATCCATTAATATATGTAACAACATCAGCATATTCCATCTTTTTATTCATGCCTAGATATTTTTCGTATTCATCATATAAAGAAACTTTTTTAGAATTTGCTATCCAATTAGTAATATGATCAAGTTTATCATGGGATAAAATTTCATTTTCTTGTTCTTTTGTTAATGACAAAATTTCACTTGCTTGTGAAAATGAATAGCCCTTGATTAATAATTTAATCCGTGTCAAATTTAACACAACAACAATTCCAATAACTAAGACAACCCCAACAGCCCCAACAAGAGCAACGCGTCCAACCTTAAGGCGACTTCGACTACTTGTTCCATAACTGCTGTAATATCCATAATCTCTTTTCTTTTTAAACATTATTATATTACCTCTTTAATACTTTCTCTTTATTTACATGTACTTAAATAATCGTTACGCCCTAATTCATATTGATCGTTACCATTACTATCAATCACTACTACTAATGGCATATCCTCAACTTCTAAACGTCGAATCGCTTCAGGTCCAAGATCATCAAAAGCAATTACTGTACATTCTTTAATGCAATTAGACATCATCGCTCCGGCTCCACCGATAGCACCAAAATACACTCCATGATATTTAATGATTGCATCTTTAACTGCCTGCTGACGATATCCCTTACCAATCATCGAACGTAATCCTAACTTGATCATTGTTGGTGCAAAAGCATCCATTCTCCCAGACGTTGTAGGTCCTCCACTCCCAAATACTTTACCAGGTTTACTTGGCGTTGGTCCCACATAAAAAATTACTTGATCCTCTAAATGAAAAGGTAATTCCTTTCCTTCTTCAATCAAAGCCATCAAACGTTTATGAGCCGCATCACGACCCGTATAGATAGTTCCGCTTAGTAACACTTCATCACCAGCATGTAATTGTTTTATTTTTTCAACGGTAAGCGGTGTTGTCAATTTAATCATAATGAAGCCTCCTTATGACGCGCTACATGGCAGCAAATACTTACTGCAACAGGCATTCCAGCAATATGAGTAGGATGAGTCTCAATATTCAATGATAGAGCCGTAGTTTTTCCACCATAACCAGCTGGTCCAATTCCTGTAGCATTGATCATCTCTAATAATTCAGTTTCTAAAGCAGCATATCGGCTATCTTCGTGATGGGTTCCAATTTCACGCATCATTGCTTGTTTTGACAACATCGTAACTTTGTCAAATGACCCTCCGATCCCTACACCAATCACCATCGGCGGGCAAGCATTAGGTCCAGCGTCATTAACCACTTTCATTACAAAATCTTTAACTCCCTGCAATCCATCACTTGGTTTTAACATTTTAATTTGTGACATGTTTTCAGACCCAAATCCTTTTGGAGCTACAACAATTTTAAATTCATCACCACAAACAAGATCAAAATAAATAATTGCTGGGGTATTATCTTTAGTATTGATCCGTTCAAATAATGGATCATCAACTACTGATTTACGAAGATAACCTTCCTCGTACCCTTGACGCACTCCTTCATTAATAGCAGCTTTTAAATCACCATCCACATGAACTTCTTGTCCAATTGTAATATACACAAAAGCCATACCAGTATCTTGACAAATCGGCATCATATTATCTTTAGCTAAATCAGCATTATCAATCAATACTTCCAAAGTCTTTTTAGCTAAGGGATATGGTTCTGTATCTGTCTTATCTTTAAGTGCCTTAAACACATCACTGGGTAAATTACAAGCTGCTTCCATACATAGTTGTTTTACTGTTTTTGTAATATCTTCACATTTAATCTCACGCATAACTTTTTCCTTCCATAAAAAAAGGTTAAAACCTTTTTAGATAATTTTTTCCTGAATTCCTGGATAATATAAAGAATAATATCGCAGTGACATCAATTCAACTGCTGTTAATAACGTATGTTTACCAATCTTTCGCTGTTCGCTATCACCTAATACAATCGTATAATTAACGTTTATTCCAATATCTATCCCTGGATTATTTGTCATTAAAACAACCTTACATTTTGATTTCTTTAAATACTGTAAAACTTTCGAATTACTCCGTGCATAAAATCCATTTACTGTCACAATAATTGCAACACTATTTTCATCCATCAAACGCGCACAATCAATCTGACGTTCTGTTTCCATATATGCCATTGTAAACTTTTCCAGCATTAGTAAATCAGTTTGAAAATGCAACGCTGCAGAATGAGAAAACTGAGTTCCAAAAAAAGCTACTGAATCACTATCATGAATAGCCTGTAGAACTTTATCAATCACATTCCAGTCTAACCGCTGTGACAATTTTGAAATAGCATCACATACTTGATCACTATAATATTTAGTACATTCTTGAGGTTTATCTTTCATCATGTCCAAAGGAACATTAATTAAATTATTAAACTTTTTGCTATCTGAAGCAAATGAAGAACATTCTTGTTTTAAATGAGCATAATTTTCATATCCTAAAGCACGACAAAAACGTGAAATCGTTGCCGGGGATACATAACATTCTTTAGCAAGCTGACTAATTCCCATTTTGGCCACTTTCGAAAAATTATGAGCCATATACCAGGCAATATTATAATTTGTATCAGCTTCACTAGCTGTATCTAAAAAGATAATTAAACGATAAAATAAGCTTTTCATCCTCATTCCTCCACTTATGTGTATTATACACTATATTTCGCCATTTTAAAATAGCTCGATATCTATCCGAACGAATAATTATCACATATTTTAAGATATTCTATATACATTTTCACCATTGTTTAGTTATATACTAACAATGTAGTCAAAAGAAATATTCGATTTTCCCTTCAATATAATGACTACAAACAATATATAAAGATATCCTTCCCTGATATCATGTATTATTAGTATCCTTTCCCTGATAACTAATAATAAAAGCGACAAGTGATTTCCCCACTTGTCGTTTTTCTGTTTCTATAAAATTTGACTATAAACACGTAAAACGTTCTTATAAAAAACTTTCTCAATTTCATTTTCACTAAAGCCAGCTTCCTGCAGTGCAGCAGCTAATTGGGGCATCATCGAAGCATCAGCTAATTCAAGGTTTTGATCAATACCATCAAAATCACTACCTAAGCCAACATAATCTATCCCCACCAGTTCCTTAATATATAAAATATGTTTAACCATATCTTCAATACATGAACGCATCCCGCCATGACTCGATGGTTTTAAGAAATCTCCGCAAAAATTAATTCCCATGACGCCATTACGTTTCGCTAACTGTTTGATCATATCATCAGACATATTTCGAGCAACTCCGCAAACGCTACGAGCATTACTATGTGATGCAACAAACGGTTTTGTCGTATATTTTAATACATCATAAAATCCCGCATCACTCAAATGTGAAACATCAATAATGATTCCCAACCGCTCCATTTCCTTGACATAAGCAATCCCAAAATCAGTTAATCCATCTTCTGTATTTAAATGATATAAATCTTTAAATTCCTTAGTACTAATCAAATTAGGATAACCTATTCCGTTAGGATGATTCCAAGTTAAAGTAATCATCCTAACGCCTAGACGATAATAATTACGTAAGATTGCAAGATCATTATTTACGACTGCCCCTTCTTCCAATGTAAGCATCGCTGACATTAGACCATTTTTTTGATTATTAAGAATATCTTCATAACTATATACTGGTTTAATCAGCTCAGGACTTTTTTCTAGTTCTGTATAATATAGATCAATTAATCGCTGTGCCTTTGTTAGTGGATCAAGATGATCACTTAAGTTTACAAACATCGCAAAGTTTTGCAACAAATAATCACCTTTAACCATTTTCTTTAAATCAATATTAAAATCATTTTTTGATAAACAGCCACCTTCATCATAAAGCCGCAAGATGGTATCACAATGCATATCAACAACTTTCATTTTCTCACCTATTACATCTTATGTATATAATGCACAGATATACATTTCATCCCGCCATGACAAGTCAATACAGCTGGTAACTTGTTTACGATAACCTCAATATTATCAAAAATATCTTGTAATAATCGTTTTGCTTTCAGCGCTGATTCTTCATTATCAGCATGAGAGATGTATAATGTATAATCCTTAGCATTAACACCAGCATTTTTAAATTTGTCAATTACAGTTTTAACAATTTTTGATTCTGTCCTACTCATCGCATATTTATCGACACAACTACCATCTTCCTTCAAATAAAGTAAAGCTTTTACTTTCAAGATTGATGCCATTTTAGCAGCTACCGGCGATAACCGTCCCGAGCGCGCCAATTGCTTAAAATCAAATGGGGCTAAAAAAGAAAAACTATTTTTAGTTTTCATTTCTAACATTTCAAAAATTTCATTTACATCATGATCATTATCAGCCATCTGTTTAGCCGCTAATGCCATATCCATGACAGGTGCACCAACTTGGCGGCTATCATAAATATACATATTATTCATTTCTAACTGATTTTTCACAAGATTAAATCCACTCCAAGTTCCACTTAAATCACTACTGCAGGTGATAATGATAATAGCTTCATAATTTTTAGCTTTCCAATTCGCCATTAATTCATGTAAATATCCAGTATTTGGCTGTGATGTCGTAGGGATACATCCAGCTTCCAGTTTTTTATATAATTCTTCCGTTGAAATATCAATTTGGTCTTTGTACTCGATCCCGTCAATCAGTACACTTAGTGAGACTAACTCAATTCCAGATTCTTTCGCTTGAACCCCGTTCATCGCACTTGTTGTATCGGTAACAATTAAATAATTTTTCATTATTCTTTATCCTTTCATAATTCCAATTCTTTATCTTGGTAATCTTTAGTGAGATGTTGATAGTCTTTTAGCCAAGTAACTCCTTCTAAATATTCCTCTTCACTCAAGAGTTCATCTAAAATGTTAAAGTGAACTAGCATACAAACATCATAAATGCTTTGCCATAAAGCATCAAATTCATTATCACTAGCCTTCAAATCACTTTGTTCACTCTCTATGTATGCGACTAACTCATGAGCCAGCTTGGTTGCTTTTTCTTTTTCAGTTGCAGCCATTATATATCCTCCTTGACTTTTATATAATGAAATTATAACATTATTTTAACAAAAGGAGTTAAAAACATGAAAACAATTTCAATTTTCCAAGTCCAAGACATCAATAATTTATTAAAAGAACGCCAATTTGACTACATTCTCAAATTACGTGATGCTTGTGGCAGTCAAAGTCTCTATCTTGAATGTACTGGTGAAGAAACCGATATTAATATATTATGCAATGTAATCAATGAATTATTAAAAAATGATTATTTACAAGTAATTCCCGGAACTATCAATCCATACAACCTGTTATTAAAATAATATATTAATTATTACCATAAGCACGATAACTTATTATATTATTTTCATAAAATGAAAGCGGTTTTCATCACCTGAAAAAAGACCACTTTCTTTTCTTTTGCCGTTATAATAGCCTTGTAACAAAAAACAAAGGAGATTTACAAATGGCAAAAAGACCTGTAAAAATTGCTACCATCGGTGGCGGGAGTTCATATACTCCAGAATTAGTTGAAGGATTTATTAAAAGATATGATGAACTACCTATCAAAGAACTGTGGTTAGTTGATATTGAAGAAGGTAAAGAAAAGTTAGAAATCGTTGGAGCAATGGCACAAAGAATGGTAAAAGCTGCGGGTGTTCCTATGACGATTCATTTAACATTAGATCGTGAAGAAGCTTTAAAAGACGCTGATTTCGTTACTACTCAATTTAGAGTTGGCTTATTGGATGCAAGAATTAAAGACGAAAGAATTCCCTTAAGTCATGGGATTATTGGGCAAGAAACAAATGGTGCCGGAGGAATGTTTAAAGCATTTAGAACTGTTCCTGTTATCTTAGAAATCGTTGAAGATATGAAAAGACTATGTCCAAATGCCTGGCTAGTAAACTTTACTAATCCTAGTGGAATGGTTACTGAAGCTGTTATCAAATATGGTAAATGGGATAAAGTTGTTGGTTTATGTAATGTACCTATCTCTTGCCGTAAAATGGTTGGGAAAGCTTTAGATAAAAACGAAGAAGAATTATTCTTTAAATTCGCTGGATTAAACCATTTTCACTGGCATCGAGTATGGGATGTTGATGGAACTGAATTAACTGATAAAGCAATTCAAAAACTATATGTTGAAAACGATGGTTTAAGAAAATTTGGGGCTAATGCTACACGTGCAAAGGAAGAAGAGGAAAAAGCCGCTAAACGTGCCGCTGATGCCGGAGTAGCAAATATTAAAAATATTTCATTTGTTGCAGAACAAATCCAAGATTTAGGATATCTGCCATGTATGTATCACCGTTACTACTATATCACTGATGATATGCTTGAAGATGAAATTGCCGACTTCAAAGAAAATGGTACTCGTGCTGAAGTTGTAAAAAGAACAGAAGCTGAATTATTTGAATTATATAAAGATCCTAATTTAGATTATAAACCAGAACAATTGACAAAACGTGGTGGTACTTATTATAGTGATGCTGCTTGTGAATTAATCAACTCAATCTATAATGATAAACGTACAACTATGGTCGTATCAACACAAAACAAAGGGGCATTAACTGATCTTCCATATGATAGTGTAGCTGAAGTATCTGCTATCATTACAGCAGCAGGACCAATGCCAATTTCTTGGGGAACATTAAAACCTGCAGCTCGGGGAATGGTTCAAATTATGAAAGCAATGGAAGAAACTACAATTGAAGCTGCCGTTACTGGTGATTATGGTAAAGCATTACATGCATTTACAATTAATCCATTAGTTCCAAGTGGTCAAATTGCTAAAACATTATTAGATGAAATGTTGATTGCTCATAAAAAACACTTACCTCAATTTGCTGATAAAATCGCTGAATTAGAAGCACAACAATAAAATAACCTGGAGTTTTGAAGCGAACCTCCTAAGTTGAAGCAACAACTTAGGAGATTCATTTCATTCTTCCAGGTTTTCTTTATTTTATCGGCTTCCGCCTCCGCCGCCTCCGGAGAAACCACCTCCGCCTCCGCCAAAGGAACTAAAACCACCGCCACCGCTATACGATGAACTATGAGCTGCACTATATGCATTAGCTGCACTACGAACACCACCGTACATAAATGTTCTCGTTGCTAACATCGTATAAGTGTAATCAATATTTGAATATTGATTAAATTCTGGGCAGAGTTTACCAATTTGTTTTTCTACCTCGTCAGCAATACCAAGAATTGAAGCAAACATTAAATATTCTTCCCAGAGTTTTACTTCAATTACTTCTTTTTCTTCAATACTACTAAAGTCTAATAAAAAGCGTTTTAATCCCTTAGTATAAATGATATCATCTCTAAATGATGGTTCATAAACTACTTTTTCATTTGCAATATCTATTCCTAAGAACTTTTTATAAGTTGTTTGCTTTTTCATTAAGCCCTTTTCTTTTAATTCTTTTTCTTCAAATTCAATCAAATCATTAAACCAATCTTCGATTTCTTCATAATTCCGTTTACACCAACGTTCAAATTCTTTATTCTCTAAGATTTGATTATCACCACTTGCTTCCCGAAAATAACCTAACATCTTTTCTTCTAAAATATTTTCTGTTGGAATCTCACCACTGAAATCAATTTCATATTTATCTTTTTTAAACCAGCCAGTGCCCGGTTCCATGGTAAAATTCACATAGCCATCTCTGATCCATTTTAACAACATAGCACACAAGATACCTGAACGATCATCTTGCTGGATAATCCCTGCTTTTGTTGCAACGTAATAAAAATAGTAGATATCTTTATGACAAGGAATATCACGGAACGGATTAACATGTTCCATTGTCGGAATTTCATTGTTACCGTCACTAAAATATAATTGTTTATTTTTGTTTGCTTTAGATACAATTCCAACAATTACTGCAATTATCCCAGCAAGTACCGCAACACTAATACCAATAAACATAAATATTGAACCATCACTAGAATCTTCTTGATAACTTGAGCCATCACGTGCATCTTCTAAAACAGCTTCAAATGATTCATTTTTGGTTATTACATTGCTAAAAGTTCCATCGGGTACTCTAACTAAAATATTGACATAATTAATATCGCCTCGACGATTATTGTTTAAATCACGATTCGATATAATTATCGCTCCATGATCATCAAAAATAACTTGTCCTTCATAGCCAAAGCCCCAAATATCACTATCTTGATCATAAAACTTGTAATCAGAACTAATCGTTGCTTCAAATTCAGCTGGTTTAGGATTCATTTCCTGATTAAGTAATTGCCAATTAAACCCCTGAGCATCACTATATTGATTAACAAATGGAGTAATCGTATAAGTCATCGTATATGTGTGTTGACCATAATCACCTATCCCATAACATAACTCATAACCATCACTCTTTTCAATGATCCCACATTTATTTTTCTTCTCTTGACGACTAGCATCAATATCCCAATTATCAACATATTGATATTTTGTTCCTTTTTCATCGACAACAGAAAAATCACTGATCGTAGCCCCATAAAGATTATTAAATGCCTTGTAGTTTTCTGTTCCTTCAATCGCATCCATCTTCCAAGTTTCCTCAACTTTTGCTGAACCATCTTGATTAATATAAATGTTCATATTAACCGCTTGAAGGTCATTCCCTGATGCCAAAACAGGTAACGGCATCAAAGAAACCAGAAAGATTGAGAGTGCTAAAAATAATTTTTTAAGTTTCATTTTAAAATTTAACCTTTGGTACTTCTTTATCTGTTTCTTGAACCTCAAAATAATCAAAAGTTCCAAAACCAAATATTTTTGCAATAAGCACTGAAGGGAAAACTTCTGTTTGATTGGTATATTTATTTACTGAATCATTATAAAATTGTCGTGCATACGTAATTTTATCTTCTGTAGCTGTCAATTCTTTTTGTAATTCCATAAAATTAGTATTAGCTTTTAAATCCGGATAAGCTTCACCTAACATCATTAATCGGCTTAAAGCCTGATTTAATTCACCAGAAGCTGCAAGCTGATCTTGAGGACTATTGGCAGTCACATAAGTATTTCTTGCTTTTATTGCATTTTCTAACGTTTCCTTTTCGTGACTAGCATACCCCTTGACTGTTTCAACAAGGTTCGGGATCAAATCAGCCCGCCTTTTTAATACCACATCAATTTGTGCCCAGTTAGTTTTAACCCGGTTCTTTAATTTAGTTAATGTGTTATATGCAACTATGCAGTAAATCACAATTAACGCCACTACTATAAGTACAATAATTATTGGTATACTCATTTTTAAACGCCTCCTTTTTCTATACTTATATTATACAATCTTAGTAAGAATATACAACGAATACGATAATCATAAAAATGTCAAATTTCCAAAAAAGGATGTCATATTAAAACATCCTTCTATTATTATTAATTATTTTCTTTTCTTCTTTTCATCCATAAAACCAGACTCGCAGTTGAAACCATTAATGCAAATATACCAGCAAAATTAGCCGCATCACCAGTTTTTACTCCTTGAGAAGACTCTTCGCTAATCGCAACTTTCTCTAATTGTTCTAGTGCATTTTGTAAAACCGTTTTGGCTTCATCAACAGCTGCCAGTGTCGCCTTTTCATCTGCTAAGACAATTTTGGCTGCTGATAAAGCTTTTTCTAATCGTTCCCAAGAAGCCCTTGTATAATCTTTAGCAGATAATTTTTCAGTCCGCTCAACTAGCTCCTGTAATTTAATCTTATTGAAATCACGAATATTTAAATTTTCAATTGCCACATTTAACCGTGTAATAGCAGCATTTACCTGAGCTTGAGTTACATCATTTCCAGTATAAATATCTTGTGCTGCTTGTAAAGCGGTCTTAAACTCTTTAACTAAATCAGCATCAAGATTACTTAAAATATCTTCAGTAATCTTATCAGTAATAGCTAAAAGTGCTTCTAACTGACTCTTATCAACTTTTTCTTCAGTCTTTTTAACTAAAGCTTGATACATAGTTTGTAATTTTTCATAACTATCATCAACTTGTTTTTGTGTTGCCTGATCATCTTTCAAAATCACTATTGCTTGATCATATGCTTCCTTAAATTCTTGATACGATTGGACTGTATATTCTTCACTTGTTTCAAAAACTTTCTTTATTTCATCGCTTTCAATATAGTTTTCAAGAAACTCTTTGTTTACCGAGATAATATATTTAATAGTATAATTTTCTATCGTTTTACCATCTTCCGCTCTAACAATGATCTTTACTTCATTATTATATACTGGTAAAACAGTAATTGCTTCATTATTATTACCTTGAGCTATAACTGATGGGGTATCAGCTGTTTTCAAATCAACAGTATATGTTTTAGTAAGCTTATCATACCCTCGATAACCATTAAATTCTTTAATATTAACCCCATCTAATTTTAAATCATCTAGATTTGCAGATGAATTTGCAGTTACTGGTAAAATATAATCATATACTTCTATTTCTGTTAAACCAATACATTTATTAACTTGCGGTGACTTCATCCATATGCGTAATTTATTAGTTGTAATCGGGTGAATAAATCCATATGGAGTATCACCAGATGTATATGGTACTTGTGTAATGTGCGAAGACTCAATTTCTTGCCATGAATTTGTTGGAACATCATAATATTCAAACCGGACATTGTTATCACCTGGTAAAACACTGAATTGATTATCCGTAAAATGCCACAGTTTAATATTTTGCATCAAGTATTCTTTTTGCCATTCTAATTGTACATAAGTATCCACCGGAGGATTTTCATTTCTTAAACTCCAATTTGTCCACCGTGCGCTTTCGCGTCCACTTTCATTAGTAATCCCATCATTTAATTCACTCAATGAATCATTGATTGGCGTTGCTGTTGGTTCACTTGGAACACCATTGACCATTTTCCCATTTGTAAATAATGGTGTATCTTGATAATTCTTTGAAGCAATATTCTGTGAATCAGCTAATTTTGGTGCTACTCGAACAGTTGCTGTAACATCTTTTACTTCATTTAGAACATTGACTGTACCTTTTACTGTTACCATTCCTTCATTTTTAAAAGCATCAGCAGGAATATTCCATTTAACCGGAAAAGCCTCACTATAATTTCCATTTTCATAAAGTCCTCGAACCGTTTGTGGTAATACCGGTGTAATTCCTGCACTAGTTACTGTTGAATAGTTTTCCATGGCTACGACATTACCAATTACATGAACCGTTACAGTTACTACAGCTTCACTATCCTGAAGTTTTCCTGTTATTGTGAACTCACCAATTTTATTTAATGATTCTTTATCATATTCATTCCATTTAATCGTTAAGTCTCTTGTCTCCCCATTATTGTATGTTCCTACAACTTTTGCAGGCAGATCAGGTTCTTCACCAACATTAACATATAAATTTTTAGCAATTGTGTAACTTTGCAGATAAGCATCACCCTCAACAGCATTTTTAACCGTCTTGACAGAAATATTTGAACCACTTAAACCATCACTGCTGGCACTAAATGTAAATGATCCCTCATCTTTAGTAGATTGAACAATCACTAATGCCTTTCCTGAAAAGGCTTTTCGTGAAGTTCCCTTATAACTATCAGTATCAGCTGCATTACCATTATCAACCCCAACAATTTTACCATTTCCTTCAATCTTGAAATTAATACGATTATCAGCTCCAGCGACAATATTTCCATTCATATCTTTAACATCGACAGTAAGATAAGATAAACTACTGCCATCAGCTAAAATTTCCTTTTTATCAGCACTTATCGCTAATTTTGCAGCTTTGGTATTAGTCGTTACACTGCTTCTTCCTTCAGTTTCTGTAATTAAATTACCTTTTTTGTCATATGCTTTAGCACTCAACGTTCCTGAAGCCCAGGTTACATTAAAGCTTGGGTAAAATTCTCCATTTGAAAATGTTTGATACTTATATCCTAAAGCAGTAGTATGCGTTGTTGCTGTATCCTCCCCCACTTTATTCCCATTTAAATATAACTCCACTTTTGCAGCATTAGTAAATACATCGACCTTGACCTTACCATTATTATTTTTGACTATTTCATCATTGTTCCATGTTGACATTAAATGCAAAGTAGTTGTATCTTCGTCCCACATACTTTTATATAAATAATAAGTATCTTTTACAAATCCTGCAGTATCAACAATTCCAAAATATGATGATTTAGGTTTAGCTCCCTGACCACTTGCACTTCCTGCTCCAGTTCCATTCCATGGCGTTGGTTCACCAATATAATCAAAACCAGTCCACACAAACTCTCCAGCATTGAAATCATTCTTAATAACAAATTGCCAGGCATCACTTGCTGAATGTCCCCAGCCAACTTTTGCCTCATCATTATCATATTCTGACATTTGTAAAGTATTATCATCTTTACCCGTAGTATTATAAACTCCACGACTATGGACAGCACTTGCCGTTTCAGAACCGTATAGTGGCCAATCGCTATAAGTATTGTGCATAGCTATAGTTTGATCACCATTTGCATAGTTCATTCCAACCACGCCACCAGCTTCATATATTTTTTGATTAATTTGGCTGAGCATCGCATTTGGATTAGTATTTTTGCGATTATCACCATTTGTGACTGGACGAGTTGTATCAACCTCTTGAACCCATTTAATTAAATCATCAACTAAATTTAAATAATGTGAGGTATTTCCTGATACTCCTTCATCAATTTCATTACCTAATGACCACATAATTACACTTGGATCATTTTTAGCACCATCAACCATTGCTTTAACATCAAATTCGCCCCACTTCATTCCAGCTTTTCCATTAACAATTTGATTATCGGTACTAATTACTTCATTAAAATGTGAAGTGTAGTCATTAACATTTCCATTTTTATATTCGGTCCAGCCATCAAATGCTTCATTAATAACTAACATTCCATTTTCATTACATACTTCTAATAAAACTGATGCCGCAGGATTATGGGTAACACGAATCGCATTGCATCCCATTTCTTTTAATATTTTGACCTGCCGTTCAATTGCATCACGATTAGCAACTGCTCCTAGTGCACCCTGATCATGGTGCAGACAAACACCTTTTAATTTTATTTTTTCACCATTTAATGAAAAACCTGTATTATTATCAAAATCAAAATAGCGGAAACCATACTCAGTTTCATAAGTATCTAAAACTTTATTATCCGCCACGATTTCAGTTTTCATTGTATATAAATTTGTATCCTCAGTGGACCACAATTTAGGAGCAATAACAGACACTTCCTGTTTTACATCTTTTGTACTTTTAGCTGCTAATTCAACTTCATTAGTGACGGTACTACCCGCGGCATTTCCTTGAGCATCCAATAAAGTATTTTTAACTGTGATCGTTTTATTTGTATCGCTATCATTATCGATTGTTGCTGTAACATCAACTTTAACATTATTGTCCTTAGTATTTTCTAAATCTTTAGCAATGATTTTAGTTCCATTATAGCCAACATGAACCTTATCTGTAACTGTTAACTTTACATCTCGATAAATCCCACTTCCAGAGTACCAGCGACTACTTGGAATTTTATTATTAGTTTTTACTACTAAAACATTTTCAGTCTCACCATCGCAGATTAAGCCCTCAGTCAAATCAAATGCAAAAGCAGTATATCCATATGGATGCTCACCTAATTTTGTCCCATTTAAATAAACTTCAGCATTCATATAAGCGCCATCAAACTCAATCATCAATTGTTTTTCTTGATATTTTTTAGGTACTACAAAAGTTTTTCGATACCAGCCAACGCCACCTGGTAAAAAACCACTCTCTGCTTCTCCGCTTGTTGTGAAATCTTGATCAATACTATAGTCATGTGGCAAATTCACCGTTTCCCAAGTTGAATCATTGTAATCTTTGTTTTGAGCATCATTTATATCACCACGATGAAACTTCCAATTTTCATTAAATAGCGTGGTTCTTTGCCCATCTCCAATGATATCAACATATACTTCTTCGGGGTCTGACTGAGTAATTCTTGCATTTTCTTGTGCTAATACCCCAACTGGTGCTGATGATAACAACATTGAAACAGTTGCTACAGCACATAATTTTTGATTCCATCTTCCTTTCATAACTTCCTCCTTTTCCCGTATAGAATAGCTATTTTGATTAGTTAAAGTTCCCAAATAAATATAAAAGACCTGATTGTTCATCACGCTTATAAACGCTTTAAACAACCAGGTCTTGCCTAATCAAATAGTAACAATCCTATGCACTAACAATTATAGTTAATCACGTAAACCATGTCAATTAATTTACTAATAAAAGATTATTATTTTAGTAAATATAATTATATGTGGAAAAAGCAGGTAAATTACCTGCTTTTATATTTTAGCTCTGATGTTTAAATTTCCTTTTCAACTCAGCTAATAAAACTAATGCTCCGATAAACATTCCTATATATCCAAATAATTGAACCTCATCTCCCGTTGCTACTACTGAACTATCCTTAGACTCATCAGGTTTTACGGTTACTTCACCAGCTTTTTTAAATGAGGCCCTTACACGAATATCAGCCGTAACATTTTTAATCATATATGAGTTATCCTTAATTTCAACTGCCTTTTCATTGATTAGTAATTGATCAAGTTCATAGCCTTGGTCAGGAACAACTTTTAAAGTAACGCTTTCACCAGCGTTAACAGTTGACCTATCAGCTATAACTTTACCATTTACAGTATCTTCAATAAAAATACCAAATGTTGTATCTGAATCATTTATATTTTTTACATTAATACTATCTAAAACATACCAGCCCTGCTCTGTCACTTCCGCATCTTTAAGGGCTAAAGCAATTTCCGGAAGATTATTATTTTTATCATTAACAATTGCTGTTGCTAGTTTGTATTCACCTGATTTAATACTATTTGGCAATTTAAATGTAGTCTCATAATGATTATTTCCATCTTCGAAAAGCCAATCACCCGGGTTTACTTTATCAGTATCTTCATTATATTGATAAATAACCTGATTTGTTTTTGGGTCCAATAATGCGAAAGCAACATGATATTTATTATCCCAATGTTTATTTTTATTCGGCAACATGCCTAGCCCTAAATTACGCCACGCTTGTTTAATCGTTATTTCTTCCCCAGTCGTGAAAAGCTCAGGAACTTCTAAACTAGTCAAAGCGAGGCGATAGCCACCATTCAAACCAAATTTATTCAATAAACCAGAACCGTTTTGTTGATCATTCTCTAGCCATTTCTGACAGTCCATTACAACCCGAGCATCTAGAGTATTTGCTCGACATGCCAAAGCATCAGCTACGACCTGACGTAAAATACCATCCAAAGTCGGATAACCAGCATTATTATACCAGTATTCTCGTACTTTAAATGAATGATAACAATTTTCTGCAAAAACTGGTATTCCTTGATTAAACCATTCTAATGTTTGATTTCTAATTGCATCCGTCATCCAGCCAAATGTATCACGGCGAACAACAAAATCATATTCTTTGTCAAATGCTCCAGTATAAGGTTTGTCAGTATTAATGATCTCATCATTTTCTTGAGTCCCATAATTTTCTGGTTGTCCTTCTTGAGCTCCCAATAAAACATCCGGGAAATATTTATCATATATTTTAATCACTTTTTCAACCGCATCATAAACATTATCATCCCACTCAGTACTAAATTTAACGTGATGTGCTTCACCCCAGTTACCAAAGCCCATACCATCAATAAAAGCAATATCTAAATCATTATTAAACTCTGCACCAAATGCTTTAATAAACTTATCTAATTTTTCTAAGAAAACAGGATCATTAATATATGGATCTTTAGCATCGATTTCTGGTGCCGTATCATCAGTTCGATCAGTTTTATACCAGCTTGCTCCTGCTTTAAATACATATTCTGGTGTTGCCTGCTGAAAAGCATCACTTGAATCCACCAATACCCTAAAAGCTAATTGAATTCCTCGCGCTCTTGCTCCACTAATTAATTTACTCAACCTGCTATCAGGATCATTCCATGCATAATTTCCTTCTGATGGTTCATACCAGCTCCAAGGATTACGAATATATAAAATATTTGTCTTTAAACCTTGAGCATATAATTCATCCATTTCAGCCCAATATTTATCAACATCGGTATCTTGGAATTCATAATATTGAACCCATCCCATTGACGGATTATTATAAATCGTTTCATTATCAACAATAGTTGAAATCAATTTATTGCCGGGCAAAACTCTTCTTGGTACAACAACTTCAAACTCATCTGTGATACCAACATCCTGACCATCTTCACTACTAACCTTTAATGTTATTTTAACTTTTGTATCTGTCAAAGGTGCATTAATATTACCATTTAAATCAATGATTTCCTCATGATCAGAACTATTGATCGATACCTCATAGCCTTTTAAATGAGGAATTGGAAATTTGCTTTCACCTTGATTTACAACTATATTGGTATCAATACTTTCAGCATAGTACTGAGCATTATTATTTATTGTTCCAATTGCATTTAAATCTGTAAATAAATAGGAATTATCCCAAACTAGATTAGCTTTATTTACGATCAAGCGAATTTTACTAGTTGTAAGTTCATTAAAAATAAGCTGCTGTGATTCTCTAATTTGATTATCGGTTTTATGTTTAAAATCAAATGTATCAACATTTTTCCAACTATTACCATCCCAAATTTCCACAGTCAAATTACCAATACCTTGTGAATTAGGAAAATGTGCCGTATAAACAAGTTCATTAGTTGTAATTGTCCGTGGTGAAAAATCTAAGATATACTCATCACTATCAGAATATGTAGTTTTATAATAACTACTTACATTATTATCAACCATTCCAGCTGCATCAATATTTTCACCATTATGATAAACTCGGGCATTTGATAAAAGATTATCTTTTAAATATACACCTTCTGTTTCAATTTCATTGATTACAATATTTTCATTACTTTGTAATTCTAAAATAAATATATTTCCCAAAGATAAATAACCGGGATCAACTTCAAAATAATCCCCATTTTTATCACTTTTCCAGTCTGGTTTAAAATCACCAGCTAAATCATTGATCATCCCATTTTCATTGACATTAACATTACGATAATAATTAGTATTCGCAATACCTTTTAAGGTAACAGTTTCAATGTTTTTATTACTCGTATAAATTCTCATTTTCTTTAATGCAATATTGGCAAACTTATTATTTTCAGGTTTAACTTCAAACAATAAAGACGTATTCCCATTATTACTCCAACCGCTTTTTATGTCACCATCAGTTATACTTGTAATTTTATAGGCTTGATCATTAACCAAAGAAATATCTAAATATTTAGAACAGTTTTCAATATTTATATCTTGATCTAACGAAATACGATACTCATCACTATAAAGATCTAATCCCTCACAAGTAACATGAATACTATATGTACCCACTGGTACTGTCTTAGGAATTACAAATTCATAATTTAATTTACCATTTTTCATCTCAACTTGATATTTGACTGGTCTTGCTAGTGATTGATGAGATTTAAAATCGACTAACTCTAAATTTATTGTAGTAGATTTATTCTTATTTTTTATTACCATTGGTACAATATTTTTCACACCATAATTTCCTTGTGAAGAACTTATTTGAATAGATGGTAACTCTCCAGATTTATAACCCCATACCTGTACTTCAACAATATCATTCGTATTTTCCCAACTAGTATATGAATCTAATGTTTTTAACATGATTTTATTAGTTGAATAAACTTGATCAAATTGAATTCGAAATGGCTCACATTCAATATTCTTATCCCACCTAAATTCAAATTCACGACTGCCATTATTTAAAATATTTTCCCAAGTTTGACTACTATCATCCCAATATAATATTTCTGCAACTTTAGGGCCTTGGTCATTTCCATATGTTGAATATAGATCTAAAGAATACACATCTATTAAATCCTCTCCATAATCAAATGTAAAAATTCCTGGATTTTCTCTAGTTGGCTTATTTGTAACGGGCGTATACATTGCCCACTGAATACCATCAATTAAATCGCCTGTTACTCCTGAATATCCAGTAACGTTGGTACTGATCTTACTGCTTAAATTAACATTATTTAATAAAATTAGACCATTTGTAACACTTTCACTATCAATCGTTGTTCTTACTTGATATTGACCCCCTGACAATGTTCCTGGTACTTGCAGCACTAATTGAGTAGTGTCACCATTGATTACCCCATTTTGCTTTGTTGCTTCTACTTCTCTTGCTTCTTCATCAATCAGTACTGTGTTATATTCTTTACCACTCAATCCCGTTCCAGTTATCGTAATTGTCAGATTAGCATTTGGTACTACCGGTTTATTATCTTTATAAACCTCTGTATAACCCACTTTCAAGATAGTTTGATCTAAATGCTGTTGCCAATTTCCTTGAGCCTTGATTGGTACAATATAACTAAAAAACATCGCCACTATAACTAATAACGAAACAATCTTACCTCTCTTTTTCATAATAAAGTTTCCTTTCCAAAATAAACACTATTTCATTCGTTTATCCCCTTTATTTCCCCAAACTACTAACACATTTATTTATTATCAATATTCACACTCCTTTTCTACATCTTTTGCGATTGTTACCAAACAATTTTATTGTTATCTACTTTTAGAATACAACGTTTTAATACCAGTGTCAATACAAAATGTAAGGGGTTTCTTTTTTGTCCTATATATGCAAAATTGTTACCAAACACTTTACAAAATAATAATTAAATGATATTTTTATAAATAAGGATGGGAGATATTATGAGAAAGTACGAAACAATTTCCATTGATTTAAAGAAACGAATTGAAAATGGTGAATTTGAAGAAACAAAAAAACTGCCTACTGGTGGGCAGCTGATGAAAGAATATGATGCTAGTAAAAACACCATCAGCAATGCTATTAATTTGCTGGTTAATGATGGATTGTTATTTGCTATTCATGGTAGTGGTTTTTACATTCGAAAACCAAATAAAGGAACTATCAAATTAAATAACACAATCGGTTTTTCAGCTGAACATCCCGGTGAAAAATTAGAACGTGATATTTTAAGTTTTAAATTAATTGACTGTGATACTGATCTAGCAGAACATTTAGAATGTAAAGTTGGTACTCCAGTTTATGCAATAAAACGATTAATGTATATTGATGATATCCCTTTTGCTGTTGAATATACTTACTATAACAAAGACATCATTCCTTATCTTAATGAAGACATTGCAAAAACATCAATTTTTTCTTTTATTATTAATGATTTAAAACTTACGATCGGCTTTTCTGAAAAATACATTTTTGCTAAACCACTATCAAAAGAAGATCAAGAGCTTTTAAACCTAGAACCTGGTGCCTTTGGTTTAATTATCGATGATAACGTTTTCCTTTCAAACGGCAAAAAATTTAATTACTCGAAAATCTGGTATAATTATAAATATGCTAATTTTTTCAACAATGATAAATCAACTCGTAAAAAATCATAAACAGTATTATAGTTTATGATTTTTTATTTAGGCTGATTATGATTTCTATGATGACTATCTTGATTATGCCCTGGCTGACACCCTTCAGGAACCTCCTCTTGATTAAATATAGCTAAAATATTATACAGTTCTTGAACACTAAACTTATTAAGTTCAGCAAAAGAATATTGTGAAGTATAAGACATAATCGTTTCAATAATTTGATATTTACCCGCAGACATATGATGTGATGAAGCGTTATGATGAGTTTCTTGATCAACTTGTGAACAATGATATCGATTAGTTCCAAGCAGGTTTTATAATTTGAAATAAATCATTTCACATAACAATCGATTTAAATATGGCAAAGAATAATAACCATCATTATAACTGTCAGGAATTCCATAAACATATAATAAATCAGCATACTCCTTTAAATAATCTTCTTCTTGAACAAAGGCAATGATTTTTATTTTACGTTCCTTTGCATAATCTAAAATCTCTTTTTGAGCATCAGAAAACCATTCCTTATATACACCAATAAAAACAATAGTATCATTATGATCTAACTGGTTTAGATACATCTTTTCAAACTCATAAAAATTAATCAAATATGCCGGAATATCGTTGACTAACATCTCTAACTGCAGCGTATAAAAATCCGCCAGTTCATGACTATCACCAATAAATGTAACACTTTTTGAAGTTTTGAGTAACTTAACAATTTCTTTTAACTTATCAATATCTAAATTTAATTTAGTCTGTCTTAAGTTAGCAAGACCATCAACATATAAAGATTCACTCATATTTTCAATCGTCGTCCGCATAAATCTTTGAGTATGAGAAATAATTCGGCGCATTTTAACATCCCTAGTAAACAACTCAAATTCATATTTAAAAGCCTGAAAGGATTCAAAACCAGCTTTATTGATGAAACGACTAACTGAAGCAGGAGAAATATTAGCTTCTTCTGCAATCTTCTCTAATGATAATATTTTAATATCCTCAATGTGATTAATAATCGTTCTAGCAATATTATAATCATTACTATTTGCGATTCTTTCATTACAAAATTTAATAAAACTAAAACAATCATTCTTCATCTTTTTTTCCTCCAAATTATCTTTATATTTTTATAATACAACAAAATTAACCTTAAATATTTAATTTTATCTTAATATTACAACTTTTTCACACAATTATTGCTTTATAATTTAATATTTGCTAATGTTAATTAAAAGGTGGTATCAACATATAATGAAAAACAAACTGATCTTGTTATCAATATTATCTGTGGCATTAGTTTCATCGATTAGAGGCTCAATAATTCCAGGAATGAATTTGTTATATCAAGAATATTCTGCTTATCCTATGTCTACTGTCTCTTTAATCATCACGATTCCCTCTATAGCTGTTATCCCTACCTCATATTTTTGTAGTAAGTTTGTTGGAACAAAAGTTTCTTATCGAACTATATTGATTGCGATGAACGCTGCTCTTTTATTTGGTGGGACTGGTCCATTCTTTATTGACGAGCTCTATTCAAGATTATTTTTACGACTGCTCTTTGGTATTGGAATCGGAATTGCCATTTCTTTAAATAAATCCATCATTTTAGAATATTACACTGATAATCGTCAAATCAAGTATTTAGGTTATACAACGATCATTTCCAGTCTAGGTGCAATCTTCTTCCAAACATTAGTTGGCTATTTAAGCAAGATTTCAACTGACTTTATGTTTCTTGGTTATTTACCTTTAGTAATAACACTTATTCTATCTTTTTATATTCCTGATATTCCTTTAAAAGCACCATCCAAATCAACTATCAAAAAAGAAAAAAACATCAAACTTCTCACCATCAGTATTTTCTTTCTAATCTTAAATATGCTGATGTCATCGATTGGTATTAATTTGTCAACTTTGTTTGCTACGAAATCATTTGCAGACATAGCTGTAATAACAGTCCATGCTAATAACATTAATTCTATTTGTTCAATCAGTTCGGGTCTATTATTTAATAAGATATATAATAAATTCAAGAATAATTTCCTCCCCATTTCCTTATTTCTTTGCGCTTTATCTTTAGCAATTTACATTTTTGGGAAAAGTTACATCAGCATGTATATTACTTCGGGAATCTTCGGCTTTACCTATAACACCATTATTTTATACATCTTCTTGATTGCAGCGCAGACCGCTAAAGAAAAGGGTAATGCAGCTGTGGGCGGATATATGGGAATAGCTGCTGGAATTGGTGGCTTTCTTCCCTCATTTCTAGTTTATCTTTGTCAATTATTCTTTAATGAAAGTATTTATTCTGTTTTGTTTATTGCTGTCATGTTTTTAGTTTTTGTCGGATTCATCACTATTAAGTTTTTACCTGCAAAAATAAAATCGTAACATATAATTTTAAACAGGTGCAAAAGAAGAATTCCTAGGAATTCTTCTTTTAATAAATATTCTTTCTTTTCTTTATGATTACAAACAGACCTGCCATGATCCCAATTAAAGAGATATAGAGACTCATTAAATTCTCATCCCCCGTATTTGGGACTACTGGCTTTTTGTCAACTGGCTTAATCGAGTTAATTGGAGTAACACTGCCCTCTTTCTTTTCAAGAGTATCAATTGCATCATTAATTGCTTTTGCCATAGCATCAACTTCAGCTTGCTGTGTAATATTTTTTCCACGAACTACAGCATTTATTGCTGCTTCTACTTTGGAAAAATCTTTATAATCATCCTTGTTTAATTTTTCAGCAGCTACAATAGCCGCATCAACAGCCTGATAATCAGCATCTAAATAAGTTAGTTCATTTTTTGCTGCTAAAAGTGCCTCGTACAATGCATCGCATTGTTCTTTAGTAATATTTTCAACATTATAGCCACTAATTGCTGCATCTAATGCTCGACTGAGTTTCGCATAAGAGTCTAGTGTATAGAGCTTTGCATCTAACACCTGAATTTCATTGATTAATTCTTCTAATATTTGAAGTGAATATGTTTTTGTTAATTCTGGATAAGCACAGCTCATTGCATAATGCTGCCAAGAAGCATGCTCTTGGTTTCCAACATCTGAAAAATTTCCATTTGGTTGATATGTTTCGGGATAAACACCACCAGGAGTGGAATGATCTAAAATAAAACTAGCTAAATAATCTAACTTTTCATTATCGTCTTTTACGCGATTAAACATAATTTCCCATGCTAACCCTTTACCAATAATATGATTTCCACTTTGTTGAGTATCAAAATCATAGACAACATCTAACATCTTATAATCATCATAATCTTGACTATCGTATTTTGCATAAATATCATAAGTATTTTGCATGATTTTTTCATCCATTGCATACCATTGAGCTGCCATTGGAGCCCAATTGACCCATGACATTCCTTTAATAAACTTCATGTTATTATCAATATCATATAATTCAGCATAAATTTTAACTCCATCAACTTCAGTTGTTAAATATTCATTGATTCCCTTTGTTAAAGTTGCGGAAGTATCAGCCCATTTAATTGCTGAATCACTATCGCCAAATTCTTTTGCTAAAGCACTTAGTTCATACAAAGCTTGTGATGCAAATACATTTGTAATTAAATCATAAGATTTCCAATATCTTCCCTCACGTGAATGCTCAAAACTGTCATTTCTCATTAAATTATATTCGTCACTTATGTATCCTTGATCAATATAATAATTTGCAAATCTTTTAATAATTGGATAGGATTTTTTGATAAACTCTTGATTTTCTACCGTCTTTTTACATCCATTAACAAATTGAGCCCATGCATGGATCAACATATAATTCCCATCAATTTGAACATGATTGGATAAAGTATGAAGATTGGATTTATATGCAACATAGCCTGCCTCTCCAGCTACTGCAGTCCCGTTATATAATGTTGCTAAATTATCCACATTTTTACTTCCATACCAAGTAATTGTATTATCACTATTTTGTGGAGCTTTAATTTCTAAATAATAAGATTGCGTTTTATCGACTTGTTCCAACGATAAACTAAATTCTAAATGTACCATTTGCCCACTTGAAGATAGCTTAGAAATATCAATCGCAGCGTCATCTACTTTGATTGCTTCTGCACCATATCCTTTATATAAAGTTGCAATAGCAATTCCCTCTTCTAAATTATTTTTACCTAACAATACATCTACAGCCGTTACATATTGATCTAAAGATGGAATTTCCTGAATCCCAATATTTTTATCTCCAATTGTCATAAGCGGTACTCGATAATCACCCGAATATAATGGTAGGATATCTAACTCAAAATCAAAATCATGACTATCCCAATTATCACCATTTAAACTATAGGCGCTTGCTTTAAGAGCAGGGTTATAATTCCATTGTACATAATCATTATTTTCAGCCCATAAAACAAAATAATAATCTTTATCGGCAGCGACTTTAACTTCTTTTCCAAAATCAATTTGATAATTTTGTACTCCAGCTTTTTCAATTGCTATCTCCCCTGAAGCAATAGCCTTACTATTTAAACTTTCTCTTAATTCACCAATCAAATTACCACCTGCCACGTTAGCATCAGCAGTAAAAGAAACGGCTTGAATTGCATCACCATTTAATGAAATTTTTTGAGCATATGGTGATTGAGCAATATTAACTTCTGAAAATACTTCCGCTGCAATAACATAACCAGTTTGTGACCAAACATTATTTTCCCAGTTCATAGATGCTACAGAACCCGCAAACATTGAAGAACCACAAGCAATAACTTGACCGCTGGTTGTTGTAATATGAACATAATATTTTTGTCCTGGTGTCACAGGAATATTTTCTCCAAAATCAACTGTTTGCCAGCCATTACTTGATACTGTTTGTGAAATAGTTTTTATTGTTTTTGCCTCATTTCCAGGTTCAGTTGTCAACTTAAAAGTAACAGGAGCACTTCCGGTTAAATAAACTCGAAACGAACAGATAGAATCACTATTTGGCACAAATGCAAAAGCAGAATTATTAGTAGTTGCATTAATTAAAAATAAAGCAATCGAATGATCTGTATTTGACATAAATGAATTATCTGTTTTTTCATCATCATTTCCGTTTAATTTAAATGCCGGATATGCGCTTTCTGCAAAGCCGCCTAAAACCGGAACATCATAATTATAACCCATAATAGCATTATCCGCAGGTTTCCCATCAGCCTTTCCGAACATAGCAATACCATTATTAGATTGTACAAAGAAATGATAAGTTTCTCCTTTTTTTACAGTAATTGGCTGGTCAAATGTAAATGTCTGCCAGCCACTAGCAGTAACTGTAATCTCTTTACTTATCAACTCTGTTGAAGCATCTGTAATATTTGTTCGCAAACTTCCAGTTAAAACATCATTTCCAGTAGAATTAGTGAAAATAGAAATTGATGTTACTTTATCACTATCTGTTTGAAATGCTACTCCACCACCGTTATTTGGTCCTTTTAACCCAAATAACGCATGATCAGAAAAAGTCTGTGAGGTATATAAATTTTGTGTCTGTGCTGTTTCTCCCTGGGATAGATAGGAGTTCCCAAATTCTTCATCTTCATAATCAGGAACGATATGCTGAGCATAATCTGCCCCTAGTCCTTGTTGATAGCTCAACAAAAAATTTAATACTTGCCTTGATTTTTGATAATCACCATAAGCATTTTGTGCCATTACTTGAATCGAACTATCACGAATAAACATTCCCTCATAAGCCCCTGTCAAAGAAGTCGGTGCATAACCCCGATTCGTAATTCGATTCGTTAAATTAGCATATGTATTCTTATACATTTCTTTAGCCGCATCGCTTGTCCCTACATGTTCAACTGCAAAAGATGGTGTTCCTAATAATGAAATTACCATTCCAGCAGTTAAGACAATAGTCATTATTTTTTTTAACTGTTTCTTCATCTTCCTCACCTCTCTAATTTGTGTGTTGTTTACTCAATGTATATTGTCTACTTTTATTATTCCCTCCTTTTAGAACAGGTATTTTAATCAAAAAGACAAGACTAAAAAGTATTACACTTTTTTGGTCTTGCCTACCTAAAGTAACAACCCACTAGTATATCTTTAATATACTATTATTTATTATCATTTTAAATCTGTCTATACAATTTTGGTACAATATTTCATTAAATAGTATAATTCTGGTACATTGTTTCACTATCCCACTAAAAAGGAAGTGATTTTAGAAACCATTCCCTTTAAATAACATAATTTTAAACAAATAAAATAATCTAGCCTAGAATTTCGCCATTTGATTCAATCACTTTTTGATACCAGTAAAATGAATCTTTTTTCTTTCTTTTAAAAGTACCATTACCTTTATCGTCCAAATCCACATAAACAAAACCATATCTTTTTGCCATTTCTCCTGTACCCGCCGATACAATATCAATACACCCCCAGGTCGTGTATCCGAGTAAAGGAATTTGATCTATCTCTACTGCCTTTTTGAATTCAACAATATGACTACGCAAATACTCAATACGATAATCATCATGAATCGCTCCATCTTCTTCAACAATATCATAATTACCCATTCCATTTTCGACAATGAATAGTGGTTTTTGATAACGGTCATATAATTCATTTAAAACAAACCTAAGACCTTTGGGATCAATAGGCCATCCCCACGCAGTTTTTTGTAAATAAGGATTGGGTGATGCTTGCTGCCCTCCTGTCGTTGTTGTATTACTTGCATCACAATCAAATGCTGTTGTACGATAATACGAAAAAGCTAAATAGTCAGATGTATTTTCTTTTAGCACCTCATCATCACCCAGCTCTTTTTTTAAAGTGAACTTATATTCATCAAAAATACTTTGAGCATAATTAGGATAATATCCTCTCATCGTGATGTCTGAAAACATCAACGCTTTTCTTCTAAATTCATATGCTCCAAATACATCTTCTGGTTTGCAAGTCATAGGATATATTCCTGATAAAGCACACATTGTCCCGAGCATAAAATTAGGATTTATTTTTCTAGCTATTTTATTTGCCTTAGCACTTGCCACTAATAAATGATGAATTGCCTGCAGCTTGATTCCAGCATCCTCAACAGGTGTTTCCCCCTGATTAGAATTACTTTTAGTCTTCCTATTATTTGATGCAAGACCTAATGTCCAATATCCACCTAAAACATTAATCTCATTTACTGTAATCCAATATTTGACTTTTGTTTTCCAGCGTTCAAACAGTGTAGAAGCAAAATTCAAATAAAATTCTATTAATTTACGATTTATCCATCCACCATATTTTTCAGCCAAATTCAATGGCATATCAAAATGAAGAATTGTCACTAAAGGCTCGATGTTATATTTTTTCAATTCATCAATAACAGCATCATAAAATCTTAGACCATCTTCATTCGGTTCTTTGTCATCACCATGAGGAAAAATACGTGTCCATGAAATAGATAAACGATATACTTTAAACCCCATTTCTGCCATTAATTTAATATCTTCTTTATAACAATGATAAAAATCTGTAGCATTATGACTTGGATAATATTCTGATTCCTTAATAAATGGGTGAAATCCAAATGGAATACATTCCCCAGCCTGAATACTTGTAATATTACCATTATCAGCTTTACAATAAATTCTTCTAGGATTTTCTTGATTTCCATCAGTTAACATATCGTGAACAGCAATACCTCTTCCCCCTTCTTGCCATCCCCCCTCATATTGATTTGCAGCAGTTGCGCCACCCCATAAAAAATTTGTAGGAAATTTCATAATCATTCTCCATTCATATTTTTATCTTTTTCAGATTTTTCTGTTGCATCTTCAATTGCCGCCTGTTTATTTGATACTGAAACAAACGGAACCCAGACAAAGAAAGTTACAACTAAAATGATTGCCTGGATAATAATTCCATGTAATCCATAGCTTATAAACCCTGTAATAAAAATCGGTAACCCAGGAGGGCAATCCACAATGCCACATGTCAAAAAGCCTATATTAGTCGCAAAAATAGCAATTAACGCAGCAATCGCAGAGTTACAAATAAATGGAATAGCAAAAATTGGATTTAATACTAATGGTAAGCCAAAAACTACCGGTTCATTAATACCACAAATACCTGGAACAATTGAAAATTTAGCAATTGCTTTATGATCTTCACGTCTTGAAAATAATAATATAGCTATTAATAATGACAGTGTGATTCCACCACCGCCTACAACAACAAAACTTGTCCAAAATCCCCTTGTTAAAATATTTGTTGCAACATGTCCTGCTGAAACCGCAGCAATATTATCTGCCAATCCAGCAGCTGATAATGGACCTCTAATCCCTTCGATAACCATTCCTCCATGAATTCCAAGAAACCAAAATAGTTGATTGACAAGAGATAATACCACGATTCCAATCGTTGTATTTGCTAATGCTTGTAATGGAATTTGAATAATGTTATAAATCCATACATTTAAGTAATTACCAGTGAACGATTCGAATAAACATCCACAAATAGCAAACAATGCAATAATAATAAAAATTGGAATTAAAATATTGAATGAACGTGCTATTCCTGTTGGTACTGAATCAGGCATCTTTATTTTAATGGCATCTATTTTTGATAATCCCTTTAATAATTCTATAGCCATGATTGATATGAGCATAGAAACAAATAAGCCCTGGGCCCCAATAACTCCTGAACCCAAACCACTGATTATAATAGGATCTTTCAATCCCTCAACAGCCGTACTAATGGCATTAGGACATACTGCTAAATATGCTAATAACCCTATCAATCCACTTTCTAAAGTTGGCAACCCTTCTCTTTGTGCCAATTTAGTACCGATTAAAAAAGCAATAGGTAATGCCATACATGAAATAGTAACAAAATTCATTGCTGTAAAAGCTGGTGATAGCTTTATTAACCATGGAAACCATTGTGCTAAACCACTAGTCCCCGAAACTAAAATATTTAACATACTTCCAAATGAACCAATAATAATAAAAGGTACATACATCGTAAAGGCATCCTTGATTGAGCCAAGATATTTATTTGCTTCAATCTTAGCAGAGAATGCTAATAAACCATTTTGTAATTTTTCAGATAACTTCATTTTATCTCCTCTCTCCTTTTCCAAAAAATATAAGTTTTCATTCCTGCAGTAAACTATTTTCTTATATTCCTTAGCTATAATTATAAAATGAGTTATTATGGAACTCCATGCTTTTAATTTCTATTTATTTGTGGAAGTTATCAAAAAATAAATATTACATATAAATTATAAGGAATCTCATTAAGTATAAAATTTGTATCGTGCTAATTTATCTTTGTAAAATAAAAATAACTGCCGATTTAATCCGCAGTTACCCTATCTTCTTATTAGATAGTTTAGTAAAAACAGCTAGTTATTATCGTTCTAAAACCGTTTCGATTTCTTCAAAAATCGCAATAATTTCTTCATAAGTTTTCTTTCTGATGATCCTTTTAACATATAAAGGATTTTTAATCATATAAGCTAATTCATGATACAAATTTAATATTTTTGAATTTATCGGTTCTCCTATCAAGGGAACAATTATTAATTGAACCCTCTTTTCATTCCATAGAATTGGCTTTGATAAAATACCAATAATTACTTCTGTTTGATTATTTGCACTTATTCCATTTAAAGATAAAATAGAAATCATATTATCTAATTCATGATTAGCTACCTTATCATTTTCAATTATTTCTTGAATTATATTTTTATCATAATTAGTGCTATTGATTATAAATGATATAGCTTCTTCCTTAGTATCCGCATTGATTGATGTTAATACCATTCGCTTATCTATATAATCTCTTATCTTAAATACTTCTTGATCACACAGTATTGTTTCAATTCTCTTTTTATCATTATCACTAAAAAAATAATTGACTTCAATACTTGGTACAGAAAAATCACGTCTTAGTGGAATACTGGATATTAATAAATTAATATTTGTAAAATCATAATTATTTAACTCAATATAATCAGCTGTCTTAACCTCATTAATATATTTTCCATACATCTCTTTAATTTGATAAGCCAATGTATGAGCTGTCCCTCTTCCTAGACCACTTACAACTAAAATATTTTTCTTGTTTTTTATTTGCGTACGCAATAAAGCTAGATTCATATGTAATGCAATATAACCCATCTCATCTTCACTAAGGCGGTTGCCATGATAATCACTGAATTGATCACAAGCTGTTACTGCCATTTGATAGGCAAAGATATTTTGCTGTTTAATTTTATCAATTAGCGGATTATGAAGCACTACATTATACCGCGAACGAACCTCCAAGGGGATTAAATGTAACACTAATTGTGATTTTAATTCTTCATCTTGAGTTAAATCGATTCCCCATTTACAGTTAATATTATTAATCATATTATTGACTAACTTATTAACATCAAAATCTTCGATAATGCGATGGATACTTTCATCAAAATGACGAATAATTCTTTTTGCTGCTAAATGTATAGAAAGTGATACTATTTCTTGATCTTTCATTTCTATTGTCAATTCATCATTAATTAATTTTGCCAATTCAACAGCCACTATACTATCAGTCCAGCGAGCTATATCGATAACCATCTTATCAGTTGATTTTAAAAATATTCCTTTTTTAATTCTTTTTAAAGAGATATAAATATCAATTATAAAATTTTGAACTGAAACTTCAGACATTGATATTTGATATCTAGTTAATATTCTATCTACAATATCTTCAATCTTCAAAATCAGCTGGAGCTCATCATTGTTAAATTGTGTTCCAGGAAACCCTTCTCTTTGATCAATATGTGTAATATAAATCTGTGCGAGGCAGAGTCTTTTATTAAACTCCCTGCCTTCTACCCTCATTCCATAATGAGGTTTTTGTAATAATATTAAATCATATTTTTGAAAAGCCTTTCGTACGGATTTAATATTTTGTGATAATACCGACTGAGAGATAAAAAGCTTTTCACATAGAGCTTCTGCCTTGACCCAACCATTATTCTCAATCAGATATTTTTGAATCCATTCCTCTCTTTCTGTCACACTATAAATTGAAAAATCGTTAGTATCATTAAAAGAATTACATAAATTTATAAATTCTTCAATATCGTTAATTACCAGCTTAATACCACGAGATGGAGTGACTTCTATATAATTATCTGTTGCTTTCATATCACAATTCAAAGATTTTATATCTTTAAGTATGGTTTTTGTACTAACATTATTCATAGCACTTAATGTTTCAGAAGTTACATATTCCTCTGTTTCTTTTAAATATTTTAATATTTGGTAGTTTCGCTTATTCATAGTAGCATTATTATATCACAACATATACTTTGTCTCTATCAAATTAAACCAAACATGACCCTCATTTTTTATCACTCTGAATTTCCATAGAAAAACTGTAATCTCTAAAAGAAAATTATTTTTCATTATAGTTTCCTGATAAAATGATAATAGTAAATGGTCTTCTTTAAAATATATCATCTATAATTATATTCAATTTACTTTCAATTCTATCAGCAGCTTTTTTAACAATTTGATTTTCATGGTATAGATAATTAATAACTAAATTCTGCATATAAAAGATAAAGATTATGATCAGAAAATGTACTGTTTTTTTTACAGTCTTTTGCGCTAATGTAAATTTATTTTATCTATGCTTTATAGTATATAAAATATCATATCGTAATTAATGATAATCGATTTATATTTTTTCTACATAGGGATTTACACATTTTTATACAAAATATTTGCAATGCCATCAACATTGATCCGATAGTTCTTATTTAGCAGTCTCTTAGGCACAATAACTATTCCACTCCGTCTTTTATTAGAAATACAAAAAAGCGATAAACAATTTACATGTTTATCGCTTCAACACATTCAATATGGTGCGGGTGACAGGAATCGAACCTGCACGCCGAAGGCGCTAGATCCTAAGTCTAGTGCGTCTGCCAGTTCCGCCACACCCGCATATTTAATGGTGCCGGCTAAAGGACTTGAACCCTCAACCTACTGATTACAAGTCAGTTGCTCTACCAATTGAGCTAAGCCGGCTTATAACAAAAATGGTGGAGGTTAACGGGCTCGAACCGCTGACCCTCTGCTTGTAAGGCAGATGCTCTCCCAACTGAGCTAAACCTCCATAATGGTGACCTGTACGGGATTCGAACCCGTGAATGCATGCGTGAAAGGCATGTGAGTTAACCGTTTCTCCAACAGGCCATGGCGCTTGAAGTAGGACTCGAACCTACGACCGATCGGTTAACAGCCGATTGCTCTACCAACTGAGCTATTCAAGCAACTTAGTGCCCTAATATAATATCATTATCCCTAGAATGATGCAACCCTTTTTATGAAAAAAATTTATTTTTTTATCAAAAAAGAAAAAAGTAGTAAAAATTCTACTTTTGACTAAGATATTTAGCATACATATTCTCTTCATTCATTTCATCAATCGAAATACCTTCCATCTTCATCTCTACCAGACTATCTTTTGTAGTCCTAGTATATTTAAGAACAATTCCAGTTTGTTTATCGACCAACATAGAAAAAGTGCTATCACTATTATAGAGACTATCATTTATTTTCCCCTCTACTCTATAAGTATCTCGATTAAGATATTTTTCTTCTCCCTTTATTTCATAATTATTATAAGCAGTACCTATTTGTCTGAGTGCAATATCTTCAGGTAATAAATATGGTGCTACATCGCCAAACAAATCATTAGCTACTCGACTAATATCCATATTTTCAACCCTTTCCTCAAGTGTCAAATCTTTATATTTAAATAAGCTATCATCTTTACTTACATCCTCAACTGTCATCATTTGCTTATTGATTAATTCATCTAAGTTATTATTTAAACTCACTAAATCTCCAACAAAAAAATACATTCTTTCACTATCTCTAAAAGTTACTTGGCTTTCTTCATTTTTTGAAGGAACTAAATAAATATATGACTGATATTCTGGAACATTAACTTGAAAAATATACTTGCTTTCACTTTTTTGTCCTTGATAGCTTAACGTTGAAAGCATTGTTCCACTAATTAAATTATAATGATCCACACTATTAGCCATCAACATTAATAAATCATGCTTACCCTGATCATTATTCGCAAATATTTTATCGTTTTTATCAATTTCTCTTTTGCCATTTAGTTCTGCAATATTAATCGTTGTATCTCCTACTTCCTTTGTTACCTCTTCCCTACAGCCACTAATAACAAACATCATTGCCATCAATACTAGCACATATTTAGTCTTCATCACCATTCATCCTTTTTATTTTTATTTAATCATAACAATTATTAGAATTATGTAGAATTAATATTCCCAACAACGATTCTTTACATACATATTTCAAGCAATATGTTATGATTAAATCAGAAGGTGATAAAATGAAATATCAACCATTAGAATCTAAAAGCGCCTTAAATAAAGTTAGTGGGCGATTTCCCTTTAAGTGGGATTTAAATATCTATCGCGGCTGTCAACATGGTTGTATTTATTGTTATGCCATTTACAGTCATAAATACCTTGACAACAATGATTATTTTGGCACGATCTATTATAAAGAGAATATTTTATCTTGTTTAGAAAAAGAATTATCATCACCTAAATGGAAACACGAATTAGTTAATATTGGGGGTGTTTGTGATAGTTATCAGCCTTTAGAAGAACAATTACAAATAATGCCAGAAATTTTAAAATTAATGATTAAGTATAAAACACCTATTATTATTTCTACCAAATCATCATTAATCCTTCGTGATATTGAACTAATCAATGAATTATCAAAAATAACCTATGTTAATATTGCTTGTACTATTATTACTGTTGATGATGACTTACGTAAAATCATCGAACCAGGAAGTTCACCCATTATTGAACGATTTAAAGTAATTGACCAAATCAAAAAGGAAACTAAAGCTCATGCTGGTATTCACATTATGCCAATTATCCCTTATCTCACTGATCAACCCGGAAACTTAAATGGATTATATAAAATGGCAAAAAAAGTAAACGCTGATTATGTGTTACCCGGTACTCTCTATTTACGAGGGCAAACTAAACCCTATTTCCTTAATTGTATAAAAAAATATAATTATGATTTATATCAAAAAATTGCTTCTCTATATTATCAAAAAAATGCTTTAAAAACTTATAAACCTAAAATCTATCAAACGATCTCAGAGCTACGAAAAATATATGACCTTCCCGCCCAAGCAAAAAGAAGTCCTAAAGATCAAAATCTTTAGGACTATTTATTATATCAGCTAGTTCTTTTACTAATTCATGTTCTCTTTATGCTGAATAATTATAACAATTTTCATCATTATAAGAAAAACATTGCTAAATTAATTTATTTTTTCCCAAAATAGCTTTACATTATTTCAAAACTATGTTATTTTTATATGGCACTGTTAAGTGTCTATGACCCGCTAGCTCAGCCGGTAGAGCATCTGACTTTTAATCAGAGGGTCAGGCGTTCGAATCGCCTGCGGGTCACCATTTGAAACACTAAGATGAACTTTTGTTCATCTTTTTTTATGGTTAATTCCAATTTAAAGAATCAATGAACTTTATAAATGAATAAACAGAATATTAACTTAATCTAATTTTCTTCCGTTTGAAGCAATTACTTTTTTATACCAGTAAAATGAATCTTTTTTATATCTATTATATGTTCCATTCCCCAAATTATCTACATCAACATAAACAAAACCATATCTTTTAATCATCTCGCCAGTAGATGCAGCCACTAAATCAATACATCCCCATGGTGTATAACCAACAAGTTCAACACCATCATCAACAGCTTCAGACATGGCCTGAATATGTTGTTTCATATATTCAATACGATAATCATCATGAACCGTTTTATCTATTTCTAATTTATCATCTTGTCCTAATCCATTTTCAACAACCATAATAGGAATATGATAACGGTCGTATATTTCATTTAAAAAATAACGTAACCCCAAAGGATCAATCTGCCAACCCCACTGACTCTTTTCTAGATATGGATTAGCAACTCCAAATATTAAATTACCATTTGTTTTTTCTAAATTTTTATCTGTTGTTACACAACCAGTTGAATAATATGAAAAGGTAAAGAAATCAACTGTTCCGCTTTTTAAAATATCTTCGTCATTCTCCCCAAAGTTGATATGAATATCGTTTTCCTTCAAATAACGATGTGCATAGCGAGGATATGCTCCATTTATTTGAATATCAGGACAATAATAGAAAATATTTCTACGTTCTTTCTGTACTAATAACATATCTTCAGGTCGACAAGAATATGGATATTGTGTAATTCCAGCAATCATGCATCCTATTTGGTATTCACCACTAATTTCATGAGCCATTCTGGTCGCCAATGCACTAGCAACAAGTTGATGATGTAATGCTTGATATTGTTTCACAATATCATTATGTTGTTCTACTGTTGATAACGTATCTAAATCTTCAATAACGCCAGCTCCCATGTCCTTTTTTGATGACGAAAGAATTCCACCAGAGAAATATCCATTACCTCCAAGAATCAAACTATTAATTTCATTAAACGTTAGCCAATATTTAACAAGTCCTTTGTATTCATTGAAAAGTGTTTGACAATATTTTAAATAAAAATCTATTGTTTCACGTGCATACCAGCCATCATATTTTTCTGCTAAATGATAAGGCATTTCATAATGTGAAATTGTCACAAGTGGTTCAATATTATACTTTTTCAATTCTAAAAATACATTCCTATAAAATTCAATTCCCTTTTGATTTGGTTCCTCATCATCACCATGCGGGAAAATACGGCTCCAATTAATTGACATTCTATAAACCTTAAATCCCATTTCACCCAGTAAAGCAATATCTTCTTGATAACGATGGTAGAAATCACTCGCCTTATGTGATGGATAAAAATATTTATCCTCATCTATTTTTTCAGTGAATAACCTTGGCTCTGTTCTTGAGCCTAATGTAAAGTGATCAGCAGTTGAATCTAATTTACCATCTTCATTCCAACCACCTTCAAATTGATTAGCAGCCGTTGCGCCACCCCATAAAAAATTCTTTGGAAAAGCCACTCCCTACACCTCTTTCTCATCTATTCCTAAAATATAAGTTAATATAAATGTAATAATCATTCCTACCAATGCAGCAATTAAAAAGAATATCAAATTATTTCCTGGACCCGCAAAAGTAACTACTGCAAACATACCTCCTGATCCTGGAAATGCATAACAGGCAACTTTTAATAGTCCAGCAATTAATCCTCCAGCTGCATTTCCAATCATCGCTGCATACAATGGTTTTTTATACTTAAAAGTAATCCCGAACATAGCCGGTTCTGTTACCCCACCAACAATTGCAGTAACCGCACACGACATGGCAGTAGATTTTACTTTTTTTGTCTTAGCTTTTAATGATACTGCTAAAGTCGCTGCAAATTGATTCATATTAGAAAGAATCATAGCTGGTAAAAAGAAAGGATCATATCCTAAAGAGGCGAAGGCCGAAGTCCAATATGGTGTCATCATTGTATGCATACCAGTCATAACCATTAAAGGTAACAATGCACACAAAATAGAAACCCCTAAGAAACCAATTGTTTCATAAATCCAAATAACCGCTTCTGCCACATAAGTTCCAATATAGTATCCCAACGGTGCCGTTACTACTAACATAATTGGTAACATGACTAATAAAGAACCTGTAGGGACAACAAATGATTTTAAAATATCTGGACAATATCGATTAATTAGTTTCTCAACTTTACTTAAAATATAAACAGTTAAAATAATTGGAATAACGGTAGTTGAATAATTTGCAACATAAACCGGTAATCCAAAAATTGACATAGCAGCTCCTTCAGTTGCCATTGCAATAAAACTTGGATAAATAAGCAATGCACCTAACAACATTCCTACACCTTGGTTTGCTCCAAATTTTTTAGCAGCTGTTGCGCCTAAAAAAACGGGAAAGAAATAGATAAAAGCATCCCCCAACCAATATAAAATTTGATATGTTGAGCTTGTTTCAGGCAAGATTCCTACCATATTCGCAAGCATATAGAATACTTTGATCATTCCTCCACCAATCATCATTGGAATAATCGGCGTGATACATCCTGATATCCCATCCATAATTCCCATAAGTACAGATTTTAAAGCGACTTTTTTCTTTTCTGCATTTCCATCAAGATCTTCATCAATTGCTTCTTCTCTTTGGAGATTGCCAAACTCACAAATTTCCGCATAAGCATCAGCAACTGCGGGTCCAATAATGATCTGCAATTCATCATTGGACCATTGACTTCCTAATACCTGATCTACATTTTCTATATCAGATATCTTCACAATACTCCTGTCCTTTAAATTAAAACGCAATCTGGTTGTACAATGTTGAAAATATGTAATATTTTCTTTTCCACCGATTGAATCTAAAATCGTTTTAGCAAGTTTTTCATATTTCTTTGCCATTTTTTCTCCTCCTTTTTATATACAAAACATTATCTTGCGCGCCAAATAATGTAATGAGTAAAATAAAACCCCATCAAAGTATTACTTTTCTGGGGTGATGCCCTTTCGGTGACAATCCTCTTTTATATACAATCTATTAACATGGACTAATAAATATAATAGTTCCTCGGTCGTACATTTTTCTTTATATTCCTGATAAAAATAGTTATCTATCTTACTGATACAATCATAGGTATCTGGATACTTTTCTATCATGCTCTCATATAATTCACGATTGTTATCTGTGAACATTTCTCTAGCTTCTTTTCTTTGAACAAAATATTTTAGATGATTTTTAAACCTAAAGTAATTAAAACTCTTCTTGTCTATATTAAAATTAAAATGTTTTTCTACTATGTTAGTAACATTAAAGATAACCTTTGATATCTTATTTTCAATATTACCTTCATGCATTTTCGTATTTGTACCTTCAAGTGCATTAATAAAATGCATAGTTATACTTGTAACTTCACCTTTTGGTAAATGAGTATCTAATTCCTCATTAGTTTTTTTTACCATCCACTTTGATATTTTTGTTAATAGTGGATATTCATACTCTAATTCATAAGAATATGGTAACGAAATATCCATACCATTTTTCTCCCTAATAACAGCAAAATTAATATGATCAGCTAAAATAAACACTAAATTAGGACTTAATTCATCTTCAATATTCTTTTTTGCAACATCCACCATTTTTGTAACTAAGTTAAAAATGTTATTTGGTATTTCCTTAAGTAGACCATAATATCTATTGTCAACATCATAGAAGGTTCGCTCAATAACAGAGAGATCTTTTATTTCATAGGGAATATTTCCATATCCAATTCCTTTAGCAAATACAATAACTTCATTGTTTTCCCCATCAACTGCAATTGCTATATTATTATTTATTTTTTTGATGACTTTCACGAAGTATTCCTCCTTCTATTTAATCAAAGTATCTCCTCTATGAACTTCCCTATCATAACATTCTAATTTTATACTTTGATTATAACCTGCTGTAAATATAACCATAGTTGTTTTATCTATATTCATTTCATCCATAATATTATCATCAAATTTTAATATAGGCATATTCTTCTTTACCTTATCGCCAACTTTGACAAATATCTCAAATCCTCTACCTTTTAAGTTTACAGTATCCAAACCAACGTGTACTAATATTTCAACCCCACTTCTAGTTTTAATTCCAAATGCATGTTTACTATTTGGTATCATAACAATTATTCCATCAACAGGTGAAACAACAATATTATCTGATGGAATAATTGCAAAGCCATCACCCATCATTCTTGTTGAAAATACTTTATCTGGAACATCCTCTATATTTATACATTTTCCATCTATTGGTGAAACAATTCCTCCATCTTGTTTATTCATAAATTTAAACATATTAACTCCTCCTTTTATACAAAAAAACTCTTTGATTCATTATCCTAAATAATAGGTCATGCCTCAAAGAGTTACAATCCTTCTGTTCAATTTTACACCAATATAATAACAATTATTTAACCTATTGTCAATAATATATGATAACTATCAATGATATTATTAATTTTTAAATTATCGTATACATTTAAAATCAGCTAATGTACATAAAATATTTATATATCTTGAAATATCATTTTTAATCAGATGATATTCTAGTAAAATTTGAGCATATACACATTTTATCTAATCAAACCTAAAAGCTTTTTCTATAGTTGTTAATTCTTTAGTCCATCATTCCCTCTGTCAAAGAACTTGCATCTGTATACGTAGAACCATCATTTATTTTAAAATCCTGTATAATATTCTTAATTTCATCATCAAATAAAATTAGATATATATAATAATCATAATCTACTTCTTCACATATTCTTCATGTAATTAAAAAATCAATCTATAATTAAATGTTTGAATTTATAAAATCGATTACAACTTTATATTACATTTATTAATTTTCTGCTTTCTTTTAAAATATGATAAAACGAAAAAGCGACAAATTGAATACAGTTTATCGCTTCATATATAGACATTCATAACTTTTCTAAATAATCAGATAAAGTTATTGAAATAAAATTATGGTGCCGGCAACTGGATTTGAACCAGCAACCTATCCATTACGAGTGGATTGCTCTACCGTTAGAGCTATACCGGCATAAGTAACCGCATTCATATTATAACACTTTATTCCTTGTCATAAAATATCTTTTTTTATTTATCTTTTTTTAATGTTATCTATTTGGTAATCATTAAAATAATGATATAATATTCTATCGGAGGGAAAGAACATGTATATTAAAGATGATGAAATAAATAGGATATTTAATGAAAAAAACTGGAAAATTGCTCACAGTTATTATAAAGATAATGTAATCACAAACATGTCCGTTCTAAAACAGGGAAATGAGTACCACATTGATGGTACTGTTGAAATATATGGTCGTAGTAGTACTTGTCATATCGTCGTAGATACTGGAGGAAAAATAAATAATTTTGAATGTGATTGCCCTTATTGCCATAATGATGAATTAGCATGTGGTCATATTGGGGTACTATTATTAAAATTTTATAGTTTAGAAATGTCTGAAATTCCTTTTCAGTTTAATCAAAAAATTGATTACAAAGCAAAAATTGAAGCCTTTGAACGCGTTCGTGAAGAAAAATTAATTCAAACAAAACTCGAAGAATCAAAAAAATTAATTACCGACTACACTAATCAGCAAGATCCTCAACTAACAAATGATTCATTGATTGATTTAATTCCTAATATTAATTATTCATTTAATCGAATCTTGATTAGTTATCGAATTGGTCAAAATAAAACTTACTTAATAAAAAATCTTAAAGAATTCATATATAACTATCGTTATCACAATGTATATACTTACGGTAGTCAGTTAACAACCGATTACAATCGTAAATCATTTAGTTCAGAAGCATTAAAACAAATTGATTTTATTCGGGATAATAGCGAATTTATTGATGATATTGAAAGATATCGTTCTATTGATATTAACAAATATAATATTGATGAATTTTTTGAAACATATCTCACAAATCTTAACATCAATATGTTTTTTACCACTATTGATCTAAATAATTTAACAATCAACATCGAAGATAAAGAAGATTACTTTGAAATATCACTTTTGCCATTAGGCGGCCAATTAATTATTGGTAACCAATATTTATATTATTTAGACAAAAACATTTTAAATCGTTACAGTCTTAAAATGTCTAAAATTACTAAAAAACTGATTTCTAAATTAGATAAAGAAAATCTCATTGTCGCAAAAGAAGATTTTGGTTATTTTGGCAAATATATCATTGATCAAATCTTACCTTATATTGCCATTACAGGAGCTAATATCGACGATTATATGCCTAGTGTGATCACTTTACTTACTTACGTTGATTTGAATAACTTTGGTGATTTAACAATCAATCTTGAATATCGTGATGATGAAGGTAATATATTATTTGACGGTAAATATATTGACAGTTATGAAACCAAGCTGCCACTCAACGTTGATACAGCACTAGCAATGATTGAAGATTACGCGCAATATGATGAACTAACGAATATGTATTTAATCACCAATAACGATGAAGATATATACTATTTTATAAAAAATATTTTGCCTAAATTAAATAGATATTGTGATGTATTTGTCAGTGAAGACATTAAAAATATTAATAAACCTAAAAACATTTCTTTAAACATTGGTATCCGTTTAAAAAATGATCTATTAGAGATTGATTTAGACAGTATTAATGTTTCAAAAGATGAAATCCGAGATATTTTAGAATCATACCAAAAACACAAAGCCTATCATCGTTTAAAAAATGGTGAATTTGTGAATTTAGAAGATCAAACTTTAAATGAAGCCTATAATTTAATTCAAGATTTAAATCTTGAAAACAAAAATATTCAAGATGGCGCTATCATAGTCGATAAATCCAAAGCATTATTCTTAAACGAATTAATACAAGATAGCGAAACAATTAATTTTAACCGTAACCAACAATTCCAAGAACTCATCAACCATCTAACTAACTGCAATATCAATAATTATCCTGTTCCTGAACCATTCAGTGATATTTTAAGAGATTACCAATGTACTGGTTATAAATGGATCAAAACAATGAGCGATTATGGATTCGGAGGAATTCTTGCTGATGATATGGGATTAGGAAAAACCTTACAAATGATTACTGTATTAGAAGACGCTAAAAAGAATCACAAAGCTAGTATTGTAATAACCCCAGCAACCCTAATATTAAACTGGCAGGATGAAATAAAAAAATTCTCAAACGATCTCAATGTCCTATGTATTAGTGGAACATTATCCGTTCGTAAAAAGATGATTGAACAAATAAACAACTACGATGTTATCATTACATCATATGATTATATAAGAAGGGATTTTGAATTATATAAACCATTTAAATTTGAATATATTGTTCTCGATGAAGCTCAATACATTAAAAACCAAGCAACAAAAAATGCCAGAGCAGTAAAAGAGTTACATGGTACTCATCGTTTTGCACTAACAGGTACCCCAATTGAAAACTCACTTGCAGAGTTATGGTCAATTTTTGATTTTTTGATGCCTAACTATTTATATAATTACAATTATTTTAGAGAACATTTTGAGCGTCCAATCGTTCGCGATGAAGATAAAGATGCTCAAATTCGTTTAAAGAAAATGGTTGAACCATTTATTTTAAGAAGAACAAAACAAGAAGTTTTAGAAGAATTACCTGATAAGATTGAGAATAACATTAAGATTGCTTTTAATAAAGAAGAAGAAAATCTGTATATAGCTAATTTAAGTCAAATTAATAGCGAACTTAAGACAGCATTAGACGTTGAACGAATTGATAAAATTCAAATTCTAGCAATGATGACACGATTACGTCAAATCTGCTGCGATGCTAGAATTCTATATAATGAAATTATTGGTCCTAGTTCAAAAATGAAAGCTTGTCTAGATATAATAAAGAAAGCTAAAGAAAACAATCAAAAAGTTCTATTATTTTCATCATTTACCAGCTCTTTAGATTTATTAGAAAAAGAACTTCGTAAAGAGGATATATCATATTACGTTTTAACCGGGGCAACCAATAAAATCAAACGTCATCAATTAGTTAACGCTTTTCAAAATGACAATACAGATGTTTTCTTAATTTCTTTAAAGGCCGGAGGAACCGGTCTAAATCTAACCGCAGCATCGATTGTTATTCACTTTGACCCATGGTGGAATATGTCGGCTCAAAACCAGGCAACTGACCGTGCTTATCGCATTGGTCAAACCAATAACGTACAAGTTTATAAATTAATCATGAAAAACAGTATTGAAGAAAAAATCCAAGAACTTCAAGCTCAGAAACAAGATTTATCAAATATTTTTATTGAAAATAATGACGGGAGTATTACTAAGATGTCAACAGCTGATATCATATCTTTATTTTCAATCGATCAAGAAGGCTAAAATGCCTTCTTTTTGTTACATCTAATGTAACTATTTTCAACAATCATTCCACCTATATTATTTACCTTTTAATTATGATATTTTAATATCATAAAACAAGAGGGGGAAAGGTAATGATATTTGATGAACTATTGAAAGGTCAATTGTTGACAAATGACTGCAATAACTATTTAATCGCTACAAATACTGGAGAAATAATCGAATCCTGTTATCGATGCCTGCATCGCCGTGAAAAAAAGGCATTAGAGCTCTACAAAAAAGATATCAGTATTATAAATACTAAAATAATTGATAATAATTTTGAAAGAACTCTTTGCATAATCGTTGATTTATAAACAATATTCAAACAATAGTAAATACTGTTTTTATTTTCACAAAAAAGGAAGTGGCCTTCACTTCCCTTTTAACATCTTGAACTACTTGTATTTAATTTGATAAATTTCAATGAGGAGAGGTTTTTTATCAAGTAGTCAATTATATACATAATATCTTTATTTATTATATTTTTTTTGCATCATTACAATTGCCACCATTACTCCAATCAAACCTAGGACATAACCTTGAATTGCAAAATTATCGCCGGTTTTAACACTATTAATTGAAGTGGTTTGGTCTTCTTTTTCCATTGGATCAATTACTTTTTTCCACTTAGTATAAATCGTCACATCTTCTAACAATGGCTTAGCAAAATCAAACTCTTTAGTACACGCTTCATCACTGTACCACCCTGCAAAAGTATACCCATTTTTTATTGGCATATCTGGCCTTGATAAAACTGTACCACTTTCAATCAGCACTTTATTATTATCAACCGAAACCGTTACCAATTTTACCCATTTTGAATAAATTGCAATATCGCCTCTAATTGGCTCATTGAAATCAAATTTATTATTATATTCTGAATCACTATACCATCCCTTAAATACATAACCATCTTTAACAGAAGGAAGAGGCTTAACCGCTGTATTGCCATCAATTACTTTATTATCTATACCATCAATTGTTACTGTGTGCATCTTAAGCCATTTTGGATAAATTGTGACATTATCAGTGACAATACTATCAAAATCATATTCTTTAGTACACGCCTCATCACTATACCACCCGCTAAATACATATCCATCTTTAACAGGCGTATCGATTTTATCAAATTTACTACCCAATACCACGTTTTCACTTCGACCATTAATCATGACATTAACATAATCATCAACATATTCATCTTCAATAGACGGTTCTATTTCCCCCATTAAGTTTGGCAATATATAACCTTCCGGATTACCAAGATTACGATAATCATTTCCTAAAGTTGTTAATGTCCCAATTTTTAACATGCTATTTTTATCATGATCTGCTTTAGTATTAAATAATCCTGAATCACCACCATAACGATCTAGTGCATCAAATGAAAACCAGGCATATCGCTCAACAAATTCTAAATCATTTAGTCCTACATTATTATCGAACCCATTAATAACGTAATTCAAAAACTTTCTCACTTCAGCTTTATTCGCTTCGTTAGCACCATTATAACCATCCCAATATGGATTCCAATTAGCTACCGCAAATTCTGTAACCCAAATCGGTTTATTAAATTTATTATGTGTTTCATTAATAAAATTTAATAAACTTTTAGCATTGTCTTTAATTTCTTTATCAGTAACTCCAATATTACCAGGATAATTATGAACAGGTATAAAATCAATATCATCTGTATTAATTCCCTGCCAATACTCATTAAACCATTCAGAATTAGGAGCCTGAATAGCCGTTGCCGGTGCCCCAATTCTCATACCACTATTTGTAAAATAATGTTGATTTGCAATCGCTGTAGCTACTGGAACATTCGATTGATCTACAAAATCCGGTTCATTATAACCCAATACTGTTTTATATCCCGCATTTTTAATTGTTGTTAATTGCTCGTTTGAACCATTATAGGCACCCCAGATCATAGGAACAAAATCTATCTTTTGATTTGGACAAGTACCAGCATACGTTGGTGCCGTTCCCCAATTGTAATACCAAGACAATCCCATATTTTGTGCATCTTGAATTGCACTGTAGCCGTTACCACTATAAAAACCCATACCTTTTTTAGATATGTAAAAATTTCTAGCACTAGTTGAAATCTTAGTATTATTGCTCAATTGAGCTAATATTTTAACTTGATGCTGTGCCACTTTAGTTGTATAAACTTCACAACTAAAAATATCACCTTCATCAATAATTGTTGAATTTTGAAGAACATTATCAAGATATACCTCATAACCAATTACTTCATGACTATCAATACTTAATCTATCCCAGGTTATTGTAATTGGTCCCGCTGGAACTAACTGCCCATTATTAGGATAATTAATCGCTGAAGTTTTCCAATCATTATATGGATTACTTGAAATAGCTCCTACATTATTTAATGTGAGCAATACCGCACTAAATAGTGCGAGTATTGCTACCTTTATAATTTTACTTTTTTTCATAATTCTTCTCCACTAGCTAGTATGATGTCTTTTTAACATCATTAAACCACCCAGTGCAAGGAGAGTAACAATTCCATAACCATAAATCATTTGATCATCGCCTGTTTTAGCACTACTGCTATCACTTGGTTTTGTTGATTGACCAGGCTCATTTGGTTTTACAATTTGCCCCGGTTCTTCAGTTTTTAATGTTAAACCTTTAATCGCAGTATCTAATGCCTTTACTACTTCATCAACCATACCTTGATCAATAATTGTTAAATTATCAGCAAGACTACTTAACACTTCATAAGCTTCATCAAACAATGCTTTCGATTCTTCTGTATAGTGACCTTTAGTGTAATTATCACTTATCAAAACTTTTTCAGCTTCCTTTTTAACTACATCTAATTTACTATAATCGGCACCTTTTAATGTTAAACCATTAATTGCTTCAGTCAATAATTCAATTGCATCATCAACTTTATTCTGTTCTAAAATCGTTAAATCATCAGCAAGATCATTTAATGCTTTATTAGCTTTATCAAATGTCGCTCTTGTTGCCTCTGTGTAATAATCTTTAGTATAGTTATCACTTGCTAAAACTTTTTCAGCTTCAGCCTTGATACTATCAACTTTACTATAATCAGCACCAACTAATACTAAATTATCAATAGCATCATTCAATACATCTTTTGCACTATCAAAATCTTTTTGATATGCATATTTTAAATCAGCATTCAATTGTTTACCAGCATCATCTAACGCTTTCACAAATACCTTCCAGCTATCAACTGTATAATTATTTTCATTTTTATCCTTATTCACATTATATAGATCACTCAATGTTTTTGTATCAATATTATCATCACCTAATGCTTTTATGTTTTCTTCAGTTACTGTTCCAATAAATTTTCCTTTTTGATCAGCAGCTGGCATCTTACCATAAACAGCAGTTCCATCACAATAATTTAATAAGAATTTTCTTGACCAGCCTTCACCTTTAATAGCAAAATCATCTTTATCAGTTCCACTGCTTACACCAGGACCAACATCATTAATAATATGATTAAATTTTTGTAATACTTTATTTTCATCAGCAAATGTTTGTAAACATGCATTTTCAATAATTACACCTTTGCTATTTGGTACTTCAATTGCACTATCCATTTGAATTTGCACTTTTGAAGAATCATAATCTTCACCAGTATAAATAAATACATTATAAATTCCCAATCCAACTGCATAATGCTCCTTAACATCATTAGCTACTTTATAAGCAGCATATCCATTTACTGTTCCATTATGTGACATCCAAGCCTCTTGACTAATAGGATCATAACATTTTTCATTTTGATAAAAATATGTTGCACCATTTTCACCGTTCCATAATGTATCATATTTATTGAAATGCTCATTGAATAATGCATAACATGTTACATTATCACCATTAACAATCAAACCATGATCAGCAGCATTACCACTCCAGCTTACACCATTACCATGGTCAGCACGCCAAATCCAGAAATGATCAGTAATTACATCGTTGCTATTAATTTCTAATGCATTTTTTGCACGTGTTGGATTAGCTGTAGTTCCACCAACTCTAAAGAATAAATCTTGTAGTATAGTTGGATTAGCAGAATGATCTTTATCACTATTAGCAGGTCCAACTTTTAACAAATAATTTGAATCCTTTTCACCAGCATCAAAAATCAAGCCAGCTACTTTAATACCATCTACATCAGCAATTTCCATTGCTGCTTCATCATTATCAGGAATAATTGAAGTCATACCTGTACCTATTAAAATCGTATTTGCTTTATTAACCTTAATTGATTCTTCAGCATGATATGTTCCAGGTGTGAAATAAATATTTTTACCTTTATCTAATTGTTCATTAATTGTTTTAGCCGAATCACTTGGCTTAGCTATATAGAATTCACTTAAAGATAAACTTTTCCCTTTACCCATATCACCATCTTTAGTCCAGCTTGTACCAGATGTATCTTTTTGTAAGTCAGGAACAAAGATCTTATATTCACCATTATCTAAATATAGGAATGGCTTTTCACTAAGTTTCTTTGTTTTTTCAACATTTGTGAATACTTGCTGTTCCCCATTCGCAGCTTCTTTACCCCAATTTGAATATCCATTGCCATTAGCTAAAGCATCACCATCTTTTTCAGTTGGTAAATTAGGAGCATCAACACCTTGGAAGAAATTATTTAAAGTAGTTCCATATCCGCCTCCTGTCAATTTACTATTTCTAGTATAGAATTGTTGTCCACTATATGTTCCAGCTGATAATTGATTTCCTTGATCTTCAAATACACCTTCAAACATACAATCTGCTACGTATCCACCACTAGCCCATCCATAATTCCAGTCATATCCAACCGGACGACTTGAATATACTCTACGAAGCGGTGCAGCTTGAGCTACTGCCCAGTTAAAATATTCTGGTCGGGCAAGATTACAATCGAAGCCAGCCTTTCCTTGTTCATTCCCAGTATTTATAACAGCTAGATTCTCTGCAGAACGCCAGAAATTACAAGTAGCATTATTACCATCTAGATAAGATGGAATTGCGATATTATTTAACTTAACATCCATTGGTGTTTTTCCCAAACCATTAAATGATGTATAGAACCCTAAATACATACATGTAGTTTCAGTATAATCACCTGGTTTGAAATAAACTTGGTATTGTTGCCCTTTAAATTGAGCATCTGCTCCTCTATCATTTTGTTGATTGAATAAATCTAATAATATTTTATCAAGTTGTGCTACATCATCTTTGGGTGAGAAGAACAACGTATGTTCTCCAAATATATTCTTTTCTAGAGATACATACTCAGAACGTTCCGAAATTTCAGCATTTGATAAATCATCATCATTATTTTGTCCATTATTTAGAGCAATGATGCGATAATAATTCTCGTATTTATCACCTATAGGTGCAACAGTAACAGAAGTACTATCTCTAGTTACAGTCTCTACGACATTATATTCCCCAAGCATACTATCTGCTCTTAACAATTGATAGTGTGTTGCATTTTCAGCAGCTCCCCAGCTAATTGTGAACTCACCATCTTTTTCAACTAATTTAACATCTGCTGGTGTCGCTGGTTTTGCTCCTGCTCTTGTACTAACTTTCAATTCAGCACTTTCATTTTTCGGATTATTAATATCTGATAAATTTCCATTTCCATTTACATATTCTAATTTAAAACTATATTGCATCCCCGCTTTCAAATCAGTTACTTGATAGCTGTTTTTTCCAGTTACATCAGCAACTTTATCAAACACTACTTCATTTGAAGCTTTTTTAAATAAGGTTACATCAGTATATAAACTATTCGGATTTGTCCAAGTAAGATCAATTGTGGTTTCAGTTCTTGAGCTATCATCAGCTTTTAAATCTGTGACATCAGCAATATCAATAGCATTATGGATAATAAATTTTTCTCGATCAGTTAATTCCCCTTCATAACCACCTTCTAGAACTTCATCATTATTTGCAGTAACCAATTTTCCTGTAGCTGCATCCTTTAATACAAACAATCCATTTCCAATCGGTTCAACTGCGATAGCTTCCCAGCCACCACCCACTTTTTTATATGACCCAATGGTAGGTACAGCGCCATCTACCCACTTAGCTGATGCAATTTGATAACCTGGTTTACTAACCGATTCAAATGAAATTACATTTTTAATCCCATTGTCATTAGTGTGAAAAGTAACTTTAAACTTTTCAGTATCACCTATATTACCAGCATCTCCAGTTACCTTAATTGCAGAAAAGTTTTCATCTGGCTGATCAGCAAATGTTACTAACTTTCCTGTAGCCACATTTTCAATCCAAGCGATATTACTGATAATTCCAGGATTTTTGACAAAATTAAATTTTTCAGCCAAATCTCTATCACTTGTATAGACTAATTTTCCTTTACTATCAATTGAAAGATATTCATTGGTTCTTTTCATACTTTCAATAATACCTTGGTTATCGGCCGTTTTAGTTATTTTATACTTAGCTGTGGTATCTTCATTTCTAGTATCAGCCCATACATATGTTTGCCCAGACTCTGTTCTTAAGTAATAATCTTGCCCATCATTTATACCAGTATACTTAATTGTTACTGAACCATCATTTTCATTAATAAACATAAATTGTGATGAGTTACTTATTTTATTTGTCTTAGCATTATATTCACCATCTGCTTCTGCAGGTGATGTCCAGCTAGCTGTTTTAATATTTAATGCTTTTCCAGTTGTAGTTGAAACAATTGCATAAATTGAATCCTGATCAAAATTCAAGTATTCGTCATTCGCTGCAACATTTACAGGTGCTATCATACCAATTGCCATCGCAAAGGTCAGAATAGCTGCAAAAAAATTCTTGTTTAATCTTTTTATCATTTTCCATTTCCCCTTCTTAATATATTTCGTATATAAGCAATATTTGAATTGTATCAAAGCGGCCTACTTCAATACAATCCATAACAATTAGAATATCAAATACTATAAGCGCTTAATGATTATTTGATATTCAATGCAATGTGCTTAACATTACACCTATAAAATAACATAATTAATAATAAGAAGGAATGAACGCAAGAGGTTATGTAACGGGTTACATTAAATGTAACAAGTTTGCTTATTTTTTTATAAAAAAAACTACTTATTTTTTAGTAGTTTTCCACATTATAAATTACGGCTGGTAAACTTCAACGGCAGCGATTTTTCCTTAGCATTTTGTAACTCATGAGTAACACGCTCAAGAATATAAAGAACAGGAACTTGAGATGAAATATTATATGTTTGTGGTAAAATAATATCTTTAACATAATAGTAGATTCCCAAATCTGCCATTTGATCAATTGTTGACCCTGGCTTATTAGTGATTACCACAATTTTTGTATTCTGACTCTGATACATTTTAAGCTGATCAATTACTTCTCGAGTTTCACCACTTTCGGTCAAAGCAATTAATAATGAACTTTCATTACCATCAACTGGTGGGGGATAATAAGGATCATCGATACTTTGTGAATAATACCCTACATTTGAAAAATAACGAGCCCCATATTTTCCTAAAGTACCACTTGTTCCAATTCCTAAAAAACAAATCGACTTAGCTTCCTTGATATACTTAACAAATTTATTAATTTTCTCCTTAAAATCTACACTTCGTGCATAGTTAAAAAATTCTAAAAGAACATCAATTTCATCATCAGTTTCTGGTAGAGTAAGTCCATCATTAAATAACTTTAACTTTGTCTTGAATTCTACAAAACCATTACAATCCAATTTTTGACAAAACCGTACTACTGTCGCCGTTGATACATGAGTACATTCAGCCAGATCACGAACACTCATATTTGTAACAACTTTAATGTGCTTCATTACATAACGATAAATAAATGTTTCTGTTTCATTCAAATTAGCAATTTGCTTGTATGTAAACAGCATTTTATCGCCCCCTTTTTTTGTTGGATGAAGCTTTCTTCCCTGATTATGTATAATTCTAACACATATATCCACCAAATTTAAGAGTTTAAAATTTATTTATTAACTAAAAACGGTCTAATTTAAGATACCCTGCTTTAATATAGTTTAATTTTCTAAAAGCTTTATAAATTCCAAAGCTGATCAACATTGGTGCTAGTAAATCAATAACAATGATTGGAATCCAATAATTATTTCCCATCACATTAACAGCTTCTAAAATCCCTACCAGTCCTGCAGTTCCCATTCCTGAACCAATTGCTGAACAAGATATTTCCAACAAACAAGTAGAAATTGGAGCAATAATAGCACTTGTTAAAATCGGCGGAAGCCAAATTATCGGATGCTTTACAATATTTTTAAACTGCAGCATACTTGTTCCAATGCCAATTGCTACAACATCACCAATATCATTATCATCCATCGACATTACCGCAAAACCAATCATTTGAGCACAACACCCAGCTAAAGCAGCCCCAGCAGCTAAACCATTAAGTCCCAACATCACTCCGATCGCCGCACTAGATATCGGTGCTGTTAAAGCCATTCCCATCAAAACTGCAACTACAATTGACATGAAAAATGGCTGCATGTTTACCCCTTGATTAATTAAATCACCAATCCAAACAATTAATTTAGTGATATATGGACCAATAAATATTGTCACTATTCCCGCAACTATAATAGAAGTAAAAGGCACTAACAAAATATCAACCGGTGTTTTTCCTTGTACTAATCTTGTTACTTCTACTGCAATAATTACGGCTACAAACGCTGCGATTGGATTTCCAGTTGTCGCCGTATTACCATTAAATGTTCCTGCTCCAATCGTTCCAGCAATTACTGCCGCAATTAGATTTAATCCTTTAGCATCGATTGCATAAGCAATACCTGCTCCAATCGCTGGTCCCATTAAATAAGTTGCCACCTCACCCCAAGCAGCTAGTTGGCTAATATTAGCAAAATTCCCTATTTGTTTAAAAATCGTTCCAATGATCAAACTGCAGAAAAAGCCATATGCCATTCCATTTAATGATTTAATAATATAGTTATCTTTTTTCATTCTAACCTCCTACAACTGCAATATTTTTAACCCAGCGTTCTTTTTTAAAGAAGTAGGTTGCAATTATTAATTTTATCAAATCCAAACTTTCAACAACGATATATAACGAAATTAAAGAAATAGTCGTAAATGACGATAATAGAGTTGAAACCAGTACTCCAGCAGCCCACAAAAAACCTGAATCCATAATCATCGTACTAACAACATCTCCACCCGCCCTTAAAATAAAGAAGATGCAGACATTAAAAGCATAGATATTAATCATTATCGATTTAATTCGAACCAATCTTACGATTGCTTCTTTAATTGGTATATCAACATTATACAGATTAGGAATCAGTGGTGCCAATAAAAAACATATCATCCCAATCATTAACGATACCATCAATGCAAAACATAATAATTTACGCGCATTATCTCTAGCCTCATCAAGTTTATTAGCACCTAATTTATTTCCTATCATGATCGACACAGCTGAAGATAGACCACCAAAAACAATAAACATTATATTAGCTACTGTGTCAACAACAGATATGGAAGCCACTAAATATTCGTCACATCGCATATATGACATAAAAATTAAAGCTTGTCCCAATGAAAACAAAATTTCATTGATTGTCAAAGGAATTGCTTTACGAACAATACTGGTTAATAAGTTGACATTAATTCTAATTATCCCTTTTAAATCAAAACTAAAGAAATGTTTATTTCGATATAAAATAATCAAATATATTGCCATTTCAACAAGTCGAGCAATAATCGTTGCAATAGCCGCCCCTTGAATTCCCATTTTAAAGAATCCAAAATTTCCAAAAATCAAACAATAGTTTAATGCGGTATTAGTTATTACTGCTACTATCCCCACTTTTAGCTGAATCTTGTTAATACCAACTGCTCGTAAAGCCATCATACAAGTGAACGAAACAGCAAAAGGGATATATGTATATTTAGCAAGATGTAAATATTTAATCGCCTCATCAACTATAATCGGTGTTTTAGAAAACAATTCAATTGCGTATTGAGGAAAAATAAAAATTATTAATGTAAATAAAAGTCCTGCCCCAACCGCAAAAGCCATATTAATATTAAATACCTCTTGGCAATTTTTCTTCTGCTTAGCCCCGAAAAATTGAGCAATATAGATTCCCGCCGCTCCACATAACCCAAATAAAATTGAGTTCATAATTAGAAAAAAACGATTTGCCACCGTTACTGAAGTTAATGCAATATTGCCAATACTGCCAATCATTACATTATCAATTAAATTTACAAACGTTGTGATAAACTGTTGAGCCATAATTGGAAAAGCAATACTAATAACAGTTCTATAGAATTGTTTAGTTCCAAAATATTTCTTCAGCATCATCACTCATCCTTTTTTCTCTTTAATAAATCAGGGAACGCACGTATCAAACGCCGGTGCCCATATTTAAACAACTTCTTTTGTCTAATTAATGATTTTAAGACGATTTGCTGCTTTTGCCATTCTAGACGCTGTTTTTCAATATATGCACGTGCTTCATTTTGTTTTTCCTCAATACTTGCAATCAATCTATTTTCACTTTCTTCCAGTACTTGTTTTACTAATTCTAATTTCTTTTCAATATCCAATGCTACATGTGTTGATACAATTGTATCAACAATAAAGAGAACTGATAAAACCCCACTTAAGACAAATAAAATATTTTCATCAACTAATAATAGCTTACTAGTAAAAAAAGGCTGAACATAATCGATTGCCACAACACTAAATAAACCAAAACAAATAAAACCCTCTAAACAAACACGACCATTCAAATTAAAAGCCTTTTGGCTATAATCCCACCAGCGTCGATGGAACAGTTTCTCCATTACATACGAAGTAATATATTCTAATAAACAAGCTACTACCCCGCCACTAATAAATAAAGTATAAATAGGATAATTAACCTGCTGAATATCAAATAAAACAATTACCAGCATTGCACCAAAACCATAAATAGGAATCCAGGGACCATTTAAAAAACCTCGATTATATGGTTTTTGATGCCGTGATAAAGGCAAAATGATTGATTCCCAAATCCACCCCATTAAACAATAAATAAAGAATGAAACCACAAGAATTATCAACTTTCCAGTCATATTTTGCCTCCTTTAAATAAATTAAAAAGTCTGCCAAAGCAGACTTAATATACAATTGGTGGAGCCTAGCGGGATCGAACCGCTGACCCCCTGCGTGCAAGGCAGGTGCTCTCCCAGCTGAGCTAAGGCCCCAAAATATTAAAATATATATGGTGGGCCTGAATGGATTTGAACCATCGACCTCACCCTTATCAGGGGTGCGCTCTAACCAACTGAGCTACAGGCCCATATATATCTATTTGCAATTAACTAATGGTGGGCCTGAATGGATTTGAACCATCGACCTCACCCTTATCAGGGGTGCGCTCTAACCAACTGAGCTACAGGCCCATCAATCAACTGCCCTAATATAATAGCATGTAGATTCTTTACCGTCAAGCATTTATTTATAATTTTGACAATTTTTTTTATTTCTTAATTTTATCAAAAAAATCGTCATTGCATATTATTTGTTTGCATATCTAAATATTGTTATACTTTGATTATAGTTTATATTTAAGGGAGGCAATTATGAACTTATATGAAATAGAAGTATTAGATAATAACAATCAAACAATCTCACTAAATAATTATAAAGATCAAGTTTTACTAATCGTCAATACAGCAACCGATTGTGAATTCACCGAGCAATATGATGATTTAGAAGAACTTTATGAAAAATATCATAATTATGGTTTTTGTATTCTAGATTTCCCATGTAATCAATTCGGTGAACAAGCACCTGGAACAATGGAAGAAATCATGTCTTTTTGTGCGGATACTTATGGTGTTAGTTTTCCGCAATTTGCTAAAATCGAAGTCAACGGCCCAAATGAATCACCACTTTATACATATTTAAAAGAAAAACAAGATAGTACTTTATCAAAACGAATCGACTGGAACTTCACAAAATTTTTAGTTAATCAAGAGGGTGATGTCGTTGCCCGCTTTGAACCGTTAGTAAAGCCAAGAGAAATTGAAAATAATATTAAAAAATTATTAAAATAAATCTTTATAACAACATACTTGCATTGCAACATAATAAAAACTACTAAATTGAATGAACTTATTATTTTAAATCAAAAATAATAAGTTCATTTTTAATATTAATATTCATCGTATCTGATACCTCATCTTTAAGATAAGATTCTTGTATATTCCTCTTTTAATTACATATATTATTAAAGGAGGTAATAATGGTAAAATTTGCAATTTATACATTTTTAGGATTTATTCTTGAGTCAGTATATGTTTCAATCTTAAAGAAAGAATTCTATCTATCGGGATTACTAAAAGGACCGTTTATCCCTATCTATGGCTTTGGTGCATTATTGATTTTAAGCATTGTCCCTTATCATACTAATAATTTTGAAATCTTTTTTTATTCACTATTCGGCTGTACTGCCCTAGAATATTTGACTCACTTTTTCTTATCATATGATTCACAAATAGAAGTATGGAATTATGGTAAAATACCTAGCAATTATACTAGCCGTATTTGTATGTTCTATAGCTTGATGTGGGGATTTTTAGGAATTATTTTAGTTAATTACATCGATCCATTTATTAATAGCCTTCTAATTAATTTAAATTATTATGCTGTTAATATTATCGCACTCATATATATCCTTATAATCCTATATCAATTTTATAATCAGCAATTTCAAGTAACAAAAAAGCAGCCTAAATAGGTTGCCTACATATTAGATTCTCTTTTTTCTCATCGCATCAAATGCTTTTAATAAAATTGCCTTAACATCAAATAAAGCATAAGCACCAATTCCGATTATATCAACCGGACAACGTACTAAACGCTCAATTTTAATTTGTTCAAAACAAATCAAAGGACTTAACAAGACAACATCAGCATCAATTCGGTTTTCTAATGCTTCAGCAATTGAATAAGCTTGAATTTCACATTTTACAGAGCCTTTTTCAGATTCTTCAATCAGCTTTTCAACAAAAAAATCACTTGGTATTTCTGTATCCCACAATAAAACAATTTTTTTCATCTTGCTAAACCCCTTTCTTTTATATTTTGGTATAATTTGTTGTATTTTATCCATTAATTTATCACATTAAAAACTTTTTATAAGCAAAAATTATTTTTTATACACACAAATATATCATTTACAAGAAAAGATGTAAATGCTTTCATTACTATTTATTATATTTTTTATTGTTTTTGACAATATATTTTATTATTTATATTTAAAAAACTCCTATAAAATGAAGCACACTTCCATAACTCAGCCAACTAAATTATAGAGTGTACTTAAAAAAGGAGTTTTTCTACGATAATATCTTTTCATAATCCTTTGGATCAATTGTATCTTCTGGATATTTCTCACGATATTTTTCAATCCCATCACATATTTTGACTGCTAATTTTTGATGATACTTACTACTTTGCAGTTGTCCTCTTTCATTAGCATTAGAGATAAAACCACATTCAATCAATACTCCGACTGTCTGGGTTGCCCGTAAAACTCGGAAATCTGCACCTGAAATGCGTTTTGCACTTCCTGTAACTTCTTTCATCGTAGTTTGTATTTCACTGGCAAGGCGCTTTCCTTTATCACTGTTTTTATAATAAAATACTTGGGAACCCCAAGCACCTGAGGCTGGAGCTGAGTTTAAATGAATACTGATTAAATAATCACTTTTATATGAATCTATCTTTTTAACCCTTAAATACATATCATCCTGTTTTGAATAGTGATGATTTCGTTTGGTCATATCCTGCTCGTCTTCACGAGTCATATTTACTGTTGCCCCTCGACTTTCAAGTTCTTCTTTCAAAGCATATGAAATTTTTAAATTTAATTCCGATTCATAAATTTTTCCAACACTTGCACCATTATCAAGGCCCCCATGTCCGGGATCAATTACTACTGATACATTTTTTAATGGTAAATCTTTGCTTACGGCCACATCATTTTTAGGATAAAAATAATGTCCCACAAGATACAATGCTGCTGTAATCGCTATTATAAGATACGTTCTCTTCACAAAATCACCTAACAAATTATATGCAGTAACGATTCTAATAATGCTAAAAACGCGTAAAACTAATTACACGTTTTTTAAGTATTTATCTATAAAGATGCGAATAAAGTGAAAACACGTCATTTAAAATGATGTATTTTTATGATCGTACTTTAGCCCAAAGTTCAATATAACAATTTTCCTGATAAGGATTATAATATTTTTGAACCAGAAGATCATCTGGTTCAAGACGATGTTCAACAAACCAAACTTCATACAAATATCGGCTAGCCTTATATAAAGCTTCATTCACTAATGATTCAAAATTTTCTGCTTCATAACTACATACTACATACTTACCACTAGGAATAATTCGTTGTTCACAATCAATTGACGGTCTATCAATTTCAATCCCTACAAAATAATTAAATAAGGCAGGATCATCACTCAATGTTAAAATATCTACTACTACCGCATCTTGAACATCTAATTCCTGGTACAAAGAAACTATGTTATTTATCTTCGGTTCACCTAATTCATCTACTTTAGCCATTTTGCTTTTACCATAAAAAATTCGATCATTACAAACTTGTTTTTCATTTATCTCTAAAACCATCCCTTCTACGATCAATGGCACGCCAGTATCAATTACAACATAATTAAGCTGTAAATCTGGTTTAATGAAATGATCTAAATGAATTTTTTGATTACGATAATCATCTGGTGTAATTTTATAGACTTCTTTAAAAGCCCGAGTAAAAGCACTATGTCCAGAAAAACCACAGGCTATTGCAATATCTAAGATTCTTTTTTCCGTATTTTTTAATTGATTGGCAGCTTTTTCTAAGCGCCGCAGCTTCACATAATCATTCACAGTTTTTTTAGTTAAACGAAAAAATAATCGCTGATAGTAGTATTTTGATAAATGAGCAATTGCTGCTAATTTATCAATATCAATCTCTTTATCATAATTTTCTTCAATATAATCAAGTGTCACCTGAATCTCTTGCCATGCATACATATTTAATAACCCCTTTCTTAAGTTACTTATAGTCTACCAATTAAATTATCTCTCTGTTTATCTGTCAATGCCTTTATTCACAAATTAGAGTTAAATAAATTTTTGAATGTCAAAAAATCTTTATATCTATTAACTTTATGTGATTGATTTGTGATATAATCTATAAAGAATACATTATAGGAATGTGGTGAAAATATTGATTTGGGATATCACGGCAGAACTTGTTTCAGCAATAACATTATGCATTATTTTAGTCTATGCCCGTAAAGGAAATCTTCTACCAACCGTAAAAAATAAAGTTTTTCAGTATTGTTTATTCATTACTTTTCTTTCAGTCAGCTCTAATATTATTTCAACAACACTTTTACAAAATTATAAGCAAGTACCATTATTCTTTAATAGCTTTTTTCTACTAATTTACTATTTAAGCACACCGTTAATGGGCGCTATCTATTTCATCTATGCACTAGCTAATATTTATGATGAAAAAGAGGTCAAGAAATATGCTGCACTTTGCAGTTTACCATCAATATTATACGTTCTTTTAGTTTTTAGTAATTTCTATACGTCGTTGCTCTTTTCGTTTGATCAAGTATCCGGTTATCAACAAGGACCTTGGATATTTATTACATATTTAGTCTTTTATATTTATGTCTTTTTTTCATTGATTCTAGTAATTCATAAAAGGAAATCGCTCGAACGAAATGTAAGTTATATTTTAGGGGTATTCCCTTTTATTTCTGCCTTTGTAATCCTATTTCAATATATTCACCCTGAATATATTTTAACAGGTACCGCAGCCACTAGTGCTCTTTTAATTATTTATTTGTATTTACAAAACAAGCAAATGTTCACAGACACATTAACGAATTTGTTGAATCGTCAAGAATTCAACAAGATGATCGATATCTTAATCGATAATAACAAACCTTTTATTGCTGTAGTTATTTCTTTAAAAAATTTTAAGTTTATTAATGATAAATTCGGCCAAGAAATAGGTGATCAAATTCTTTTAGAAGTTTGTCATTATTTACGTTATTTATTGCCTAAGCAGGCAATGTATCGCTATGGCGGAGATGAGTTTGCATTAATTTTTTATAATAAAAAGAATGTAATAAATGCTCTAGAAAAGATTGAAACACGAATGAAAAATCCATGGCAGATTTCAAATATTGACTTTATCATTAGTTATGTAGCTGGAGGAATTGCTTATCCTAAAGTTGCTCATAGCAAAGAAGAAATTATTAACGGTCTAGAATATGCTGTTTCGTTAGGAAAAAAGGATAATGCTCATAATATTAATTTTTGTGTTACTGCAATGATCAAACAAATTAGACGAAAATATCAAATTCTTGACTTATTAAGAATTTGTTTAGAAAACAATAGTTTTGAAGTTTATTTTCAACCTATCTATGATCTCAAAACACATAGCTATTGCAAGGCAGAGGCATTACTCCGTTTACCGGACAATCCACTTGGGTTTATTTCTCCCGAGGAATTTATTCCAATCGCTGAAGAAAATGGGTTGATTGCTCCAATTACTTATCAGGTACTTGATAAAACTTGTCTTTTTATAAAAAAAGTGATTGCTGAAAAAAAGGATTTTACCGGTGTTTCTATTAATTTTTCAGTATTACAATTTATGCAAGATGATCTTGAAAATAAAGTTTTAAAAGTTATTGAAAAACATCAACTGCCTTATGAATTAATAAAAATTGAAATTACCGAAAGTATGCTGGTAACTAATTTTGATGCAATCACAAATTTTATGACAAATATGATTAATCGTGGAATCCAATTCTTACTAGATGATTTTGGTACTGGTTATTCTAATATCACCTATGTCCTTACTATCCCTTTTCAAGTCGTTAAAGTAGATAAAAGCCTAATCTGGCAAGCAATGAAAGATGAGAAAGCTGCAATTCTTATTAAAAAAATGATTGAAGCATTTAATCAAATTGGTTTACATATCTTAGCTGAAGGAATCGAGACGAAGGAGCAAATGGAATTTATGAAAAAATGCGGCTGTGATTTATTGCAAGGTTATTATTTTTCTCGACCAGTATCATTTGATGAAGCTTTAAATGTAATCAAAACAACTAAAATTACCGAAAAATAATAGACATGGTTGTCTATAATAATGACCCGATCTCATTCATTAAGTCCAACGAATGAGGAGCGGGTCACTTTTTCACACTTATATCCTTGATGCCTTTGATAAAGCAAACATAAGTGGGATTATTAATAAATTGATCAAACCCCTGCTCATTGTCACATAGATATCTTAGTGATTTCAATAATCCTTGGGTTCTAACATTTCCTTCAAAATCATCTTGTAAAGTCGAAAAAATGATTATTGATACTTTTTTCTTATTATAGATAATAGGGTTTTTTAGTACAAATACAATTAATAGATTTTTTAAATTTAATTTCATATGACTCGAAAAAATAAGACTATGGCTACATGAATCAATAATCTCTACTTGATCTTTGTCTAGTAAGTTTTTCTTAAATATATCAAATGAAATAGCGACTTCTTTTTTTAATACACTATAGAGATAATCGTAAATTCCATTGATATTATCAATATCAACACAATTAAAATAATATTTCTTATTAAATAAAAATTCACTCATTTCGATTTGTCTTGTCTCCATTACAAGATTTTTAAAGTATCTCATTGTATTGTTATCTAAAAACTCAGATATTAAAACAATTGGGATATTGATATCAATATCCATTGAAATTGTTGAAATGATATAATCATATTGATTTATGTCACACTCTAAAATATTACCTACATTACCAAATAGTTCAATATCAACATACGATCCTATATCAAACAATAACTGCCTATATAATAAATCTCTATTTTGATGATCTAGCGTACATACAAATAAAACTTTCTGTTTTTGGAGTTTTGTTAAACAAATGAACTTTTCGAACAAAATTGTAAAAGACGATATACTGCTCATCGAAACATGGTGGATTGTTTTTTGCTCTATTATATTCTTGAGACATAAAGCAAGTTGAAATGAATTGGAGTAATTCTTCTCAACTTTATTATAGTATGTATTACGCTGTTTTGTATTAAAACTACAATGAAACAATGTCTTATCTACCATAGTAAACAATTCTTCCTTTAAATCTTTCAAAAGCGGTTCTTTAAATATAATAAAAAACTCATTTTCAATTGCTTTTAATGATTCATTGACAATCGTTAAAGACATTTCTTTATTATAATAAAATGACCCTTTATCTTCTTTAGCAAACAATTCAATAGCAATTTGTTTAATCTCATCATAGGTAATCTGGCAATTTATAGTATCTTTAATTTTTAATGCAATCTCTTTTGCAACTTGCATTTCAATAGATAAGTTAAACTCTTCCGGAATATCAATTTCAGTTAATAAATGCTTAGATTTAGCTCTTGAAATCATTACCAATATGTAAACGAGGAAATCAATTAAAGATGTATCAGATAAAGAAACATTATATTTTTTTAACAATGATATAATCTTATAATCTAACATCTCTTTATTTTTATAAAGGCTCTTTAAAAAATCAAACATAATATATGAGTGCTTGTAATTAATGAAAATAATATCTGATAATATAATTCGTTTGTTTTCTTCACGTCCTTCTAAAATCAACCCTACATTTGCTTTAGAGTTTATTTTCAGTTCATGCTTCGCAAACCATTCTCTAAGATTAGACAGTTCCTTAGATAAAGTTGATCTTGATACAAAAATTTCTTCTGCAAGATCATCTATCTTAATTCCTGTGTCGCATTCAAGGAGTCGCTTTGCAACATAAAAAGTTCTATTTATATATAGATAGTAATCAAAATTATGGTTACGCTCATGGTTTTCAATCTTGTTAATAAGCTCTAGTGCCTCCAAATAATCTGTAAAATCTATACGATACCCTTTAGGGGTACGTGAAATCAATCGATATCCAAATTCATTTAATAATTCTTGCACATTAATAATTTCATCTCTAACTAATCTCCTACTTATTCCAATATGATTTGCGATTTCATAAGAGGTTGCATAATCATCTAAGAAAGATAAATATCTTATAATTTGAATACAGTAACTTTCTTGATTAAAAATTTGAGCTCTAACCATAATTAATCACCTCACCAATACTCTACATTATTTTCCAAATCATTACCATTGCTTGCAATACATTTTTTATACCAATAAAATGATTTCTTTGGATATCTCTTTAGGTCCTTTAAATCTTCAACATCCCTATTAATATAAATAAATCCATATCGCTTCAACATTTCTTTGTGGGCACTTAGAAAATCAATACTACTCCAAGCTAGATACCCAATAACATCTACACCATCATTTTCAATCGCAGTTTTCATAGCTTGAATATGTTCTTGATAATAATCTATACGATTATCATCATAAATTTTACCATTAATCATTTCCTCTTTGATACCTATTCCATTTTCAACAATAAAAATAGGTAGATGATAACGTTCGTGTAATTGAATTAATGACAATCTAAGAGCATCAGGATCAATTGTCCAATTCCATTCACTTGCGTTATATAATGGATTTTGTACAAATCCTTTCCCCCATAAAAGATTGTTTTCAAAATCTATTATTGATTCATTTTTAATAGTTCTATATGATGTAACCATCATTGAACGATAATAAGATATAGCTAAATATCCTAATTCTTTAGAAGCCTTAAGTACATCCTCTTGTTCTTCATTATTAAATTCACATTCAATATCTCTTTTTTCCATGAAAGAAACAAAATATTCCGGTAAGTATCCTGATGTCATAATATCAAAGGAAAGATAATTCATGAATTTATGCGAGAATTCACAAGCAATCATATCCCTTGAAGTAGTAGTTGCAGGTTGGAACAAACAATAATTAACCATTCCACCAACCATAGCATCAGGTATTTCTTTTTTTATTGCTAAAACTGCCCTTGCATGAGCAACTTGAATATTAATATATAGTTGAGAATAAAATTCTTCTTTACTCATATAATCAGGCTTATTAGTTCCAGCAACCAAATCACTTTGATATGGAGCAAGATTTGTTTCATTATAAGTAATCCAGTATTTAACTTTATCATTCATTCTTTTAGCAATACACCTTACATGTTCAACATAAAAGTCTATAACTTTTTTATTAAAAAAACCATTATATGCCCTCATCAGATGATCAGGCATATCAAAATGAACTAAGGAAACAACTGGTTCAATTCCCTTCGATAACATATAATCAATCATTTCTTCATAAAAGTCTAATCCCTTTTCATTAGCTTCATCGTCGCCATTAGGATGTATCCGTGACCAAATAATTGAGAAACGGTAAGCTTTAATGCCCATTTCGGCCATTAAATCAATATCCTCTTTAAAATGATGATAATGATCTGTTGCAACCTTAGTATCACTATATTGAGATTCAATCCCAGGTTCAGGTGTAACAACAAGTGTGTCATATACATTTAATCCCTTTCCATCTTCTAGGTAGCCACCTTCTGCTTGAACATTGCTTAACGCAGCTCCCCATAAAAAATCTTTTCTTAATTCTTTCTTTTTCATCGTCTTTCCTCTTATTTTGTGGTCATCATAATTATCATCTGACCATCAAATTCTACTTTATTATTTATAGGAATGATAAAATTATCTCCCATTTTTATTTCAACACCATCAGCCTTTCCACAACCTTTAACAACCGTTGCTAGTTGATAGTTATTATAAATATAGCTACTCAATCCATTTACTTCTAACTTTGTAACTGTAAATGAGTCATTGGATATATAGACAGTTTCCTTAATGTTGTCATATTTTTTTTCAATTGGTTGAACATTATTTTCCATTTTTGATTGATCATAATTTAGACATTCAATAGCTTTATCTAAATGTAATTCACGTTCATTACCTTGAGAATCTTTTCGATGATAGTCATAAAAACGATAAGTAATATCTGTTGCTTGTTGTATTTCATAAACTACACTCCCTTTTCTCAAGGCGTGTAACAATCCAGCCGGCAAATATACAAAATCATCAGATTTCACATCTAGATATCTTATTAGATCATCCCAGTGTTCGTTTCTTATATAATCCTTTAAATCTTCTGGACTTGAAGCATTATGACCATAAACAATATTGTAATTTGGCATTGCTTCAATAAAGTACCAAGCCTCATTTTTCCCGCTATTAAAACCTTCTTTTAAAGCATAAATATTATCGGGATGTACTTGAATACTTAAATCATCTTCAGGACCAACCAATGAAATAATAACTGGGAATGGTTCGTTTGGATGACCAAACAATTCTTGATGACCGTTCCATAATTCATGCAATGTCTTACCAACAAATGGTTCAGTAATACAAACTGTAGAAGCGTTTTCTTGCGCGCTAAAAGACCATGATTGCCCTATACCATCCGGGAAATCGCAATAGTCAAAATAATCTTTGACAAGTGTATGTCCCCATATTGCAGGACGAGGTATAGGCTTAAAAAATAATATACTCATTTATATTCTCCTTTGAAAAAAAGACAATTTAAATTGTCTTTAAATTCTTGACATGAATACAAAAAGATCCGCTAAAATTGTGACTGTTGACAATATTCTCGCTACCTTAACTGTTTTTTCTTTAATGGTATAACAGTATTTTTGTGCATAAAATCTATTAACTTGGGTTGCTTTTACACTATGATAAGCCCCCAATAATGCAAAGACTAGAATAACAACACTTAACCATAGACTTGTACCAACTTCCCATGCTGCTGGATAAGGAAAAACACCTAGTATAAACCCAATACACGAAACTGTAATTGCTGGGATAACATATGGATTCTTTAAATCACAATATTTGTCTTGCTTTTTCAAATCACTTTTTGCATTTTTTTCTAAATACTTTTCTTCATAACTTTTTTGTTCCAACTTGATAATCTTCTCGCCACATATTTTACAAAAAACTGTTTTGTTATCTATCGGATTCCCACATTTTCGACAATACATAGAATTCTCCTTTATTTTAAAATAACACCAAATATATTTACGAGTAAAAAATACGAACTTAAAGCCATAGTAGCTAACGCTAATCCTAAATTACCATTCTTTCTATATCCTTGTTTAACAGCATTGTAATCAACAAAAAGCGCAAACCCTTCAGTTGCTAAAGCTAGTATATAGAAAACACTGCTAATATAGAAAACAATACGAGAGTTTCCGACAGTATTATGAACTACAGTTGCCATAAAAAAATCTAAAATAACCATTGAAAATAGAAATAAGATAAGACCCAGTTGGCAGAAATAGTTTTTTTGTGGATTCTCTTTTAATTCAACAACTCTAGAAACATCTTCTTCTTTTTTTGTTAATTCCTTCCCACAATAATCACAATATATTGCATCATCGAGTATTTCGTTATGACAGCATGGACAAGTCTTCATCTTAATTTCTCCTTTTCATTAAACAGCTACTTCAGTAGCTTTCTGCTCTTCTAATTTTTTTATTTCGTTCTTTTCATATGCTTTCCAGAACGGATACATGATAACCATACCGATTGCAAAGTTAATAAATACTAATAATACTGCACCAATTGATCCGGCAGTTGCCAAATATGCTAAAATTGGCGAAGGTGTTGCCCACGGAATGCTTATAACAAATCTTCCTACGAAACCAATTGAGGTTAACAAATAACTTACTGCAGCAGTAATAGTATGAATTAACACAAATGGAATTGCTAAGAAAGGATTTAATACAATAGGTAACCCAAACATCAAAGGTTCCACAATACAGAAAATCATTGATGGTGTTGATAACACAGCTAGTGGTTTTAATTGTGGTAACTTTTTAGAACTCATATACATGTAGATTAAGATCGGCCAACAAGTAGATACATATTGGAATAATCTATTTAATTGATCAATCCATATATGAGGTGCTGCTAAACCAGCTGTATATGCTTCTGTATTTTCAATCATCCAAGTTTGTAACATTGGAGAGATAACTGTCCCCACAATATTATCACCATGAATACCACATACCCAACATAATGAGGCAAAGAAATATGCAAAACAGAAAACAAAGATGTTATCCGCACCGGAAAGAACTGGTAATAAAATATTTGTGATTACTGCAGGAATGTCGAATCCCATAATAGTACGAATTGACCAACAAATTAAAGCAACAAATAAATATGGCACAATAGATGAAAAACTATCTGAAATTGCCGGTGGTACACTACTTGGTAATTTGATCATAATGTTATATTTGTAACATAAATGAATAACATTTACAGATATCGCCATCGCAATAATAGCAGTAACAATCCCCGCACTACCCCAATATGTAATTTCTAATGCATTTACACCTTCAGAAGTTGCTGCGATACCGTTATAGTTTAATAAAATGAACGCAAATAACGCTCCTACAGCACCAGTAGTTTTATTAATATCCTTAATATCAGCATATTCAGCTCCCATTGCCACACACATATAAATTGCCATGATATTCATTGACAAACTATTAATTAATGACAATTGGTCAATATATGGTGTTAAAAACGGTAATAATGCTTTTTCTGTAATATTTCCATCAGCTCCAAATAAACAAATAACCAAAAAGATTGATCCAACCATTGTAACACCAATTGACGAAACCATTCCTCTTTGTAAACCTTGAATAAATGGAATTTGACCAAATTTGATTAACGGACTGGAAATTTTATCCATAGGTCCCATAATCTTATCTACAAAAGAATTTTTTTCCTTTTTAGACATGATACTCTCCTCCTCTTCAATCGAAAAATAAGCGCTTTCTTTTTTCTAAAATCATTATAGATTTTAATGTCTATTTTATCAATTTTTCTAAACGAGCTTATATGTGCCGTTTTATTACATGTCTATATTCACTCTTATTTATGAAAAAACTGTAACACACCAATTGCTCATCTTATTGGTAATATTACAGTTTTATAATCATTTATATTTTTTAATTTTGTAATAATCTTTTTATAACTTTTTTCTTTACCAAACAACGTACTAGTTTATAAAACAAACTCTTTGACACTTACCTTTGATAACATCGCAATTTCTCCGGGAAATAAGTACTGAGAAAAAATAGAAGATGCTCACAAAGGTATTTCTTGATCAACTTCTTTAAAACAGACTAAATGGTTTGCTGAAAGATACAAAAACGTAGATGATAGATGCAGTATATTAGTAAAAGCAAAGATCAATAAAAAATATATACTAGCATCTTTTGAGGACAAAGATGAAGTAGTAATTGACTACAAAAGATTTTTTGATTTAGAATTCTTAAAATAAACAGTATAAAAAATAATTGTTATAATATTTAGGAAAATAAGTATCCGTCCCAAAGTTCTCATTTCTCAATCATGTATAGAAGGACATGTAGATGAATAAAGAAATACGCGATGTTCTTTATTCATCTTACCAGAGAAGTTTATATACAAAAAGCCTGTTAACTGAAGTGAACTAAAAAACACTTTAGTTAACAGGTTTTTATTCTTATAAATTAAAGTTTACTGTAAAAGATTTGTTTGATACAACTCCTGAAGGAGTTATGACTCTTCCCTTTGCAATAATGCTATATGTTTTATTAGAATTCTTAAATGACCCAGTATGACTACTCATTTCAAAGAAGTTTTTAGTATTTACCTTAGTAACAGTTACCCCTGGTTTATAGCTTGTATCAAATTTACTACCACTATATTTATATTTTAATATCATTTTATTATTTCCGTTATAAAATGATAAAGTTCTACTTCCTGAAGTTGAACGAAAATATGTTTCGATATTTACATTAATAGTTTCACTATCAACTGTAATATTGACTATTAATTCATTTTCTAGTTCGTTTAAGTCATAATTTAATAAATGTTTAACATAATCATCATAAGACTTGAAAGTATCCGTAATTTCTGAGTTAATAAACTCTTCCTCAGATAAAATGTAATAATTGGAATTATAAATTTCATTAATATGGTCAATCCGTCTTATTAATAAGTCTAACTCAGTTTCATTATCAAAAGCTTTTGTCGGAACTATATTAATTAACATTATCATTGATAGTGTTAAAAGGAATGTAAACATTATTTTTCTCATTTTATTTCTCCGTTTCTTCAATAATTTTTTTTAAAAATTTAATGTACTCCTTAAATTCCTTTTGCCCATATTCTGTCAAATTGTAAGTTGTTTTTGGTTTATTGTTGACAAATTCTTTTTTTACATCTATAAAACCAGCAGAAACTAGTTTTTTAGTATGTGTTGCTATATTACCATCACTACAATTGCAAAGCTCTCGTAGCTGATTATAAGTCAAATTAGATTTTGATAATCCTGCAACCATTTTTAGCCTAATATTTGATTCAAAAATTTTAAAGGTTTCTCTTCCTTTTATCATCCGTATCCCTCTTTAGAAAAATAATAGTAAATAACATAATAATGGCTACAAGTCCATATGTATCAAAATCATAAAATATATTCATAAAAACACCAAAAGAATTAGAAATAGCTCTTGAACTATAAATGTAAGCCTTAAGAATAAAAGATACAACAATATAACATATAAACAATAAAGTTATAATCATTGTTCTCTTGTTTCTAAAGTAGGAATAAATATAAAATAATTCAATTAAAACTATAATATAGGACAAAGAAATAGTTTGATAAAAAGATATCATTGCATCAGTGTTTAGATAGTTTGTTAATATCGGGATAATTATTTCTATGGAAAACAAAATAGGGAAAATAATCCATAATTTCAAAAACCTACGCTCTTTTACCGATAGTTCTTTTAAACATATTGTTTTCCAAATATATAAATTTATGCATATATTAAATAATACTTTTCCCCCATTATACAAATTGTAGAAATATTTGTAGTTATAAAAACCAAATTTAAAGTTTAAGATATCGATTACATATATAAGTAACATCATTGAAGAATAACATATAAGCCATTTACAAAACACACTAATTATTCCACGATATGGTGAATACTCCGTTGTAATATACTCTGTATCTTTAATAGCCTGATTTATTATTTTTAATTTATTAATATCGTTATTTTTGCTCATTAGTATAACCTCGATTATATATAAGGATATTATAACTTATTTTATATAAATCTACAATTTAAAGCTAAACTGCCCCCATATAACAGTTTAGCTCTTTATTTTGTATCATATCTATTTACTATTTAGATAGTTATATAGTAGATGATTTAAAATTATAGTCTTTGGGAAATTAATACATTATAAGGAACGATGGCTCCCGACTGTTGTGCTAGATACATCGCATTTACTGCAATACCTTCCATTCCATTATAATCACCACTTGCATAATCATAATAATCTGAGATATTAACTAATTTACTACTAGAAGTCGGTTTGCTATAGTTAAAACTATGAAGTGCATAATAACAATCCTTTGATGCAGTTCCTCCAGTATTTGTGAAAATGTCACTTCCATTTGTCTTAGAACCATTTGCTATTTTAACAAATACACTGTGAGACTTAACTCTACTGCCGTTAGTTGGACTATATGTGGAGTTTTTGTTTGTATTTACAGTAGCATGTATTAGTAATTCAGAGGCTAATTTATAATTTTTATTGCTAAAATAACCAATTACTGCAGCAACAGCGGTATTAGGCTGATTTGCTCTAGTTGTATTTTGAATAAAAGCCATGTACTCTTTTTTTATTTTCTCTAAACCGCTTATTAAATCTTTAATCTTATTAATTTCGGTCAGATTTTTATTTTGTGTCTCAATTACAAGTATTTCTTGATACTCATTAGTCAATTTGTCTAACTCTGCAATAATATCTATATGTTCTGATTCTATTTGTTGCTCTAATAATTCATAAGTTTTTTCTTCTTGATTAATTGATTGTGCATAAACATTAGTTTGCAGCAGGCACATACAAGTAACAACACTAATACATCGGATGAGCTTAATTTTATTTTTCATATTCTTCCTTCTTTCTATAAATATTACCTAAAAATATATAGATTTTGAATATTCTTTCTTATAAATTATAATGGTTATGATAAAGATTGAATAATGTATAGCCTTGTCTTATTTTTGTTAATAATTACTAACAATTTATCGGAATTATTTTTTTCAATGTATTTCCAATAATAATCATTTTTGAAATCTGGATATTGATTTGTATTAATTTTCAAGTTAACTAAGTATTCCTTAAATAATGCTTCAAAATCAGTATTTTTGTTAGAAGACAAATTGTTTGGAAGTTTACTTGTTTTTTCTAACTCAAAAATTTCATAAATAGTTCCGTCTCCCTGAAATCCGATTTCTGTTTTTTTCTCATATAGTGATTTCAAGTTAGAAGATAGTTCAATGTTCCAATTATTAATGTATTTTCTCGCATTTGAATTATGGACATAATAAAAATATGAGATTCCCAGAAATAGAAATAAAATAATAAATATAGATATGATAACCTTTTTCATTTCTTCTCTCCCCTTTCTAATTTAAGTATATCAAAAGTACTTTTTATTAACAAGTACTTTGTAATATTGAGAATTATAAAGGCAAATAATTTTTATGAAAAAGTAATGATAAAAAATTTTTTATTGACGATTTAACATTAATATTGATGAAAACAATTTAACACAAAAATAGACCTATATATTAAATAAAAATTTCTCATTTATACCTCTTTTTTAATTAACAATACCATTTAACTTTAACTGGATTATTTTCATTATCTATTGCTATCAGTTGCAGTGATTTTAATACTTTTTTAAACTCTTCTTTAGCAAGCTGATCATATATTTCTTTATTTTCACATAAGCCAGCTTGATGATACACTATTGCTGCCACAGCATAAAAAGTATAACCTAGAGCATTTGTTGGTGAATCTTTTGTTGCACATGCAATTAAAATTGCTCGCACAATTGCCAAAGGTACAATTGTCTCCTCAACATCTTTGATAAGCTCCTTAGCTTCTTTTAAAAGCATTCTTTGTTCTTTTTTTGTTTTAGTACCAGCTAAATATTTTCTAGTTTCACAAATAATATGTTTTAACCTTGCATCATCAGGATATTTATCTTGATAAATACTTAATAAATTTTGTTCCACGTAATTCAAACTCCAATTTGCTAATGTTTCAGCACTTTGACTCTCAATTAAAGCCATTAATACAACCACCGTAGGATCATCTATATCGCCTAACATTCTTTTTAATTTTACCATAAAATTATCTCCTTCTTAAATCTATTGCTTCGATAACAATATTATACCCATATCAACTTCTCCAAGCGATTAAATTGTTATTAATCCTACTTCTGTTTAGTTACTTATAAAAAGAAAAAATCCTTGAATAATCAAGGATTTTATAAACAACACATTTGATAAAATTAACGTTTTGAGAACTCCGAAACTTTATAAAATAAGTGTTTTAAAGTCTTTTTGTCGCTTACTTGTTGCATTGCTAAAACAAGTGAACACTATCTATTAAAACAGATTTTTATAATCACAAATTTTTATTGTTGTTCATAAGTGATTTATTATTTAATATTATTAATTACTTCAATTATTTATTTCAACTTTAGATATGACGAACTAATTCTTGTTAAAAAATTAGTTTCTCTTTCCTCCTCAATACTTAACACTGTAAAATCAACTGGTAATCCACATTCCTTTTCTAAAATGGAACAAATAAAATTTAAATCGTGTATTATATTATCCGATCTCTCTGAATAAATAAGTAATATATCAATATCATTTGGAACTTTATTAACGTCTAATAATGACCCAAACAAATAAACATAATTGAAATTTTCAAACAATGTAATATGTTGTTTAATTAATCTACTTATCTCTTTATTGCTTTTTAATCTCATATATGTATTTATAAAAATCATTCATAGTTAACAATGTTACTTTCATTTTTTCGGCAAGTTCATATGCTTGTTTGGAAATACAAGATTCCCCGTTCCAATTATGTAAATTAACAATAACATCATTTTCTTCTGGCATTAGATTTAATAGTTCAACCTCACTCAAACAATATTCATATACAAAAACTAATTTGACACCATTCACATCAACTTCTCTTAAATTGTTGTACGTAAAAAATCTATAAAATACGTCTCTGGATTTCATATATTTTAATGCAAAGTTTAAACTTTCTAATCTAACCTTAGCATATTTACAACAATCATAGTCAAAATATAATTGCCTCAATCTGGGGGTATCAAATAAATACAATTTACTTGATTCATCGTTCTCAATTAATTGAATATATGGATTATCTATTCCCAAAACTATAGTTTCAAATTTACCATCAGCTGTTAATTTTGTTATTAAATCTTCTAAGGTTTCTGTAGATGGTAAAAGAAACTCTTCAATTGGCTTTATTCCAAACATAGAGTTAATTATTTTAGGAAAAAGAACCTGTCTATTCTTTTCATCTTCACCACGAGTGGTTTCAAATTCATCTATATGTAACATAAATCTATGTATATATGCTAAATTTGAATATTCTTTTTTTGGATGACGTTGAATCAAGTCAAAATTTTTCTCAAACAGTTTTTTTATTTTTCTATTATTTACTAATATTTTAAGTTCAAATTTATCCCATAATTTCTTATTATGACCTAAATAATAATTTTCATAAATTGTTTTATTTTCTAAAAGAAGTGGTGCTACTTCTTTCTTTAATTCATCAAAAGTTTCAAATTTTCTTTGAAAAAATCTATTAACCTCATTTTCTCTAATTTTCTTCCATTCTTTAACTTCATCAGCTGTAAACAAAGAATTTTTATCGAAATCCTTATGACAATTAGGACACAAGATTATTAGATTTTCAAATGAATTATCAGCAGTTTCACAATAAGGAAGAATATGTGCCTTTTCAATTATATCTCCATCTTTTCTAAACAATTCTCTTTGACAGCTAGGATTCATGCATCTTCCTATTGATTCTGCATATAATTTTCTTTTAACATCTTCTGATATACTTTCTCTACTCATCGTATAATTGCTCCTTTCCATAGTTCATCTTAAATGAGAGAGATTATACTCCTATTCATAAAAAGAAGTATCTAATCTTCTCATGACAACATTTACGTTTTGACAACTGTAAAATACGATAAAACAAGATTTTTAAAGTGGTTTTGTTACATTATCAAAACAAAATAATTTAAGTCAATTCGTTTTTATTATCATTAGATGATAATACAGCTTCAACCTGAGCAATTAATTGTTCCTTATCAGGCATATATGTTACATATTTTGAAGCAAAAATATTATTACTCAATCCTCCTAATGCATACTGCATATCAACATTGCCTTTATCAGTGCATAAAATCAATCCAATTGGTGGATTATCATTTTCATCATTAATTTCTGCTGTATAATAATTCAAGTACATATTAAGTTGCCCAACTGCTTCAGGCATTAATTTGATAGTTTTTAATTCTATCAATACATAAGATTTTAAAATTTTGTTATAGAAAACCATATCCACATAATAATGCGTATTTCCGAATGTTATCCTTTGCTGAGTTCCTACAAACATAAATCCTTTTCCAAGTTTCAAAAGAAACTTTTCAATTTGTCTAACAAGAGCTTCTTCCAAATCAGATTCCATCATTGGTTTATTTTCTGGCAGACAAAGAAATTCAAAAACATAAGGATCTTTTACTATATCCTCTGGTTTAGCAATTTCATTTCCTTTTAACGCTAATTCAAGAACCTTCTTTTTATTAGTCTCCCCATTTGATAATAACAATCTTTCAAATAATGAAGTGCTAATTTGTCTTTTTAACTCTCTTACTGACCAATTTGCATTAATTGCTTCTTTTTCATAGAAACTACGTTTGTCATCATCAGATATATATAATAATTCGCAATAATGTGACCAACTTAATTTGCTAGACAGTGTCTGGCAATTTGGATATTTTAAATAAAGCAATCTCATATTTTGAAGATTTGCTCGAGAAAATCCTTTTCCAAATTTATTTGTAAGAGTTTTCGATAGTGTAAGTAATTGTTTTTTTCCATATTCGCCACGCTGAGATTTTAACTCATCCTCAACTATAATACGTCCTATATTCCAATATGCATTAATTAACTCAGTATTAATATTTTAATGACATTAGTTCTAGCATTTGTAATAATACTAGCGATTTCATTTACTAATGCTTCATTGTTTAACAAATTATTTCCCACAATCAACTACTACTTTCAATATTAATTATTCTTATTATACCCTTATTTTAAAAAGAAAAAAAGAAGTATCTAAACTTCTCACAAAGTCCAAATACTTCTCTAAACATCTCATTACTGTTATTACTAACGTTTTGTTAATTCCTAGATATGATAAAATCAGCACTTTTTATTGATTTTGCATCTTACCTGCTTATTTGCCAAACCACTTCAAACCAATTTATTACTATGATTTTTTAATATTTTAGTTTTATTAAAATTATTATTAGTATTTTAAAAAAATCTCATTTGATGTTGACGTTATAACGATATTTCGCTATAATGTAATTATAAAAGCTAACTTTATAAAATATTAATTCTGTTAACACTATGGTGTTAAGTAGAGAAAAGGAGACAAATATGATTACAAAAACATTTAAAGTTAAAGCAAATACATTTAGAAAATTAGATGATCCATTTGAAAATGGAAAATCAAAAAAATATGTATTTTATGTAAAAACATCGGATATCCCTGAGGGAATTCCTATGGCAACCAATCCACGTGAACAAAAATTATCTTCATCTGTTGCTAAAGCCATTGAGGAATCATTATGTAGCAATGATGGGTACTTTCATTTAAAAAATCGTGGTATTGTAATATCAGCAGGAAAAGTCATTTTTAATAACAAGAAAGAGGAAGTAACGATTGAATTTGATGATAACGCCCTCCATGGAAATATTGATGGTGGTCATACATATAAAATTATTTGCGAACACAAAGATGATTCAAAAATTGATCAATATGTACAATTTGAGATTATGACAGGTGTAGAAGATATTATAGAAGATTTGGCTAGGGCACGTAATACATCTGTACAAGTCGATGAAAAATCCATGGCTGAATTAGCTAATAAATTTGATCCAATTAAAGAAGGACTTGAAGGAATGCCATTCTATAATAGAATTGCTTTCAAACAAAATCAAATAGAAATTGATAACACAAATGGAAAAAATTTAAAAATGATTGATGCTAGAGAAATTGTTGCTATTATAAATATGTTTAATATCGATCGTTTTGATTTCAAAACACACCCAACTCAAGCATATTCTTCTAAAGCAAAAATGTTATCCATATATCTTGAAAATCCTGAGCACTATAGAAAATTCGTTAATATTGCACCAGATATTTTTGATCTTTATGATGCAATAGAAACTGAGTTTGCAGATGCTTATAACGAAGCAGGAGGACGATATGGTAGAAAAAAATATTCTGGTTATAAAGATGGACGCATTGTTGGAAAAAGTAAATTTGAGCAAAATGAACTTACATACAAAATACCAGATGGTCTTCTATATCCAGTAGTGGCTGCTTTTAGAACTTTAGTTGTTGATAACAATGTAACAGGAAAATATGAGTGGTATAATGGAGTGGATCCAATTAAAATTTGGAAAAAATGCAAAGTAGAATTAGTAAATAAAATAATGAGTTTTGCTAATTCAATTGGTGATAATCCAAATGCAGTTGGTAAGGATCAAAATATTTGGGATTTAGCATATATGACTGTATTATTTCAAAAAGAGTAAAAGGAGAGTTTATGAGCTATTCTATACACATTCGATTAAAAGAAATTTTAGATAGTAGAAACATCACACAAAAAGAGCTTGCCAAAATGGCTAATATTAGAGAATCAACAATAAGCGATATTTGTCGTGGAACTCGAACAGTAATGAATTTTGAACATATTGCCAAAATTGCAGAAGTTCTAAAAATAACAGATATTAGCGATTTAATTGAACTCACTAAAAAATAACAGAGATAAAATTTTTGTTTTTCAATAAAAAGATTAATACCCATTTGTTTTAATGGGTCTCTAAATTTTGACGGGGTTTGTCACTCGTAAAAATTTAAATATCTGTTTTAAGCACATTTTAATGTGCTTTTTTATTATAAAATTTAGTTAACTATCTGATATATGTAATTATTAAATATTCTAATCTTTAAATTAAAATCAAAACCATTCAACAATATAAATTTTCTGTATTAATTTAAAACAACTAAACGTTGTTCCCTTTAAAAAATCATAATAAATAACATATTAATGTAAAACATATGTGAAATACCTTTATATTATTTACATCATCAAAACCATAATATTCTGTAAAATTTCCATATCTATATAGTTAGCTTTCAATATATTCTTTTAGTTAATAAACAAATATATTGCTATAAAAAATTTTATCATTAAATTTTTTTAAATAATATTTTTCTAATTTTATTAAATCACACCATCTTTTTATTATTTTAAAATATTTAAATTAATCTCTATTAGAAATGTTTTCATTTCTTGTATCTTCCACATCAATATACGTCTTTTCATTAAATGGGCATAATAATTTCCATAATTCATAATTTTGATGCGTTTCAAATCCTTCAGTTAACATTTCTTTTAAACTCATCCAATTATGTAAAAAACGATTAAGATCATCATCATCAAACTCTAAAGTGTATTTAGTTCCTTTTCTTTGTATTTTCAAAGGAAACTTCTCATCTATTGCAAATAATAAAGGTAATATATCAGGTTTTTCATCAATATGATATTCATAAAAAGTATTTAATGGTACATTTAATGCATTTGCAATTTTTAATAACTGTTCTTGCTTTGGCATAACCTTGTTCAACTCATACTTTCGAATAGCAACCTCATGAATACCCGAAAGCTCTCCTAATTGCTTTTGTGTTAATCCTCTATAATTTCTGATTTTTTTTATTTTATCACCTGTTGTCATTATAACGTCTCCTTTATATCTTATAATTATATCATACTATTTTAGTTTTACAATAAAACTTTATAATATCGTTGACAGAGTATATAATGCTCTGTATAATATTTTTATAGAGCAATAATTGCTCTGAAATATAATTGGAGGTGATAAATTGTTAAAATAAAAAAATTCATTAGACTCCGCGACCAAACTTTGTCTAATGAACTATGTATCGAAAGAACAGTTTTTATAATGTCCTTTCTTTGAACATTATATCAAAACATTCTTTCGTATTCAAATACTCTTACAAAGGAGGTATAAGTTTATGGAAGAAAAAAGAGTATATATTGAATTACCAGCCTTTACTGGTAGAAATGTACCGATTAGTGAATTAGCAAAAGCTATAGGTAAAGATGCTCAATACATTCGTATCGGATTACAAATGGGTATCTTAAAATTTGGATATGCATTGAAAAGAGAAAATTCTTCAGAATTTAATTATTATTGTCCTGATAAAAAAGTATGGGAAGAAACAGGATATTTTAAAGAGGTTCGTGTATGAGTAAACCAAAATTAGAATTGATTTCATTAGAGGAAGTTAATGCTAAAAGCGTAGATTGGTTATGGTATCCGTATATTCCATTAGGAAAGGTAACAATTATTCAAGGTGATCCTGGCGGAGGAAAGACAACATTAATTCTCCGTCTTTCTTCCCTCCTATCTAGAGGTAAACCTCTTCCTTTTGAAAATCAAGATATAAACAAAGAACCTATTAAAATCATTTATCAAACTGCTGAAGATGGTTATGATGATACCATTAAACCTAGATTACTTGATGCTAATGCTGATTGTTCTCAAATTCAATTTATTAATGAAGCGGATATACCTTTAACTATGTTAGATGAAAGAATTGAAGAAGCAATAATTAGACTTCAAGCAAAATTATTTATTCTTGATCCAATTCAAGCCTATCTAGGTTCAAATGTTGATATGAATAGAGCCAATGAAATTCGACCACTTATGAAAAATCTAGCAAATATTGCAAGTAGACAAAATTGTGCAATCGTTTTAGTTGGTCATATGAATAAAACAAGAGGTAATAAATCAATATATCGAGGTATAGGTACCATTGATATTCCTGCTGCAGCTAGAAGTGTGTTAATAGTTGGTGAATTAAAAAGCAACCTAGATATTAGAGCAGTTATTCATGATAAAAGTAGTCTTGCTCCAAAAGGTGATGCATTTGCATTCAAATTAAGCAAAGAAAAAGGATTTCAATGGATTGGCAAATATGATATTAATTCCGATGAATTATTAGCCGGATACCATAAAGAATCTGAAAAATCAAGAGCCACCCAATTTATCTTAGAACAACTTCCATCTGGTCCAGTTGCCTCTGTAGAAATATTTAAGCAAGCAAAAATAAATAATATATGTGAAAGAACTCTCAATCAAGCTAAGGCAGAATTAAATGTCCGCTCAAAAAAATAGGTACTTCATGGTGTTGGATATTAAACGATTAAGATTGCATGAATGCAAAACCTTTAAATACTGCAATATTACAATCTTCCTTTCTGTCAGGTACCTTTGTTACTTTGTCGAAAGTAACGCAAATGCACTTTTGACAATATCAAAAGATGCTTGCGCTCTGCGAGGCATTTTAAGGAGTAAAACCAAATGGAACGTACAATAAGTGTAATGATTGGTAGAGGAAACGTTAATCATAATAGACGTCATTTTATCACTAAAAATGTAGATGCATCCCGTACAATATACAATCATGAATATGTTTATATAGACATTCGAGATGCATATCATTTTCTCTTCGATGAAGCATTGCAAAGATATAATAGTAAGCAATATAGAAAAGACCGTGTAATTGATGATTATTATGAAAAAATAAGATTAAGCAAACAAGAAAAGAGTTTTCATGAAATCATTATTCAAATAGGAAATAAAGATGATATGAATGTCAAATCAGAAAATGGAGAGTTAGCAAAAAATATTCTTGATGAATATATGAAAAGTTTTCAGGAAAGAAATCCAAATCTATATGTATATTCTGCTCATCTTCATATGGATGAAGAAACACCTCATTTGCATATTGATTTTATTCCATTCATTACTAACAGTAAAAGAGGACTAGATACACGAGTATCATTGAAACAAGCACTTAATAATCAAGGATTTAAGGGTGGTACAAGAACAAATACAGAGTGGAATCAATGGATTTTATCAGAAAAACAATATCTTGCTAAAATAATGAAAAAATATCAGATCAAGTGGAAACAACTCGGTACACATGAACAACATCTAGATATATTAGATTTTAAAAAAATGAAAAGAAATGAAGAAATTATATCTCTTAAAAATGAAATAAATGATTTAACAAATCAAAAACAACATTTAAACCATATAATTTCATCTACAAAAGAAGAAATCAATGAGATTGAGAACAGACTCACAATTATTAAAGAGGATGAAAAATTATTTAACAAATTAAGTAGTGAAGTTAAAAATGATAAAATTTGGAATATACCTAAACCGTCCCATATGATAAGTTCAAAAACTTATCACAAAAATACAGTGATTCCATTTATTCAAAATATCAAATCATATGTTAATAAAATTATCAAAAAGTGTATTGATTTAACTAAACAAGTAAAATATCTTAATCAATCAACATTTAAATTAAAAATTCAAGTCAATGAACTTAATGAAACAATTGATAAACTCATTAAGGAAAATAGAGAAATAAAAAATGATTTATCTGCAATTCGAAAAGCTCTAGGTCATAGACAATTTCAAGAAATCTTAAATCAAAAAAAGGAAAGAGAGGTTAATCAAAATGAAAAAAATAATCGTTGATGAAAAGAATCATATAGCATATCAATTAATAGGAGATATTTATTATCCTATTTTATGTAACTATCAATTACCATTAGGTAATTACGCAAAAGAAAAGATACAATATTTGAAAAGTTATTATCCTAAAGAATATGTACAGTTATTAAAAGACAAAGATTTTCATAATCAACTATTTATCTTAAACTGCTATTGTGAACAATATTATCAAAAGAGACTTATATAATGGTTCAATTCCCATCCTCATGCCAAGCCAATAGAAATTAAAGATTTTCAGACAAAATTAAAAAAACAAATTATAGAACAATATATTAATACAAAGTAGGAGGATTTCACATGAAAAATATTAAACTACCAAATAGTTATGGAGGCGTTATAAAAATGGGTAATGCCTCCCGTAGAAGAAGACCATATATGGTAAGAATTACCACAGGCTATGAAATAAATGAAAAAACAGGAAAATCAAAACAAAAGTATGGAATCATTGGATATGCAAAAACAAGGACAGAAAGATTACAAATGCTTGCCGACTACCATAATGCACCTTTTGATTTAAATAATAGTTCTACTACATTTAGAGAAGTTTATGAGCAATGGTCTAAAGAAAAGTTTGAAAATGCTTCTAAATCTACAATCAATGGTTATCGTGCTTCATATAATACATGTACATTATTATTTGAAAGAACATTTAGAGAATTAAAAACTTCAGATTTACAAAAAGTTATTGATACTTGTGAAAAAAACTATCCAACATTAAAGAATATTAAAATATTATTTAATCAACTTTATAAATATGCTATGAAAAATGATATTTGCAATAAAGATTATTCAAAGTATGTAGACATTGCTAAATACAGTAATAAAAATCCTAATTCAGTTGAAAGAAAACCTTTCACTAAAGAACAAATTGATATATTTTGGGATTTATCAGATGATATATACTATCAAATTATCCTTATGTTGATTTATACAGGTGTGAGAATAAGTGAGATGTTAGATTTAAAAAAAGAAAACATTTATTTAGATGAACAATATTTTGAAATTATTGACTCGAAAACAGAAAATGGCATACGTAAAGTTCCTATTTCAGACTATATACTACCATTCTTTAAAAATTGGTATCAATCATCAAAAATAGAATACTTACTTCATACTCCAGATCAAAAACACTTTAAATATAGAAACTATTATGATAGTTACTTTAGACCATTATTAGACAGATTCAATTTAGATCATACACCTCATTGTTGTAGACATACTCTTGTATCACTAATGGCAGAAGCTAATATATCATCAACATTTAATAAAATGATTATTGGTCATGCTGGAGCAATGTCATTAAATGAAAAAGTATATACACATATAGATATAAAAGAATTAGTAAAAACTGTTAATAGTGTTTATTATCCATCTTTTATAAAAAAATAACACGAGTATAATCTAAAAATACATTTAAATCATTTTGCATAAAAAGAACTCTATTATAAATCAAATAGAGTTCTTGTTTATAAATCATAATAAGACAGTAATTTTATTAAAGAAATATAAATATTCTTTTTTTCTAACAGACTCTTTCTTTCATAATATAACTTTGTTATTAATTCTCTTGCATTCTCCCCATAATGAATTTCATTATGACAATTACTACACAATGATACTATATTCTCTTCTATATCAATAGAAAAATCAAATTCATCTTGAAAAGCCATTGGTATCAAATGATGGGGTTCAGTATAAGGAACACCATCTTTTTTCCGCTTAAAAGTTTTATGTTTTTTATCAATTTCACAAGAAAAATTAGCTATCCCTAATGCATTAATAGCTACTGCTTTATTTCTTTTATATACTTTATTAAATTTATTTTCTACTAATTTTGGTTTAGGTTTTAAAACATCTGAATATGAATATATTTTTGATGGATTAATGATTATGTCAGTTATAACTGTTTTCAACATATCATCTAATTGATCATTCTGCTTCATTATTTTAGCACGTGTTTTATCTTTTTTGAATATACTAAGTGAATTATGAATATATTGACCAAATTCTAAAAGATTTCCCATTTCATCATATAATTTTCTAGGTCCTTGTATATTTCCTATAAGCCCATTTTTATGTAACTCATCAATCGTTATTTGACTTGTGTCAAAATGTTCAACAAGTTTAAAACGTGTATATTTTGAGTATTTTCTTCCCTTTTCATATTCCCCCATATCAACCCAATAATTCTTATCATCTATAACATTATCACTGGTAATATCAGTTTCAATAACATCAACTAAAAACTCAATAGCACTTACTGGTTTAGTAGAATAAATAAAAACTTTATCTCCTACAGAATAATTAGCATTTTGTTTCCAATCAATATATGGTAATTCTTTAAATGCTCTTACATGATCATATTTATTATGATTAGCTGAAATAATCCATTCCAAAAAAATCCACTCCCATCTATATATAACTTTTATTATAATTAATTTTGATACTTTGTGCATCTTAAATGACAATTGTGCTAGTTAATTTTGCATATTACTTGCTTCTTACGTGCTACTTATCTTTAAAAATCCAAAAAATTTTAAAACATCCATATACAACAAAAGCCCCATAAAAAGGGGCTTTGTGTAGTTTTGAATTGTTCAAAACTGTGAAATAATTTGTGTAAATTAACGTTTTGAGAATTGTGGAGCACGACGAGCTTTTTTAAGACCATATTTTTTACGTTCTTTAACGCGTGCATCACGAGTAAGGAATCCAGCTGCTTTTAAAGTTGGTCTATAATCAGTACCAGCTTGTAATAATGCTCTTGAGATACCATGACGGATAGCTCCAGCTTGTCCAGAGTATCCACCACCATATACGTTTACACTAACATCAAATTGAGAAGTTGTGTTAGTCAATTCTAATGGTTGATTAACAATCATTAATAAAACGTCTGATGGTAAGTATTCTTTAGCTGGTTTATCGTTAATTACGATATTTCCTGTACCTGGTGTTAGGATAACACGAGCTACAGAAGATTTTCTACGTCCAGTTCCTCTATATTGTACATTTGCCATTGTTCTGTATTTCCCCCTTACCCTTTAATCTTCAATTCTTCTGGTTTTTGTGCTGCATGTGGATGTTCACTACCTGCATATACAAATAATTTCATCCCTTGTTTTCTACCTAATGTGTTATGTGGTAACATACCTTTTACCGCTGCTTCAACCCAACCAGTTGGATTTTGTTCTTTGAATTGGCGAGCAGTTTTAACTTTTAAACCACCTAACCATCCAGAGTGACGATAGTAATTTACTGTATCTAATTTCTTTCCAGTCATTACTACTTTATCAGCGTTTACGATGATTACATAATCACCAGTATCCACATGTGGTGTGTAAGTAGGTTTATTTTTACCTCTTAACACTGTTGCTACTTCTGATGCCAAACGACCTAAAGTTAAGTCAGTTGCATCAACTACGTACCATTTTCTTTCGATTGTGGCTGCATTAGCCATAGTTGTTTGTCTCATTTTACTTTCTCCTATATCCTTACCGGGGACTTAGAGTTCATAAGAACATTCTCATTATAAATACTTCTATATTTAATGTCAATGATTTTTCTACAAATAAATTACCTTATTATCATATATTTTTCTATTTTTGACTTTTAAAAAAACTCTAGAATAAAAACACCATTTTAATCATTATTTTTATTCATTAATTACTGTTACTATTTAATATTTAACTCATTTAAAAAGACAGTGCTAGAAATAATCAATAGCACTATCTTTCTATTTTAATTATACTTTCTTTTTTTAAACAATACTAAACCGCCCGCAGATAATAACAATGATGTCATAATTGCACCTAAATATGTATTATCACCAGTTTTAACACTTGTATTAGGTTTATTTTCTGGTTTTACCTCAGGTTTCACTTCAGGTGTAGGAGCATCAATTTTAACTAATTTATCAATTGCTTCTGTTAATTGAGCATAAGCTGATTCAATTGCTTCTTTGTCACCTGATGTTATCGCACTTCTTACTTTTGCTAAAGCAGTACTTAATATATCTAGTGACTCTTTAGTATAAATATCTGTTTTCCCTAAAAATTCTTCACCTTTAGCAATCACTTGATCTAATTCTGCTTCTGTTACATATTTCTCAAGATTAGCTATAGCTGTATTTAAAGCTCTAATTGCTTCTTCTACAGCCTCTTTATTAGCACTTGTATCATTTAATACTTTAGTCGCTTCTTCGATTACTGTATTTAATTTTTCAATAGTTGCAGCTTTATATACATCTATCTTAGCTGCTTCAGCTGTTGCTTCTGCTAGCCTAGCTTTTAAACCTTCTTTATCAACGACAACTGCATTAACTACAACTTTTACTGTTTTTGAATATTCACCATTGACATATTTTACATCATATTCATCTGCTGTACCTGTAATTTTTGTTTCTGGATCAACCCAAGACCATCCTTCTGGTAATGCTACATTTGCTAATTTATCACCAACGATTCCATTTAATTTAAAATCACTAGGGAAAGTACGTTCAGCAACTGTTAAAGTCATCGTTTTACGAGTGAATTTATAATCACTTTCACGCTCTGGTCTATTTCCATCATATTCTATATCATTTGGAATAGCAGTATAATGAATGTTATATTTACCAACTGGTAATTTTGCTAAACTAGCTAGATCATCTTTGCCTGTACAAAGTAAATCAACACTAGTTAATCCACCTTCATTTTTAAACATATGTTCATTTTCAATTGAAAAATCTACAAAACTATTACGATTAGATGTAACACCAGCTAATAGATCAGGTGTTGCTCCTTCTTGCATTGTTACATCTTTTAACCCACTAATTTCTGGTGCAGCATCGTAATATTCTTTTGCTGCAGCTTTTTGTTCTTCATTTTGAGCATAATATACATAATCAATTGCAAATTCAGTTCCTGCTAAATTAGTTTCTACATCACCAGGCCAGTTTCCACCCATAGCTAAGTTTAATTGAATATATTGTGGACGATTAAAACATTTTTTTGCAGATTCACCCCAAGTTGGATTAGTTAAATCTAGGGTATTATAAATCACTCCATCGACGTACCATTCAATTTTATCTGGTGACCAATTGATACCAAATACATGATAATCATCATTGAAATCAGCACCGCTTGGGTTTGTATATGCTTTTCCCCCAGAACCAGTTGTATCTTGATCCCATTGATCACCGATATTTTTATCATAAAAATGTGGTGTCCCCCATACTTGTTTATTTCGAGCTTCACCTTCATAACCACCTAATAATTCCATGATATCGATTTCACCGCAACGTGACCATCCATATCCTTGTTTACCATTAATCTTTCCATCAAGTGTAAAATCAGCACCTAATGTCCAAAACGCAGGGAATGCTCCTCTTCCTTTTGGTAATTTTGCTCTCATTTCAATTCTTCCGTATAAAAATTCTTGTTTTCCATGAGTTCTCACACTTCCAGAATTATAGATTACTTGACGATTACCACGAGGATTTTTATATTGATCTTCTTTTGCACGATCAGTAGCCTTTAAAACTAAGTTTCCATCACGCATAAATACATTTTCGTCACTTTTTACATAGTGTTGTTGTTCAACACCACGAATACTTCCTAATTCATATCCCCAGTCACTTGTATCTAATTGCGATTCATTAAAATCATCAGCCCATAAAATATCATAATTTGAATCTTCTTCGCTGTCTCCACCGATAAGTTCTACATCATCAAAATAAACAGTAGAATTTTTCAGTGAGTCACTTGCATTCCCATCTACCCAACGTGCAACACCAACAACATATGCTGTTTCTGATGATGTTGTAAATTCTAATTCTACTTCTTCCCATCCGTTGGTAGGACTAATTGGCTTATCCTTAAATGTTTTCGGAGCGTTTAATCCTCCCGTCTTAACATCCAAGGTAATTGTATCATCAGAATTTTCGCTTGAAAACTTAACTTTTGCTTTTAATGTATATTTAGTGTTTGGTTTCAAGGTCACTTCTTGCCAAATATGTCCATTAGCATGCAAATCAGTAGTTGCCCCAAGTTTCCCTGATTTACCAATAGTTACACCATCTTCAGCAACAACACCAGAATTTTGCCCTGCAATATTCCAGTTAGTAGCCCCATTATCAAAATTACCGTTTTTCAAAACTGAATCTTTTTTCATCTCTACTAGATCATATTGATGATCTACAGCCGCATTTACTGGTGAAATTGTAGGTACTGCTGCCATACTAGTTAACATTCCTGCAACTGCTACAGATGATAAAACTTTTCTAAAACTCCATCTTCTCTCCATAATGTTCTCCTTTTCTCGTATAGAATAGCGATTTAGATTATAACTTAATGTATTTATTGTCCCACTTACCCAATACAAAAGACCTGACTAAAAACAACACGAAAACACGGTATAAAATACCTTACACTAAAAGTGTATTAATCGTATTCTTTTAATCAGGTCTTGCCTAATCTAATAGTAACAATCCTATCGCAATATCATTATATATTCTTTCATCACTAAAAGTCAATATTATTTTAGTAAATAATCATAGTTAATTTACTTTCATTTTAGTAAATTAACTAACAAAAAAAGTAGAGCATAACTCTACTTACTTTGTTAAAAAATCCAACGATAATTTTAAAACTTCTTTAATATGTTCAACAGTATCATAATTATGGTTTGCCCCTTCAATTGGTACAAATTTTAATTGTTGATTAAACTTGGGAACATATATTTTACTAATATCAAATGGTACAGTTGTATCATTTGTACCATGAATTACTAATAATTCATTTTTATATGTATCTAGATCAGCATAAAAATCTCTAGCCAAAATATCATCTACAAATGTCTGAGAGATTTCATAACCGCCATGATCATATAATCCATTAGAACTTGGCTCAACCTTACCAGTAAGATAATCTAAAGCTGCTGGTAAATTAAAAGCAGGAGCCCATAATACTAATTTGCTAATTACTTGTGGATATAACTTCGCTAATTCACTAGCAACTGCACCGCCCATAGAATGTCCTAAAACATAAATTTCAGTACAGTTTTCCATTTTTAATGCTTCCTCTAGAATAACACGTGCACAAGCCAACTCATCTTTAAAAGTCATATCTTTAAAATTAAGATCACTTTCCCCACTACCTAAAAAATCAAATCTAAATGTAGCTATTCCTTTTGCTTCCAGCATCCTTGCTAATTGAACATAACAAAACTTCGTCCCCGTCTTTTGACCGGTAAAGCCGTGAAAAATTATACATACTGGATGTCTATCTAAATCCGGCTTATGAAAAAATCCTCTCATCGTTCCTTTTGGAGTAGGAATTTCACAATAATGTTGCATTACAACACCTCGTGCGCTTTTTTAAAGCGTTTAATTCCACCATTATTAATGTATTGGTTTGTAATATTACGAATATTTGCTTCTTCAAAATCACCACCAATAAATAAACATGTATCCATAATTTCACCAGTTAAAGCAAGCCAGATTTCATCACTAAAATCTTCTTCAGTAATCATCTCTTTGACAATTTTTAAACAATTATCAATGTAATCATCCTTATTAATTTCTGTAATTCCTTCCATTATTCTTCCTCCTTCACTAATTCTTTTATTACATACCCCGCAATCATCAGACCAGCTACACTAGGAACAAAACTCACACTACCTGGTGTACTGCCGTCAACTTCTTGCGGAGATTCTGTCGAATATAAAATAGGACATTTTTTTATGCCCCGATTCTTTAGTTCACGACGCATTACTCGTGCTAATGGACACACACTAGTTTTATAAATATCTGTGATTTCAAAACGGCTTGGATCTAATTTATTACCTGTTCCCATTGATGAAATGACTCTAACTCCAAGGTGCTGACAATTTTCAATTAGTGCCAATTTAGCCTTAACAGTATCAATTGCATCAACCACAAAATCACAATCTTCAAAAATAGTTTCCATTCCTTGATCTGGTAAATAAAACTGTTGGTAGGTAGTGATCTTTAGATTAGGATTAATATCTAAACATCGTGCTCTAGCAACATCTACTTTATTCATCCCAATCGTTGAATGCAACGCATATAACTGACGATTCAAATTAGTTATATCAATAATATCATGATCAACCAAAACTAATTCGCCGATCCCGTTTCTAACAAGAGCCTCAACTACATAGCTCCCAACTCCCCCTAAACCAAAAACTGCAACTTTTTTATTTTGAAGACACTCGATCCATGAAGATCCTACCATCCTTGTAATTCTTGCAAACTGTTCCATATTCCACCTCGTGCTTATTATAAACTAATCTATCTCTTTTATAAAGAATAAGCAAATAATTTTTTCTTAGTCCAATTTAGGACATTTATGCATAGACCAATAAGGTCCACTCTATAATAAATTTAGGTGGTGGTTTTATGTATTACAAAAGAATTCGCGATTTAAGAGAAGATAAAGACCTTACTCAAAAACAATTAGCAGAATATTTAAATGTCTCTCAAAAATCTTATTCTCGTTACGAACGAGGAGAAAGAACCATCGATCCAGAGATTTTATCCAAACTCGCAACATTTCATGAAACCACTGTTGATTACTTGATCGAACGTACTGATGATAAAACTGATTACACTAAGAAAAAACGGCGCTAGTTAACTAGCGTTTTATTATTTTAGACCGTTTTGGTCTAAAAACTTCTAGTCCTAATTAGACTAATCTATAATTGAAAAAGGCGGTGATATGATGCAATACAAACGATTAAAAGAGCTTCGAACTAAATATGGCTACACTCAAGAAAAAGTAGCCAAATATTTACATGTCGATCAAAAAACATACTCCCGCTATGAACTAGGTCAACACGAAATGACGCCTGATACGCTTGGAAAACTTGCAACTCTCTATGATACCTCCGTTGATTATCTAATTGAAAGAACTGATAATATAAAAAGTTTTACTAAATAAAAAACGTTTGATGTTCCAAACGTTTTTTATTATTCATAATCAGCCGTGTAACCACGATTATCTAATTCCAATTTCACAACTTGCCAATCTTTAATTAATGCACCTAGCTCTTCTTTAATCCGAACTACACCCATCTTATCCTCACCACGAATAACAGCCATTATTGTTGGACCAGCCCCCGACAAATAAGCCCCAAGTACTTTTTCATCTTGTTCTAAAACTCCCATGATTTCATTAAAGCCTTTAATTAAATCACCACGATATGGTTGATGCAAACGGTCTTTAAAGCCTAATTTTAGCCCCTCATCATATCCATTAATCAATGAAGCAACCATCAACGCTAAATGAGATACGTTTTTAATCGCGTCAGCTCTTGGCAAAACCTGTGGTAAAACTGATCTTGATTGTTCAGTTGATAATGTAAATGGCGGAATCAATGTAACAAACCGATAGTCATGTTTAACAGGGATATTTAATGTTAATACATTATCTTCTTCCATTACTGATACTGTCAAGCCTCCAAAAATTGCCGGTGCCACATTATCAGGATGACCTTCAATTGCAGTTGCTAATTCTAGAATTTCTTGTCGATCTTCAACTTTATCTTTAAAAGCAAAAGCCCCAACGATTCCTGCTACAATACAAGTAGAACTACTACCCAATCCACGGGTATAAGGAACATCCCCACTACATTCAATATTTACGCCTTGATATTCTAAGCCACAAATTTCAGCAGCTTGTTTAAAAGCCTGGTAGGTCATATTTTCTTCATTACAAAACTGTTCTGGACAACCAGTAATATTTAAACCTTGATCAGCCAGTTCAAAGGTAAAGGTATTATATAAAGTCAGTGCCAACCCTGCAACGTCAAATCCGGGTCCTAAGTTAGCACTTGTCGCTGGTACTTTTACTTTTACTTTCATGCTAACCTCCTACATTGCTTCTATTTCTGATTTGATAAAACTAATAATCTCAGTTTTATCAATCGCTTCTTTATGTAACACTTCACGCTCTTTAATTCCTGCTAATGCTTGAGGCACAGGAACACCAGTCTTTTCACTTAATTTATCAATTGCTGTATAAACATCAAGTTCTTCCCCATAAATAGCTTGATAAACTGATTCAGGGAACTTATAAGGAGATGCAGTTGATAATAATACTGTTTTAGTATGGTCTCCAGTCTCCTGCTGATATTGTTTTAGAACACCATAACCAATGGCAGTATGCGTATCTAATAAATATCCAGTTTCATTGAAACATGTTTTAATTGTAGTTAAGATTTCATCTTCACTTAAACATCCTGCTTTAAACTGATCTTTAATTTTAGCAAAAGTTGCATCATCTACTTCATAAACACCTTCGCTATTTAATTTATCCATATATTGACGAACTTTTTCTCCATCACCATCAGACATAAACCAAACCAATCTTTCTAAGTTACTAGATACTAAAATATCCATAGCTGGAGCATTTGTTTTATAAAACTCACGATTTGCATCATATTTACCAGTAGTAAAGAAATCTGTTAAAATATTATTTTTATTTGAAGCACAAACAAATTTATCAATTGGTAAACCCATTTTTTTAGCAAAATATCCTGCTAAACAGTTACCAAAATTACCACTAGGAACACAGAAATTAATCTTATCTCCTAATTTGATTTCGTTATTTCTTACTAATTCAAAATAACTATGGAAATAGTAAACGATTTGAGGAATCAAACGTCCGACATTGATTGAATTTGCAGATGATAAGAAAACATTATGTTGATCACTTGCAACTTTCAATTCTTCAGATGCAAAAGCTTTTTTTACCGCACTTTGAGCATCATCAAAATTACCGTGAATTCCTACTACCTTAACATTCTTTCCTGTTTGACTGACCATCTGTTGTTGTTGAATCGCAGATACCCCATCCAAAGGATAGAATACTTTGATACAAGTTCCCTCAACATCTTTAAAACCTTCTAATGCCGCTTTACCAGTATCGCCACTAGTAGCTGCTAAGATCATTACTTCACGTTCCTCTTTTAATTGTTTTAAAGATAACGTCATTAAATAAGGTAGTAACGATAATGCCATATCCTTGAATGCTGCCGTTTGTCCATGGAATAGTTCAGCAACATAAACATCACCAGCCTTTTTTACTGGTACAACGATTTCTGGAAATAATCCTTTTCCATACGCATTTAAACACGCATCATGAATCAATTCTTTTCCTTCTTCAGGTACAAATGTACTTAATACTTCAGTTGCTAAATCAACATAATTCAATTTAGATAAAACATCTAAATCCATCTTTGTAAAATCAAAATCCGGCACTAATAACCCACCGTCTTCCCCAATTCCTTGGACGATAGCCTGATAAAAATTAATCTCTTTTTGTTGGTTTCGTGTACTTATATATTTCTTTTCCATTGTTCATCCCCCTGTGTGATTTAAACTATTGTATACAATTTATTTATATAAGTCAATACATACTTATTATAACATATCAAAGTAAAATAACTTTGATTATTTCAATTATTATTGATTACCATTGACTATTGTATACAATCGTGGTAATATGTCATAAATTAGGAAATTGGAGGACCGAGATATGTTATCAATGAACATGTTTGCAATAATTATGGCAACGATTAGTTCCATTATTGTGCATGCTCAATAATATATTGGTTCTGCTATTTATTTAATGATATTGGGACCTTATTTTAAAGGTCTATTTTTATTATATAAGGGGGAATTAGATGAAAATCGGTGTTATCGGACTAGGTACTGTTGGTTATGGAGTTATCGAAATCCTAACTAATGAAAGAAAACGTCTCGAAAAAGTCATTAATGATGAAGTAATGATTAAATATGGTTGTGGTCTTGAAGAGGTTGATCTACCAGAGGGGGTAATTTACACAAAAGACTTTAATGATGTTATAAATGATCATGAAATTGATGTTGTAGTTGAATTGATTGGTGGAGTAACTGTCGCTAAAACAATTATTTTAGAAGCTATAAGAAATGGTAAACATGTTGTTACTGCCAATAAAGCATTATTAGCCCATGATGGTAAAGAAATCTTTATGGCAGCAAAAGAAAAAAATGTCCACATTTTCTACGAAGCTAGTGTTGGTGGCGGAATCCCTGTTTTAGTCAGCCAAAAAGAAAGTTTAGTCGCTAACAACACAAAAGAAATCATTGGTATATTAAATGGAACAACAAACTTTATTTTAACTTTGATGGAAAATGAAAATTTAGATTTTGATGAAGCTTTGACCATTGCCGATGGCCTAGGTTATGTTGAAGCAAATCCAGCATTGGATTTAGATGGAATCGATGCTGCCCATAAAATTTGTATTTTAGCTCAAAATGGATTTAAAAAATATATTGATTTTGATAAAATTAGTGCTAGTGGAATCCGTAATGTAACTAAAGTTGATATGGATTATGCTAAAAAACTGGGATATCGTTTTAAGATGATTGCTCAGGCAAAAGAAGTTAATAACGGAATTGGAATTGATGTCGCAGCTACTCTAGTTAGTAAAAAAGAACTAGTAGCAAACGTCATGGATGCATATAATGTAGTAGAGATCGATAATGACTATGTTGAAAATGTTATTTACTACGGTAAAGGTGCAGGTCGTTATGTTACCGCTTCTGCAGTTGTAAGTGATATAATTAAAACTACCCAAGTAGAAAGATGGGATCATGATTATGAAGACTGCTCAAACATCTACCCGATTACTAAATCTAAGTATTATCTTAGAGCAAATAAGCCATTAGATGTTGATTATGAAATGTACTTCACTGAAAAACACGATCACATCTACATTACTCATGAAATTGAGTTAGCAGATCTAACTACAGATCTTGGTGATACAGAATACACAATTTTCAAAGTGAGGGGATAAAATGAACATAATTGTCCAAAAATTTGGTGGTACTTCCACTCGTTCGCGTGAATCACGTTCAACCATGTACAACAATATTATTAGAGAAATCAATAATGGTAATAAAGTTGTTGCGGTTGTTTCGGCGATGGGTCGTTATGATGATCCATATGCTACTGATACACTATTATCAATTGTTAATACCCAGCAGTTAACAGATGAGGAGATTGATCGTCTAACTAGTATTGGTGAAACAATTTCAACTTTAGTTTGTAAAGGAGAAGTTGCTTCTCTCGGTTATCGAGCGGCAACAATCACTAATTCAGAATTAGGAATTGTTACAGATTCAACTTTTAATAACGCAACGATCAATAAGGTTGAAGGTAAAGATATTATTGAAAAATTAAAATACGCTGATGTCGTATTTTGCCCTGGTTTTCAAGGGCATTCTATCCATGGTAAAATTACCACTTTAGGTCGCGGGGGGAGCGATTTATCAGCAGTTGCAATTGGGGTAGCAATTGATGCTAGTGAAGTAGAGATATACAGTGATGTAAATGGAATCTACACTGCTGATCCAAGATTAGTTCCTGATGCTCTTAAATTGGATTGTATCAGTTATGCAGAAATGCTGGAACTAGCTAAAAATGGTGCTAAAGTTTTAAATCACCGTTGTGTTCAATTAGCAGCTAGTCACAATATTGCAATTCACGCCCGTTCTTCATTTGAAGACACTAAAGGGACATATGTTATAGGAGATGAGCGCATTATGAAAGAAAATTTAAATCAATTAATTATTTCCGGAATCACCGGTTCACAAAATGAAGCGCGGATCACTTTAGTTAAAGTAGATGCCACCAACAATAGTGCGGGAAGCTTATTTGAAAAAATTGCTGATGCTGGCGTTAATGTAAATGTATTTAATCAAGCATTAGTTGGAGGCGGAAGAATGGATATTTCACTAGTTATTAGTGATGTTGATGTTCCTACTGTCGTTGATATTATCAATGATTTAAAACCACAGTTAAATGCTGATCGTATCATTGTCCGTGGTAACATTGGTAAAGTATCGGTTATTGGGGTTGGAATTAAAAATAATCGTGGAATGTTCCAAAAAGCATATAATACATTAAGCAGCAATGGTATTAATGTTGAAATGACATCTTGCTCAGAAATAAATATTTCTTGTTACATCGATCGTGACGATGTTAAAAAAGCACAAATTTTATTACATGAAGCGTTTTTAGGAAAGGTTGGTAAATAAAAAATGAAAAAATATAAAGTTGCAGTCGTGGGGGCTACTGGAGCCGTCGGAAGAGAAATGTTAAGATGTATCTTCCAATTTAAATTTCCTTTTGAAAGTATTAAATTATTAGCATCAGCTCGTAGTGCAGGAAAAGTTGTTGAATTTGAAGGTCATGAATTTACTGTTGAAGAATTAACAGAAAATAGCTTTGAAGGTATCGATGTAGCGTTTTGGTCTGCCGGGGGAAGTATTTCTGAAAAATATATGCCATTCGCTGTTAAAGCTGGGTGTGTCAATATTGATAATACTAGTCATTTCAGAATGGATCCTGAGGTGCCATTAGTAGTACCTGAAGTAAACGGAGAAGCTTTAAGAAATCATAAAGGAATTATTGCTAATCCAAACTGCACTACTATCCAAATGGTTAGTGCTTTAAATCGTTTAAATGAATATTTTGATATCGAAAGAATCATCGTTTCTACTTATCAAGCGGTTTCAGGAGCAGGTGTTGCAGGAATGGAAGAATTATACCGCCAGTCTCAAGAAATCTTAGATGGTAAAGAACCTGTTGCCAAAACATTACCTTGCGCTGGGGATAAAAAACATTTTCCAATTGCTTTCAATTGCATTCCACAAGTTGATAAATTTGATTTAGACAATCATTTTTCTAAAGAAGAAATGAAAATGGTTAATGAAACTAAAAAAATCTTCAATAAAGATATCAAGGTCAATGCTACTTGTGTTCGTGTTCCTGTACTTCGGGGACATTCTGAATCAGTATATATTGAAACTAAAAAACCAATCGATATTGATAAAGTATTCGAGCTACTAAACAATTCTACTGGGGTTGAATTATATGATGATATTGAAAATCAAATCTATCCAATGGCTAATTTATTTGTTGGAGATGAGTTAGTACACGTTGGACGTGTTCGTAAAGATTTAGATAACCCTAACGGATTAAGTTTATGGGTAGTTGCCGATCAATTAATGAAAGGTGCTGCTTACAACTCTGTTGATATTGGACTTAAAATGATTGAAATGGGCTTAATTTAATAAAAAAGGAATTTTATTCGATGGTGATATGCCCCTTGTTAAGTAGATAAGGTAAATAACCAAAATCTACTTAAGGAGGAGCGTACCATAGCTTGAATAAAGTTCCTTTTTATTTATTTATTTATATTTTCCAATACAAATAATGCTTCAAATTCTTTTAGCAGCATCGGCCGATAATAATAATACCCTTGAATATAATCACAATCATGAGCTTCAAGAAACTCTTTTTGTTCAATCGTTTCCACTCCCTCGGCTACAACTTCAAGGTTTAACTTATGACATAATTGGATTATCTCTTCAATAATAATATGACTGCGAGTATGTGTATAGTCATTTGTTCTAAAAAACTCCTGATCAATCTTCACTACATCAATAGGAAGATCTTTTAAGATATTCAAGGATGAATATCCGCTTCCAAAATCATCTAATGCTACTTTAAAATGATAACTTTTTAATTGATTTAAAATCTTAATTAACTCTTCTTTATGATTAAGTGCTGTTGTTTCTGTGATTTCAATCTCTACTTGTTCGGGATTAACATTACACGCTTTAACCAGATGAATCAATTTATCCACATATCCCTCATTAAAAATATAAGTTCTTGAAACATTGACAGAGATACTTATCTTAATACCATAATACTTGTTCCAATAATCGATCTGTTCCAAAGCTTTTTTAAAAATATGGAAATCAAGAGCTTCCAACATTCCGTTTTTTTCATAAACCGGGATAAAATCACCAGGTGAAATAATATTGTACTCAGGATGATGCCAACGTGTTAAAATTTCGCCTGAGCAAACCTTCCCTGTTTGAAGATTTACTTTCGGTTGAATGTAAGCTTTAAAATGATTAGCTTTTAACGAATCTTGAAACTCTTTTTCAATTTGCAATGCATAAAGCTCTTTTTGAAAAACTTCTTCTTGATAAAAGCTCACATCATCTTTTGATAAACGTTTTAAATCATTACTAGTATATTGAGTCTTCTTGAAAGCCAAATTAATGTCAACATCATCCTCAAGAATTTTATAAACACCAAAATGGAAATAATATGGTGAGGTATTATATTCTTTCGCAAATTCACCTCTAATATAATTGGCTAACACAAATAAACGATTCTTGATTTGTTCAAAGTCATCACTATCCAATAAAATTACAAAATGATCGGCAGATTGGCGACAGCAAAATTCTTCATTTTGACATTGAGTATCTATGCAAATAATAATTTGTTTTAATAATCTATTAGCAATCTCTTCTCCATATATTTCATTAAACCATTTAAATCCTTTAACATCACAATTTACTAAAACATATTTAGATAAATGATTGATATTTTGACAATATTCAATAAACCGATAGTAATTATAATGACCAGTAATCTCATCTTCATAAGCTAATTTAGTAATTTGCAGCTTATTTTTCCCTTGAATAAAATAAAAATAAGCAACTACGACTGCACTGCCAACCCCAATTATAAGCCAGGTAAGATAAGCTGTTTGAATAAAATTTTGAAACTTCCCAGTTACAGCTTCTTTGGGAAAAACAGAAGCAACTAGCCAATCATTACCTTCAATATTAGCATAAATCAAATAATTAAGAGTATTATTTTCATCACGAAAGTTTATTATGCCCTTCCCATTTATATCGATATCATTAAGATCAATGCCATTCAACGATTCAATATTATTAAAATCATCTGTCTTCTTATTACTTAAAACAACATCACCATTTTCATTAAAAATAAATGCATAGCCAACATTATTATAAGTTGCAGACGACAAAATACTTGATAACTTATCTGTATAAAAAGTAGCAAACAAAACCCCACTAACTTCATTATGTTTATATATTGGTACAGAATAAACATTGATTGCCTCACCATCCGTATAATCAGTAATACTTTTCGAGGTTACAGTTTTACCATTTAATGAATCTTTAAAATAATCTCGATCAGAAATATTAAAAGTCTGATGATCAGAGGTTACTACATTTCCTTGTAAATCTGCTATACCAAAACGCTTTACCCCATCCCTTTGTGCCAACTGGTTTAGATAATCAAGTAATGGCTCTTGAAGAATTCCATCTTGTTGAATAATTAAACTTATCGTCGTTAATTGGGTCAAATTTTCATTGATCCGGTTTTTTATTGCTTTAGCTGTCTGATTGGTTAAATCATTCAAATACTCGTCAGTTTCACTATACAGATTATCTGACAAGTTATTAATATACAAAGTTGCTAAAGTTCCAAAGAGAATTAATAGTATTATTGCAACAATAATTGATTTCTTCATTATTGAACTTCTCATTATCTTCACCACTCTTTCTTCTATTATAGCTAATTCTATAAAGAAAAGCATTAAAATAAAAAGGCCATAGCCTAAATAAGTTAAATAAACTCATTTGACTATAACCATATTATTCTTTGGGAGCAATTTTTAAATCTTCCTTATTAATAATTTCACCACATTCTTTACAACGATAAACAATCTCGATTTCACCTTGACATCCATCATGGCTAATACATTTATAACTTTTATCTAAATGGCGATCACCCCAGATAATCAAAGCATTATAAATATCATCAAGATCAATACTTTTAGCTGTTAAACTATATCGATAACGGGGAGGATGTTTTGAATATAGTTCACATTGTAATAAATCATCTTGACAGAGCTCCTTAAGTCGATTTGATAATAAATTTGTAGGGATACCTGGTAATGACTCATGAATCTCTTTATAAGTATGTTTTTTTTCTTTTACCGCATGAAGAATCAATAATGTCCATTTATCACCAATTATATTTAATGTTTGAGCGATATTACAACAAAGATCATATTGCTTTTTCATTTTATTCACCTCAGTTCAATCATATCTTACTTGCCTTTTAACGTTCGGTCAATAATATTTTCCATCATATCACTCGATAATTGTCCAACTACAGAGCCGTATACATTCCCATCACGATCAAACATATATGTTGTTGGTAAGCTTGTAATCTGAAAGCTACTGCTTAAACGACCATCATCAAATATAACTGGCATAGTAAAGCCTTTTTCTTTTAAAAACTTTTTAATTCCAGCAGCATCCATTTCCTGACCTCCTGGCATTACAACTGTTAGAATAGCTATATCTTCACTATTTTGATATTTTTCTGAAAGTTTTTGAATTTCCGGCATTTCTCTTTGGCAGGGAGGGCACCAAGTTGCCCAAAAATTCAAAAATACTACCTTTCCATGATAATCAGCTAAGCTAATCGGTTTATCATCTTGATTCAATAAAGCATTGCCATAATTAACCGAATCATCACTATTTTCAGCTTGGTTAGTGGATACTTGCCCTTGTGAAGGTGACATATAATTGCTAATTGTATTAAGTTTGCCACTAAACATCATCAAACCAAAGATAATCAAAATAACAGCGCCTATTTTAGTTGTATATTTAACTATATCACGATGGCTATTTAACCAGTTTAAAGCTTTATTTGTAAACAATCCTAAAACTAGAAATGGTAAAGTAAAACCAAAAGCATAAATAATCATTAGAAAATTACTATACCAAAAATCACCTGAACTAGCTGCTAAAAGTAAGATTGATGACAGCGCTGGCCCAATACAAGGAGTCCAAGCAAAACTAAATGTAAATCCCATGATAAACGCCACCATCACATTCATTTTATTATCTGTTTTTAAAGAAAAACGGAAAGTTCGTTGTAAAAAATTTATTTTGATAAATCCTAACTGATAAATTCCTAATAAAACGATAAGAATACCGCCGATTCGAACAAATAAAGTCATGTGTTCTTTTAAAAAACTTTGTAATAAATTTATTGACGCATTCATCAGAAAAATTGCTAAAAGTATCCCAAAGATAAAGCTGATTGTAAATAATAATACTTTTTTATTTGAGTTTCTTTTTTCGTTACTATTACCAGCTAAATAGCCCATATAAATAGGAATTATTGGTAAAACACAGGGTGAAAGAAACGATACTAACCCTTCAACAAAAACTAATGCAAGACTTATATGTGTTGCCATTTTAACTTGTAATCATTGCTAAGATTTCAGGATATGGAATAAATCCAATTTTTTGATTTACAATCTGTCCTTTTTTAAAGGCTATTAGTGTCGGGATTGTTTGAACCCCATATACCGCAGCAATTTCTGGATGTTTATCAACATCAATCTTTATCACTGTAGCATCAGCATTTTCTTCCGCTAGTTTTTCAATATTAGGACCAATCATCTTACATGGTCCACACCATGTTGCAAAAAAATCTACTAATACTTTTTCATTTTTGATTAATTCATCAAATTCTTGTTTATTTGGATATAATACATTACTCATTTTTATTTTCTCCTTTTTTCTATTTTATAAATCAAACAAATCATTTAACGCTTCAGCCATTGTTGGATGTGTAAAGATTTGGTTCTTTAGGACCTTGTAAGATAAATCATTATTCATCACTAAAGTTACTAAATTAATTAATTCTTCTGAATGTTCACATAACAATACACAACCTAAGATTCGCTCAGTTTTTTTATCAATGATCGCTTTCAACAATCCTTCTGGTTTTTTTAGAACATTAGCTTTAGGTACTGCAGCTGTTAATAACTTAGTCACAATCACTTCATAACCGGCAGCTTTAGCTTCTACTTCACTTAAACCAATTCTTGAAAAAGTTGGTGAAATAAATACCGAATAAGCAATATTACCACGATTTAAAGTAGAACGCTTTTTATCACCAAATAGATAATCCATAACAATTCTTGAATCATCTAAAGAAATATAAGTAAACTGAAGACTACCTTTTACATCACCAAGAGCAAAAATATTTTTCTTTGTTGTTTGCAGATACTTATTGACTACAATTTCACCTCGTTGGTTAACCTCAATACCTGCAGCATCAAGATTTAAATCAGCTGTATTTGCCTTACGACCAGTAGCCATCAATATCCCGGCGAAGCGTTGTGAAACTTGGTCATTATAAGTAACTAGAACTTCTTCGCCTTCATTAGCAAGAGCTTGAATATTAGCATTAAAAACAAACTTAACACCTTGTTTTTCTAAAATTCTTTGAATTTCTTCAGCAATATCCCGATCCTCACGAGCAATCAAACGATCATTACTTTCATATACTGTTACCTCGCTACCATAACGTGCATACATACTAGCAAATTCTAAACCAATATATCCACCGCCAATGATTGCTAAGGTTTTTGGCAGTTCTTCTAATTTCATCAAACTAGCACTTGTGTATACTTTGTTAGCAGTTGCTAGCCCCTTAATTGGAGGCATAACTGGAGTAGCTCCAGTATTAACAAAGATCAGGTCACCAAAAATTATTTCTTCTTCATTTTCGGTACAGATAGCTACATGGTGGTCATCCACAAATTTGGCAGTTGCTGTAATTACATCAACATTTTGTAAATCAGCTAATTTTGCATAATTCTTATTACGTAATTTAGTAATTAAATCCTCTTTATTAATTATCGCATCATGATAATTATATTTTTCTGCTTGAGTGATTAATGATTTTGAAGGAATACACCCTTCATTGATACATGTCCCACCATACATTTGAGCGGATTTTTCAATTATTGCAACCCTTTTTCCTAATTTTGCCATCTTACCAGCAATTGTTTTACCACCTTTTCCAAAACCAATTATTATTGCATCATACTGTTTCATTTTCAGTTCCTCCGTTCCTTACATTTACACTTTAACATAGTAACTTTATTTTTTCAAGTAATTTGATTTAAGAAAGTTATAATTAATAAAAAAACTGGATTTTTCCAGCTTTATTGCCATATAAAGTTGTTCGTTCCAGCTCCAATTTCAAAATGATATTTAACAATTCCTAAATCTAGCTTTGTATAAAAACCCAGACCCGGCTTTACTTTGACAGTATTATCATTAAGGATAAACTTAAACTTTTGTTGATTCATCGCTGTTGGCGCTAATAAAGCAGTTTTAACACCTGTTTCAAACCAACTAGGCATATCTCCAGTAACTTCACTAACTTGCTCAATCGTCTTAATTTTATGTGTAGCTCCATTATCAATACCATAACCAAGTGTAATCAAGCAACATAAACGCTCATCATCGTCAATCACAAAGGCACTTTTAACTTTCTTGTATGTCAAAGCCACCCAACAACTGTTCAATCCAAGCTGCTGAGCTTTTAAAACGATTTTCTCACCATAATAACCGCACATTTCCTCAAGTTTCACACTCTTTTTTCCAATTAATGCCAAATAATTTTTGACCCCACTGAATTTACCATAATGAGCCATAAAGTTATCAAAGGCTTTTGGTTCATCCAAAATCAATTGAATATTTAAACCACTTGTCTGATTACATTGATTAATAAAATCCAATAATTCTTTTTTTATAGAATCTGGAATTTCTCTATCTTGATACATTCTGACTGAATGCCGTTTTTGAACTGCTTCTAAAAGTTCCATTACTCTTCCTCCATTTCACACCTTGATACATTATTCATAATCTCTTTAATATGCTGAAATAAATTAATCAGTTTATCAATTTCACAATGCTGCGGTTCTAAATAATAATAAATACAAGTCTTAACTTTCCGCGTCTTAACAATTCCTGCCTGCTTTAATATTTGTAAATGATGAGATACCGCCGGTCTAGAAAGATTTACTTTGGGAGCCAAATCAATTACCCGACTACCATCACATGAACCTTCAAGCATAATCAATAATAAATACATTCTTGTCTCATCACCAAGTGCATTAAAAACTTTTTGACTCGCTAAAAATTGTTTTCTCAAAGATTCGCTATCTTGAATTGTATTTTTCATCGATTCATCCTCCCTGTTCAAATATTTAAACACTTGTATTATAGCATAATAACTGTTACTTATTTTATCGGTAAAGAAAATCAAGATAGAGATATTATCTTTAAGTTTTCTTTAGAATCACTTTTTAACTTTTGCTAGTTATGTTTTAGATTCGTTGTCTATACTAATAACGAGGTGAAAAAGATGGATAAACTAAATGAGCATAAAAAAAACCTTTCGCTTTTAATAACCGGTTTCATAATTATTACAATTCTGTGTCTAGTTCTTTATCATTTTTTTGAAAACTTTTTAAATGATCCTATTGAATTGAAAGAAAAGTTAACTGAATTTGGTAGTTGGGGAAAATTAATTCTTGTTGCTGCTATGGCAATCCAAGTTATTTTTGTTTTTTTACCAGGTGAAATAATCGAGATTGCTGCCGGATTTAGTTATGGAACTATTGAAGGGATGGCAATTTGTTTACTTGGTGCTATTATTGGTACTATCGTTATCTATGCTATTGTTAATAGATATGGCATCAAGTTAGTTAATCATTTTTATGATACTAACAAATTTAATGAAATTTCATTTTTAAAAAAAGAAAAAAATCTTGAAATTATCCTCTTTGTCATCTTCTTTATTCCCGGCACTCCTAAAGACATTTTAACATACCTTGCACCTTTTACGCGTTTAAAACTTTCAAGTTTTATATTCATTACTAGTATCGCTAGAATCCCATCTGTAATTACAAGTACAATAGGGGGCAACGCTATCTCAAATCAAAATTATCGTTTTACAATATTTATTTTTGTAATTACTGGAATTATTTCCATTTTTGGCCTTCTTAGCTATAAGCGTTACATCAAGAAAAAAAATCTTTAGAAAATCTTTTGAAATCATTTCTACTATTCTTTAATGATTGGCTTTATAATTAATATTATGAAAGAGGGTATGAGGATGAATCAAGATAATATATTAGTGGTAGAAGACGAAATTGAAATTGCCAAAGCCATTGAAATATACTTAAAATCACAAGGTTATAATGTATATATTGCTAATAACGGGAAAGCTGGTTTAGAGATGGTGGAAAGATATGATATCCATCTTGCTATCGTAGATATTATGATGCCAGTAATGGATGGAATTGAAATGACAATGAAAATAAGGGAAAATTATGATTTCCCAATTATTTTCTTATCCGCTAAATCTGAGGATATTGATAAAATTACAGGATTAAATATTGGTGGTGATGATTATGTCACCAAACCATTTGTTCCAATGGAACTCCTAGCGCGTGTTTCTTCACAATTACGACGCTATCATAAATATTTAAATATGATCGGTAAGATTCAAGAAGATCAAGCAGCAAATAAATATGTTGTGGGTGGTCTAGAACTTGATCTTGATACCAAAGAAGTTAGTGTTGACGGTAAAGCTGTTAAAGTCACTCCAATTGAATTAAAAATTCTCGAATTACTAATGGAAAAGCCCGGGAGAGTTTTTTCAAGCGAACAAATTTATGAAAATGTTTGGCATGAAGCTGCAATCAACACAGAAACAGTCATGGTTCATGTGCGAAATTTGCGAGAAAAAATCGAAATTAACCCTAGTAATCCCCAATATTTAAAAGTTGTCTGGGGTGTCGGTTATAAAATTGAAAAACAGTAGGTGATAAAATGAACAGAAAAAAAATAATTTTTTCAATTTTAACAATTGTAATTATTCTCCTTAGCAGTGTTGGTATATATAGCTGCTATGAGGTTGTAGAAACCAGTAACGGGAAAAGTATTAACTTTTCAAGTAATCAAATTCTTTATGATATTTTTGACAATATCTATGCTCTGAGCTTCCAGCTTGACAATGTCAGCAAAAAAGAAGGTATTCCAAAATATCTTACTGCCAACGAAGAAGCTAGTGATGAATTTTATCGGAATAATATTTTATATTGTCGTGAAATGATGTCTGAAAAGAAAAATATTAAATACTATGCAGAAGGCAATAATAATAGCTTAGGTAATACTAATGACGATATAAAAAACATTCGTAACAATAAAGAATTGAAAGAAAAATATCAATGGTATTTAATGATTCACTTTGATGAAAATGGTCAATTTAGCTATGATACTTTAGGCTGTTTAGTAGCTGGCAATCAAAACTATGAACTAGTTTGGAATAATTATAAACAAACATATTTTCAATATCTCCAAGAGTATGATGAAGATAGTACATTGCATAATCCAGTAAATACAACTATCTACTTTGCCGTTCCCCATAAAATCGTAAGCAATTCAATTGATACGATTGCCTGGTATAGCGAAAAAAACAATCGAACTATAAATGTTGAAAATATTGTGCCATTTGCTGCAATTGCTGTAGCTGCTGTTGGCTTATTTATCTTATTAGCTCCATATGAAACAATTAAAGAAATCAACATCTTTAAATATCCCGCTAAAATCAAATTAGAACCATTAGTAATTGGGATTACATTGGCATTTGCAGGAATAATCGTTGTAATTTATGGTTTAATTCTCGATACCATAAACGGCTATTACATTACTAAATTGTCAGGGATTGGTTTTGGTGAATCAAGTGAACTGATCCTTGGAGCGATGAATGTACTATCATGGGCAGCTTTTTTATTCCTATGTATGTTCTCTGTCTTTTATTTAAAATCATTCTTTAAAGAAGGGATTATTAATTCTATTAAAAAAATACTGTTTGTATTTGGTTACTTAATGTATTAAGAAAGATAATTTATAAAGCCAGTAGATTTGACTTAAATGATGATACAAATAAAACAATTCTTAAAATCGTTTTAGCAAACTGCTTAATTATATCAATAATCTGTTGTTTCTTTACCTTTGGTATTTTCTTTGCCTTAGTATATTCTGCCATTTTATTTATTATTTTAAGAAAACGATTTGATGAACTTAAACATGATTATGAAATTCTATTGGATGCTGTTAAACGTTTATCAAACGGTGATTTTGATGTTGAAATCAATCAAGATATTGGTATGTTTAATTCTTTAGGTACTGAATTTTCTAATATTAAAGATGGCTTTGAAAAAGCTGTTAGCGAGGAAGTAAAATCACAAAAAATGAAAACTGAATTAATCTCTAATGTCTCTCACGACTTAAAAACACCATTAACCTCCATCATTACTTATATTGATTTGTTAAAAGACGAACAACTTGATTATGAAAAAAGAAAAGAATATCTCGATACACTAGATCGTAATTCACTTAGATTAAAGAACTTAATTGATGATCTTTTTGAAGTTAGTAAAGTCAATAGTGGTGATGTAAAACTCAACCTTGTTGATGTCGATATTATTGCATTGATCCAGCAAGCTAAGTTTGAATTAATAGATAAATTTAACGAAAAAAGCCTAATTTTTAAAACTGCTTTTCCAAATGAAAAAATTATTTTATCATTAGATAGTTTAAAAACATATCGTATTTTTGAAAATCTCTTAATGAATATTGGAAAATACGCTTTAGAAAATACACGTGTTTATATCGATATTGACAATAGTGATGATGAAGTTACAATCACTTTTAAAAATATATCAGCAGATGAAATAAAAGTTAGCGAAGATGAATTAGTTGAGCGTTTTGTTCAAGGTGATACTTCAAGAAATACTAGTGGTAGTGGCCTCGGTTTAGCTATTGCTAAAAGTTTCACTGAACTGCAAAAAGGTAATTTTAAAATTAGTGTTGATGGTGATTTATTCAAAGCATCGGTAACTTTTAAAAAATAATTTCATACAAAAAGACTTGTATCCTAACAAATAAGGTCTACAAGTCTTTTTATCATAATTGAATTTTCATTTTACTTTTGTAATTTTTCAAGTAGACCAACACCTAGTGGATGTGGTCCTGTATGAACACCGATCGTTGCTCCAATTTGCCGAATTGGTACCTCAGCACTAAATGATGGATCAAACCCTTTCAAAGCAGCAAGGAATGTTGTTTTAAACTCTACAGCCTCATCATAATCATAACCAAATCCTATACAAAAACGATATTTACTCAATTCCAAATTATCTTCCTTAAAATAATTAATAATTTGTTCAACTATCTTTTGTTTAGATTTTTTTCGTCCGCGTGTTAATCCGTTATTAAATATTTCTCCTTCTTTAAGCAAGATCAAAGGTTTAATTCCCAAAGCTCCAGCCGCAATTCCTGATAATTTTCCAACTCTTCCACCATGAACTAAATAATCCATACCACCAATAGTAAAGAAGATCCTTCCAGTGATTTTAATTTTGTTAATATATGCAACCGTCTCCTCAAAGGTTGCACCCATCTGCTTGTATGCAACCGCTTCTTCTACTAACATTCCTTGTAATACCGTATTAACGGTAGCATCGATAACTTCAATTTTCACATCAGGAAATTCATCAGTAAGCATATTTTTAGCATTCATTGCTGAATTATATGATCCCGAAAATTTTGTTGTAATACAAATACAAATAATATCAATACCATCTTTAGCCAAAGGTCCAAAAACATCTAAATAATCTTGAATCGACGGCATTGACGTTTTAGGAAATACTTTGGGGTTATCAATCATAAATTGATAGAAATCACGGATACCCAATTCAACAATTTCCTTTTGATGATTAATCCCATCTGTTGATACATAAAAAGGTACTACTGACACATCAAGCTCTTGTGCACGTTCGGTTGACAGATCGCAAGATCCATCTGTTATAATCTTATACATTCTTTTTCCTCTTCTCTATAATACTATAATTATAACCCCTAATTATTAACTTTTAATAAACTACTTTACTTTTTCTTTTATTGATCAGCGATAAACTCCGTTCTATTTCAGCTTGGACAACTGGATTTTGAAAATCCAGCTGTTTTAAAAAAGCCTCACTTTGATTAAACGACGATAAACAAATGATCAATTTCCATTTCATCAATTCATTATCATGATAACGTTCAAATGATTGAATAACTGTTTGATAATTTTTAGCAGTTGCCAATTCTTGATGATAAAAAACCATCCAGCCAATTGCATCAATTGCTTCTGCAACCACTTTATCTTCAGGATAATTAATGATTTCTAAAATCGTAGAAAAATAATCAGGATTCATTTTAGCCATAGTTCTAGCAATAATATCCCGTGGCAAAGGATAGCTTTTTTTCTTTGATACCTTTTCAGGAATCGTCCGATGTTGATTACCTCTAATTGTCCCCATATAAGGAATCATTCTTTTTATTGTCAACTCATTTCCGGTAGTCAAAATATCGCATATTTCTAATTTAGTATATAAGGCTTTTTCTTTAACCAACATTCTAAGTAAGATTTCATCAAGTTCATTAATGTCAACAAAGCTTCTAAGAATAAATAACGCCGCAGTACGATTTACGGCTGTTTTATCTTTTAATAGTTCTAATAACTCCTCTTTTGAATATAAAAAGTAGGGTTCGGCTTCTGTATTTGTTAAAAAGCCACGTTTTCTAAGTGTTTCAGTATCTGTTTTCATAGTCTTATTATACCAAAAATTAATTCGCTTAAAAAGTTTATTACTACTTCAATCTACAAATAAAAAGCCACAGTTATCAAACTGTGACTAAATAACTTCTTCTTCCATTGGTAAAGTTACTTTAAATGTTGTTCCTTCATGTAATTTACTTGTTAATGTAATATTTCCTTGATAATATTGAACGATATGTTTGACAATCGCTAATCCTAGACCAGTTCCCCCTGTTTCTTTATCACGACCTTGATCACACCTAAAGAAACGTTCAAATACTCGTCCTTGATCAATTTTTGAAATTCCTCGTCCAGTATCACTAACTTCAATGATAATATTACGACCAAATTGGTATGACTTAATTATAATTTTACCACCATCAACATTATACTTAATTGCATTAGTAATCAAATTACTTAATAACTGATGCATATGCTGATGATTTGATGTATATGTAATATCTTCTAATTCTTTATCTACTTGTAAATGTTTCTTATCAATCTCTACTTGCATCGTATCAATTATCTCATCTACTAGTGGTGTTAAATGAACTGGATGCTTGATTACATCAACATCTTTATTTTCTAATCTCGATATCATTAAAATATCATTAATTAAAGTAGACATATTATTCACTTCATCATGAATTTTATCCAATGCTTTTTTTGAAGCATCTTTATCATTGATAACTCCCGTTTCTAATAATTCACTATATCCACGAATCGAAGTCATTGGTGTTTTCAACTCATGAGAAACATTAGAGAAAAATTCCTGACGCATCTTCATAGCATTATGCTGCTCAGTAATATTTACAAACAGCAAAGTTACCCCATAATCAACCTTAGCGACATAACAGTTATAGAATTCTTTTTCCTTTTCAACTTCAACTACCTGTTGTTCATCACTTAAATGGTCAAGTGCATTAATAATTTTAAAGTCAAAAATAAAGTCTTTGATTGAACAATTTAACTTGATTGTATGACCATATAATTTTTGAGCTTTACGATTAACCATTAAAACTGTTAAATCACTATCTAATAAGACAAAGCCCTCTTTCATTTGATCAAGAATCCCATTGATTTTTATTTGTTCACTTTTAAGCTTTTTCATAGTATCATGAATTGTTTTAGCCTGTTCTTCCAATTTTGAAGCAATGATATTAAACTCATCATATTTATAACTATCAAATTCTAGTTCACGATAATCCTTCATTTTTGTAACCTGTGTCGTAATATCCTGAATTGGTGCTGTCAATGTATTAGCAAATCGTTTCGATAAGAATAAAGCAATGACTAACGACATTATCGCGCCTACCCCTAGCGGTCTAACCAAAGTTGGAAGATTATCAAAAATACCATTATATGGTAAAGCCAGACGAACTATATATCCTTTATTAAATACTGCCACATAGAGCATATTTCTTTTAACAGTACTTGAGTAACGGGTTGCATAACCAACCCCTTCACTTAGAGCCTGTTTAACTTCTTCACGACCTTTATGATTTTCATCAATTTCTTCACTACCACTATCTGCTAATACTTCACCATTAGTATCAATGACAGTTAATCTAGTTTGATCATTGTAAGCAAGTGGATTCAATGCATCTACTTGTGCTTTTAAATCGTGTGATTCATCTAATTGATAATCAACCAACTTAACCGCGTAAAGCATATCATGTTTAGTATTTTCCAACATTTGACTTGATAAAATAACCATTGAAACACTGCTTGATAAAACTAGAGTGACTAATAAAACTGTGAGAAAATAGCGAAAAATAGTTTTATTCACTACCATCACCTTCCTCATAAAAACGATATCCAACACTACGTATCGTCTTAATATACTTATGGCCATCATCATTTAATTTACTTCGTAAAGCACGAATATGAACATCTAAAGCACGAGATTCACCAATAAAATCATATCCCCAAATTTCGTTTAATAATTCTTCACGTTCAACTACACGATGTTTATTATCCATTAAATAGACCAATAATTGATACTCTTTATTAGTTAATTCTAATTTCTGATCATCTAATTTTACTAAACGTGTTTGCTTGTCAACAGTAAGATGTTTAGTTCTAATAATATCGCTAGTAACATGGCGTCTTAATAATGAGCGAACGCGAGCTTGCAATTCAAGAATCCCAAACGGTTTAGTCATATAGTCATCAGAACCGCTATCTAAACCATTAACCTTATCTATCTCACGATCTTTAGCACTTAAAATTAAGATAGGTAATTCACTATCAGTTTCACGAATTTCCTTGATTGCATCAATTCCGCTCATTTTTGGTAACATTAAATCAAAAATAGCTAATGATGGTGCTTTTTTATCAATTTCTGCCAGTGCATCGATAGCATTATCAAATTGAACAACTTCATAACCATTGCTTACTAATGCTAAATTAATTATCTCGCGGATATTTTCATCATCTTCAACTACAAATATACGTTCACCCATGTTCAGTCCCCCTTAGATCAAACGATAATTATCAACTGTTCCAGTTTGGTTAAATTCAACCCATTCACAAATATTTACAGCATGATCACCAATTCTTTCGAAATATTTAGCAATCATTAGGAAGTTAATCGCTAAATCAATCGTTTCCTTTGACTCATTTACTATTTGTATTAATTCTACCTTAACTTCTTCAAATAGTCCATCCATATCATCTTCCAATTTTTTTACTTCTGAAGCTTTTTTTAAATCATGCTGATGAAAAGCTTCAATTGATTGTTTAACCATATTTTTAGCAAGATGAGCCATATTAGGTATATGTTCAACCATTTTATAAGGGCAGGTTACATCTGTATCTAATAAAATTTCTGCAATATCTGCTCCTTGGTCACCAATTCTTTCTAAATCTGTAACGACTTTTAAAGCTGTAGACACATTTCTTAAATCACTAGCTACAGGCTGTTGTTTTAAAATTAACGATAGACAACGAGCTTCTATCGTTCTTTCCATATCATTAATCACTTTGTCTCCAGCTAAAATATCACGGCATAATTCACGATCTCCTGATTTAAATGCCACAATACAGTTTTCAATTGCTAAAATAACTAGATGACACATCTTATCAAGATCTACGTGTAATTTGTTTAAATCATTTTCAAAATTTGTTCTTAACATTTTTTTCTCCTATCCAAATCTTCCGGTAATATAATCTTCAGTACGTTTATCTTTAGGCATTGCAAAAACATCCTTAGTTTTTCCATATTCAACCATCTCACCTACTAAGAAAAACGCAGTATAATCAGCGATACGACTCGCTTGCTGCATATTATGTGTAACAATTGCAATCGTATACTTTTCTTTAAGTTCCATTAACAATTCTTCAATTTTTAATGTTGAAATTGGATCCAATGCACTTGTTGGTTCATCTAATAAGATCACATCAGGTTCTACTGCTAAAGCACGAGCAATGCACAAACGTTGCTGTTGTCCTCCAGATAATCCTAAAGCACTGCTGTGCAAACGATCTTTTACCTCTTCATATAAAGCAGCTGCTTCTAATGAATCTTTAACAATCTTATCTAACTGTTTTTTATTTTTGATTCCATGAATTCTTGGTCCATATGCGATATTATCATAAATACTCATCGGAAACGGATTTGGCTGTTGGAAAACCATTCCAACTTTTTTCCTCAAAACCGTTGTATCAACACGACTATCATAAATATCTTCACCATCAAGAACCACACTACCAGTTATCTTAATATCTTTAACATAATCATTCATGCGATTTAATGTCTTTAAAAATGTTGATTTACCACAACCGGAAGGCCCGATAAAAGCCGTAATTTTATTTGTTTTAATATCTAGACTAACATTTTTTAAAGCATGCTTTTCACCATAATACAGATCTAGATTTTTTGCTTCAATTTTATTTTCCATTCTAATCCACCCTATTTACATCAAATTTATTTGTAATCAGTTTTGCTAACATATTTAATCCTAAAACAATAACAATTAAAACTAAGGCAATCACAAAGGCCGATTCATAATTAGCTTTAGCCATCTCCAAATATAATTGAATCGTTAGTGTTGCACCTGAACTTGATAAATGTGTAAAGATATTTTTTGGCAAAACACTTACTGAACCAGCTGTAAACAATAACGCCGCTGATTCTGCAACAATTCTACCCATTCCTAGGATCACACCCGTTAAAATTCCTGGCATAGCACTTGGCAATAACACAGTTCTAATCATATACCATTTAGTAGCTCCAATACCCAATGCAGCTTCACGATAACTTTTTGGTACCCCTTCTAAAGCTACCTGAGTATTTCTTGTAATAATTGGTAAGATCATAATTGCAAGTGTGAAAGAACCCGTTAATATTGAGAATTTAAATCCTAATAAATTTCCAAAAAATAACATCCCAAATAAACCATATATAATCGAAGGAATTCCCGCTAATACTTCAGTTGTAAAAGAAATAATATTAACAAATTTCTTATTTTTTGCATACTCATTTAAATAGATTGCTCCCCCAATCCCAATTGGGCAGGCAATTAATAAAGTAATTACAATAATATATAATGTGTTAATAATATTTGGTAGTATCCCTACCGTACCTTTTAAAATACTAGTAGTATTAATTAAATATGAAAAATTAAAGTATGGTAATCCACGATATAAAATATATCCAATACATACAACCAAGATCAGCACTGACAAGGCACTAGAAAGCTGTATCAAAAAATTTAATATTTTATCGCTGCTGCGATGTCTTCTTTCAAAGATACTATTCATGCTGATCTCCTCTCTTAATAATAAATGTTAGGATCAAGTTAATAATTATGATGAAAACAAATAGTACTAATCCAATCGTAAATAAAACTTGACGGTGTGTCCCTGAGGCATATCCCATTTCAGAAACAATTCCCGTAGTTAAAAAACGAACTGAATTGAATGGTAAAGGCAGATTAACTGAGTTTCCTGCTACTAATAAAATTGCCATTGCTTCCCCAATTGCACGCCCTACTCCTAATACAATTGCTGAAACTATCCCTGATTTAGCACTAGGCAAAACAACTTTAAAAATTGTTTGCATTTGACTTGCCCCTAAAGCCAATGAACTTTTACGATAATCATCTGGAACTGCCTTTAAAGCTGTTTCAGTAATATTGATCAAAGTTGGTAAAATCATAATCGCAAGAACTAAAATTGCTGAAATCAGATTTGCCCCACCAGTAAACTGATGAGTCTTTGATCCTGCAAAAATTAATAATTCTAACCTATACATAAACGGACAAATAATTAAAATTCCTAGTAATCCATATACCACTGAAGGAATTCCGGCAAGTAATTCGATTGCAGATTTAACAATTTTACGCACTTTCGGATTTGCCAATTCAGCTAAATTGATAGCTGTAAACAATCCGATTGGTACCCCAATACAAATAGCTAAAAAAACACCAATAATTGAGGTAAGTATAATTAAAAGGATTCCAAATTGAGGATCAGCAGCGGTTGGCGCCCAAACAGTTCCAAAAAGAATATCTAGTATTCCCACTTTGAAAATAGCTGGTGTACCAGAAATAATCATATAACCTGTAATAGAGACAACAGCAATGATAGACATAACAGCACAGCCACGAAAAATTATCGCGGCTGTTTTCTCTACCAAAGATTTTGTTTTTCTATTACTTATAATAGATAACATATCTTTTTCCATAATTAACTCCTATTTTTTATCTGGAATTATTAAACCAACTTGTTCAATAACTTTTTGTCCAGCTTCACTATTGATAAAATCGAACACAGCTTGTACTTCTTTACTTTGTTCACTGATTTTTCCTTTAGTAGCCATTACGAATGGTCTTTGTAAAGTGTAGCTTCCATCTTTAATAGTTTTTTCAGAAGCTTTTACACCATCTAATTTTAATGATTTAACTGTGTCATCAACAACATCTAAAGAAACATAACCAATTGCTCCTGCTGTTTCACTAACTTTTGCCATTACTGCACCAGTTTCGTTTAATTCTTGAGCATATTTACAAGCATCTTCAATTCCTAAAATTTCTTCAAATGCTCCACGAGTTCCTGAACCAGCTTCACGTCCAACAACAACGATTGCTTGATCATCACCACCTAAATCTTTCCAGTTTGTAATTTCACCAGTATAGATTTTCTTTAAGTCATCAGTAGTTAAATCAGACACTTTGTTATCTTTATGAGTAACTACAGCAATACCATCAATAGCAACAATATTTTCTTCAATTCCTTTTGCTTTTTCTTCATCTTTTAAAGCTCTTGAAGAATCTCCGATATCAGCAGTTCCATTTGTAACAGCTTCAATCCCTGCACCTGAACCAGTAAATTGTGGTTCTAATGTTAAGTTTGGATATTCTTCAGTAATCGCTTCTTTTAAAGCATTTACGAATTTTTCCATAGATGTAGACCCGTTAAGGCTAACATTTCCGCTTACATCGTTTCCACTTGCAGAAGAATCATCACCAGATCCCCCACATCCAGTAAGCCCTAAGCATAATACTAATGTTAATAAAACTCCGAATACTTTTTTCATATTTAATAATCCCTTTCTTTATCTTTTCTTAAGACACCTATATAATAATCAAATTGCAATTTACGATATATCAATAAATTGTATTTATTATGTTAAGTTTACGTAAAGAAAAAAGAGAACCCTCAAGTTCTCTATTCATATATCCTTAACATAGCCCTTATTCGTGTCTTTACAATCTCTTTTAGACTTAAAGGAAAAACAACTTCAACCTTATCTTGAAGCATCATTATCCAGCCAATTAAACCATCTGATAAAGCCACATCTTTAATAAATGCTTCAATTCGACCATCAAAGCATTTATTTACATTAATATCTTGTCCAAACTGATTAACAACTTCTCTTAGTACACTAGATTCAAAAGCAATCTTTAAATCGATTCGTTCATTACTAACATACATATTAACATTATTTTCAAATTCTTTTTCCATATCGAAACGATCTTGAATATCTTCATAACTACTGCTATGATTTCTCACGATACGCATTCGATCAATTCGATAAACACTTAAACTATCTTTTCTTTTATCAAAATAACCAATCAAATAATAATTAGAATTTCTAAGAATCAATTTATATGGGGAAATAACATATGTTTCAGGATTAAGATTACCATTAGTATGGTATACCTCTTGAAGAGCATTATCTTTGATATCATAACTAATATATTTAAAAGCAATATTTTTGTGGTTATTAATTGCTTTGATTACCGTAGTTAAATTTAATAATAGATCATATGTTAATTCATTATCATTTTGATGTTCCGTATTTAAACGTTCCATTTGAATAACTGAACTAATCAAAGCTAATTTATTAACTAAATCATTCGCTGATTTTTTATCAAGATTGGGATTAAATAAAACACTGTCAATTAATAGCTGCAGCTGTCCATCTTCAAAAAAATCCTCATCAATAATATAACCCCTTCTTCTAATTGTTTTTATTAACTGCTTATTACTCAAACAATAATAAAAATCATTAAGTTTTTTTATTAAACTATATACCGTTTTAATATCTAGAAAAATCTCATAATTTTCCAAACGCTTTAAAATATCTTTAGCACTAATCGGCTCCCTAGCTTCCTTAATGATTTTAAAAACATAATACAGTTTTTCACCCATAATTTCCTTACTCCTACATTATCGCTAAATTTAATGGTATATACATCATTCTAGCATATTTGTTGTATAATCGGGGACTAAAGTTATACAACGCCGGTAAATAACGTCCCAGTCTTTCATCAATTGTAATGTATTCAAGATGATTATATACTTTTTTATATTGCTTTTCTAATAATAAGATATGACTTGCAAGATAGTGATAACGTTCATTACTAAAGTTTAAACGTGTAGCCAAAGCCATGATAAAATCATTAAGATTATTATTAGTAAACTTAATTAGATGTCTTAATAAACAATACGTTTCAATTGAAAATCCACCATTTTCAATAATATAATTTAATAACTTATATTTATATGTCAACATCGGACTATAATGTTTATCCAATAAAAGATTCATCATGATCAAATGATTTTCCATCTCATTTAAACCCTGAGCCTGATCAATTAGTTTTTTTATCTTACTAAATACTGCTAATTCTAAATCCTTACGTCTCATTAATTTTTTGCGAATAATTTTAACATCCATACTTATATTAATAAGATCATGGATATCCTGCATCCAATATCCTTCACTTATATCCAATAAATACTGTTTAACTTCAATAATATCCTTATCTATAACTTTTTGATAACTTTGCTTTTTCATGATATCACTCCTTTAACTACTTCTATTATAGTAATTTAAAAAATTTTTATACCAAAAATAAGCTAATTAAAAACCGTTATTTTGGTTTTTAATTATTTTGTTAAAATTTGTCGTAAGAAAAACTAAGGAAATCCATTTCAGATAAAATGTTCTTCCTTAGCTATCAATAAAATATATTTATTTAAATTAGCAAAAAGTCTTCAATCCCTTAACAATTATGCGAGTCTTTTCTTAATAACAAAATGAATAATTCTTTCAATAAATAGTCCAAAAATAGATAAAATTAAACCAATAAAAACTAAATTTAATGTTATCGGTGCTAAATGTAATAAACCACTAAATAATAATACTGCACCATAAAAACCTCCAGCCATCATCGTACAGATAATAATTCTTAACATTGTAAAAGGATAACAAGAGCGTATTACCGCTGCCATAGAAATAGTTCCTAAAACTAAATACATTAATGTTACTAGTTCTAAATCATTTATTTTCCACATTGGTCCAAAAATCATGATAGCAATGAATAAAATCACAATACTTAGTGCATTACCAGCTGCTTTACTAAATACTTTAGGCAAAAAACGTCCAGTAATTTTACGAGTATCAGCTTCAAAAATCGTCATAAACGATGGCATTGCTTCAATCAATAAATCAATTAATGTAATTTGTAACGGAATAAATGGGAAGGCAGTATTACTGATTACACAAAACAACGATAATAAAATCGTATAAATTGTTTTGATAAAGAATACACCCGCTACACGCGTAACATTATTAACAACTTTACGTCCTTCGAGAAGAACATCTGGTAAACATGTAAAATCTGAATTTAATAAAACTACTTGTGAGATTTGTTTTGAAGCATCACTTCCATCAGCAATTGCAATTGAACAATCAGCTTCTTTTAACGCTAACAGGTCATTAACTCCATCACCTGTCATAGCTACATGATGACCATCATTTTTTAAAGCTTCGACAATCATTTTCTTTTGACTAGGAGTTACCCGACCAAAAATAGTGTAATTACGAACTACCTCTTGAATTTCATCATCATTTATCGTTGACATATCAATGCAACGTTCATAATTTAATACCCCTGCTTTTTTAGCAATTGCCATAACTGTATTTACATTATCACCAGAAATAATTTTCGCATCTATTCCTTCTTGATGAAAATATTCTAATGTTTCTTTAGTATTATTTCTAATTGTATCTGATAAAATAATCGCCATTAGTGGTTGTAATCGTGGCAACTCTTCTTTATCATCAACAGTCTTTTCAGTATAACCAATGGCAATCGCACGCATTCCTTGCAACATTAATTCATGAATATCTTCAGGCAGTTCACCAGAAATAATTTTTTCTGCTGCTCCTACGACGATGGTTCCTATACCTTTAAATTCAATCGCACTCCACTTACGTAATGAAGAAAATGGGATCTTTTTAACATATTCATAAAGATTATTTTCTCCAAAATAGCTATTCATCGCTTGAAAAGTTGCATTATTATCATCACTGGCACGCATATATGAGCCCATTACTTCATCGAGTTTAAAATTCTGAGTTGTTTCTAACGTATATGTTTTTTCGACCTTCATTTTTCCATCAGTGATTGTTCCTGTTTTATCTAAACACAAAACATCAACATGCGATAATGTCTCTAATGAATATAAATCTTGAATCAACACTTTACGTCTTGCTAAACGAGTCACTCCATTTGCTAACGACACACTAGTTAACAAGACTAACCCTTTAGGCAACATTCCTAATAATCCTGCTGCCGAAGAGACAACTGCATTAAATAACGTATCTTGTCGTAAATACATTGCTTCAACAAACAAAATAATTCCCAATGGGATTATCATAAAAGTAGTAACTTTTGTAACTTTATTCATTGAATCCATTAATTCAGAATTCTTCTCTTTAACTTTTTGTGCCTCTTTAACAATAGTTGTTGCATAATTACTATCACCAACATTTTTAACCCTTGCATAACATTTTCCAGAAACTACACTACTACCTGACAGCAGGTGCCCACCTATATTTTTATGAATCGGATCTGATTCCCCAGTTAATAGTGACTCATTGGCCTCAATCATTCCATGAATCACAGTTGCATCATTACATACTTGATTTCCACTTTCAAGAACTAAAACATCATCTAGAACAACTTCATTAATATCGACAATTACATGTCTGCTGTTACGAACAACCATAATTGTTGGCTTAGTTAAAATTGATAATTGATCTACTAGTTTTTTTGCCTTTACTTCTTGCCAAATTCCAATAACTGAGTTGGTAACAATAATTGCCATAAAAACTAAATTTGACCAAGCCTGAACAAATACTAAAGCTACAAATATTAAAAAATTCAAAAGATTAAATAATGTGCAAACATTATCTTTTATAATCTGCCCATAACTTTTACTGACAGGCTTACTAACTCCGTTAACTTGCCCCTTAGCAATTCTTTCCTGGACTTCACTATCATTTAAACCCACTTTATAATACATAGGTAATTCCTTTTCCATCTATTCCACCTCCGGATTTCTCATCATTATATTACACTTTGTTGAGCAAGCATATACACTTTACTAATTCTTAACATTCCCTTAACTAAAATAAAACAAAAAAGGATAACTAAGCGTTATCCAATTTTCGCGGTATTTTAACCTCATCATCAAGCTCTCCCTTTTCTTCCCAGTGAGCTTTTATTGTTTTATTGATTAGCCAAATCAGTAAAAATTCACAATATAGAATCCAACTGAATTTGCTTTGAATAAACATAATAAACTTTCCTAATAATGGTATATGCCAAACATATTTACCAATGATATCACTACGTTTTGTATAATATAGATCTAATTCATCTCGACCCTCGGCATTTGTTCGATAATATAATTGTCCATTTTCTTCTTGTGTTTTATTAAAATGATGTGTCAACACTATTTCTTGCTCTCCCCGCTGAACTTTAAATGTAATTATTTCTCCAGGGGCAATAGATTCATTTTCATCAATTGTTTTAGTAAGTACCATTGAATACGTTGGAATTCTAGGTTCCATGCTATCCGTCATGACTGCATAAAAGCGATATCCAATAAAATCAGTTATCTCTTGAGCATAAAATTGCATCCCAACAATATACATCAATATCATTCCCAATATCAGCCAATATGCCAGCTTGCTAAATTTTCTCACCTTTTCTTTCATGACTTTCACATCCTATATTATATACTTGGACAAAAATGCCATTATTGATAGCATTAAACAGTAGTCTTTTGTAATGTTGCTTTTAGTTCAACAGTTACTTTTTTATTTGCTAACGCATCAGTTCCAGCTTTATCATCTGTTGCAGTAACTACTACTTTGTAAGTATTAGTTCCAGTAAGACTTTTATCAACATTACCGGCGACTTTTTCTGCCGATTCCTCTGTTCCATCATAAATTTCTAAAGTATAGCCAGTTGAAATTGCTGTATCATTAGCTTTAACTACTGGTTCTAATTTTAGTTCCTTACCACTTAAATCAGCTGCATCTATACCTGTTATATTAAATGTTACTTCCCCACTTGAACTAGGTACGTAAGAACTAGTTAAATCACTAGCAACTGGCTCGGTAAGAACAATATCAGCTGCCTTTTCCACATTAATTTGTTTAAATGTCACTTCATTGCTTGTAGTAGTATCAGATAAATTATCCCATGCCGCAAAGGTCATTGCAGAAGTTAAAGCTACGGCACCAACTGATGCCATTGTTAATAATGTACTCTTTTTCATAATAATTTTCTCCTTTAGTATTTTTTATATTATATGTGTCGGAATTTGTCATTCCTGTTTCTATACCTATATTCTAATACTAAATTCAAAAAGCAGTTAATACTTATCTTGGTAGGTCTAGTTATACTTTTTGTGTATATCTACATATCCGCATAATTATCGTTAATAATTTCTAAAAATATTTTAGCAGCATCTGATAAAATTTCTCTTTTACGCTTAATAATAATGAATGATTTATTTATATTACAATTTTGAAACTGCATACTTTTTATTCTTGAATGTTTCAGTTCTTCTATTTGCCATTTATGCCCCAACATAAAAGCATCAGTATGATTAAGCATATTGATAATAGCATGATAATTACTCATCGTAATAGTTTTATGAAAACTGCTGATTTGAATACTGCCGTCAATCGTTAGTGATAAATTTAAATTAGAAAAGAAATCATGAGGCAAATGGATATATGTACTGCTAACCAATTCTTTAGCATCTATAATTTCGCCCTTAGCTAACGGATTTTGTTCGTTTATATGAACATATAATGGTCCTGTTCCAAGTACAATCATTTCTACATCTTTCAATTCTGTCATTTTTCTAAAGATTGCCAACTGATAATTATTTAGAATTACTATTCCTATTTCAGATGTCATATCACTAACGTTATTTAGAACTTCTTCTGCCGTAGTCTCAATCATTTTTATTTCGGTATCTGCAGACTTAATGTGATTATAGAATTGTAAAATCAGGTCATCCCTTAAAAAAATAGAATCGACTGATACTGCTAATTTACTATAAATCGATTCCTCACTTAAATTCTTTAATTTCTCTAAAACTTGAAACTGTTCTAAAATTGAGCTCCCGTAATAATATAGCAATCTCCCTGTTGGCGTAAGTGTAACTCCCCGATTACTGCGAATAACTAATTCTTTCCCCATTTCCTCTTCTAATGAATGAATTGAACGACTTAAACTTGGCTGTGAAACATAAAGTTGTTCAGCAGCTTTATTGATACTGCCACAATCAACAACTTTAATAAAATTCCGTAACTGCTCATTTTTCATGCTATCCCTCCAATAACTTATATATCACTATTGTATCACATGAAAATACAAAAAAATAACGCTATTAACGTTATTTTTTCAATTTATCTAGGAATTTTTTTATTCTTGATGTAGCTTCCTTGATTTGTTCGATTGAGTAAGCATACGATACCCTAATAAATCCTTCACCAGCTTCCCCAAAGGCAGTACCAGGGACACAAGCAACTAATTGATCCTTTAATAATTCTTCACAAAATTGATCAGAAGTCATTCCTGTTGATTTAATACACGGGAATACATAAAATGCTCCTTGAGGAGTAAATGTATGTAATCCTAAATCATTAAATGCTTTAACAATGTAATTACGACGAAGCATGTATGCTTTTCGCATTTCTTCAATTTCATTATCACAATGACGCATTGCTTCAATTGCTCCATATTGAGCACCTGTCGGTGCTGACATGATTACATATTGATGAATTTTATTCATTGCTTTAGTCAAAACTTCATTAGCTAATACATATCCTAAACGCCAGCCTGTCATTGCATAAGCTTTAGAATATCCGCTGACTAAAATTACCTGATCCTTGATTTCATCAAATGCAGCAATTGAACAAAATTTTTGTTCATATGATAATTCGGCATATATTTCATCAGTTATTACAATAATCTCATGCTTTTTTATAATTGAAACAATCTTTTCATAATCCTCACGAGTCATAAATCCACCTGTTGGATTACTTGGATAGTTTAATAAGATTGCTTTTGTTTTAGGTGTAATAGCAGCTTCTAATAATTCAGGTGTTAATTTAAACTCATTGTCTTCTTTAAGCTCAATATTTACTACCTTTCCACCTGCTAAAGCAACTCCTGGAGTATATGCGACATAACTCGGCTGTAATAAAATCACTTCATCTCCAGGATTGATAATTGCACGAAAAGCAAGATCAATCGCCTCTGAGCCCCCAACTGTAACGATACATTCCTTATCATAACAATAATCCAAACCAAATCTTCTTTTTTGATAACGACAAATTTCTTTTCTCAGTTCTACTAAACCTTGATTAGCTGTATAAAAGGTTTTACCTTGTTCAATTGAATAAATTGCAGCCTCTCTAATTTTCCATGGAGTATCAAAATCGGGTTCCCCAACCCCTAAAGATATAACTCCCTCCATTTGATTAGCTAAATCAAAGAATTTTCGAATACCACTAGGTGGTATTTCTCTTACTGTATCATTTAATACCTTATTGAAATCCATTATGGAGTTACCAATAATCTTTCTGCAGCTTCTTTGTCATCATCATCAAAACTTAATCCATTATTTTTATATTGCTTTAATACAAACATTGTTGCAGTACCAGTTACCCCTTCTAATGGTGCCAATTTAGAGGCAACGAAACGGGCGGCTTCTTGCATTGTGTGTCCTTTAACAATCGCAACGAATTCAAAGCTTCCGCTTAGCAAATACATTGTATCTACTTCTGGGAATGCATAGATCTTTTTAGCAATACGATCATAACCATACTCACGTTCAGGAGTTGCATTAATTTGAATTAATGCCATTACATTATCAACGTTTGTACGATCCCAATTAATAATCGTATGATATCCGCAGATAACTTTATCCTTTTCTAATTGGCTGATGGTATCAACAACATTATCTTCTGTTTCGTTTAATGCCATCGCAAGATCCGTAACGTCCATACGTGCATTATTATGAAGTAATGTTAATAATAAGTTCTCATCCATATTTCTTTCCTCCAATTTATTTTACTCATTATATAACATTTTATGTTTGAGGTAAAGGTGAAGAACTATTACAATCATTATTTTTTTCTTTAAAAACCATTATTCAAAGTGACTTCCAACATTTAGCTTTTCTTCCTCTTTTTCACCACTATCACCCCAATTACATTAATTGCCATAATCTATATAGGTACCATCTTAATCCCATCACTTGTAGATCCCAATAATTTTGGATATCTTGTTTGCCATTATTGTTAGGTATTTCTTAATCAGGTACTTCAATAATTTCTTCTAAACCAGTCACGGCCATAGCTAAGTTTTCAGTGATCTTAACAATAAGATTCTATCGCTAAATTCAGGTAAGACTAAGCGTAACTAAAAAAGTAACAATCATTAATATTTGTCACCTTCTTTAAAAATAATTATTAACCATAGCTTTAACTGCCCATTTATGAGAACTTAACACCATCTCTCGTGGTGTAAGTTCTAAATCATTAATCAACCATTTCTTTATTAACATAACTTGTGAAGCAGCAAAAAAGTAAGCTGCATACTCCTTTTCGACTAAACTTATTTCTACATCTTTTAATATCTCTAAGTTAATTTCCTCAAAACAATATAAAAGACAATGTTCTAAAGAATTATTCCCCTCAATATTTATAGCCTTTACATAAAACTCTTTTTCGTCATAAAAATGTTGATACATCTTTTCTAATATAATCGGTTGATTTAATTCCACCTTTCCTAACAATTCTAGCATTCCTTTTAAATCACTAATCACATTATCAACAACAATGCGTTCAATCACTTCATATTTATCATGATATAATGCATAAAAAGTTTTTCTCGAAACATTTGCCATTTGACAGATCATTTTAACAGTAATATTCTCAAATTTTTTGTTTTAACAAGTTCCTTAGCAGCAGTTTCTATCTTCTGATATGATTTCACTTATACCATCTCACTTTCACTTTTAATTATAAACAAATACATTAATTATTTACTATAATAGTCCAAACAATATATATTGTCTACACAAATAAATTACTAAATATCTTTTATTTTTATAATCAACCATTTATAATCAAATTCAAAGGTTAGTAGTTAATAAAACATTTATTAAGAATAAAAATTTATTGCAAAAATGGTATAATAAAACCCTTTCATTAATAATTTATGATAAAATAAAAACAAGGAGGTTTTAACATGAAAACATTCTATGTATCTAGTTATGGTAAAAGTGACAATAAAGGAATTTACATTATTGATCTTAATGAAGAAAATCAAAAATTATCTCTGGTACAACATATAGTAACCCATGATTATCCATCTTACATGATCACTAAAAATAATATTTTATACGTAGCTTACAAAAATGCTAGTCGACTTAATAATGGAGGTGGAATTGGAAGTTTTTCAATTCACAAAGAAGAACTTATTCCCAACAATAATTATAATTCTAATGGACGTTCTTATACCCATTTATGTGTTAGCGATAATTCACGATATCTTTTTGCAGCTAACTATCATGTTGGTTCCACAGCATCATATTTATTAGAAAATAATTTTATTAAAGAAAAAATCTGTGCTATCCACCATACTGGACTTGGTCCCGATCTACTAAAACGACAAACTGGACCACACTGCCATTATGTTGGAATAACCCCTGATAAGGAATTTGTTTATGCTGTTGATTTAGGAGCTGATAAAGTAATCATGTATACTTATCAGGATGGAAAATTAGAAGAAGATGTTGAACATACTTTAAATGTGGTACCAGGCTCTGGACCACGTCACATGATTTTCTCTAAAGATGGTCGTTTTGCTTATCTAGTAAATGAGATTTCTAATAATTTAATGGTTTATAAATATAATGATAAATATTTAAATCTAATTCAAGTTATTCATACAACGCCTCGTCATTTTCACGGTTTTTCTAGCGCTAGCGCTATTCGTCTAAGTGCGACAGGAAATCATTTATTCATTTCAAACCGTGGTCATGATAGCATCGTTCTATATCGAGTCAACCAAGAAACTGGTAAAGTTTCATTACTATATATGGTTCATACTGGTAAAAATCCTCGTGATTTTAATATTATTGATGATAAATATTTAATTGTTGGTGCGCAAGACGATGATGAATTAGAGTTATTAACATTTGATGAAAAAAGCGAACAACTAGTTAGAACAGCTTCAACTTTAGCTATTCCTGCACCAGTTTGTATCGCAATAAATAAGGAGAAATAAAATGAAATACGAGATTAAAGGGGACAATCTCCCTGTAGTGATTTGTCACTTAGAAAAAGGAGAATCAATGATTACTGATAGCGGTGCCATGAGTTGGATGGATCCCGTTATGGAAATGGAAACAACAAGTGGTGGTTTTGGTAAAGCATTTGGTCGAATGTTTAGTGGAGAAACAATGTTCCAAAATCGTTATCATGCTAAAGAAGACGGCATGATTGCTTTTGCATCTTCTTTTCCAGGGTCAATCGAAGCTGTTGAAATTAATCCAAATCATGAAATTATTGTACAAAAGTCATCATTCCTAGCAGGAACTTCAGGAATTGACATGTCAGTTTTTTTCAATAAAAAAATGGCAACAGGAATTTTTGGTGGTGAAGGATTCATTATGAATAAGATCAGCGGTACAGGTACTGTCTTTTTAGAAATTGACGGTTCAGCTATTTCTTACGATTTATTACCTGGTCAACAAATGGTTATTGATACAGGATATCTAGCTATGATGGATGCTACATGCAAGATGGAAATTCAAAGCGTTAAAGGAGTTAAAAATAAACTGTTAGGTGGTGAAGGTTTTTTTAATACGGTTGTCACAGGACCAGGAAAAGTAGTTCTTCAATCAATGCCAATCAGTGCCGTAGCAGCGGGATTAATTCCATTTTTACCAAGCGGAAAATAATTTAATTAAGGAATATGTTTAGTCATATTCCTTTTTTGTTTACATTCATAGGTATGCTTGCTAAAATATACGCATGAAAAGGGGGAGCTTATGAAACCAATGATTTTCTTTGATGTTGATGGAACATTAATGGATAACCATGACTACCAGGTTACTCCATCAACTAAAAAAGCATTACAAAAATTACAAGAGAATGGTTATAAAATTGGAATTGCAACTGGTCGTGCTGTTAATTCATTAAAACGTACCGGGGTTGTTGATATTGCTAATTGGGACGGCTTTGTTTGTAATAATGGTCAAACTGTGCTTAATAAAAATTTTCAAATCGTCGAAGAATTGGTTATTTCCCCGGAAATAGTCCATCGTTGTATAAAAATTGCTAAAGATAATAATATTCCACTCGCTTTAAAAATGGAGCATCGAATCATTACCCAAGAGCCCGATGAAAATGTTTACACTGCACGCAAATTTTTTAACTCTATCATCCCTCCGGTAGGTATTTATCAAAACCAAAAAGTTGAAGCGATGATTGCCTATGGACCAAATGGATATGATTATGCGCCATTTAAACAATTAGAAGGTTTACATATCTTACCCGGAGTCTCTACATATTGTGATATAACTCATGCTGATGCAACTAAAGCAACTGGTATTCAAGTTATCTTAAAACAATATAATCTTGATAAATATATTTGTTTTGGCGATTCTTTAAATGATGTTGAGATGTTTAATCATGCTGCTATCTCTATTTGCATGGGACAAGGTGACGCATATCTTAAAAACATTGCAACTTTTGTCACTGACAGTATTGATGATGATGGTATTTATAACGCTTGTATTAACTTAGGTTTATTTAAATAGTTATAAAAAGTTCTACAAAAATGTAGAACTTTTTTCTTAATCAAATTTTCGTTTAGATACAGCTACCATCATCAATGAAATAATCATTAAGCTTCCAGCACCTAAAACATTTAAATCATCGCCTGTTTTAACAGCTGTTTGTTTATCATCAGGATTTGTTGTTGAATTATCCTCAACAATCATTGGTAGAGCTACTGATGCTAGTTTATATCTAATCTTAGTCGCAAGATTACGAGCCAAAGAAGTATAATTTAATACTCCATTCTGTGTTGCTAAATCTAATATGATATTACCCTTTTCATTTACTGATACTCTAGCCACCTCAATATCTACAGGCTCATCTTCGCTTCCAAAAATTCCATAAGACTGAACATCACCTTTAACCAAACCACTAGCATCACTATTGTATCCGGTTATTTTAAACATCTCAGTTGTTAATTTAGAAGCATCAACTTTCTTACCGTTCATATCAATTTCAAGAGCCGTTATTTTTTCACCACTATTAGTTACTGTAGCAATTAAGTTATAAGCATAAATATTGTCACCTACTGCTTCTCCAGCTACAGGATTAGTAACTGTTTTTAATTGATAATCATTAGTTGAAGTTGATAAAGATTTAAACCATGTAATCGTATCTAAACTCGCATTAGTTGAAGCATAAACATCACCATTCAACATTTTGATCCACGACCAGTGAGCGCTGCTATATGTTTCATCAGGATAACTGACATCCTCAAATAAACCACAGTAGATATCTCCATCAAGCCCCCTGTCATCACGATAGGATTTAATCATATTATAAGCATATTGAGTCCATCCATAATAGATTGTTGTATCATAATAACAATGTACCATGAAAATCGGAACATTGCTTACGGCAATATTTTCTAGCCATTCGTCATAATTAGCTAAATATTGATTGAAATCAACTGGTTTCTTAAAGGTATCACCACTTGTATAAGCATCACCAGCATCTAAATATTCAGTAGAATCAGTGTAATTTCCACCTAGACCTTCAACATATTGGTCATTTTTGGCAATAGCAGCACATGACATTAATGCGCCTGCAAAGAAATCACCATATTTTGCTAACATCCGTTGTGTCATTAAACCGCCTGCTGATAATCCAGAAACAAATACTTCTTTAATTCCAAATTCTGCTATAGCTTGATCAATAATAGTTTTTGCTTGTTGCGTATAATCATTATACCAATAATCTGGTGCTTGAAAAGCTAATACATAAGCTCCCTTAAAAGCACTTTGTAGTTCATCAGTTGTATAAGTTACAGCTAAACGATTAGCAGCTATCTGTGAGTAGTTATTACTAACCCCATCAACACCACCTTCTCCATTACCATGAAAAACAACGATTAGAGTATCTCCAGATAATGGTTTATAAACTTTTGAAGCAATGCTTGTATAATTCCCAGCACTTCCTGAAACCTTACTATAAGTTTCAAATTGATCTGTTTCATAATTTACATAACCATATGTATTACTTGTGTTCGTATTTTGAACAAACGAGCTATTTACCTCTAATGCACTTAGATTAGAAGTAACCATTGTTGCAACTATCATTATTGCAATTAGCGATGATAAAAACTTTTTAATCTTTTTCATAACATCCTCCTCTTTGACACTTATCTTAGCATGGCGGATTTTATTATTATTGTTGTTTATTTGTTTTAATCTTCATTAATCTTTACTTCTTATTCTTTTCACGATACTGCTTTGGTGTCATTTGATAAACTTCTTTAAATACACGATTAAATATTTGAATATTTGCAAATCCGTTATTTAAAGCAATACTTACAATCGTATCATCAGAATGTTTTAGTTCATATAAACAATGCTGCATTCTGACATTACGTAAATACTCAAAAATAGTAATACCTGTCTTTTTCTTAAAAATATTTGATAAATAAGTCTTGTTATAGCATGTCATTCTTGCTAAATCATCTAAACTAATTTTTTGAGCATAATGATAATCAATATATTCAGTAATCGAAATAACTAATTCATAACTTTCATCATCATGCTTTTCTTTAATATAATGCCCCTCTAACATTAACTGTTCAGCCAAAACACTAATAATTTCTAAAACAATAATATTAGCTTTAACTTTATTATTATTTTCATAGGCTTCTACTAATTTGAATAAATAATCCACAATTTTCTTTTTAGCTAATGGTTCTTTTTCCAAGCTAAAGCCACGTTCAATACATTGTGGACAAACATGGTCAATATAATTACGGTCAATCAATAAGACAATCCCCTCTAATCCCTTCTTTACATCAACATCATGAATTACTCCCGAATTCACTAATAACAAAGTTCCTGCTGGTGCAATAACTTCTTTATTCTCCATCTGTTGAACCTTTAAGCCCTTTACTACATAAGTGATTTCAATACTATTATGCCAATGATTTTCCATATAATAATCTTTATCATAATGTGTATGGGCAAGTGTAAAGAAAGTACTGCGCTGATAATCAATTTTTTCGTGTTTGCGCACCACTATACGATGTGACATGTTAACCTTCCTTTCGTAATTATACATCATTATTATCGTATCACATATTTTATTAATTAGGATTAATCTTTTTGATAAAAAGAGCAAGTATTTAATTTTAAATATTGTTTTATTTATATAAAATATTTTAATTCTCATATTCCTATACAGAAAGACTAGTCTTTTTACTTAAAATAGTATATAATATCCATGTTTTCAATGAGGTGACATTTAAGTGAAAATAATACTATGAAAGGATATAATATATGAACAAAGGTATTTCAGTAAAACTGGTTGTAATCAATGCGATGATTGCGGGGGTTTATGCTGTACTCACTTTAGCAATCTCACCCATCGCATATTCAGAAATCCAATTTAGGCTATCAGAAATAATTGTTTTTTTAGCATTTTATAATCGACGCTATATTCCTGGCTTAACGATTGGTTGCATTATTGCTAATCTATTTTCACCAATGGGAATGTTAGATATTGTCTTTGGAACTTTAAGTACGATTATAGTATGTATTGCTATGTACTTGATTAAAAATCGCTATTTAGCTGCTGGAGCAGGAGCAATTATAACAGGAATGATTATTGGGGCTGAATTATGGTATGCTTTCAATATTCCATATGTAATAAACGCAATCTATGTTGCTGTTGGAGAATTAATTGTTTTAATTATCGGAGCACTTGTCTTTAAATCATTAGAAAAAAATGACCGTTTAATGAACTTATTAGATTTAAAATAAGATCATTGACGGTCTTTTATTACTTTAATATTCTTTTTAATCATTAAGCAGTTTTTTAAGATCAGCAACTGACACATCCATTTTTTTTGAAATCTGCTCCGTTGTCATCCCACGATCAATAAAACGGTTAATTACCATCTTCATCGACTCACCTACTTCAATAATATGTTTATCCAAGTCATAAAAACGGACTACTCGTTGACCCCAGCTATGCTCTATAACATCATCAAGATACTCTATTTGTGGGTACACAGATAATCTTTTTAAAAATGCATCAAAATTTTCTTCTTCAAAACAAATTTCATGATTATTTGCTTTTTCAATAATCTTCTCTTTCTCTATATTAATAAGCCAGTCAAAATCTTGCTGCAATGATAACCCACAATCAAACGTAATATTTATTCCATAATCCTGATAAACTTCTAAATCAAATAGTTCTTCATAAAATTTTTTTGATGCATTAATGTCTTTTACTGATATTACAAATCCTGTATATCTCATCTTCTTCTCCTTAAAATTTTGCCAATTTATTTTTTCCTAATGATTTAGCAATATATAAGGCACTGTCTGCAGCCTTATATAGTTCCGCTACGGTTTCTCCATCCTTTGGTGCAACTGCTAACCCACAACTACATGTGACAACAATATCTGGATGTTCTTCTATTTTTATTTTAGCAATTTGGTTACAAGTCAGTTCAAGTTTTTGAATAACAATATTAATAATTTGAACATTTTCAATTAAGATAACAAACTCGTCACCGCCTAAACGTCCGACCAAATATTCACCAAGATTATCTCTTAAAATTTGTCCAATTTCTTTCAAAATAATATCACCAATAGGATGACCATATGTATCATTGATTTTCTTAAAATCATCAATATCTAAAATCGCTAATCCAAATTCACTTTGAGCTTTTAAATACCTCTTAATTTCCTCTGTTAATTTCCGACGATTATATAAACCTGTCAAACTATCATAATCAGCTCTTTTTAACAAAACACGACGCTCTTTTTTATTTACAATAAAAATATAAAGAACCGTAACTGTTAGAACCATTGCAACAGCTCCCAGCAAATATGTCTCATATTTCATAATAAACTGATAATCTTGAAATGCATCAGAGACTAATACAGAATAACAAATTACCCACTCACTTGACTCTAAAGGAACATATACTAAATAACGTGTTTCTTTACCTCCTTTAGTCAAAACACATCCTGAAACATAATTACTAATGTCTGTTTTTATCTGCTGCAGCTGCTGATTACTTAAAATATTACTTTCCTGACAATAGTCATAAAAATTTCCTTGATAATTATGAAGCTTCTGATCATTAATCAAAAAATTACCAGAATAATCAATTAAATAAGTATAACCCTTGTTATTATATAAATTAGAAAACTCAATTTCACTAATTGCCCGTACATCATAAGATCCCATTACCATACCGATTATTTGACCATGTTGACTATAAATTGGAACAGATAAAGCCATCCTACGCTCACCATCAATAACTGAATCTACTGGTTCACTATTTCTAGCTCCTCCATTCATCGTATCTTGATAATATCCTCTAGTACTTATATCATAACTACTACCATCACTTAGATATCCAATTCCATCTTCAAACGCCACAACAATTCGATCAAATCCATTTTTAGAAACAAATGCTTTAGTAAAATTTATCAATTGTGACATATCACGTGTGTTTAAGCTAGTGATATACCCAGATATCCCTTCTAATTCTTGATATTGTATAGAGATCGTCGCTTCCAAACTTTTGCGATGAGAAATTACTTCGTTAAGTAAAATTTCTTGAACTTTTTCATTAATCCCACTATTGATATTAGTTAAAAAAATAGTTACACATATAATTGACATTATAATAAAAAACAAGATGGCGAATAGGTACTTCTTTGTGTATTTAGACTCTACTTTTAGCATCTTTTTCACCCCTTGTTTTATTTACTATTATTCACGTTCTTGAATCGTTACGTGAACAATATCTCCTGGTTGTTTATTAATTATTTTTCGAATATCTTTTCTCAACCCAATAATATGATTAGGGGTTTTCATTTTTACTAAACTTCCTAAATATTCGATTCCATCAAATGTAGCAATGACTTTTACACGTCCTTTATTAAATTCCTTTTTTACATCGTATGGAAAATCAACATAAGCACCATCTATATTCGGTACTTTTTTAATTACAGCATCAAATTCATATCTTTTCATATTCATTTTATCACTTCCATATGTAATTGTAACCCATATCAAGAAAATAATCTAATTTCATTACTTTTAACTAGATATAATCTTATTATAAGAAACTCTAAGATTATAAAAATTTAAATATCGATCCCATGATTAAATAAATAAAAACTAAGTCTTTTAAAACATGATATCTCCCATGAATTACCATAAAAAACAACTCGTTTAGCTTTTTTATTGTCTTTATTAGAATTCTAATTTGGTGATCTTCAAACTCAGTTTCTAGAGCACTCCAAGCCATATTGGAACGATACTGTTGATAATCAATATTAAACATTTTTTTCTGTTTTACTTCTTCATCTAATATAGTAATTAAATCTTTAAAACTCTCATAGCCATCCTTACTAAAAAAACGATGTAAAGAAGCCTTAGAGATCCCTACATCATCAATAACTTTCTTAATCGTCAACTGTTCCAATGAATTTAAATGCATTAATAAATAGTGTGCAATCACACTATCACTAGATTCTTAGCTACACAACCGATATAGCATTTCATATGTATACATATTATCTACCTCTTTCAATAATTATACTTCAATATAAAAAAACATAAAGTTAATTATCTTCATTAACAACTCAAAATAATAATGTTATTGGCCATAATTTTATCAAGAAACTACTTATCAAAGTTTATATTTTACAAAAAACAGACTTAATGATGCAATCTCACTAAGTCTGTTTTAAACTATTTTAGTTTAGTAATATCTACTAAAGAAGTATCCCCTTTATGACGTTTTTCTAAACTAGTAATCAATGCTTGAGCAGTATCTAATGAAGTAAAGATTGGAATTCCTGCTTCTACAGCAAATCTTCTAATTAAGAAACCATCTTTTAAGTTATCATTGCGAGTGGGAATATCAATGATTAAATCAACAGTATCTGTTAACATTAAATCAAACAATGTGTTACTTTTAGCACTAATGCGATTCACTAAACTAACTGGTACATCATTTTCTTTTAAGAAATTATAAGTTCCTTCGGTTGCATATAAATCATAACCAAACATATAATATTGTTTTGCAATTGGTAAAAATTCATCTTTTGCAGAATCTTTAATCGTACAAATAATATTCTTTTTCTTTGGTAAATTGATTCCTGAACCAATAAATGCTTTATAAATTGCCTCATCATAATCAGTTGAAATTCCAAGCACTTCTCCTGTTGATTTCATTTCTGGACCAAGACTAATCTCAGCTCCCTTAATTTTTTCAAAAGAGAAAACCGGCATTTTAATCGCAATTGTTTCTTTTTCTGGTGCTAAGCCATATTCATATCCCTGTTCTTTAATTGTTTTTCCCATAATAACATGAGTTGCCACATCTACCACCGGAATATCTGTTACTTTAGAAATATATGGAATTGTTCTACTTGAACGAGGATTTACTTCAATTACATATACTTGGTCTTCATATACAATAAATTGAATATTAATTAAACCGATGACATTTAAAGCTTTAGCTAAACGACCTGTGTATTCAACAATCGTATCTTTAATATGCTGTTTGATCTTTTGAGTTGGATAAACTGATATACTATCACCTGAATGGACTCCCGCACGTTCAACATGTTCCATAATTCCCGGAATCAGTATTCCATTTTCATCACAAATAGCATCAACTTCTACTTCTTTACCAGCTAAATATTTATCAATTAAAATTGGGTGTTCTTGATATTGACGATTAATGATTTTCATAAATTTCTTTACATCACCATCATTTAAACAGATCTCCATTCCTGCTCCCCCTAAAACATATGAAGGACGAACTAAAACTGGATATTTTAATCGATTAGCAACTTCTAAAGCCTCCTCAATTGTAAAGACTGTTGAACCACGAGGACGATCAATTTCACATTTTTCTAAAATCTCATCAAATCTTTCACGGTCTTCAGCTGCATCAACATCGTCAGCTGATGTTCCTAAAATTTTAACCCCCATCTCCATTAATGCCTTTGTTAGTTTGATTGCAGTTTGACCACCAAATTGAACAATTGCTCCATCAGGATGTTCGATATTAACAATATTCTCAACATCCTCTGGTGTTAATGGTTCAAAATATAAGCGATCTGCAATATCAAAGTCAGTACTTACTGTTTCAGGATTATTATTTACAATAATTGTATCATAACCAGCTTCTTTTAAAGCCCAAACGCAATGAACTGAGCAATAATCAAATTCAATTCCTTGTCCAATTCTGATTGGTCCTGAACCTAAAACCATTATTTTTTTCTTATCATCAGCTGGATTTACTTCATTTACTCCACCATAGACTGAATAATAATATGGAGTTGTTGCATCAAATTCAGCCGCACATGTATCAACCACTTTATACACTGCGTTAATTTTATTTTCTTGGCACATATTTTTTACTTCATCACTAGTTTTACCTGTTAACTTAGCAATTACTTGATTTGGGAATTCTAAACGTTTAGCTTTTTTCAATAACTCTCCACTTAATTCTTTATTTTGTAATTCCTTTTCTACTTCTACTAAATGTTTGATTTTATCGATAAACCATAAATCAATTTTTGTGATATCATGAATTTCTTTTTCACTAATTCCTTGGCGTAATGCTTCTGCTACCGCAAAAATTCTTTGATCGTCAACATCTTTTAATTTCTTTTGGAGAAATTCAACATCTTTTCCATCAAGTTCATCTAGATGCAAATAGTAAAGATTTTGCTCCAGTGAACGTAATGCTTTCATTAGCGCACCTTCAAAATTATTGCAAATGCTCATAACTTCTCCAGTTGCTTTCATTTGAGTCCCTAATTCCCTTGAAGCATCAACAAATTTATCAAATGGCCATTTAGGAATTTTACATACGACATAATCTAATGTTGGTTCATATGAAGCATAAGTTTTCCCTGTTACTGCATTGATGATTTCATCTAATGTGTACCCTAAAGCAATCTTTGCTGCTAGTTTTGCAATTGGATAACCAGTAGCTTTACTAGCTAAAGCTGAAGAACGACTAACTCGTGGATTTACTTCAATTACACAGTATTCAAAACTATCGGGATTTAGCGCATATTGAACATTACACCCACCTTGAATATCTAATGCTGTAATAATATTTAAAGCAGAGGTTCTTAACATTTGATATTCTTTATCTGATAAAGTTTGGCTTGGCGCTACAACAATACTGTCACCAGTATGAACTCCTACAGGATCTAAATTTTCCATGTTGCATACAGTGATGCAGTTTCCAGCACCATCACGCATTACTTCATACTCAATTTCTTTCCATCCGGCAATACACCTTTCAATTAAACATTGACTAACTCGTGATAACCTTAATCCATTTGAACAGATATCATGTAATTCTGTTTCATCATAAGCGATTCCGCCTCCCGTTCCACCTAAAGTATAAGCAGGACGTACTACAACTGGATAACCAATCTTTTTAGCAAACTCTAAAGCATCATCAACATGATTAACAACTAATGAGGCTGCACATGGTTCATTAATATTTTCCATTAGGGTTTTAAACTCTAAGCGATCTTCGGCTAATTTAATCGTATTAGTTGAAGTCCCAATCGTTTGAACATTATGTTCTTCTAAAAAACCTTCATCAGCTAATGCCATCGCAATATTCAAAGCATTTTGACCACCCAGGGTTGGCAAAATACTGTCTGGTTGTTCTTTAATTATTAAACTTTTAACAACCGGTACGGTTAAGGGCTCAATATAAACCTTATCAGCAATATCCTTATCAGTCATGATTGTTGCAGGGTTAGAGTTGATTAAAACTACTTCAATCCCTTCTTCTTTTAATGCCCGACAAGCTTGAGTTCCAGCATAATCAAATTCTGCTGCTTGACCAATAATAATTGGTCCCGAACCAATTACTAATACTTTTTTTATTCTACTATCTTTTGGCATTCTATTTTCCCTCCATCATCTTTATAAATTCTTCAAATAAAGCATCAGTATCCAATGGACCAGCACATGCTTCAGGGTGAAATTGTACTGTTTTAATATTTTCTTTAAGATAAGTAACACCTTCGATTGTCTTATCATTTACATTGATAAACCATGGTTTTGCTACTGCTGAATCAATTGAATCTTCTTTAATCACAAAATTATGATTCTGAGTAGAAATATATACTCGACCAGTTTCTAAATCTTTAACCGGATGATTAGCACCATGATGGCCATACTTCATCTTTTCAGTTTTGAAACCATGGGCTAAAGCCATTAACTGATGTCCTAAACAAATCGCAAAAATCGGTGTTTGACTACTTGCAAGCAGCTTGATTTCTTCAATAATTTGAACATTTTCCTCAGGATCTCCAGGACCATTTGAAAGCATGATTCCATCATACTTTTCTTTTAGAATAACTGACGCTGGCGTACTGGCAGGATAGACTGTAACTTGACATCCACGTTTCACTAAACTTTTAGCAATGTTAGCTTTTGCTCCATAATCTAATAAAGCAACTCTTTTATCTCCAGTACCAATTGTATAAGACTCTTTACATGTAGTTTGTTCCACAACTCCAGTTACTTTGAAAGCATGAATCCGTTTCATTACTTCATCAAGATTTTCATATTTAGTTGTTGTTATCATTCCATTCATACATCCAATATTACGAATAATTTTCGTTAGATTTCGAGTATCAATTCCTTGAATCCCAGGAATATCATGTTGGATTAGGTATTCCTCTAAATCAATATTTTTTCTAAAATTACTTCCCAATCTAGCTAGTTCATTTACAATAAATCCCTCTACATGTGGTTTACTTGACTCTTGGTCTTCTAAACAAACCCCATAATTCCCAATTAATGGATAAGTCATTACGACTGACTGACCAGCATAAGAAGGATCTGTTAACACTTCTAAATATCCTGTCATCGAAGTATTAAATACAAACTCACTAACTACTTCTTTAACTGCACCAATACTTGTTCCTTCAAATACACTGCCATCTTCTAAAATTAAGTATGCTTTCATCATTCATCCTCCTTAATTACTATAAAAAAACATATCAATATAACTGATATGTTTAATAACAATAAAAATATAAAAATGAGTTCATAATATCAAATTTTTCACTTACTAATTCTTTAAAAAACACCAACATATGCCTCATTCCTTTCTTATTCTTGTATAGTATAGTAGAAATCATTTGAATATTCAAGATATTTTTATACTTTTTTATTATCACGAGTCAAATTTATTGATATAGATTAATATTTTCAAGCCTAATAATAAAAAATCATTGATACAAACACAATAAAATCCCACCTCCATAGATTTAGTGAAATTATCTCATTTATCTACTTTGGTGGGAATAGCTTAAATTTAAATTTTATTTAATTGCTAAATGATACTCTTGTAAAGATTTAACTTCATGACTACCATGAATTTTCATTTCCATAATTCCTTCTAATGATGCTTTAGCAGCAGCAATATTAGTCATATATGGAATTCTCATTTTAATTGCAGCTTTACGAATATAACTATCATCATGAGCACTTTGTTTACCATGAGGTGTATTAATGATCATTGCTAATTCACCATTAGTTAAAGCATCACTAATATTTGGACGACCTTCATGAATTTTTTTGATTTTTTCTACTGGAATACCACTTTCTTTGATCAAGTTATAAGTATTCCCTGTTGCTACAATAGTAAATCCAGCATCATAATATCCTTGTGCAAGCTCAACAACTTCTGGTTTGTCTAAGTCACTAACACTGATCAAAACTTTTCCTTCAGTTGGTAAAATTGTTTTCGCCCCTTCTTCAGCTTTATATAAAGCTGCTCCATATGAACTGGCAATTCCTAATACCTCTCCAGTTGAACGCATTTCAGGTCCTAAAACAGGATCTACTTCCGGGAACATATTGAATGGGAAAACTGCTTGTTTAACTCCAATATGAGGAATTTTCTTTTCTGTTAAAGTTGGTACTGGTGAAGGACGCCCAGTCAATTCACGAGTAACAATATCTGTCGCAATTTTTACCATATTAATATTACATACCTTTGAAACTAGTGGTACTGTTCTTGAAGCTCTTGGATTGGCTTCTAATACATATACTTTATCATCAGCAATTGCATATTGCATATTCATTAAACCACGAACATTCATTTCTTTAGCAATTTTCTTTGTATATTCTTTAATTGTTTCTAAATGACGGATAGGAATATGTTTAGAGGGTAAGATACATGCTGAATCACCTGAGTGGATACCAGCTAATTCGATATGTTCCATAACCGCAGGAACAAAAACAGTTTCACCGTCACTGATTGCATCAGCTTCACATTCCATAGCATTATTTAAGAAACGGTCGATTAAGATTGGGCGATCAGGAGTTACCCCAACAGCTGCTTTCATATATTGTTCAAGACTTTCATCATCATAAACAACTTCCATTCCACGACCACCTAAAACATAAGAAGGTCTTACCATTAATGGATAGCCGATTCTTTTAGCAATTTCTAATGCTTCTTCAACATTTACTGCCATTCCAGATTCAGGCATTGGAATTTCTAATTTTTCCATCATTGCATTAAATAAGTCACGATCTTCTGCCATATCAATAGTTTCTGGTGTTGTTCCTAAAATATTCACACCATTTTTCTTTAATTGAGCAGCTAAGTTAAGTGGTGTCTGTCCACCAAATTGTGCAATTACACCTACTGGTTTTTCTTTTTCATGAATACTTAAAACATCTTCTAATGTTAGTGGTTCAAAGTATAATTTATCAGATGTATCATAGTCAGTTGATACAGTTTCAGGGTTACAGTTAACAATAATTGTTTCAAATCCTAATTTCTTTAATGCTAAAGCAGCATGAACACAGCAATAGTCAAATTCAATTCCTTGTCCAATACGATTAGGTCCACCACCTAAAATCATAATTTTCTTTTTATCGTGATGAATGTCGCTATTATCTTCAGCATTATATGTTGAATAATAATAAGCACTATCCTTTGTTCCACTTACGTGTACTGGTTCCCATGCTTGATTAATATTATTAGCTAATCTTTCTTCTCTAATTACATTTTCCTCAACATTCAAAATTTGACTTAAATATTTATCTGAGAATCCATCTTGTTTTGCTTGTTTTAGTACTTCAGCCGGTAATTCTTTACCTTCGTATGATTTTATATTTTCTTCTTCTTCAACTAATTCTTTCATTTGTTCAATGAAGTAATGTTTGATTTGTGTTAGTTCAAATAATTCTTCAACTGTTGCTCCCTTTCTTAACGCTTCATACATAATGAATTGTCTTTCGCTAGTTGGAACAGTTAACATATGTAATAATTCTTCTTTAGATAACTTATTGAAGTTTTTAGCATACCCTAAGCCATAACGTCCAATTTCCAATGAACGAATTGCTTTTTGGAAAGCTTCTTTATAAGTTTTGCCGATACTCATAACTTCCCCAACAGCTTTCATTTGAGTACCAAGTTTATCTTCAGCCCCTTTGAATTTTTCAAATGCCCAACGTGCAAACTTGATTACAACATAATCACCATCAGGTACATATTTATCTAAAGTTCCATATTTACCACAAGGAATATCTTCCATAGTCAAACCAGCCGCTAACATTGCTGAAACTAAAGCAATTGGGAATCCTGTTGCTTTTGATGCTAAAGCTGATGAACGAGATGTTCTTGGATTAATTTCAATAACAACGATTCGATCAGTTTCTGGATCATGAGCAAATTGAACATTTGTCCCTCCAATTACACCAATTGATTCAACAATTCTAAATGCTTGGTCTTTTAAACGATCTTGCACTTCTTGGCTAATTGTTAACATTGGAGCGCTACAGAATGAATCTCCAGTATGAACTCCTAATGGATCAATATTTTCAATGAAACATACTGTGATCATGTTGTTGTTAGCATCACGAACAACTTCAACTTCTAATTCTTCCCAACCTAAAATAGATTCTTCGATTAAACATTGACCAACTAAACTAGCTTGTAACCCCCGAGATACAACTGTTTTTAATTCTTCAACGTTATATACCAGTCCACCACCGGCACCACCCATAGTATAAGCAGGGCGCACAACTACTGGATAACCTAACCGTTCAGCAATTGCTAAGGCTTCTTCAACAGTTGTTGAAACCTCACTACGAGCCATTTCAATGCCTAATTTATCCATTTCTTTTTTAAATTCTAAACGGTCTTCACCACGTTCAATCGCATCAACTTGAACTCCTAATACTTGAACGTTATATTTTTCTAAAACACCAGCCTCATTTAATTCAGAACATAAGTTTAATGCTGATTGCCCACCTAAGTTAGGAAGTAACGCATCTGGTCTTTCTTTTTCAATGATCTGTGTTAATCGTTCTACATTTAATGGTTCAATATAAGTAACATCAGCAGTTTCCGGATCTGTCATGATCGTTGCAGGATTTGAGTTCACTAACACGATCTTATAACCTAACCCTCTTAAAGCTTTACACGCTTGAGTTCCTGAATAATCAAATTCACAAGCTTGACCAATAATAATTGGACCTGAACCAATTACTAATACTGTATTAATATCTTCTCTTTTTGGCATTTTTGTTCCTCCGTATAATCTTGATTAATTTCACAAAAAAACATATCAAGTAAATGATATGTTAATTATAAAAAATAGAAATATAAAAGAATTGAAAATGATCAGTAATAGTCTTAACAATGCGTTCACCAAATACTTTAAACATCATAATCACTCCTTCATAACTTTATCCATATTAGTATACAAAACTAAATGACACTATTCAACAAATTTATAATTAGTTATCATTGTAAGAAACCTTCTTCAAAATCCATATTTTTATTTAAAATCTAGTTATTGCGTTTAAAACAAAACAAGCTGTAAATACTATATAAAAGGATGGTTTTAATGAAAAATTTAACACACACTAAAATAATAAATGAAATCATTGAAAATGTTCGTGATGATATGCAGGATGAAGAAATAATTCATCTTGTTCTTGAAAAAACAGTTGCTTTACCTGATGGTAAGGATGAAACACTAGGACAAAAAATTGCTGATAAAATTGCTCATCTTGGTGGTAGTTGGACTTTTATCATTATTTTTATTATATTACTAATTTCCTGGATGATTTATAATATCCTTGCTAAAGATAGCCTCGATCCTTATCCCTTTATTCTTTTAAATCTGATTTTGTCATGTATTGCTGCGATTCAAGCACCTATTATTATGATGTCGCAAAATCGTCAAGAGCAAAAAGATCGTCAAAGAAACGAAAATGATTATAAAGTAAATTTGAAAACTGAAATCATTATTCAGGATCTTCATAATAAATTAGATCAAATTCTTGAAGAACTTGAAAAACAAAATCATCAATAAGCATCAATCGACAACTATTTTTAATTATGTTAGAATTAGTTGTCGAGGTGATATCATGAAAAAGAAAACTAAAAATAAAATTTTTAGTCAAAAAAATATTATTTTTCTTTTTATTGCTGGTACCCTTCTTTTTTCATGTTCATTATATTATAAACAATATTTACCAAAGTATCTGACCCATAGTATCGTTATTTTACTAATTATGATATTTTGTTTACTGCCATTTTTATTTAAGCGATTTAAAAAGCAACGTAATCTAATCAAAATCATCGTATCTGCTTTATCATTTAGTTTAATTGTTACTGGTATATTAGTCTTTAATCATAATGATCGATTAGCTAAAGACGGCCAATATATTGGTATTGATATTTCTAAATGGAATAATAATGTGAATTTGCAGTTAGCTCGTCAAGAAATTGATTTTGTGATTATCCGTTGCGGCTATACTTCTCTAACTGATGGTACCAAAACCAAAGTTGATCCGCTTTTTGAACAAAATATCAAGCAATGTCAAAATTTAAATATTCCTTACGGTGTATATTATTATTCTTTAGCCACTGAAGCTACTCAAGCAAAAAAAGAGGCTGAATATGTTAATCATTTACTAGATGGAAGAGTTCCCGAACTTGGGGTTTTTATTGATTTAGAAGATGAAACTTTTCAAGGGGCTTTAACAAATGATCAATTAACAATCGTAGCTACAACTTTTTTAGATAACATTCAAAATCAAAATAAAAAAGGAATCTATGCTAATCATCACTGGTGGACAACTAAATTAACTGATAAAAAACTAGATTCTTACATTAAATGGAAAGCACGTTATAATGATACTCCAGTATTAGAAGAAGAATATCATATTTTACAATATAGTGAAACTGGTCAAATTAGAGGAATCAATGGTAACGTTGATTTAAATATGACTATCAATAAATATTGGTAATAATTTCATTTTAATAGCTTAATTAAAAGCCCCATTAACTGGGGCTTTCGTCATATTTATAATATTCTACGTTTCTGTTTTGTAAAAATTAAAAAGAATATAAAGCTTATTAATGCAATTCCAGCATAACCACTATAATCGCTTATATCACCAGTTGGTACCACAGGAATATGCTGATTTTCAAATACTATTTCTTTTATACTCTCACTGTTCTCAACTTTAAACGTAAGTTCCGGCGCAAGTGTATAACCGGCTGGAGCCTTGACCTCTTTTAAAACATATTCACAATCAACTAACAGCCCCTTGATTAAATGTGCATCATCAGTTGATACCCATTGTTCAATCAAACTCAATGATTCTCCATCCTTTAAATATAGTTCTAATGTTGCTCCTGGTAATAATTGCTTAGTTAGAGCGTCAATTTTAGAAATTGTTGTTTGTGTTAATTTATTTTCTACATTTAAAGTATACTGGTATTCTTTGGTAACCCTATCTTCTTTATTAAAAGCTACTTCATAAACAGTATCATCAAATACATATCCCGGTAAAGTCTTTACCTCACTAATAAGATAACTTCCCATCGGTAACTTATCAATAATAATTTGTCCATTTTGATCTGTAATATAAATTCCTTGATTTTGACCAATTGGCATACCAGCTCGATAAAGAACTGTCCCTGTAATTATATCTTTAATGTCCTCCTTAGCAGTTATCTTAAATTCAATTCCAGATAAATCATCTAAATGTCCTTCTAGTTTCTTATTGATTATTAATTTACCGACTGGTATCAATTCATTGACAATTGTTTTTGTAGTCACTTCATTACTTTTAATCGTAACAGTGTATTCCTTATTAAGACTATCATGATCGGCTGGTGTCTTAATTTCCGTTAAGATATAATCTCCAACTAATAAATTATCTATTTGTAATACGCCATTTTTAACCACATGATCTTGATTATAATCATTATTTTTCCCCTTCAAATTAAATACCGCCCCATCTAGCATCTGTTTATCCTCATTTGTTTTGATTAATTTCAAACTCCCCACTGGTAAATATTCTACTTGCAAACTAGTTGGTTTGGTTTCTCCATTCCCTAAAACCATTGTTCCAATCGTTTGGGTTTCATCGTCAATCGTTAAAACTAAAGGTCGATAATAACTATTCGTTGTTCCCATCAAAGAACCACTCGACCAGTTATAATTGTCTCGTTTGGTTAATGGAGACGATAAATAGAATTTTTGACCACTACTTAATTGTACCGTCCCAGTAACTGTTTGATTTGTCGTTAAATTATGTAATTCCATGTCTTTGTCTAAAACCATCGTTAAAGTAGCATCAGCATCACCAATTACCGTAATTTCTTCACTCCGCTGCCTACCATCTTTTTGATACATTTTCAAACTATTTTTTGAAAATCCAATCTCTCCTTTAGGAATTGCAGGACGATTAGGGATTGCTTCGATCCATTCTGCCCAGCCCCAGCCACGTAGTTTTTCCAAGTCAACACCATGAAGATCTCCAGCATAATAATAGCTTGCGGCAATATGAGTTAACAGATATGCCATTTCAACACTAGTTACACCATCTGTTGATAGTGTATCAGCAGGACCCCCATAGCCATAATAAAGTACTTTTTGAAGATTTTCATTATCTACATAACTTCCTTCTCCTACAGTTCCATTACCTGGTGAATGTTTGCTTGCTTCTAAACAATATGCTATTTTTCCATCTACAGTATACATTCGTGTTGACCAGGTTCCACTACTGTCAAACCAGCTAGGATATTTAATTTTCTCACCTGCACTAATTTGATATTGCTGTCCATTGACATAAGTTACAGCATTACAAAACACCAAAATAAAAGTCACTGCAACTAACAGTGACTTTCGAATATATTGATTTAATTTTCTTTTCATCTTTCTGCTCCTTTGTTGATTTATATCACTAATATAATGACACTCTGACAAGGAGAACGACAATAATATCTCACATTTCCCTCCAACAAAAAAGAGATCTCATTGAATGAAATCTCTTTTATCATATTTTATTTATTTTCTTCAAGATACATAATCGTTTGATATGGTTTCAATACTTTACCATCATATTCTTTATAATTATTTAAAATAAGCTCTTTAGCACAAATAAATGGCTGCTCTTGATTCGAAAAATTACATACATTGACAATAAGTTGTCCTTGATAACTTCTCTGGTAGACAATCAAATTATCATTTTCACATTCATCGGGAATAAAGCTTCCAAAAGTTAAAGTATTACTATAAACACTTTGTTGTCTTAAATAGATCATTTTCTTATAAAAACTATAAACTGAATCCGGATCATTAAACTGTGCCTTAACATTTATAACTGGATAACTTTCATTTAACGCTAACCACGGTTCAACATCAGAAAACCCAGCATATTGACTGTCATCAAACGGCATTGGAGTTCTAGAATTATCACGACTGCGTTTATTAACTAGAGCCAATGCCTCACTTTCACTAAATCCTTCTTCAAGCATTCTTTGATATTGGCCATGTGAACTAATATCATCAAAATCATCAATAGATCGCCGAACACAATTTGCCATTCCTAATTCTTCTCCTTGATAAATATAGGGAACCCCTCTTAAAAAGAAATACATTGAAGCAATCATTGTAGCACTATAATAACCATGATCTGCTTTATTTACAATCAACTTATCTAAAGAACGCGGCTGATCATGATTTTCTAGGAAAGTTCCTACCCAGCCTACTTTATTTACTTCGACTTGTGAAGTAAATAGTAAATCTCTAAATTGTTTTGCAGTCCAGTCTTTACGAATAAACCATTCCTCATTATCTCCAATATCAAAATTAGAGTAATTAAAGTCGAACATACTGTCAAAACATCCATTTTCACCAATATAGATACCTAATTTATCATATGATACCCCATAAGCCTCAGAAATTGTCATACAGTCATGTTTAGCAAACGTATTCTCCTTTAATTCCTTAAAGAAAACTTCAATTCCTGGCTGATTACGCGCAAAAGGGATACAAGACACTAATCCATCTTCACCATCAGGCTCACCATCTTGATAACGTTGATCCTTTTTAATAAAATTAATGGCATCCACCCTAAATCCTGCAATTCCTTTATCTAACCACCAGTTGATCATTTGATAAATTTCTTGCCGTAATACAGGGTTTTCCCAATTTAAGCATGGTTGCTTTTTTGAAAAAGCATGAAAATAATATTCATCTTCAGTAACTTTTTGCCATACTGAGCCACCGAAAATACTCCGCCAATTAGTTGGCGCACGACCATCTTTTCCATGTTTAAATATATAATAATTCCGATACTTACTCGTCGGATCAGCGATTGCTGCTTTAAACCATGGGTGTTCATCAGAGGTGTGATTTACAACTAAATCCATAATTATCTTAATTCCTCGTGCTTTTCCTTTTTTAATTAACTCATCCAAATCTTCCATTGTTCCAAACATAGGATTAATTGCATAATAATCACTAATATCATAACCATTATCATCCATTGGTGAAGCATAAATTGGACATAACCATAGGCTCGTTACCCCTAAATCACTAAAATAATCTAATTTCTCAATAATTCCTTGTAAATCACCAATTCCATCACCATTGCTATCTTTAAAGCTTTTAGGATAAATCTGATAAACTACTTCCTTTTGCCACCATTTCTCCATTATTAAATCACTCTCCTTTTATTCATATAAATAAATCATATATCTTCATTATAAAAGCCTAATCCCTTCAATATTTCTAATTTTCATATTATAAAAATAAATATGATAAAAAGGATAAGCTGCTGCCTACCCTTATGTAAAAATATTAATTTATTTTAGTAATTGTATACCCAAGTTTATTAAACTCATCAATAATCATTTGAATGTGCGCATTACCATTAGTCTCAACTGTTACTCTTAATTCTACTTCAGAAAAACGAGCAAAATTTTTAAACTGATTATGGTCAACACCAATTACATTGGCATTACATTGATTTAAAACCTTCGATACTAATTCCAACTGCCCTGGTTTATCAGGTAATTGAACAGAGAAAGTAAAAATTCGTCCTCTTGAAATAAGTCCTTTATTAATCATAGACGAAATAGTTAACACATCAATATTTCCACCACTGATCAATGATACAACTTTCTTCCCTTTAGTTTTTAGCTTCTTTAATCCTGCTAAAGCTAAAATCCCAGAACCTTCAGCTACCAGCTTATGTTTTTCAACTAATAACAAGAATGCTTCCATCAATTCATAGTCATTGACCAAAACAATATCATCAACATATTCTTTAATATATTTAAACGTTTTAGAGCCAATTTGTTGCACAGCTGTACCATCGGCAATCGTATTAACCTCACTCAATAAAACTACCTGATCCTCTTGAATAGCTGCAGAAGCACTTGCCGCTCCTTCAGGTTCAACCCCAATGATTTGAATATCGGGTTTAATTAATTTAGCAGCTGCAGCAATCCCCGAAATTAAGCCACCGCCACCAATTGGTACTAAAATCATATCAGCATCTGGTAATTCTTCAAGAATCTCCAATGCGATCGTCCCTTGTCCTTCCATAACATCTTCATCATCAAACGGATGGACAAAAGTATACCCTTCACTTTCTTGTAGTTCAACTGCCTTAGCGTAAGCATCATCATAAACCTCGCCAGCTAAAACCACATCAGCACCATGGGCCTTTGTTGCCTCAACCTTGATCAATGGTGTATGACTAGGCATTACAATAGTTGCCTTAACTCCTAGTTTATTAGCTGCATAAGCAACCCCTTGAGCATGATTTCCCGCTGAAGATGCAATTAATCCATGCTTTTTAGCTTCATCATCTAATTTCACGATCTTATTATAGGCACCTCTAATCTTGAAAGCACCAGTTTTTTGTAAATTTTCTGGTTTGATATAAACATCATTACCACATTCAGCTGAAAAAGCATCGCTATGAATTAAATGTGTCTCTAAAATTACTTCATCAACTCTTTGCTTTGCGGCTTTAAAATCTTCTAACTTCAACATTTGACATGTCCCCCTTAATTAAATTACATTATAGCATTTATCATTAAAAAGTAAAAGATTGTCTTTAATAATATCAGATGATTAAAAATATAATCATAAAAAAAGACAAATCATATTGATCTGCCTTATTTAATTTTTATTTGGTTAATTTTTTCATCAAAATAATATCCATTCACATCCAATAATTCCATGATTTCAATTTCATTAGCATCATTAATTTCTAATATTTGTGCCAATGACATATCATCATCACGTAATTTAGTATTTAAAAAACTCACTAGCATATTAATATCATTTGGTAACATTAAATTTCACCCTTTTCACTTAACATCTTTAAGCACTCATAAATTCCTTCTTCATCATTTGATAAAGTGATATAAGCCGCTCTCTTTTTTACTTCATCAACTGCATTGGCCATTGCTACACCGAATTTTGCAAACTCAATCATACTCAAATCATTATAACCATCACCAAAGCTAATTACTTCATCTCGTTTAATTCCTAAACGCTCAATTAAAGCCTGCAATGAAGCCGCTTTATCAATTCCTTGCGCCATCACTTCAATGAAAAATGGTGCTGAACGATAAATACTTAAAGAATCACCATATGGTGCCTTAAACTCATCAAGTATTGTCTCAGCATATTCAGGCTTTGCCGTTAATAAGACTTTATTTACAGAAAAATTCACTGCATCTTTAAAATTATCAATATGTTTGATTGGCATATGATTAATATCGCCTTCAATACAAACATACTCATCGGTTTCATCTTCTGTAAGAATCAATTCATCAGTATAAGTCATTACCGCCAAATTATACTGTTTCGCTCGCTCATAAACCTGATGTGCCGTTTTAGCATCGTACACTTTTTGATATATGATTTCTTTTGTTTTATAATCAACAACCTTAGCACCATTAAATGATAGTAAATAGCCACCTGTTTTATCTAATTCCAGCTCATTAGCTTCTGCATACAATCCAGCAGTTGGACGACCTGAAGCCAAAACAATCACTACACCTCTTTTTGCCAGCTCCTGCAAGATGGCTTTTGTCTTTGGTAAGATTTGTTTATCAGTACTCTTCAAAGTACCATCTAAATCTAATGCAATTAATTTATACGTCATTTTTCTACCTCTCAATATAATCAAAGTTTATTAAAAGATAGTTATTTTGTCAAATATATTTAAAGATAATATTTGATACTAGTATTATAACCCTAAAATAACCTATTTTAGTCTCAAATCAATAATAAATTAGTCTTATTATCATCTCAATATTTTTGCTTGAAAATATTAATAATTATGGTAGAATTGCTTTAATTTATAAGGAGGTTGCATCATGTCACTACAACAAGCTAAAAATTATTTGAAACAATTCAACCGGGAACAAGATATTATCGAATTCGATGTTTCTAGTGCTACTGTTGAACTTGCTGCTAAAGCTTTAAACTGTGCGCCTGAACGTATTGCTAAGACATTATCTTTTAAAATCAACGAACGCGCGATTTTGATTGTTACTGCTGGTGATGTTAAAATCGATAATCGCAAATACAAAGAAACCTTTAAAACCAAAGCAAAAATGCTCGCACGCGATGAAGTATTGCCAATCATCGGTCATGATATTGGGGGAGTATGCCCTTTTGGCGTTAATCCTGATGTTACTATCTATCTTGATGAATCACTTAAGCGATTTCAAACAGTTTTTCCTGCCTGCGGCAATTCTAACAGTGCTATTGAATTAACGATTGATGAACTTTCTAGCTATATTAAAGCAGAATGGATTGATGTTTGTAAAACCATCTGATGATGGTTTTTTATTATTTTGCAATTTTTTCTATCGTATTGAAGCTTTTTTATTGCATTTAATAAAAAAATAATATATACTATTTTCAATTACTATAAAGTAATTAAAAGCAATGACGAGGAGAGTAGTAATCTACAGAAGCTTTAGCGAATCAGGGAACGGTGCAAGCCTGATAGTGAAGTAGTTTATGAAGAACACCTAAGAGCTGTCTACCGAAAGCATTATGCAAGTAGGCTAGAACGTTACCAGTAACGTTACTATTGGCGGGTATCGAGTACTCTATGAAGTATTTTCCGTACCATGTAACTATAAATTCCTTTTCTAGTTATACGGTACTCGCTTCTTTAGGCGAGTTTTTATATTCTCGCAACAATAATTTTAAGGGGGAAACAAATTATGTGCGGTTTTTTAGTAGTAGGAAGTAGTGAATTAGAATTACAAGTATTCAATGATGCATTAAATCAGGCTGCTTATCGTGGTCCTGATCATCAACATGTAAGCATTAACAACGGTATAACCTGGGGATTTAACCGTCTTTCAATTATGGATTTGTCATCAAAAGGTAATCAGCCTTTTGTCTATAAGGATTGTGTTCTTGTCTGCAATGGTGAAGTTTATAACTATCATAGCTTAAAAGCTATGTTAGAAACGGACTATACTTTTAAGTCAGGAAGTGACTGTGAAGTACTGATTCCGCTATATCACAAATACGGGATAGAGATATTATGTAAATTTTTAGATGCCGAATTTGCAATGGTAATCTATGATGCCAAAAAGGATAAAATTTTAGCTGCACGTGATCCAATGGGAATTCGCCCTATGTTCTATGGATATCATAAAGAAGACGGTAAGATCTGCTTTGCTTCAGAAGCAAAAGGATTATTTCCTTTATGCCAAGAAATAATGCCATTTCCACCAGGGCATTATTATGAAGATGGCAAATTTATTTGTTATAATGATTTAAGTAATCCTAAAACGATCAATAACGATGATTTAGAAACAATTGCAACAAATTTACGCCTCAAATTAGAAAAAGCAGTGAAAAAAAGATTGCAAAGCGATGCTCCAATCGGATATTTATTAAGCGGTGGTTTAGATTCATCCTTGGTTTGTGCGATTGCCGCACGTTTAAATGATCAACCAATCAAAACCTTTGCAATCGGTATGGATACTGATCCTATTGATTTAAAGTATGCTAAACAAGTTGCTGATTACTTAGGAACTGATCATACAGAAGTAATTATGACCAAGGAAGATCTATTAGAAAATTTAAGAGATGTTATTTTTCATTTAGAAACTTATGATATCACAACGATCAGAGCCAGTATGGCAATGTATTTATTATGTAAATATATTCATGAAAAAACTGATTTAAAAGTTATTCTAACCGGTGAAGTAAGCGATGAGTTATTTGGCTACAAATATACTGATTTTGCACCAGATCCATCACAATTTCAAAAAGAAGCACAAAAGCGAATTAAAGAATTATATATGTATGATGTTCTAAGAGCTGATCGTTGTATCTCTGCTCACGCTTTAGAGGGACGGGTTCCATTTGCAGATATTGATTTTGTTGATTATTCAATGAGTATTGATCCAGCTAAGAAAATGAATATCTATAATAAAGGAAAATATTTATTAAGACATGCTTTTGAAAATCAGGATTATTTACCTGATGAAATTTTATTTAGGGAAAAGGCCGCATTTTCAGACGCTGTTGGTCATTCAATGGTTGATTATTTAAAAGAATATGCAGCTACTTTATATACTGATGAAGATGTTATTAAAGCTAAAGAAAAATATGCTTTTGCAACACCTTTTACTAAAGAATCTCTCTTATACCGTGATATTTTTGAATCGTTTTATCCGGGGCAAGCAAAATGGGTCAAAGACTTTTGGATGCCAAATAAAGATTGGGAAAACTGTAATGTTGATGATCCCAGTGCTCGAGTTTTAAAAAACTATGGTGACAGCGGTAAATAAAAATACCAGTTCTTTTACGAACTGGTATTTTCTTTATCATAATCAATAATACAATAATTATTGCGACCATTGTTTTTCACACGATAAAGAGCATCATCTGCCAATCTATATAATTCATCATAAGACAACGAAACACTCGAAACTACGGCACCAACACTAATACTTGTAATAATATGGGTCCCCTGGTATTCTACTTTTGAAGTTGATTTAATCATATTTTGACAATACTCAGCTACTTTTTCAATACTCTTAGGATATTTTATTAATGTTAAAAATTCATCTCCACCAACCCGTCCAAAGATATCTAAAGGATGGCTCACTTCCAATAATGCCTGAGCTATTTTTTGAAGGACAATATCACCACATAAATGTCCATAAGTATCATTAATATATTTAAAGTTATCAATATCAATAATTATCAAAGCAACTTGGGCTGCTGTATTATTTTGTAAAAACTCTTCTGCCTTTTCACGACAAGCTGCAGAATTATAAATTTTTGTTAAACTATCTTTTTGAGCCAGCTCCCGCCATAATAACTGTTCTTCTTTTTCAGAATGGATATCAATAACCTTTCCAATAATATGTGTCGGTTTATTATTCAAATCAAAAATCGGACGCAAATTAATCTTTAACCAACGTTTTTTCCCATCAATAAATTTAACAAACTCCTCACTCTCACATTCCGTCAAATTACGTAGACTCATTTCTAAAGTATCTTTATTAGAAATTGGTCTCTTTAAAAAATCTTTAATAATCGTTTCCTTTGAAAGCAGTTTGGCTCCACCTCCCATTAAAACAAGGGTATCAGTTGCAATGTTATATTCAACAAAGCAATCATGAGAAAATTCACTAATTTGTTGATAACGCTTATACTCACTTAAAATCTTTTCATTATTACGTTTATTTATATAATTACGCCAAATCAAGAAAAACAGCACAATAATGGCAACTGCCATAAGCGTAAAAGTAGCTACTTGAAGTTGATTATTTTCAACATAGTCAAAGAAAGTAACATCATTTTCACTGGTACTGGCATTAGTAAATATAATTTCTTCAATCTTACTGTAAGATACGACATCAATTCCTTTATTGATAATATCTAAAAGCTCATCCGCAACACCTGTATTAATTGCAAAATAACTGCCTTGATTTCTTAAATTCCCTTGAGGAATAATATTAATATTCTTGAAATCATAATTACTATTATAAAACAAGGCAACATGATTATTTATATACGTATAGTCAGCTGTGCCGTTTTCTACCGCTTTGATACATTCTAACTGAGTTCCATAATAATTAACTTTGTTACTACTATCTCCAACTGCGGCACTATCAACTTCAGAATCATAAATCATTGCTGCCTGTTTACCGTCTAGCTCATTAGCATTAATATTTTTATTAGTTACTAGCGTCATCGCTGAATCTAAATAAGCTTTCGTCGTAATATATTTTTCTGGATTGCTATTATACACCCCACCAATAATCATTGGTTTCTTCGTCTCAATCTGCTTATTATATTCATCAATATCATTGGCATAAATATAATTAAACTTCAAACCGCTCAGTTTTCCAATATAATTAAGCACATCAACGGTAATTCCTACAACCTTGCCTTTTTTTTCATCATAATACTGGATTGGGGCTTTCCCACCCAATATAAGAACATCAATTTTTGAATTATTTGCAACAAAACCTTTCTCAGCTTCGGTAAGAATGAAATTACGGTTCGCTAAAGAAAAGTAACGTTCATGAAGATTGCTCATATAATTAGGCTGTTCTTTATTTAACTGTGTCATCGCTTCATTTAGCTCTGACATCAGTTCTTGATTTCCTTTTGTCATTACAAAATAAAATGGACGAGGCGAAAAACGTGCTACGACCCGATAATTACCTTCTTCAATTGATAAATCTGATAATACCATAGCATCTATTTCATTTCTCTCTAATGATGTTAATAAATCTGGGGTATTATCAAAAAATATTTGATTAATATTAATTCCATTAATATCTCCAAAATCTTTTAAATTAACATTAGTTTCCTTTTTAGTTGAAACAACTCCAACATTTAAATTCTTAAGAGAATATATACTAGTATCATTGATTTCAGCATTATTAGAATTAACATAGATAGCCATATTTCCCATGCCATAATTGGTTGCCGAATAATCATAATCATTGATTAAGGTATCAATATAGAGCATCCCACCCATTAAATCAATCTCGCCTGTTTTGACCTTTTCCATAGCGCTTGACAGCTGCTCATTTACTGTGCCTTCTAAGCGTACAAATTCTAAGTTCCAATTCGTAAATCGAGAGATTTCTTTTAAATATTCATAAGTATAGCCGGAATATAATCCATCTTCATCTATCTCTGTTAATCCAGATTGAATTGGATAAGCAACTTTAACAGTTCGGGAGGCTGCTTTAATTGGGATGATATTGATCAGCATTGACATAATTAACAATACTAAAATTGTTTTTAGTGTTTTCATCAAACCACCCCTTTTTACATCACAATATTATCATATTAATTATACATTAAATTGATGAACATTAAAATAAAAAGGCACAAATCATCAGAATAATTCATGCCTGTATCAATATTTTATCTAATTGTTTTAAAAACTGATTTCTTACTTCATCAGTTCTTTTAGCTGGTCCACGTGTCCGCCTACCACTTTTTCGTTGTTTAGCTGATACATAACGACTCATTAATAATTCTTCAATATTATTATCATCAATTACTTTTCCTGAAATATGCAAAACTTTAGCCCCTTTTGATAACACTAAACTTGCTAGACCATAGTCCTGAGTAATAACAAGATCATTTGCTTGAACCTGTTTCAATAAAACTAGATCAACACTGTCACTTCCCACTTCACATAGAATAGTTCTAAAATAATCATCCTGTATAAAATGAGCATAATCAACAAAAACCGTCATTTCAACCTGATATTTCCAAGCTAAATCTTTAATTGCTGGTAAATCAGGACAAGCATCACCATCAACTAAAAGTGCCATACACCACAACCAATCAACATTGCAGTTGCTAAAAAGCCACCTGCCAGACCTCCAAAATGTCCCGCCTTTGATACCTGACGATTGAAAAATGTAAAAGCTACATTAATTAAAATCACATATATATATTGTTGCAACATATAATCAAAATAACCGCCTACAAGTATTCCTAAAGCAATCATTGCACCTAAATAACCATAAAAAATCCCACTAGCTCCTAAAGTCACAGTATTATATGCATAAGCATATTTTTTACCATGATAATAACAAGCTCCGCTAGTAGCAAGACAGCTTATGAAGATTAGATATAAATATGCGCCCGTTCCTAATAAGTATTCAAAAAAATGGCCAAGATTATAAATACAATATACATTCATAAAAATATGCATAATATCGATATGAACGAAATTAGCGGTAATAAAACGCCAATATTCTTTTTTTACTTCAATTCGCGGCATATAAAAAGCCCCGTATTTAATCGCTAAAGAGGTTTTATCATAATTACTCTTATCAATAAAATTAATTAAAATAAAGATTATAATCGATATGATAATAATAGCATTGGTTATCATCTATTCTCCTGCCTTTTCTGTTTTAATGACACTAACGCGTCTTGTTCTTTGGAGATTATGTCCCTTATCATTTGTAATTGAATAAATTACTTCATAATCACCAACTTTATCTGTATTAACATTATTTTTTAAAATTTTTATATTCTTAGTAATATCATTCCCACTACCATCAGTAGCTTTCACTCCATCAAGAGGATTAAATTTACTATTTTTTAATACCTCAATATCATCAATTCCTGTAAGAGTAGGATTATTACCATTTTGTCCAGCTACTATTTTAACTCGTAAACTGGCAGATTGATTTCCTGCCTGATCTTCAACAATTATCCTTTCAACATAAGAACCTTTTTCAGTGAACACTTTATGTGTTGACTTCTCACCATTTTCATCAATAAAATATGCAGCTATATCTGAATTATCCTCAACCTTTTCAATTAAATCAATTGCATATACTTCAGTATTTAAATGAACATTAAACGTAGATGCTTTTAATGTTACAACTGGTTTAGTTGTATCAACTATCTTTATATAAAAAGGATATTCAACACCTAAATATGTAGCAGATACTTTATATTCACCAATTTCATTTTTTAAATTCGAAAAATTCAAAATAACTTGTGATAAAATTGCCTCATTAGCATTAATATAATCTTGCGGCTTAGTCGATATTTCACTACCATATTCATAAACAAATGTATCTCTTTTGATCGTTAGGGGGGTAACATTGAAGGCACAAGCAATTAAAATTATATTTACTATGACAAAGAAGCTTAAAACAACTGATATAATTCGATTTTTCATGCTATCACCCTCTCCCATCTTTAAATCCATTTTTCTATATTCACGAACTATCTTATGCTTTTTCCAGCTAAAAATCAATGAGATTTTATGATTATTAAGACTTTTTAAGTTTCAATAATCATAACTTAGAAATTTCTAAAAAAATTCAAAAAATTACGTTAAAATAATTGAATCTTTTTACTTTTTTAATTTTAAAATTTTCTCATACTCATCTAATGGCAGCGGTCGAGCACAATAATATCCCTGAATATAATCTACCTTCATTCTAATTAATTCCTCATACTGTCCAGCCTGTTCTACACCTTCAGCTACAACGACTAGCCCTAAAGATTGAGCTAAACTAATAATCGATTTCAAAATTTCTTTAGCCTTTGAATTGACCTCCAAATCATCAATCATTGTTTTATCAATTTTTAAACAATCGATTGGCATTGATTCGAGCATCATGATTGAAGAATAACCTGAACCAAAATCATCCATAGATACTGTAATCTTTAATTTCCTAAATTTATTGAGAATATCTTTTAAAATATCACGATTATCAAACAGACTTGTTTCCGTCATCTCTAATTCAATTAAATTATAGGGTATCTGATAAGCATCAATTACTTTTAGATAACTTTCAACAAAATCTTGACGATATAAATGTAATTGCGAAACATTTACCGCTATAGGAGCAACCTCAAGACCATCATCAAGCCATTTACGAATCTGCTTACACGTAATTACAAAAACATACTCATCCAATTCAATAATATTACTGCTGCGTTCTAAAACCGGTATAAATTCTCCAGGACTTATCGATCCTAGTTTACTGCTTTTCCACCTAACCAGCGCCTCAGCTCCATAAAGTCTTTTTTTCTTTGTACTATATTTTGGCTGAAAATAAACTTCAAATTCATGATTATGCAAGGCTTCCTCAAACAAGTCTTCCAACTCTTTATTTTTATACATTCTTTGACGAATGTTATCATTGTAAAAATTACAATTCTCTAGTTCATGGCGATTTTCATCACGAATCACAGTTGCGGCTCGATCAACCATTGATTCAATTCGATCATTATAATTTTCAATTAAATAAATCCCAACAATCATTTTAATTCGATAAGCTGCTTCATCATTACTGTTAATTGCATTTTCCATATTTTTAATCATATACTCTGCCCGCTTTTTCAACTGTGTAACAGAGTCATATTGTAATAAAGCAACAAAGTGATCAGCTTGAATTCGTGCACAAAACTCTTTTTCCTGCAACAAATTATTTAAAATTTTAGCTATTTTCACTAAAATAAGATTACCCTCATCATAGCCATATAAATCATTAATATACTGAAACTTCAAAATATTGAAATAAACCATTGTATATTTAGATTTGGTAGATTTTAAAATATCACCACCAGCCAGTCTAAAGCGTGTATATGAACCGCATCCCGTTACCTCATCAACTAGTGCCACTTCTTCTAAACGTTTTTGATTATTACGATACATCAATACAATTCGAGTAATTAAATATAAAATTCCTAATAAACAGCAGCCTAGCATCATATAACCTAAAAAAAGCATTCCATTAATATTATTATCAACCACCGAAGCAGGAATAACACTCAACAAATACCAATCATTAACATCAAGCTTTTGGTAATACAAATATCTAGCTTCATCTGTCCGATCATACTCTAAAAATCCACTTTTTTCATTTTTAATATTATGTTTTAAATTTTCCAGCTTTTCTTTATTTTCTTTTGAAATTGCCCCAATATCATCAAAAAAGTTAGAAAATTTAATGCTTGTCTTGTTAGAAGAATCTACAATTTTATCACCATTTTCCTTAATAATAAAACTATACCCTAAACCATCAAATGTAGAAACCGATAAAGTCTCTTTATAATACCGTGATGCATAAGCTCCAAAAAGTACACAATGTTGATCATTATCAAAGGTTATGGGTAACGTATAAACACTAACTTCTTCACCATCAATCAAATCCGGCAATGTATCAGTAATTGATACTTCACCATTCATCGCTTTATTAAAACGGGTCATTTGCTGTTCATTTAATAAAATATTATTATCATCTGTCGTATAGGACTGTCCTCTCTCATCAATTATTCCAATTCGTTTAAAATTATTAATTTCATTCACTTTTTTTATTTTGTTAATAATTTTGACGGGATCAAAAGCATCCTCTTGGCTAATATAAATTGATAAATTTGCTAAAACTGCAACATTTTTTTGAATCTCTTTATCAATCACATTTACACTTTGACTAGAAATTTCTGATAACGTATTTAGAACCTGTTCTTGTGAAATTGTTTGAGATTTAAAAGCAAAAAAAGTTGCGACAACAGCAATGATCAAACATGATATCACGATGTCGACATAGATTCTTTTAAAGTTTTTAATTTTCATCTCATACACCCCACATTTATCTCTACAATATTATATCATTATCGATTAATAAAATCGATTAATTGTATAATTAAGGGTCATATTCGCTTTTGAACATGACCCTTTAACTAATTAACTCTTCTTTCTTAATCTAACCACAGCTAAAAGTGCAACTAATGATATCATTGCAAATTCAAAGAGCATTGTTTCATCACCTGTTTTAGCATTTTTCTTTGTTTTGTCTGATACCTCAGTCCCTGGCTGTTCCTCAACCTTCGGTTCCTCTTTTTGACTAGCTTTAACAGCTTCGATTTTTGTTAATAGAGCATCACTCATTTTATTAACATCTTCACTGCTAACATCATTAGCAATCAGTGCAACTGCCTGACTTAATAATTCTTCTAATTCCTTGACTAACTCAATATCATATTTATCTTTGTTAGCAAGAACTTGTTTTGCCAATTCAATTTGGAGTAATAAATTATCTTTATTAACAACTTGCTTTAATTCATTGAAAGCTCTTAGTAATTCATCGTAGGCATTTTGAATAGCACCTTCATTAGCGTCAAGATCCTGATTAACTGTGACGGCCCTTTCATAACCATTTTTAAACGTTTTCCATGATTCTTCAGTATAATCTTCTTCTTTTAAATCTTTAACCTGTTCAATCAATTTATCTAAATCCTTGCGCTCTACTATTTCTAAAAGTCCTTCAATCGCTTCATTGATTTCTTGTTTTGCATTTTGTAAAACTATAAGTTCCTTACTGTTATCATCTATTAGTTTTCTTCCTGCTTCATAAGCATCTTGCAATACTTTCAAAGTAGCTGGTCGAAGATTTACTGCTTCTTTATCCAAAATCTCTTTTGCAACTTCAACGCTTACCTTTAATTCCCGGTAACTAATCAGAATGGCTTTTTCATTTGCAAGATTTGTTAGATTGGCTTGAACATCTTTTTCAACTACTTCTCCTGCTCCTAGTGCAACTAAGGCATTTGCTTGATCAAGATATCCTTTCATAACCTTAAACATTTCTGCAGAATAATCAGTTTCCATCTTAGTAACTTCATCAATCAGTACAACCAGTTCATTAAATGATGATTCCAATGCCCTAAATGTTAAATTATCTAATGCTGTTTGCAGTTCAGATACCATCTTATCAACATCGCTTTGAGTAATATCCATTCTATCAGCCATTGCTTCAGCTGCTTCTTTGTTTTGTATGAAACTTTGCCAGCTTGAAACTGTACTATTTGCTTCACTGTACCCTTCTGCCAGTTTACTCTCCGCCACTTCAAGCACTGTTTCTAAAGCACTTTTATCAACTCTTACAACCTGTTTCTTTAAATTTGTGTATTTTTTAGACAATTCTTCTTTGAACTTAAGCATTTCTTCTTCACTGATACTTTCTTTTCCTACCACTTCATTTTCAAGATTGGTTAAATAAGCCGTGAAAGTTTGATAAGTTTCTTCTTTGATTTGACCGTGGAAATTACCCACATTCATTTCACTTAATTTATCTTTAACTTGACTAATTGTTCTAAGTAAATCATTTTTAGGATTTTCATATACTTCAATTTCATAAATAGAATATCCATACTTAGCGTTATTAGCAGCTTTTGTACCAATTAATTTAATATAACGTGCTTCAATATCACCTAATCCAGTATGATTATTTTCCTTAGCTACATTACCAGTTACATTTTTGATCGTAAACCAGTCTTTACCGTTAACTGAGCCTTTTAATTCATAGTCCACTCCATAAGCATCTTCCCAGGTAATCTTGATTTGATCAACTTTATAAACTTTATTTAAATCTACCTGGATCCACTGATCATGCGTACGTGCTGACGCCCAGCGTGATTGCTCAGGACCACTAGCACTTTGATTAATGATTCCATCAAATGCTTTATTTGGTGTTTGATAATCAGTATAGCTGCTTGAAGCTGTTGCTTTTTTATTCAAAGCAACATTTTCATGAATAACATCTATTCCTGTATCATAAAGATTTTTAATTTCTTCATTATTCAATAAACGATTATAAACTTTAATATTATCTAATGTTCCTACTAAATTTTGTCCAATCTTTTGTAGTGGTAAATTGATTGAAGCTGAATCATACCACTTATTCCCCGAATTGGTAAGAATTGGTCCATTGATTGTTGATTTAACTACTCCATCTAGATAAACATTAGTATATTTTTTATCAGAAGTAAAAGCTAATTGATATAATTTTCCCTTTTCAAGTTCTATATTATGCTCATAATGATAACTATCACGATCGTACATCAGCTTGTATTTACCATCAATTTCTTTTAAATAGATTTTTCTTGTTTGATACTTTGTATCAATCCACTGATTACATTCTTCTATTGGCATTGTTTCTTCAAATAATACAATATCGCCTGTTTGTGATTCATCGATTTTTAAATCAAAAGCTAAAGTATACGGCCATTTCAATGCACTATGCTGCATTTGTAGATTACCATCACCATTTAATTTCAATGCCTGACCTTCATCAGTTGTTTCAACTGTTGCTTTGATTGCAGTAGCATCATAACCATTTCCAGAATTATCTTTAATGACTAAATTATCCCCTTGTTTTGAAGTATTTTCCATATCAAAGTCATATACTTTTTCTGTTTTACTGCTAATTTCTTTATCCATCTCAACATTTGGACCAGTACCTAAAGTATTGACCTCAGCTTTAAATTGGTCATATGACTTGTCATTATCTTTACCGTACCAAAAGGTTTGAGCATATATTGGTAAGATACTTTGTGTTCTTGCAAAAACATCATAAACAGAAATCCCATTAAAGATTCCTCGGTCATTCCATAATGAAATCGAACCCCCAACAATTTTTGGATGTCCTTCAGCAACATCAACTCCAGCGCCCATTTTATCTCTAAATTTTCCAGCACTTAAGTTATTGTACATTTCTTCTTCTTTCGCAAAATCTGGATAACCATTATTCCCGCCAGGAACAATATAACCATACTTATTAGTTGCGTTAATTAATTTATAATCCTGATTAAATAATGATTTTAAACTGATTGCATAATTTGCCCAAGCATCCATAATTGGATAATCTGGTATTTTTGTTTTATCAGAATCTACACATCCCATAGAAGCCCATGCCATTGGCGTTTTACCATATTTATTATAAACAAGATCCATTACGTATTGAGTATACTGGGTCATATCTTCCTTGTATGCACTATTGTACTCATCAAGCCCTACATTAAATGCATCGGTTACAAAAACCGGATTATCTCCCCCCATATATTCTTCATATAGATCAGCAATAAATTTATACACTGTTTCTTTTTTATCAGAATTTAAGCGTATATCTAAATGTGTTCCATCAAATCCTAATTCAGAATTATTGTCAATAAACACTGCTGAATGTGCTGGAGTATCGAACTCAGAAACAATTCTAATTCCATAATCCTCAGCATAATATTGGAAATCACGATACTCACCTTTTGTATAATAACCATCTGTTGCCGTTAATCCTGGAATATCTGACTCCAATCTAAAACGCGAATGACCGTTGTATGAAGTATCATTTAAATGTACTTGAATATCTGTGAACTTGTACCAAGATGCATATTTAACAAAATCTTTTAAATACCACATTGGCATATATTTACGGGCAACATCCAACATGAATTTACGATATTCATATTTAGCATAATCTCGTGCTTCACCTTTATTAATTGTCAGTGCATCCCCACTTGCAACTAATGCTTGTAAAACACTGCGTGTTCCAAAGAAAATACCTTGATAAGTTGTTGACTTAATTGTAATACTATCCCCAATTTCTAATGTATATCCCTGATCACCAATAGTGGTATCCGCATTTTCTTTAGTTAATAAAATATCTCCTTTTTTTACTGTTGTATTACTAATTTCTAATTCTAATCCAAATAAATCCTTAATATCATCTTTAGTAATTTGAGCTGCTTTATATAAACTTTCATCTTGAACAATAATTCTAGAATTATTAGTTAATTGATAAGTTCCTGTTGCTCCATTCCATTCTTGAATCGTTGGAACTGTAGTAGGGACAGGATTACTATCTAAAGCAACTGAATTTTGCCCTGGAATTATAACTGGAATATTTTTCATTTCCTTAGTTGCATTAGTTCTTTTATCTTTAATAATATAAGTAACTAACACTTCCTTATCTACCAATGGCTTATGAATCATTCCATTATCTTCAACTACAAAGTCAGTATCACTACAAAAAATTTCTGCTACAATATTATCATTATCATAATGATATACTGGCATCTTATCCATATTTGAAGTAATTGTTCCGATTGTAAAATCTTTGGCAATATCATCAACTGTAAGACTATTATTTACTTCTTCATAAATTTCCATTTCCCAAATAGAAATCGGTTTAGCACTACCAACACCATTACTTGCTGTAGCATATAAACGAACAAACCGAGCTGTAATTGGATCAAAATCAAATTTTTCCCAACTTCCCTTACCATCATCTACATTTACAAATGTTATCCAATTTTTATCAGTTCCAACATCATTAGAATATTGCAATACATATTTTGTCGCAAAAGCATTTTCCCAAAAAATATGTATTGATGAAAATGTCATTTCTGCTTCTAAATCAACATAGATCCATTGGGGACTCTTAGTAATATTTCCACTTGACCAGCGTTCATTATAATCATTACTGTATTTACCATCAAAGGCTCCACCTGGTCCAAGACGATCCAAATTAGCTTCATTGCCAGAAGCATATGCTGGTTTATTTAAAGCAATATTAACTGGATCATTACTAGTATCCTTCTTAACTCTTAAAACTTCTAATTCTTTTAAACCAATCGTACTTTCTCCGCTCTTAGCTTCAATCAGTTCAATTTTCACATAGCGGGCAATTGTATTTTCTTCCATTTCCCATTCTTCATCGCCACCAGTACCCTCTTCGTGGAATAGGACTTGTCCATATTTTTGGTCGGTCTTAGCCACATATAGTTTATAACGAAATGCAAAATTACTAGCCCACTTTAATGTAATTTTTTCAAAACTTTCCTCTTTCCCTAAATCAACTATAATACTTGGGTTTGTACTAATATTACCTACTTCCCATTTAGTATCCATCTTACCATCAACTGCATTGCTCCCCTCATTGCCGGCAATAGCACTACTCGCCACAACCACTTTATCCAATGCGATATTTTCATACTCTTGTTCAGCAGCTACATTTGTAATAAGTTGGTTAAATGTAGTAAATACCATCAAGAGTGATAATAATGAAATAAAACCTTTCCTTAATATCTTTTCCATAATTCTTCCCTTTCTTTGATTAATAAAAATCTTACTTATTTTCCCTCTGTGCATGTCCCTCCTTTTTTGAAGCCAGATGTTTTTAGTAAAAAAAGACAAGACTAAAAAGCATCTCGCTTTTTCGGTCTTGCCTACTGAAAGTAACAATCCTTTGCTATATTTTTAATATAGCACTATTTATACATAAAAGAAATGTGTCTATACAATTACGGTACAATGTTTCGTATAAAAGATATAAACATGGCACAATGTTCCATATAAAAACCCCCTAAAGTGATAGATATCTAGAATTCTGGACACATATCACTTTATAGAGGGTCACCACAAAAATACTGTTTTTAATTAATCAAATTTTTTACGACAAATTAATCCCATTAGAGCTATTCCTAATAATCCTGCATAACCAAATAAATTAACATCATCACCTGTTTTTACAGATTTATCACTTGTATCAGTTACTGGTTTGTTAGTTGGTGTTTCCGTTTCCTCACCAGGTTTTACTTCTATTGGTTTTAAAGCATCATAAACTTGATTTAATGAATCTAACATAGCATCTAATTCCGCCTGAGATACATCTTTACTATCTAATAATTCTTTTGCTGCCTTAATCATTGTTTGAAGTTTATTCCATGAATCTTGATTATAATTAGCTTGATCTAGATCTTTTATCGCTTCAGTTATTTTATTGATAACTTTTTCAAGGTCTTTTGAATTACCTAATTCTAGAAGTTTCATCGCAGCCTCTCGAACTAATGCAACCATTGCATCTACTTGTTCTTGGTTAACATCACTATTATCGACTACCATTGCATTTGCTGCCTGATATACTCCTGCAAATTCTGCCCATGTACTTATTGTATAATCAGCCTCATCGTATTCTTTTAATAATTTCGCTAATTCTTTAGTATTTCCTCGTTTTTCTAAATTAATTTCATTAAGAGCAGCTATCGCATTATCTACATCCACTTGATTTAAACTTACATTTTCATAAACAAGCTTAGCAGCATCAACAATTGTTTTCATCGTTTGCCATGAACTCGTTGTATAATCAGTTTCTTGAAAATTATCATAACTTTCAATAGCTGTTTTTAATTTACTTCGATCCAATTTAACTAAACTACTATCTAAAGTTTGTAATTGTCCCATTGCTTCATTTACTTTAATATAATCATCAGCATTATCAATTAATCCTTTAATAGCAGTTAATTTTGTATTAAAATCAACAAAGCTATCCTTTGTGAAATCTTTTTCTTGATATAAACTAACTTTTTGATATAGTTCATTTAATTCGTTTTTTGAATAAATCACACTATCTTCTATTGAGTTGATTATCGCAGTCACTTCTTTTAATAGCTTGCCAATTTCCTCAGTAGAAATTTCTGTACCGTCTGCAAGTGCTAAATAATCCTCAAATTTTTGTTCAAATACTTCATAATCATCTTTAGCAATATTTCCATTTTTATTACCAGCATCAAATTTTGCTAGCTCAGCTTGACCTTCTTTAACTAATGCTCTTAATCCCTCATTAGTACTTTGATATACTTCTAATTCATAAATTGAATATCCCCAATTACGATTTTTAGCATCATGACAAGCAATTCTTACATAACGTGTTTCAACATCACCTAAGTCTTTATGAGTTATTTCTCCTCCAGTACCATTAGTAATATCTTTAATGTCAAAGAAGTTTACACCATCCAATGAGCCTTGAATCGTGTATTTAGTTGCATAAGCACCTTCCCAAGAAATAAATACTTTATCAACTTTATAGTTTGCCCCTAAATCTACCGTAAGATCTTGTTCAACTGTTCCATATTCAGTATCGCCTTCATTAGTTCCTGCACCTGTTGCCCGTTTGCTTGACCAGCGATTAGTTGTAACTTTAGTATTGTCTCCATCAACTGCTAAATTTGGTGTCAAATTAGGAGTAAGTGGATTTACGGAAGATGCAGTTGCATTTTTGTTTAAAGCTAAATTTTCTAATTGAATATAACCTAATTCATCAGAAATTTCTGTCGCACTAAAGGTTTTATTATAAATCTTAATGTTATCAACACTACCTTTTGCATTATTTAAGATTTTTTCAACTGGTAAAACAAATGTACTAGAATCTTTACGGTTATTAATTGCAGTGCCCATATTAATTCCCGTTGTTATCGCTTTTCCATTAATGTATAAAGTCGTATTCTTTTGATCACAAGTCAAAGCTAAATTTACCCAAGTATCTTTGGGAAGTTCATAATCAAAAGTAAAGTTATATCCACTACGTGAGTATCCTATTTTTCCAGTTCCATCGATATTAGCATACATAACACCATCATCACCACTAAATATTTCGGTATTTTCAGATGTATTGCTGTCTAATTTAATATCCATCATTACTGTATAAGGATAACCAATTGATTTATATGGCAATGCCACATACCCATCTCCATTTACAGTAGCAATATTATTACCATTAGCTTTTTCAATAATTGCGTTATTCAATGTAGCATTATAATTATTTCCTGAAGTATCTACTGCTTTTCCATTTTTAATTGTTTCAAAATCAATTGCTGTAATATTTTCTCCTTTTGATTCGACTACCCTTCCCGGATTTGCCCCAGGTACAACACTATTTAATTTATTAGCCCGTTCAACAAACTCAGCAGCAGTTTGACCATCCGTCTTTTCTCCATACCAAGTTTTTTCACTAGTAATCATAACTGCATCAATAAAACGATCGTAAATATCAAACCATGTAAATCCTCCACCATATGAAGTCATATCATTCCATACACAGAATTGACCACCTTTAGTTTGAGGATGAGCAATTGGCATGATTGCAGTACCTTGTCCGGCATTTCGACTTGGTGAGAAATTATTAACATCGAACTTATCATATAATGAAGCAATATCCAAACGATCTGGATAACCAGCATTAGCTCCAGGAACAATATATAACCATCCCCCACAAGTATTGATGATATCATAACCGGCATTATAAGTTTCTTTAACATCTGCCCAATATGGTGCCCATAAGTTAACCGTAGCATCATTTGATACTGGTGTTGTTCCGTTAAATCCTCGACTACCTAAAGACCCCCATAACCTTGTATCATATCCTTTATCATTAACATAATTAATAAAATGATCAGTCCATTTACGCATTTGCTCTGAATATGATTTATCATATTCATCTGTTCCAATATGGAATTTATCACTTTGAATAACAGGATTTGGCCCATCTAAATATTCATCCAGAACAGCTTCAATAACATCATAAGAGGATTGTTCTCTAATATCCAACGCCCCTGCTTTAAGCATTTTTACTCCAGGAACATTTCTAAAACATTCAGCATGATATGGCGTATCAATTTCCGTAATTACATTGATTCCATAGTTTTTCATGTCAATCTGATATTGACGATACTCCTCTTTAGTGTAGCTGCCATCAGTAGCTGTAATCATTGGATAAGTATCGCACTCTAATCTAAAAGCTGAATACCCTGTAGCTCCCCAATAATCATTTACATGAACTTGAACTTCATTAAGTTTATAGTATGCCATATAAATCGTCATTTCTTGTAAATACTCCATTGGAATATAAGTACGAGCTACATCTAGCATACCTGCCCGAACCTCATATTTAGGGTAGTCCCGCGCTAATCCTTTAGCTACATTATTCATCCCATCATTCTGCGAAAACATTTGGGTAATTGAAATACCACCATATAAAATTCCTGTTTCATAGTTAGATTTAATTTCAATCATATCATCGATGGCAAGCGTATATCCTTCTTTCCCTAAGTTGTCAACACTACCATCTTTTACTAAAACAATATCACCACTCTTTTCACCACTAGTAACAATTTCAAGTTCATGTTTGATCATCTCTTTTAAATAAAACTGAATTTGTTTAGCAGTAGCTTCCAAACTGGCATCTTTAACAACAATTTTTGAATTCTTTGATAATGTGAATTCTCCTTCATTACCTTTCCATTCCCGTAATCCCGGCATTACATTAGGCTTAGCATTAATACTTTCTTCCTTGTTATAAGCTCCAGGTACAATAAAGTTAATATCGGCTTCACTATAAGCAATATCAGTTTCATCATTCAAGTTTTTAACTTGATATAATACATTAATATCCATATCTTCCAATGGCCGAGTAATTGTTCCATCCATTGCTACAACCTGTTTATTATCGCAACCGTATAAACTAATTTCAAAGCCATCAGGTACCGCTGGTAAAACAATTTTATTACCATTGATTTGTGGCGCTTCCTTATTCAATGACTTTAAAACTTCATCAGCAGTTGTAACTGTATGATCTCTTTCTTTATATACTTCAAATTCATAAATACTGCCACTATATTTATTTTTATTAGTATGGGTCCAGCGTTTTAATTGAACATACTTAACATATCTTGCTTTTGTTGCTTCAATTTGAATCTCTTTAATTTCACTAGGTCCTCCATCTGGAAGATCAGCAGCTTCATAAACATCTTGATAGTTTACACCGTCAGTAGATACTTGAATTTTAAATGCTGGTGGGCATGATTCATAATTGATTACAAATTCAGATACTGTCTTACGACTTCCTAAATCTACTAATAACCATTGATTATCTGCAGTTTTACCAAAAGATACCCGACTGTCCTTAGAAACCACTCCATCTACTGCCATTGGTGCAGTAAAGCGGCCATCACCTACTTCTAATGATGAAGCGCTAACAGGCCGATTCAATGCAATATTACTGTAATCTTTGGCATCTGGATCTTGTTCATATACCTCAAATTCATAAATACTGCCACTGTATTGTTTCCCATTACCACTATGTGTCCAGCGTTTTAATTGGACATATTTAACATATCGTGCTTCAGTAGGATCAATTGAAATCTTTTGAATATTGCTAATTTGCCCCTCTAAATTACTAACCTCATAAATATCACGGTACACTTTATCTTCACCAGCAACTTGAATCTTGAAAGCAGGTACTTGTGATTCATAATTAATCACAAAATTAGAAATAGTTTCTGTTTTACCTAGGTCAACTTCTAACCATTGCTCATCTTTATCTTTAGCCAAAGATACACGACTATCACTAGAAACAATACCATCTACTGCCATTGGTGCAGTCCATCTTCCATCATTCACCTCTAGTCCTGATACACTAACGTCTTTATTTAGAGCTAAATTAGGATATCTTGTTTTAAGATTATCCTGTGCTGTTTGAATATCTTTAACAGCCTTATTGATTTGCTCTTGAGTAGCATTTTGATCAAGCAGTTCCCCTGCAACCAATTTTTCATCTAAAGTGTTGTAAGAAGCGTTACTATATTTACCTTCATCTAAAGCATTAGCATCGCTAATCACAAGATCTAAATAATCTCTAGAAGCAACTGGTTGATCTAATAACTTAGCATCGGCATAAAATAAATTATGATCAGATAAATCTGTTTCAACCATTGTAATATTACTAATTTCTAAATTTCTAGAAGTAATAATATTATCGACTGCACTAGTCTTCATACTTGCATCAGTACCATTAAAGGTATCGTACCACTTTCCACCTTTACCATTTGCAATGTTGTAATCTTCTAAAAATGGATAAATTTCATTGTGATTTTGATCTACATTAAAATCCCCAAAAGCAACTTTATATTCTGCCGGATCTTGATCCATAGTTGCTTTTAACTCTAATAACTGTTTCGCACGAGCTTCTACTGACTCATATGTCAAATGAGTATTATAAACTGCAATAACTTTACCGTTTACTTCAATTTCTCCTTTTTGCCATGCTCGAGCTTCTTTAATTCCCTCACTATTCAAAGCTCCACCATTTGTATTGATTAATTCTAAGTTTGACAGTAGTGCAACACCATAATCACCACCACCAGTTTCAATTGCTTTTTGAAATGAACTGTAAGCATAATCACCTTGCTCTACAAACTTCTCTAACATATTGTATGGATTACGACTTGTATTAATATCCACTTCCTGCAATCCTACGATATCAACATTATTTGTCTTCAATAATTCATTTAGCTTGGTTATATCAGGTTTTTTATTAGCCGCAATATTAAATGTTGCTAATCTGACATTATCGGTTGCTGCAGTAACTTTCATCATTGGCATAACTTGCGATATAACTGTTACTGCTGCAACTAAAGAAGCTATAATTCTTTTTGTTCTTCTCATTTTTCCCTTTCCTTTCTTAAAAAATAGTCTACTTTATACTTAATGTTCCCTCCTTTAAAACACTAAAAAAGGCACGACTAAAAAGCTTTAATTAGTGCTCTTTGGTCTTGCCTACTGAAAGTAACAATCCATTAATATTTATTATCTATCCATATTATTAACATAAATACGTTATTTTTTAAACATATGCATTTCTTTTGGAACAATGTTTCTAAATAAAAGCTCACAAATAAAAAAAAGCTGGCACATTGTACCAACTCAAAGTAAAACTATTTCACTGTCTGTGATAATTCAGTATAGTCAATCAATTTATCCATACTCAATTCATGATTTGAAGCAATCACACAGCCCACGAGCGTATTTAAAACATAACGTATTGCAGTTGTATAAATAACAGGAGCTAGATCTGAATAACTAACTCCAGTAGGAATAGTAATCACTTCTTTACAACAAGTTTCAAAAGTGGAATTAATATATCCCGTAACAGCAATCCCAGGAATTGCAATTTTATGATTTAATCTTATCTTCTCTAATAATTGAACATTATGTTCACGATGATTAACATAGATTGCCAATGGATTAGCCGATTCACTTAAACAATTTAATGCTACCCAAAAGTTATCGGTTGCAATCTCTACAGCTTTTCCAATCCGAGCCATCATATACTTAAATTCGTGTCCAATCTGCTCATTAATTCCATCTGCAAAAATATAGATTATTGTAGCCTTGTTGATCAACTTAGTTATACGTTCAATTTGTTGATAATTCAATAACAATTTTGTTCGATCGATTGTATCTTTTTCAACACTTGCAATTTTTTCCATAACAGAAAAAGCTGTTTCTTGTTTTTTTATTTGAAATAAGATTTTATTATTTCCTTTACTCATCATATTTTGTAATTCATAAGCTAAATCGACCTTAAAATCAGAAAAACTACCATCATAAATTTTTTTTATGACTCGCATTACAGTCGATGCCCCAGTATATGTTGTTTTAGCTAATTCTCTAATTGTAAGATGTAATATCTCCTCCTTATTTTCAATAATATAATCTGCGATTTTAGATTCCGACGCTGAAAAATCTTTCTTTTCGGTCAGTTTTGCTATTATACTCATACTCTTTCCCCTTGCTTATAATAGTAACTTGACCCCTCCTCCGTGTATTCCATTGTATATACAATATAACACAAACAATGAATATATCAATCCTTTTTCTTTTACAGAAAAAAGAAGAGCGTTAAATTAAACGCTCCTTAATCGATATTTACCCTAATCTAGATAATACCTTTTCTTTTCCTAATAAGCAAATTGAACTCGCAAGATCAGGTCCATGCATGATTCCTGTTGTTGCAATTCTAAGTGGCATATATAACATTTTTCCCTTAGCTTTAGCCTCTTTTTGAGTTGCTTTAATACAAGCTTGAATATTTTCTTTAGTAAATTCTTCTAAATTCTCTAATTGCGCTTTAAATACTTTTAACGTATTAGGAATAGTCTCATCTTTCATAAATTCTTTAGCTTCTTCATCTAAATTCAATTCATCTGTAAAGAATAAATCGACTAAACTAACAATTTCTTTACCATAAGATAATTGATCATGATACGTTGCAACTAAATCATTGATCCATTGTTCTGATTTACTTGATAGATCATAAGCCTCTTCTAAAAATGGTCGACATAATGCAACAACATCTTCTAATGATCTTTCTTTAATATAACGATTATTGACCCATGTTAACTTATCTTTATCAAACATTGAAGGTGATTTAGATAATCTCGTTTCACTAAATTCTTTAATTAATTCTTCTTTTGTGAAAATTTCTTGTTCTCCTTCTGGTGACCACCCTAATAGAGCCATAAAGTTAAACATTGCATCTGGTAAATATCCTTCTTCTTTGTATTGTGAAACAAATTGCATGATACTTTCATCACGTTTTGATAATTTCTTTCTTTGTTCATTTACAATTAAAGTCATATGTCCATAAGTCGGTGCTTTCCATCCTAACATTTCAAAAACCATCATTTGTTTTGGCGTATTACTTAAATGTTCTTCACCTCTAAAAACATGTGTTATTTCCATGGTATGATCATCAATTACAACTGCATAGTTATAAGTTGGAATCCCATTGGCTTTAACAATTACCCAATCACCAATATCATTCGATTCAAATGATACATGTCCACGGATCATATCATCAAACTCATATGTCTTATTTGCAGGCACTCGAAGTCTAATTGTATAAGGAATTCCTGCTGCTTCTTTAGCTGCTACTTCTTCAGCTGTTAAATCACGACATTTACGATTATACATTGGTGCAACACCAGCTTCAACTTGGCGTTCATGTTCAGCATCTAATTCCTCTGGGGTGCAGAAGCATTTATATGCTAAACCTCGATCTAATAACTCTTGAGTATATTTACGATAAATATCCAAACGTTCCATTTGACGATATGGCGCATACTCTGGTTTTGGATTTAATGGTGATTCATCTGGAATAATTCCTAACCACGCTAGATTTTCTAATTGGCTAGCCTCACCACCTTCAATATTTCTTTCAATATCAGTATCCTCTAACCTAAAAATAAAATCTCCACCATGATGTTTTGCAAATAGATAATTAAATAAAGCGGTTCTTGCTCCCCCAATATGTAGATGTCCAGTTGGACTAGGAGCATATCTTACTCTTACTTTTTCCATTCTTAAATCCCTTTCTTCTTTAACATAACCACACATTGAGAAACAGCACCTTCTTCATGACCAACAAAGCCAAGCTTCTCACCACGGGTTGCTTTAATATTAACATCAGCAATATCACATTTTAAGATCCTGCTAATATTTTCCTTCATTTTTTGGATATGAGGTGCCATCTTTGGTTTTTCAATCAAAATGATTGCATCAAGATTACTTATTTCGTAACCGCGATCATCCATCATTTCATAAGTTTTTTCTAATAGCACTAAAGAACTAATCCCTTTATACTGAGCATCAGTGTCACTAAAATGTTTCCCAATATCACCTAATCCTAAAGCCCCAATAATACTTTCAATAACGGCATGACATAAAACATCAGCATCACTATGTCCTAACAAACCACGCTCATGTTCGATTTCAACACCACCCAAAATCAACTTTCGTCCTGCTACTAGCTGATGAATATCAATTGATTGTCCAATTCGATACATACTCTCACTCCTCCACGCCATATTCTAACACAAAAACGCCCTATATTCTAGGGCATTTTCAATGCTCAAAGTTTACTTATCTTCTTTCTTAGCTTTCTTTTTGCGATAATCCTCTTTACAGTATTCTATTGTTACAATAGCTGTTGCTCCAGCTAAGTCTAACATTAAATCTTTCATCGTATCGCCTAAAGCTGCATGTCCTTCTAAAGGCACATCTTTTTGGCCATATAAAGTTCCTCGCGTAGACTTCATATACTGCTGATTATTAGTCCCAAAAATATCATCAACCAAATACTCTCCAATTTCCCATAAAGCACCCAATGCTAACGAAAACAATACTACACTAGTGCAAATAAACATATGTCCCATCGATATATTTACACTTTCACGTTTAACAAAATAATCAATTAAAACAAAACCTGCATAAGCTAAGATCACACCTGAAAAAGCATGTAGTATTGAGTCCCAAATAGGTATTTTTTTATAAAAATCAAACACATCACCAAGTACAAATCCACAAAAAGCAAATACAGTTAGTGAGGTTTCTAACATAATCGGAATTTTTAAATCAAGTCGTTCCTTTAACTGTTCTGGTAAAATTATAATTCCTATCATTAACAATAATTGAACAATTGAAAAAATCAGACGTCGCTTCTTTTTCATATCATCAACAATGAATAAAAAAATCACTGCTGCCACTAGCATTGCTAAAGTAAGAATACAAATTATTCCTTTAATTATCTTAAATTTCTTAGTTGATTTAGTTTCAAGCATATTACCGCCTCCATAATATACTGTATTATAACAAAAACAAACAAAAATTCCCATCAATAAAAACTTAAGAATTAATAAACAAATTCATAACTAAGACATAAATAACTCATTGCCTCTTCAAATAACTTATCTAAACGCATTTTACGTTCATATATAAGCCCATCAATATCTACGATAAACTGGTATTCACTTAGTGGTTCTTGTCCTAAATCTACTTCTCCCACAAATGCAACTCGACACGGACAATTGAATTGAAAATATCTAACATCCTTATAAAACATCGTTCGATGATCTAAAAAACTTCTAAACGTTTCATGAAGACTGATAAAAATTACCAGATCATCTTTAGATAATGCATATTCATCAAAAATATCCTCCTCCTTACCTAAATAAATAGGAATTTCAAAATCTATCCCTAGATGAATAAAGGCTTTCATATAAATCATCAAACTAAAACAATTACCATCCCCCAAAACAATAACACGTTTAGCCTCTTTAATTATTTTTCCTAATTTAACAGCCTGTTTGTCTAGCTGTTCTTCCTTATAGTTATATTTTATTGTTTCCAAGGCTGTGATGCCTTTAATACTCTCTAATGTGATTATTTCCCTAAAAGAAGTAAAGGTATTAACCCCCAGGCTATTTAAATACCGCATCAATGATGTTTTTGATACCCCAGCTTCTTTAATAAACATTTCTAATGAATAATCTTTGATTCGATTTCCGAGCATCAATGTTTTTTTACTGATCTGATATTCTACACTCCCACGCTTATTAGCACTTTGAGCCATCATAACCTTCCCCAAAATCATCTGCCTAGTTCTCCTTTATATATAATTCATAATATCTTGTTTTAATCATATCTAGATAAAACATAAAAACATACTGCCCCTCATAATAATCATTATCAGTATTTAATGAAATTAAAAAATCACTCTCTAATAATGCCCCGTGTTGAGTAATTAATAACTTCTTACAAGGACCATTAAAGATTTTTAAACGCATTGTTGTCCCTACCATATTCATCGTTCTTCCCATCATTGAAAAAAGCCATACAAAATCATCTTTTTGAGGAACTAGAGCCTTATCTTCATACATCGAACTACGAATAAAATCCTTTCCAAACAGTTTCATATCTATTTGAAAATCATGTGTTAAATTCAACAATCCCATCGCCCCATACATGATAATACGCTTACTTTGATAGATTTGCTTGCAAATCCGATCAATTAACTCAACATTAAAAAAATCATTAAAATCATTATAATTAGTTAAGTTAAAAATAACTCTTGCAAGCGGTTCTTGTTTTTGCCACTGACACTGTTTTACTACTTGCTCTTTACGAATATCACACCACAAGCCAATCCGTTCTTTCAAGATTGAAAAATTGTTGCAGTCATACAATTTATAAAATCGTTTAAACTGACTCCCATTAATATTAGTTGTTTCTAAGAAATCCTCTAAACTCATATCCTTTAACCAAACACAATTCTCTATCACTTTCCGAGCAATATAGGTATTATTATCATTAATATCGACACAGTTAGCAACATCCAAAATACTATCTAATAAAGTTATATTTTTTATCATAGCGCTTTCACCTCTGGGTATTAGTATACTATATTTCATTAATTTTTTGGTGAAATTACTCGAATTTTAAATAAAAAATCCTCATTTGAAATAATCTTCCATTATTTGAATGTTCAAATAATGAGGTTCATTTCAGTTAGAGGATTTTTATTATTAATAATATTTTTTACTTAATACTACTGTTCCCGCTAACAATGATAATCCAGTCATCATAGCCATCAATTCAACTGTACTATCATCACCTGTTTTAACTGCTTTCTTTGCTTCCTCAGAAGCAGTTGTTTCAGTTTTAGAATTATTCGACTCTTCTTTTTCTACTGGAATATTTTCTGAAGCATTTGTCTGTTTAAATAACCAATTCATTGGTGAACCTTCTTCATTATGGTTAAGTACTTTTACCCACGACCAATGTAATAAACCTTCAGCAATTCCTTCGTCAGCCATTTCTTGATTTGACCAGATTGTTAAGTGATTATTTTTAGCACCTAGATTATTTAAAGCTTCATACATAGCTTTTGAACTATTAACATTGCATGTAGTATCATTTTGAGCATGTGTAAAATAAATTGGTAACTCTACTAAAGAAGCAGTATCAACTTGTTTGCTTACCATCATTTCTTTTGTTTCATCCCAAGTGTATACTTGTCCTTGGAAAGCAGTTTCAAAATTTTCAACAATTTGTTCATAAGAATCTTGATAATTATAATGTACCCACACAATCGGATCCATTGAACAACAAGCTATCGCACCCGCAAAAAGTTCTGGGTATTGCATAATAAAGCGCATCGTTGCGCCACCACCACTTGATGCTCCTGTAACATAAACACGATTTTGATCAACTGTTCCTTCTGCAATTAATTTTTTTATTAACGCTGCTTGTAAAGCGTTATTTTGATCGATCAAAGATTTCTTATCTTCATCAAAAGCTGTCCCGTAGCTATAGTTTGGATTAGAAACTTGAATTTGTAATACCGCTGTATTATATCCTGCCTCTACCCATGCAGTTAAACCTCTATTAGCAACAAGTGTATTTTCTAATTGCCCTGCATATTCTCCACCACCATGATTCCATACTACTAATGGAACATTTTTCATGTTAGTTCCATCACTATTTTTAGGCAAATATAAAGCATACTCACGAGTTAATCCCGCATATGTAAACGTTCCTCTGATTGCATCATCCAAAGTTTTTGTTTTCAATGTAGTCACATTATCTTTATTGAAACTTAACACACCATATTTGTTGCAGGTAACCTGCCAAGGATTTTTACTAAAATCAGGATTGTATCGTCCAGTATAATCAAAGGCTTTTACATTAAGAATAATTGTATTTCCTTTAATTTCTAAACTAATTCCATCATCTAAATAATCATCTGCTAAAGCATTTGTCGCAACGTCGTAGGGTACTGAGCTAACGTTATTAGTAATATCAAAATCTTCAGCCTTTAAATCATTTACTAAATTAATATCATTGACAGTGATTTCAAATGAACTCACTTCTCTTTGTCCATCCCCAACATATGTATTAGCAACAATTGAAGTAACTTTTAATTCCTCGATTGCACTAATATTTGTTGTAATAATGCCTAGGGTCATTACTAATGTCATCATCATTGCAAATAGTTTTTTTATTTTTCTCATTTTACTTCCTCCTATATCAATTATTATAGTTATAAGCGAATACAATGATAATGACTAATTAGGGGAGTTTGTATCTTGATTTAGGACTAAAGTTACTATTTATTCACTAAGTATCATATTACGGTACTATATAAAAAGGATAGGTGCAATACCTACCCATGATATTTTCGCTTATGAGCGGCTGTAATCAAACCCTGAAATAGCGGTTGAGAACGATTTGGTCGACTTGTAAATTCTGGATGAAATTGGCAAGCCACAAAATATGGATGTTCCTTAATTTCCACTATTTCTACCAAATTACGTTCAGGATTAATGCCTGCAATCGTAAGTCCATGTTCAACTAAAGCGTCTTTATACTCATTATTAAATTCATAGCGATGACGATGACGTTCTTGAATCATATCGACCCCATATAATTCTCTAGCATGTGTACCGGCAGCCAGTTCACAATTATAATCACCTAAGCGTTGAGTTCCACCCATATCAGTTAATGATTGATCAGACATTAAATTAATAATAGGATTTTTTGTTAGTTCATCAAATTCTAATGAATTAGCATCTTTCAAGCCGCAAACATTACGGGCGTATTCAATCGTTGCCAGCTGCATCCCTAAACAAATTCCAAAAAATGGTAAGTTATTGATTCGTGCATATTCAATTGCATCTATCATTCCTTCAATTCCGCGGTTACCAAATCCTCCAGGAACTATGATTCCATCTGCTGTTTTTAACTTTTCAGCGACATTATCTTTTGTTATTTCCTCAGAATCAACAAATTCAATATTTACAACACTATTTTCATAATATCCCGCATGTCTTAAAGCTTCATTTACTGACAAATAAGCATCTGGTAATTGAGTATACTTTCCTACCAAAGCAATTGTTATTTCATGATCTAAACCTTTAACCCGTTCAATCAAACTCTCCCACTCACTCATATTTGGTTGTGGGGCCTCAATTCTTAGATGTTCAAGGACAAGATCATCCATATGCTGATCCAATAACATCATTGGCAATTCATATAATACTTCAACATCATAATTTGAAATTACGTTTTTTGTTGGAACATTACAGAATAATGAAATTTTATCTTTAAGCTCTTGTTCAATATACTTCTCACTTCGACATACAATAAAATCTGGCTGAATCCCTAAACCTCTTAGCTCCTTAACACTATGCTGTGTTGGTTTAGTTTTAACCTCATGACTCGCTCCAATATAAGGTAATAGTGTCGTATGAATATAAAGAGTATTATCATAACCTAAATCTAAGCGTACCTGTCTAATTGCTTCTAAAAACGGTAAACTTTCAATATCTCCAGTCGTTCCTCCAATTTCAGTAATTACAATATCTGCATTAGAACTTGATGCTGCAGCATAAATTTTTGCTTTTATTTCATTTGTAATATGCGGTACCACTTGTACCGTAGCTCCTAGATAATCCCCTCGACGTTCTTTAGATATAACATTACTATAAATTCGTCCTGTAGTAATAGATGAATTACGATTTAATTCTTCATCAATGAACCTTTCATAATGCCCCAAATCTAAATCGGTTTCAGCACCATCTGCCGTTACAAAAACCTCACCATGCTGATATGGTGACATCGTTCCTGGATCAACATTGATATAAGGATCTAATTTTTGCATAAACACTTTTAACCCTCGCTGTTTTAAAATTCGACCTAACGATGCAGCAGTTAAACCTTTACCAAGGCCTGATACGACCCCACCTGTTACAAATATATACTTTGCCATTTTCTATTCTCCTTTTTGTTTTATATCAAAATAAAAATGTCTTCCTCTGGAAGACACACTGTTGCCCTTTTACATTCTAGCAAATTTTTATTATCTAGGCAAGAATTTTTTTGCACTAACAAATAAAAAAAAGGAAGCATTGGGGAATACTTCCTTTAATGTATAGGTCGTTCTTGGGGAAGAAGGGGGTGACCTATACTTATATATTATCTTGTCTTGACGACATTTGTAATAATATCGGAGAAATGTGAACACTTTATGAACTTTTAAAAAAAATGTATAAAAAAAGGAACAATTTCTTGTTCCTTTTCTGCATAGGTGATTATATGGGAGAGGGGTCACCTATGCAAAGTATTATTGTCTTTCTTTGACATAACCATAATACTCCATTATTATGTCTCATTTATGGTCAATTGTCAATTGGTTATAAACATTTTTTGAAATAATAACACCATTTGCCCTTTGATATTCCTTCTCTAAATAGTTTTGATAAGTACCCGGAGAAATAATTCCATTTAAATCAATAATATCCATTCCTGCTTTTCCCATAATTGCTTCAGCTAACTTAACACAATTAGACCCTAAAACAAAATATGTTTTATAGCGTCCTCTTTTAAATTTAAAAAAGCTAGCTCCCGTTCGTAAATAAAGACGGCTGGCATAGTCATTACAATCATTCCTATCTTTATATGAACGCGGATACCAAGGGTAGGTATTTTCTTTTAACTTTTCAATTTCTCGTTTTACACTCGCTAACTGTTTAACTGTTAAACGAACCCCATAACTAAAAATCGTTTTATGATCAGTTTCGATGCAAAATGGAATATAACTTTCTCGTGGAGCAATAAACAAAACACCATCCCCAATGGTTTCAAATAATCTAATAGAATCGTAATCATAGTTTCCATAAGATATTACTTGATTATCGATACATATATCGCAATGTCCAATTGTCCCAAATCCATCTGGGCTAACATGAATAAAAATTTCTACATTTGCGTGATTCTGATCGTCTAAAAACTTCTCTGTTGGCTCAACTGCTAACCGTTCATTTATATAATCCATCATCACTTTTGGTACAAGGGCAGAAATAAAGATTGGTACGGGTATTCTGATCCGTCTCTTTAAACTGTCTTTATGCTGCTGGGGAATAGCGGTAAAGATTCCATCAATAATGTAATTTATTCCTAATAATAAGCCATAACCGCCAATGAAGATCATCATTGCATTAGCATCAGCATATCTCCCTAATAACAGTGCCAAGCCATAGATGATCAAAAACAGAGCCCCACACAAAACTGGAAATCGTTTACTCACTTTATCTTTTTTATAGTTTAAATAAGAAATAAATTTTATAATTCCATTTAATGTTATATAGATTGCAAAAATAGCAAATAATAATCTAATTGGAATCGCTGTATAAGACAAAATAAATATTCCTACTCCAATATTTCCAATTATATTAATTAAATCTCCTCTAAAGCGACGTCTTAAAAATACACTTAATTCATGAAGACCATTAATAATCAAAATCCATGCCAATACGTCAAATACACGCATTAAAAAATCTTCTCGCTGAATAATTGCCATTGATGAAATAACAATTAAAATCAACCCTAAAACACAATAATATATTGAATTATAAATATTACGTCGCATTAAATCACACCCCGATACTTTAATATATGCCCATTATAACACAAAGTGTCTAATAAAAAAGAGGCAACACTTGGTGTTGCCTCAAAGATAAACATTATTATTTATCGAATTTATTTTTATAATCCCAAATAGTTCTTAAGATTGCTTCCATATCATGTACCATAGGCATTCTTGGATTTGCTGGAGTACATTGATCTTCATAAGCATTCATAGCCATTCTGTGAATTGCTTCATCCCAATCTTTTTTATCGATTCCTTGAGATTCGATGTTAGATGCTAAATTAACTTTGTGACATAATTCTTCACAAGCGTCAGCAAACATTTGAACACCTTCTGCAGGAGTTTTAGGATTTAATCCGATTAATTGAGCTAATTCCATATATTTAACATCAGCTTTGAAGTTTTCAATTTTTGGCCAGATGTTTAATTTAGTTGGCATACTTCCGTTATATCTGATAACGTGTGGTAATAAGATACCATTAGTACGTCCATGAGGTACGTGGAATTCCCCACCAATTTTATGAGCTAATGAGTGGTTCATACCTAAGAATGCATTAGCGAAAGCCATACCTGCGATTGTTGCAGCATTGTGCATTTTTTCTCTAGATAAAGGAGTTCCTTCTTTAACTGATTCTTCTAAGTAATCAAATACTAATTTAACGGCTTGTTTAGCCCATCCATCAGTAAAGTCAGAAGCTAAGATAGATACGTAAGCTTCAACTGCATGAGTTAATACGTCGATACCTGTATCAGCAGCAATTGCAGCTGGTAAAGACATAACGAATTCAGGGTCAACGATAGCTACTGTTGGAGTTAAAGCATAGTCAGTTAATGGATATTTCTTGTTACAAGATTTATCTGTAATAACTGAGAATGGAGTAACTTCTGAACCTGTTCCTGAAGTTGTAGGAATACAGATTAAGTTAGCTTTTTTACCTAATTCAGGGAATTTGAATGCACGTTTTCTGATATCCATGAATTTTTGTTTGATATCATCGAAACATACTTCTGGATTTTCATATAATAACCACATTACTTTAGCAGCATCCATTGAAGAACCCCCACCTAATGCGATAATTGTATCAGGTTGGAATTTGTTCATTAATTCAAGACCAGCTTGAACTGTATCGAAACTTGGATCTGGTTCTACGTCAAAGAATAATTCTAAATCAACTTGATTTCTTCTTCTTCTAATAACATCTTCGATTTTTTCTACATAACCAAGATTGTACATACCTCTATCTGTAACGATCATGGCTTTTTCCATTTTTTTCATGTCTCTTAAATATTTAATCGAATTTCTTTCGAAATAAATTTTTGGAGGAAGTTTAACCCATTGCATATTGTTATTACGTCTCCCGATTCTCTTAATATTGATTAAGTTAACAGCACTTACGTTGTTTGATACAGAGTTATGTCCGTAAGAACCACAACCTAATGTTAATGATGGAATAAATGCATTATAAACAGAACCAATACCACCGAATGTAGATGGAGCGTTTTCGATAATACGGATTGCTTTACATGCATGTCCGAATTTCTTAGAAATTTCATGATCTTCTGTATGAATTGCAGCAGAGTGACCCAAACCATTGAATTCAACCATTTGAGTTGCTTTTAAGATACCATCATCAGTATTTTTAGCTTTTAATACAGCTAATACTGGAGATAATTTTTCTCTTGTTAATGGTTCATTTGGACCAACTTCTTTACATTCTGCACAGATAATTTGAGTATCTTCTGGTACTTTGAATCCAGCTTGTTCAGCGATCCAAGTAGCAGGTTTACCAACTACGTTTGGATTTAACTTAGCAGCGTTTACGTTATCACTGTATGCTACAGCACCAAACATAAATGTTTCTAATTTTGCTTTTTCTTCTTTATTTACAAAGTAAACTTTGAATCTTTTGATTTCTTTCATGAATGCATCATAGATTTCAGTATCAACGATAGCAGCTTGTTCAGAAGCACAGATCATACCGTTATCGAAAGATTTTGATAATACGATGTCATTTACAGCTCTAGGTAATACACAAGTTTTTTCTACATAAGCAGGAACGTTACCAGCTCCTACACCTAATGCAGGTTTACCACAAGAGTAAGCAGCAGCTACCATTGCGTTACCACCAGTTGCTAAGATTGTAGCAACACCTGGGTGTTTCATTAATGCAGTAGTTGCATACATTGATTTAAGATCTAACCATTGGATACAATCTTCTGGAGCCCCAGCAGCGATTGCAGCATCTCTAATTACTACAGCAGCCATTACTGAACATGCATGAGCACTTGGATGGAATGAGAAGATAATTGGGTTTCTTGTTTTTAAACAAATTAATGATTTGAAAATTACTGTAGAAGTTGGGTTAGTTGTTGGAACGATACCACAAACAACACCTACTGGTTCAGCAATTTCAGTGATTCCTAAAAGTGGATCTTCATTGATGATACCAACAGTTTTTAAGTGACGTAAGTTACTTGTTACATATTCACAAGCAAATAAGTTTTTAACTGCTTTATCTTCAAATACACCACGTCCAGTTTCATTAACTGCAGCTTCAGCTAATGTACCATGAGCATCAAGTCCAGCAACTGAACATTTAGCTACGATGTAATCTACTTGTTCTTGAGTGAATTCTTCAAATTTTGATAAAGCTACTTGAGCTTTTGCAACTAGTTGATCAACATGAGCATCGATTTCTTCATTAGTTGGTTCAACTACTTTGTTAACAGCTTTTTTTTCTGCCATTATTTCTTCCTCCGATTCATTGTGAAATATTTAATTTGTTTCCACCGATAGTGTACCCCAAATTTGCAAAAAACACAAGTAATATTGTGCATTTTTTCACAACAAAAACACTAACTTCACAATGAAAACGCTAACACTTGTATCACTGCTTAATTTACTGGATGAGAAAAAATCTAGGGTCTTTTTACCCTAGATATCTTTATTCGTAATTATTGTTTTAACACCCTCATCAACTAAAAAATCTTTAATATCATCACTATCTACTGTCCAAGTATTTACATCTATACCCCGACGCAAATAATCATTGATTTCCTTTTCATTTAAAAAAGTATATTTAGGATGTGCTCCATTAAAACGATATTCAAATACTTTAGCTTTATTGACTTGATAATTATCTTCATACAAATAGCCAAGATAAATACTATCATCAAGTTCTCTAAGATTAAGCAAACTCTCTAAATGAAACGATGAAAACATTACTCGATCTAATAAGCCCTTTTCTTTGATCATCATATAAGTCATTCTTTCAATATTCGGATACTGAATCTTATCAGTTTTTATTTCAATATTTAAGATTACATCTTTACCAATACAATAATCTAACAATTCCTCTAACAACGGAATTTTTGCCTCGATTCCATCAAAACGATAGTTAAAATTAAATTGGCACAATTGATCATAGGTATAATCTTTTACATACCCTTTACCATTAGAAGTCCGATCAATCTTTTCATCATGAATCAAGACTAGCCTATTATCTTTCGTTAGTTGTACATCTGTTTCAACACCATCAAAATTACCATCAATTGCAGCTTTAAAAGCTAACATTGTATTTTCTGGATATTTAGAACTATATCCCCGATGACCTAATTTAATCATATATTTCTCCTATAAAATGCTTACAAAATATGCCAAATAGCCAATCAGCATAATAATTGCCCCACTCTTTTTTAAATACCCATCGCTACCAATAAAAGTATATAATAGAAACAATGCCCCAATTGCAACGATTCCATCAATAATAAAACCACTTTCAAAAGCAACTGCTTTTGGGGAAATTAAAGCTGTTGTTCCTAAAACAAACAAGATATTAAAAATATTACTTCCGACGATATTACCAATTGCCAGATCACTCTTACCTTTCCAAGCTGCTGTCATTGAAGTCACTAACTCCGGCAACGATGTTCCAAAAGCAATAATCGTCAATCCAATCAAACGTTGACTAACCCCTAATTCTTCAGCAATATATGTAGCTGCATCAATCGTTAGATTACTACCAATTACAATTGCCGCCATTCCTAAAACAATCATGATGATTAGTCGGAGCAGCGTATCTTTTTCATCTAATTCTTCAACTTCATCCAATGGCACTTCTTCACCCTTTTTAACCAAACGATATAAATAGTATAAAAACAGTAAAAATAATCCCCATAAAAGCACTCCATCAAATCGATCAATCGAGCTGCCAAACTTTCCTAACATTAATAAAACTAGAGTTATTACCATTACAAAAGGAATTTCATATCGATATGTATTATTATTAACCTTCAGTTTAGCGATACACCCGGTAATTCCTAGAATCAACAAAACATTCATTATATTACTGCCAATAATATTTCCAACTGCTAAATCAACATTACCGCCTAACGCCGAAGTAATAGAAATAGCAGCTTCCGGAGCGCTTGTACCAAAAGCAACGATCGTCAAACCTATTACAATTGGGGGAATATTTAGCTTTGAAGCCAGCTTAGAAGCTCCCTCAACAAAAATATCAGCTCCTTTAATCAATAAGACAAAACCAGCTATTAAACAAAATAATTGTAAGATCATATCTAACAAGGCACTAACACCTATCTCCTTTCTCAAATCTAAAAACACTATGGTTAAAGTATAGCACAATCATCCCTTCTTTCAAGCGAATGTTGTAGACATCTTTAAGTATACCCGTTTAATAAAGAACTAACTGAAAAACAGCCCTAAGGCTGTCAAATTAATTCAAAATGTTTTAAAGCTTTAACAATGCCATCATTTTCGATTCGATCAGTTTCATAGTTAGCAACAGCCTTCGCCTCATCAACAGCATTTCCCATTGCTACACCAATCTTAACTGTTTCCAACATCTCAATATCATTTCGTCCATCACCAAAAGCAATAGTGTCATCAATATTTCGATTAATTCGTTCTACCAGTTTTTCAATTCCAACTGCTTTTGAGACACCCTTTAAAGTTAAATCAAAAGAATAATCACTTTGATGTCTTTGGACATCAAAATATTTACTCAATGCATTAACCATTGGCGAAATATCTTTTTTGTCATTAACAACAATCATCCCAATGTAAGTTTCTATCGTTTCTGGATCAAAATCATCAATAACTGTCTCCGGTTTCATGCCCCAATTTTTTGCAAACCACTGATGACGTTCATCATTTTGATCACGGACATAGATATAATCACTACTTTCAAAATAATAGTTAAAATCGTATTGTTCTGATAACGCCATCGTTGCTTTAATTGCCTCACTAGGAATTATTGCTTTATATACTGGCTCACCATGATATTCTACATAAGCTCCGTTACAAGTCACATACCCACTAAAAGGATAATTCATAACCCCTTCAGTAATAAAACATTTACACCGTCCTGTAGCTAAGAAAACATCATGTCCATTTTCTTTTAATCTATCTAATGCATTTCTAGTATTTTCAGTAATTGAATAGATATCTAAATTACACTCAATCAGTGTTCCATCGATATCAAAAAATAATAATTTACTCATCTTCATACCTCCGCCACTACATTGTACCATAGTTAGATTGTTTTTTAACTTAAGAAAAGTAAATATTATTGATATAATTCCCTAATCACACCACAAGCAATCATCGGCCCAGAATTTCCCGATGGCTGAGTAGTAAAATCATCAACATTTCCATGAATTATAATAGTCCGCCCAACAATTTGCTCTGGTGTAAATTTAGAAATATATACCGCCATCCAAGCTTGTCCGTCCTCAGAAAATAAAGGTGGCAGATCCCCAGTATGATATGGATGTGGACAATTTGTCGTACTATAATGTCCTCCAGCATTACCAAAAGGATTTTCCGGTGTCCCACTACAGCTAGAACCTTCATGAATATGCAAACCATGTATCCCTAAACCACAACCGGTAGCCGGTAACCCTTGAGCCTCAACCACAACGATCGTTCCTTCTTCAAAACTATATGCTAGCATTGTTCCCGTAACTGTTGCTCCTGTAATTAAAGCATAAGCTTTAGGACTAGTATTACATAATACCCTAATAAGATCAAAACTATTCATTATATACCTCCCCTATATTCTTATGCCTAAATATAAAAAAAAGAAAAGGACAAACGCCCTTTTCTATAAATATCTTCTTGCACACACGTAATTACGATTTAAACTAGACACTTTTACAACATCTCCAGTTTGTGGTGAATGAACCATTTGTCCATTTCCAACATAAATTCCAACGTGAGTAATTCTACTTGTACTTGAACCAAAGAAGACTAAATCTCCTGGTTGTAAATCTGCACGATCAACTGCTTTACCACCTTGAGATTGAGCTTGCGCAGTTCTTGAAAGGGAAATTCCATGCTGACGATATACCCAAGATGTAAATCCTGAACAGTCAAATGAATTTGGTCCCGTGGCTCCCCATACGTATGGGCTACCTAGTTTTGTATAAGCAGTTTCTAAAATTTTACTTCCCGGTGTATAAACCTTTACATTTAAAGTTGCAACTGTTTGATTACCAGAACTATCACTTACTGTATAAGTAACAGCTTTATCTCCTGTGCTGCCAGTATCAATATTACCGATTACAACATTACCAGTCACATCACCATCTTTATTATCAATAGCTGAGACTAAATATTGTCTTGGATCAAAAGCATCACCTTTAATTACCTCAACTGCATTTGTTGACAAATTAACTTGTGGTCCACTTATATCTTTTACTGTAAAATTCAAAGTTGTTAAAACTTCATTTTTAGCTTCATCTTGCGTACTAACAGTAATTGTTTGTACTTCATTTTCTTTCTTAGTGTCTACTTCACCAGTAACAGTGTTGGTAACAGCACTTTGATCATCAGTAGCTGTTAAAAAGTTCTCTAATTTAAATTCGCTACCATAATCAATTACAATATCATTTCCTTGTGATAAAGTAACTACTGGAGCAGTCAAATCAGATACTGCAAAAGTAAACGTCTTTTCATTTACATTCCCAGAAGAATCGGTAACTGATAATTTAATATCTTGAATTCCCGCTTTAGTCGTATCTAATTCCTGATTCGATTCAATGAATGGCGAAACATCACCATCAACATTATCTGAAGCAGTTACATAACTGGAAATATCTTGACTTCCATTGATCGGTACTTGTACGACATACCCTGTCTCGACTCCAGCAACCTTAAATTTTGGTGCCTCATCATCAACAACATCTACTTTAATAACTTTAGATGCTGTGTTTGAAAAACTATCTGTTGCCGTGACTGATAAATCATATGTACCTAACTGATTAACATTCACGCTGCTAAGATCATTTGCAGTAACTTCGATTTCCGGACGACTATCTTGATTATCTGTAATATCAATAGCATCTAAATCTACTTTGTCACCATATGAAACCTCGATTCGATTAGAAACAATTTTTGGTGCTTCTTTATCGACCGCGGCATAACCTACTAACATAAATACTGATACCCCTAAGATTGGGATAAACATAGCTTTCCGTTTGATAATATTTTCATTAATAAAATTATTCAATTGTTTAACACGCTGTTCTTTCATTAACTCACTTCCTATCTAAAACGTACCATTGCATAATAACATATCTGAATTAAAAATGCAAATTTTCTTGATTCCATCATACAAATTCTAATTATTAAAGAAGAAGTTTAATATATGAAACCATCTAAAATCCCCATGATTCCTTAATTTTTTCAATTTTTTTGCCCCTAATCAATTAATCAAACTCCTTTTTTTCATATTTTGAAATATTTTAAAGAACGGGATCAAACTGCTATATTATCAAACCTAATTTTCTAAATCATACACAAAGAGGGACAGCGTTAGCTCTCCCCCTATCTTTAATTATTTTTAATTAGATCTTTTTCTTTTTTTACTGAAATAAAACACAATTGATGCCAATGCTAATCCTGACGCAGAATAAAGCACATTTATATTATCTCCCGTTTCAACTTTATTGTCAATAGGTTTATCTTGACCATTTTTGTCAGGATCAGTTGGAGTTACTTCAATTTCCTTTAAATTCTTTTTAGCTTCCAACAGCCTATTCATTGCATCCCTAATTTCTTGTTCTGTAGCATCAGCTTCATTAAAGATCGATAAAGCATACTCGTAAGCCGCCTTAAATTCAGCTTTACCATTTTCTTGGTAATTATTCAAATCAATTGTACCACAAATATTTAATAAAGCTTCTAAATCTGTTTTATCAACTGATACATCTGTTTTTAGTTCTAATTCATCAATTGCATTAGTTAATGCTGTAATTGCTGCATTTACTTCTTCTTGAGTAGCATTTTCATTACCATTGATACTAATTGCATTTACTAATGCTGTTTTTAAAACATCTACTGTTTTATCGGTATATTTTGTAGTATCGATAGATTGTGCTTCAGCAATAACTCTTTCAAGCTCTGTTTTAACCACATCACCAATTTCAACCAGACTATCAATCGCTGTTTTTAAAGCACTCGCAGCGTCATCAATCTCTGTTGATGAAGCATCTGCTTTATCGAGAATCATTTGAGCATTAGTTAATGCTGTTTCAAAATCATTCCATGAAGCAGTTGTATAATATTCCTTTTCATAATTAGCTGCTAAGTTGACTACTTTTCTTAATTCTGCCTTAGAGTCAATTTGACGTACAGTAAATTCCGAAGCACAAGCAAATGATTTTCCGCCATTTCCAGTACCTTCTAACGCTACAAATTTAATATATCGAGCATTCGCTGCATCAAAAGTAATTTTCTTTAACGAAGCATTGGCAGCCAATTCTCCTTCAGAAACCTTTTGATATTCATCTGCCGCATTTTCTTTAATATATAATTCATATTTAGTAATTTGCCCATTGGTATTACCATCTTGTCGTGGTAGATAATCAAATTGATTAATAGTATGAACTTCTTTCATATCAATCTCTACAGTTGCTGGTAAAGCTTGATATGGGGAATAATTACTATGCCAGAAAGTAACCTCATTGTTATCAAATGCATAAGTAATCGGTCCTTCATTACCTGCTTGAGGATTTTCATTATCTGTAGATACAGTAAAGTTACTGCTATCTACCTTTGTATAATCAGTGTCATCACTTTGACTACCAGTAGTTGAAATCTCTAAATTATCAATAATCCCCTTGAATGATGTTGTCTTACTTCCAATTCTTTCTAATGGTAAAGTTAACGTTGCGTATTTACCACCAGTTGCATTTTTAGCTAAAGTATCTACTAATTCACCATTAACATACAATTCGGCCTTATTAGCATATCCCTTTATTTCTAATTTTACCCATTCGTCTTTAGGTAATTCATAATTAAATGAATAATCATAACCGATTCTTGAGAAGCCTACTTTTCCAGTATCTTTTTGTGACATTTTAATTGAACCCTTATCTGATTCAAATAAAACTTGTTCACCAGTTGCGTCTTTATCCATTTTCACCCAGAAAGATACACTGTTATTCGGTCCCATATCTGCTAATGGTGTTTCAATATAACTTTCACCACCACTTAATTCTAGGCCTTTAGAAAATTTTCCTGCTACAGTTGCAACATTCTTTTTATTAACGACATTATACTCGTTTCCTGATTTATCAACGATTTCACTCTTATTAAAATCATAGTTTAATACTGTATCGCTTTTGCTCGTTACAACATCACGCGGATTTGAATTTGGGGCAGTTCCTAATGAATTAACTACTTCATTTAATTCATTATATTTTAAATCTTGACCATCGCCCCATAATTTAGATGACATTGCCGGTAAAGCTTTTTCAAAACGATCATAAATATCATATTCACTTATACCATTCGCCTTTTTATCAACCATATCATTCCAAATTGCATATGCAGAACCTAACATTTGCTCATCTCCGGCCGGAATGATCGTTCCACCCATATTATTAGGCTGCCAGTTATTATAAATATTTTGACTATTTAAATAATCGTTATAATAACCTGCCCCCGGCACCATATATAAAGTTCCATCAACCATATTAATTAAATCAAAACCTTGTTTATACATTTCATTGGGGTTAGCCCAACTTGTATTCCAAATGTTCATTTGCACATTTTCAGAACGAACTGGTGTAGAACCTTTGCGCATTGATAAACTTCCCCACAAACGAACATCGCGTCCTGTATCTTGAATAAATTTTAACATATCATCAGTATATTGACGGAAGTTTTCTGCGTACTTACCATCATATTCATCAGTACCTACATTAACTGTTGTATTTTGATCAAAAACCGGATCATCACCATTCATATATTCATTAAAAATTGATTGAGTAAAAGCTAAACTCTCATCATACATACTATCTAGATCCAAATGATCCCAGTGACGTGCTACAGATTTATCTTTCATCGCTAAGTCTGGACGAACCTTCGTTAAAGCTAGAGAATGAGCTGGCGTATCAAATTCAGGAACAACCGCTACCCCCATATCCCGACATTCTTGGATAAATGTCCGGAACTGATCTTTTGTATAAAAAACATCTTTGCTAGTTAGATCAGCTTGATTTAATCCACCATTACCACCCGCTTTTATATCTGATTCTAGTCTAAACCCAGAATAAGCATCAAAAGCATTATCACCATAATCTTCAACCCAAATATAGTTATCATTTAAATGTACTTGGAAATCATTCATTTTATAATAAGCCATATTTTTTGCAATATCTTTTAATATATCTAATGAATATGGCATTCTTCCAACATCCAGCATGAATCCCCGAACTTCATATTTAGGGTAATCACGAGTTTGCCCATTAGGGATCGTATTACTATTTTGCTTTAAAATTTGTAAAATTGATTGTGTTGCCCAGAAAGCCCCTGTTTTGTCGACTGCTTCAACTTTAACACTATCTCCAACAGTCATTAAATAACCTTCTTCTTTTAACCCGGTATCACTACTTCCTAATGTAAAATAGAAATCATGCGCCCCTGGTGTATTGGCATATACTACTTCAATTTCTTTACCAGTTTGTGCTTGATAATCAGCCTTAAATGTTTTAGCTAAATATGCTAAATCATCTTTATAAGCTGGATTGATCACAATCCGAGAATCATCGCTAATTGTAAAGCTTCCTTCTGTTCCTACCCATTCAGCTAATTCTGGAACTACTTTAGGCTTAGCATTAATGCTGACATCAGGACTATTTTTTCCTGGAATCGTGACATTATATGCACCTGTGATCTTTTCTTGATCACCTTTTTTTACTTTATAATTTACAGATACTATTGTATCCACAATTGGCTGATGAATCGTTAAATCACGATCTAAGATTTGTTCATAATCAGCACCAATAAACTCAATTTCAAATCCCTCGGGAACTTGGGGCAAAGCCATCTTTGTATCTCCTTTAGCTACCGCTGGAATTACTAGATTATTAATTACATCATCAATCGTTACAATCTGTTCGCTATCTACCTGTTGTTTAACTGCATATGCTTCGAATTCATATAATGATACTGTAGGCCAATTAACACTCTTACCATCTCGATCTTCCGCTAGATTTTCAAAATCTGAAACAACAACTCTTAAATAACGAGTATTAATCGTATTGTCAAAATTAATAATATCATCAAATTCTCTAGGTGCTTTAGTAAGTGTTTTTACATCTTCCCAGCTTGTCCCATTTTTTGACGATTGAATTTTGTACTTTGTTGCATTACGGCGTTCCCATTTCAAAGTGACTGAAGCAATATCTTTAGCAGTTCCAAAATCTAAACTAATCCATTTATCATCATCATGATTAGCCGTACTTGCCCAACGTGTTTTCATATTTTCATCAACAACGTTAGCTGGGCCAAAACTAGTTGTTTCAGAACCACTAGCTACAGCCGTTGCCCCAACAGCTAAATTTTCATAAGATTCCTCACCTAAAACTTCAAATTCATATAGCGATACAGAAGCCCAGCCAGCTGCCTCAGTATCATCATAATTATCTACTGTTAATTTAACATAACGTGCACTCACACTATTTTCTAATGTTACTGTTGTAGTTAACGAAGTGATATTGCTATCATCTGGTTTAGTATATACTGGTGTATATTCATTATTATCATTAGAAATACTAATATTAAAACCTTTAATATTTTTTCTTTCCCATTCAATTTTAAATTCACTAAACGCTTTTTCTTCCTTTAAATCAATGGTTAAAACCATCGGTGTTGTTCCCATATTCGTTGACCAGCGTGACTGATCAGGTTTAGCAGCATCGCGATTTACGATTCCATCAATTGCTTTATCTGGCCCCCAATAACTTGTCTCGCTATTGTTTGCCGTTGCTGTCCCATTCAACGCATGATTGACTTTAGTTACAATATCACGAGGTTTTACATCATCAGTTGCAAAAACCATACTTGGCGCCAATGTACTAAATGCCATTGATAGTGTAATTGCTGAAGTCACTAGTTTTTTTACTTTCGTTTTCTCCATACCCGTTTCTCCTCATTTTCCCGTATCATTACTAAATAAAAACAAAAGACCAAAAATCAACAGTAAAAAACTGTATGATTCTTGGTCTTGCCTACTTAAAGTAACAATCCTATTTCTATTTTAGTATACCACTTTATAAGTCCACGTCAACTATTTTTCAGTAAATTTAGTCGCAATAATCGACATTTTTAAGTAAAATAAATTATTTGTTTTACTTACTCATAAAAAAAGATTTGTAGATAAATTCTACAAATCTGCTTTTTCTAATTGTACTAATTCAATTTCCATTGGTGTTAAGTTGCCTAAGAAGTCCACTAATACTTTAGCAGTTTCTTTTTCTAAATCAATTGATTCAACCTTACCACTTTTACCAGCAAATGGTCCAGAGATGACATTAACTTCATCACCTGCAGCATAATCAACCTCAATACTTGATGTACTTAATCCCATTTTCTTTAAAATTGGATCTAACTCACTTTTTTGTAATGGGAAAGGTTTTGCTCCACCACCTGATGATCCAATAAATCCTGTAACCCCAGAAGTATTACGGACAACATACCATGCTTCATCAGTCATGATCATCTCAACTAATACATAACCTGGGAACATGTTTTTAGTCTTATTGATTTTCTTACCATCTTTAATTTCAGTTTCAACATGTTCAGGAATAACAATTTGAAATAGGATATCTTGTAATCCCATTGATTCAACACGTTTTTCCAAGTTTTCTTTTACTTTATTTTCATGACCAGAGTATGTATTAACAACATACCATTGTCTTCCTTCATCATTCATTCCTGTCATTTTAGTTCATCCCCAATGTCTTTAAAATAAATGCAATAATTGCGTCACCGGCAAAGAAATATAACCCCATTACAAAGCAAAATAGTAGTACTATTGCTGAATTTTGAGCTAGTTCTTTTTTTGATAACCAACTGACATTTTTAATTTCTTTTCTAATCCCTTTTAAACTAAACCAATCGCGAAATTTCACACTTAGTCCTCCTATTTCGTTTCCTTATGCAAGGTATGCTTCCCGCATTTTTTACAGTATTTGTTTAATTCCAGTCTTTCTACATTTACACGTTTGTTTTTTGTAATGGTGTAGTTCCGTGACAAACACTCACTACACACTAAAATAACTTTTTGTTTCATATAATCAGCTCATTTCTACGCTATTATAATTTATCATAAATATACAGACTAGTCAAATAGATTTGAATTTTCCATCTTTTTTTGAATCCGATAATTAGCATTATAGATACTTCTAATGTCTTTATTAAGCTTCAAAGCAATATCCTGGTCTTTAAAACCACACTTATGATAAGCAATTACCGTTTGTTCCCAAGCCGAGCAAACATTTAAAATATACGCATCAACCCTCTTTTGTTGTTCTTGATCAATTAATAGTAGATCTGGACTCTTATTATCAGCGATTGCATCTACATATCTGATTCGCTCATCATCACTACAATAATCATCCAAAGAAAATAAAGTTTGCCGTTCCCTAACTACTTTACCTTGGTTTTTGACAATTAAAGAACTAATCGTATTTTGGATCACCATTGAAATAAAACTTCTAACCTGCATGCCACGATCAGGACGATAATTATCCAAAGCCAATAAACAACGAATAATTACTACTTGAAGATAATCTTTATAATCACTCTGATATGATGTCATCGTATAACAATACGCCGGCATCATCATCTTAATTTGCCAGTAGCAATATTCAATCAAAAGTGCCTGTGCAATCGGACACCCCTGACGATATAAATAATACAATTCTTCGATTTCGTAACCATTCATGGTTACCTCCTTCCTACTATAAAGGATTACGAGAATTATATACCTGATATAAAATCACTGCTGTTGCCACAGAAGCATTTAACGAATTAATATGCCCTACCATGGGCAAGACAACATTGATATCACAACTTTTTTTAACTAGTCTTGATATTCCAAAACCTTCTGAACCGATTACTATTACCAAAGGCATATTATAATCAACCTGACGATAATCTTGGGATTTATCTAAATCACAGCCAACAACCCAAAAAGAACGCTTTTTTAAATCCTCTAATGTTCTAGTCAAATTTGTAACTTGAGCAACCTTAACATGATCAATAGCACCTGTTGAAACCTTTGCAACCGTCCCATTTAAACCAACACTACGATTTTTCCCAATGATAACACCATCAACCCCAATAGCATCACAAGTTCTTAAAATTGCTCCTAGATTATGTGGATCTTCTAACCCGTCAAGCATTAATAATAGTGGCTGTTTACCATCAGGAATAGTATTGATGATCTCATCAATACTATAATAGCGATATTCTTCAATTTCCGCCATCACTCCCTGATGACTAACATTTCCAAGTTTCTTGATAAATTCAGACTTATCAACAATCTTGAATGGAATTTTTTTTCTTTTACATTGCTCAATTATGCCATTATCTTTAGCATTGTTTTGGACATACACAGTATATACACTCTTATCTCCCTTTAAAGCTTCTAATATTGTGTTTTTACCATATATATATTGTTTCATATTTTTCACCTAATTTCGTCTCAAATTTATCTCGATTTTATTTATTATTAATATATTGTTTATACCGCTCAAAGATCACTTTAATTCGATCAAAGTTTTCTTCTAAGTATAAAGTCCCAATGACTGCTTCAAATCCTGTTGAATGCATATGATCAAGACTTTCATTTTTACTCCCTTTGGTATTGCGTCCCCGTTTATAAGTTCCAACTTCATCAGCACTAAAAAATTCTTCATCCAGCATATCATGCATAAATGCAGCATGTGAGCTTGCCGATACATATTTTACTGCTTCACGCTGAAGATCGTTCGGTTTAACAAAACCACTTTCTTTAACTAAATAATCACGTACTAGCACCTCAAAAATACTGTCACCCAGATAAGCTAATACACTTGCATTGATTAATTCCGGGCGCATTAAATGATCCCCTTTTCAATTAATTGAGTTCTTAATTTGTCAGCAGTTTCAAAATCCTTATTTTGTTTAGCTTCAAGCCATGCTTGATATATCTCTAGTTCCGCTGCATTTAATTTACGCGGTTCAAAAACAAAGCCAATCACTGCAGTCATTTTTAATAGTGTTTGATATTCAATTGCTATAGCTTTATCATTCTTTTCTTTTTGACGGAAAGCCAGATTCAATTTTTTTACTTGATCAAGAATTTTAGTTAAAGCCAGCGATGTATTTAAATCATCTTCTAAAGCTCCAACCATCCCATCAACTGCCGCTTTATTATAATTTTCATTAGCGATATGATTAACTTGTAAATACAAAGAAACTGATTTGATTACATTATCAACTTTAGCAACTTCTTTTTTCACGCTATTCAAAACTTCTTCCGTTAAATTTAATGGATTACGATAATGACTTGATAACATAAACCATTTAACTACATTACAGCCCAATTCAGCAACCATATCTTTTGCCCAAATAACATTTCCTAGGGATTTAGACATTTTTTGATTATCAATATTGATCATTTGGTTATGCATCCAAGTATGTGCAATCGGATGATGATGACAAGCCATTGATTGAGCAATTTCATTTTCATGATGTGGGAATTTCAAATCCTGTCCCCCACCGTGAATATCAATCTTACCACCTTCAAAAATATCGTTGATCATAACTACACATTCAGTATGCCAGCCAGGACGTCCTTTTGACCATGGACTATCAAAGCGAATACCCTCATCCGTCTTTTTCCATAATGCAAAATCAGTTGATTCTTCTTTTTTATCATTTTCATCGATTCGTTCACTCGCTCCAGCTACTAAATCTTCGATTTTGATCCCTGATAATTGTCCATACTCATCAATTTTAGATACTCTAAAATAAACATCCCCGTCAACCTCATAAGCATAACCACTCTTAACTAAATTATCAATAAATTTTATGATTGCATCCATCGTATTCGTAACTCTAGGTGCATAAGTTGGGAATAATAAATTCAAATTCCGACGAACATCTTCATAAGCAGCAATATATTTATCAGTAAGTTCTTTTTCAGTTATTCCTTCTGCCTTAGCCGCCTTAATGATTTTATCATCAACATCAGTAAAGTTTGATACAAAAGTCACTTTATATCCTAAATACTCAAATGTTCTTCTAAGTACATCAAAGACGATCATCGGGCGAGTATTACCAATGTGAACATAATTATAAACCGTTGGCCCACATACATAAATACTTACTTCACCTTCGCGAAGCGGTTTAAATTCTTCCTTCTTATTTGTAAGGGTGTTAAATATTTTCATCATTACCTCCATAAATAAAAAAGCATATTACTATCAGGACACCATTGTGTTCTTCCACCCGATAATAGATGCTTTAAGATTACTATTAACGCTAGTTCACGTTCTTTCTTTTCAAAAGACTCAGATAAGGGCAGTTCAATTATTTCCATTTAGCCGTTTCCACCATCAGGCTATCTCTATTAACTTCTAATAATCTACTTCGTTTACCTATAATTTAAATATATGTTTATCTTAACAAAATCATTCATGAAATACAACTTATTTACCTGTTGCCATAGAAAAACTCTGCAAATATACTGTCATATCTTTATCGTTATCCTCAAAATCATCTTTAGCAGCACGATATCCATAAATATAAGTATTATCATCACTAAAGTAAACTATCTCTTTGGCTCTAATTCCAGTATCACTATGAACAAATACATATTGATAAACATCAAGACCACTGTCTAAAACCGGTTTGGATACCTCAATCTCCGAAGCACCACTTTGCTCAATTTCACCAGTATATAATTCATCTTTATCTTCAACAACATTATCAGTTTCATCTTTAATTACTTTAAAATACAATGTGTTGTTGTCCTTAGAGAATTCTACTGTATCTGTATCAGTTGCATTTGCAGTAATCTCATAATTACTTGGATAATAAAAACTAACTCCATCATCAGTACTATACTTAGTTCCACTTTTTTCTAAGTTAACATCTTTATCCCGCGCGCCACAAGCTGTCACAAGACACAAGCATAAAGTTGTAACAAGTATTTTCATTATTTTTTTCATTACAACCACTCCTCTACTATCCCATTTTACACAACTCTCCAACCGATTACAACCTTATTTAGCCCACAATTATTTTATAATAAGCCAAAATATCGTAAAGCCGACACAATCCCATCATTGTCGACATTATCTGTTATGTAATCACACACTGCCTTTGTTTCTGCACAGCCATTTTCCATACAAATTCCCGTACCAACAAACTGGAGCATATCTATATCATTATGTCCATCACCAAAAGCCATCGTTTCCTCAACCTTGATTTTATAATGATCCAAGATAGCACTGATTCCTTCTTGCTTCCCACCTTGCTTGGGAATAATATCATAAGCTCCATCATGCCACTGAGTATATTTGCAATGTTGCGTTAAAGCTACCAGTTCTTCTATCTCCTCTTTTGTTACAAAAGGATCGATTTGATAAACATCATTAATCAAGGCTCGTGAAACATCTTTTTTCGGTGGTAATGAGGTATTGATTGCCGTCTGTGCAGCAACAACCAGATCATTAATTAAATTAATATACAAATCATCTCCTTCAACAAAACTACAAGCCAACTGATGTTTAGTTACATGATCAACGATTCTTTCTACATCTTTAGAATTAATGGGATTTTTATAAATAACCCCTTCCTGATTAAAACAATACCCTCCGTTCAATGTTAGATAACCATCAAATGTAAATTGAGCATTTATCCCTAACTCATCTAATTCTAAATAGTGACGTCCACTTGCAATAAATAATTTGATTCCCTTTTCTTGAAGCTGTTTTAAAGCTGCTATTACACCCTCACTAAGCACTGATCTGCTTTTAGAAATCAATGTTCCATCTACATCAAAAAAAATTGCTTTTATCATACCTTCTCCTTTGGAAAGGAAAAGACAGATTGCTCTGTCTTTTATCCTATTAACGAATTAAATACTTTTAAATATTGGTCAGCGCTAGCATCCCAATCTAACTTTGCCTGCATTGCTCTAGTCATGATTCCTTTCCATGCCTCAGGATCTTCATCGTAAACCTTTAAAGCATAGTCAATTGTTTTCATCATTTCATGAGCGTTATAGTTTGCAAAACTAAATCCAGTTCCAGTATCAGCATATTCATCATATGGCTCAACGCTATCTTTTAAACCACCAGTTTCCCTTACGATTGGAATCGTTCCATATCGAAGAGACATCATCTGTGATAACCCACAAGGTTCAAATAACGATGGCATTAAGAACATATCACACCCTGCATAAATACGACAAGATAACCCAAAATCGTATTTTAACTGTAATGAAACAGTATCTTGGTGGTGATATGCGATTCCTTTTAAAGCATCTTCATAAACCTGATCACCGGCACCAAGAATCAAGATTTGAACCTTACGACTGCACATTTCACTAAATTGATTGATAATTAAATCTAATCCTTTTTGTTTAGTTAATCGTGTCACGATCCCAATTAGTGCAACATCTTTATCTTCAGGCAATCCCACTTCTTTTTGTAAAGCTAATTTATTTACAATTTTATCTTTAAACACCGTCTCTAAATCATAATTTTTAACGATTTGAGGATCTGTTGCTGGATTAATTACATCATAATCAACACCATTTAAAATACCATACAAATCATATTTTCGCATTTCTAAGATATTTTGTAAACCTTCTCCATACTCTGGAGTTAAAATTTCACGTGCATAAGTTGGTGAAACAGTTGTAATAATATCACTATAGAAAATAGCTGCTTTCATCATATTTAAACATCCATCATTTCGACAATTACCATTATAGTATAAATAATTATCTAATCCAAATAACTCACTTAACAATTTAGGGTCAGCTTTTCCCTGGAAAGCAATATTATGAATTGTAAAGACGATTTTAATATTATCGTAATGTTCATAATAACAATATCTTTCTTTATACAACATCGCAATCATCGCTGTTTGCCAATCATGCAAATGAAGAACATCCGGCTTAATATCAAGATGAGAAATCAATTCAAGAACTGCAAAATCAAAATATGCAAATCTTTCATAATCATCATCATAGCCATACAAACCAGGTCTTCTAAAATATTGTTCATTATCAATAAAATAGAAACGTACCCCGTCTAATTCATAAGTAAACACACCACAATATACTTTTCGCCATCCTACCCAAATATCAAAACTAGTGACATATTCAATTTCATCAGCCAATTTCATATCTTGATACTTTGGCAGCACTACAATACTTTCAACACCTTTCTTTACCATCTCTTTTGGTAAAGAACCTAGGACATCTGCAAGCCCACCCGATTTGATAAACGGCGTCGCTTCAGATGTTGCAAATAAAACTCGCATTAAACCACATCTCCTTCTTTAATATACAATGGCGTAGTTGCATCACCTTTTAAATTCAATTGCCGTTGTACTTTAGAAGTCTTATCCATAATTACATTTTCTAGATGCGCTCCTGGATTAACCACTGAACCTGAGAATAGAATACAATTTTTTACTACTGCACCGGTCCCAATTACTACATCACGTCCAATTATGCTATTTTCCACCGTCCCATTGATCATTGCTCCATTTGCAACAAATGATCTTGTTACATCTGATTCTGTTAAATATTTTGCTGGAGGTGTATCATTTGTGATTGTGTAAATCGGCCAGTTGCTTTTAAATACTGCTGATGACACATCTAAATCTAAGAACTCTAATGAATATTTATAATAATGTTCTAATGAATCAATGCAGCGTGCATAACCTTTATATTCATAAGCATTAATTTGTTTTTCATCACATAAATAACCCAGTACATCTTTTAAACTAAAGAATGAACTGATTTTTTGCGCCTGCTTCATTACTTTTAATAAAGTTTTTGTATTAATTACATAAGTTTCTAATGAAATACTACGATCTTTACGACTACCCTTATTACGTTCTACAGCCGTTACAACTTTATCTTTGATCGTTAAGCAATCACATCCAATATATGCTTCATTAGCATCATGAACTTTCTTATATACCATTGTAATTTCAGCACCGGTTTTTTCGTGATTTTCAATTACATCTTCATAATCCATTGTTGTTATGATATGTGCTGGAGCAATCACAACATAATCAGCCTTATTAGCTTCTAAAAAAGCGATATTTTCAATTAAATTATTAATATCATGATTATAATTAGGGTTATTGGCGTATTTTTCATTATATAATAATGAAACCCCACCAGCTTTAGAGTTAAAGTTCCAAGAATCACCATTACCTAAGTGTTTAAATAATGATCTTGGTTTTTTTTGAATCAATACTCCGACTGCATCAATTGTTGAATTTGACATATTAGATAATACGAAATCAATCAATGCATAACGTCCTAAAAAACTAACAGACGCTACTGGTCTTCTCTCTGTAAGACCGACAAAATCTACATCTGAGTGTAAATTAACTATACCAATTGCTTTTACCATCTCTATTTCCTCCCCTACTTATTATCACTAACCAAAGCGACTTCTTTAGCTTCTTTGTTGATCTTAGTTTTTGCACGAATAACTACACCTTCATCAACAATTGCTTTATACACTTCAGCGCCTTCTTCAACTAATACCCCTGGCATTAATACTGAATCAATAACTTTAGCCCCTTCACCAACATTAACGTTGTTGAATAAAACTGATCCTTCAACATTACCATTAACTAAACATCCTTGTGTAATCAAAGAATTTTTAACTTTAGCTTGATCCCCGATAATTTGTGGTTTTCCTAAAGTATCTTCAGTATAGATCTTCCAATCTTTCTTGATGTTATATAAATCAAGATCTTTATCTTTTAACAAGTCCATGTTAGCCTGCCATAAGCTTTCAACAGTTCCAACATCTTTCCAATATCCATCAAATTCATAAGCATATAATTTCTTGTTATCATTTAACATGTCAGGAATAATGTTCATTCCAAAATCATGTTTACTATCTTCTTTTTTGGCATCTGCAATTAAATATTTTCTTAATTGCTTATAAGTAAAGATATAAATCCCCATTGATGCTAATGTAGATTTTGGTTTTTCTGGTTTTTCATCGAATTCATAAATAGTTCCATCTTCATAAGTATTCATGATTCCAAAACGGCTTGCTTCTTTTAATGATACATTTAATACAGCGATAGTGGCATCAGCTTTACGTTGTTTATGAGCTGTAAGCATTTTATCATAATCCATTTTATAAATATGGTCCCCAGATAAAATCAAAACATATTCTGGATCATATTGATCGATAAAGCTAATGTTTTGATAAATAGCATCAGCCGTTCCAGCATACCAGGTTGCTCCTACTTCACCACGTTCACGAGCCGGTAAAATTGCAGCTAGTGATTGTTTTCCATCAAGTCCCCATTTAGTTCCGGCACCAACATAAGTACCTAACAATACAGATTCATATTGCGTAAGCACCCCAACAATATCAATCCCCGAATTAGCGCAGTTACTTAAAGGAAAGTCAATAATACGATATTTACCTCCAAAGTGTACTGCTGGTTTAGCTACTTTAGCTGTTAGGGCTTCTAGACGTGTTCCACGTCCACCAGCTAAAATCATTGCGACAATCTCTCTTCCCATTTTTAAATACCTCCTTGTCTAATGTAAGCGCTTTACCTATAATTTAATTCTACCATAAATTAGAAATAAATTCGAGATTAATTATACGAAATATAATTATTGTATCTTGTCATATATTATACTCTCATTTATTTTTTAATAAAATGATATCATAATTTTTATCCCCGCAATTTTCCCTAAATTCAAACAACTATCATTTTTTATAAATAACTGCATATATTATAACGGGGTGATAATTTGGCACGAATTAAATACTCAACCGAAGAAGTCGATTTACTAGCGCGGCTTATTAAATCTGAAGCTTTAGGTGAAGGAGAACAAGGTATGCTATTAGTTGGTAATGTAGTTATCAATCGCGTTGTTGCAAACTGTGATGTTTTTCGAAACACCCGAACCATCACTGAAGTAGTCTACCAAAAGAATGCTTTTTCCGGGGTCGGAACCCCACTCTTTAACGAACCAGTCAACGAACTGCTTCGGCAAATTGCATTACGCTGTATTAACGGCTATCGAAATGAACCGGCAACTAATGCCCTATGGTTTAAAAATCCCGGTACCAATGTCGCTTGCCCAGAAAAATTCTATGGCAATTTATCCGGTCGCTTTAAACAACACTGTTTTTATAACCCAGGCTTAAAATTAAATTGTGATTTATAAAAAATTATACGAGGAGATCGATTATGGATTATTTTAATGACTTAAACCCTTATTTAGTACGGCAGGATCCAGCTCCAGCTGAAACCCCTGATACTACCCCAACGCCAGCTCCGGCCCCTACCCCTAACCAAACCCCAGGAACACCTTCTACACCTTCAGTAACTCCAGCACCAGTTATTGATCAAGCATATGTTGAAAATATTTTACGGATCAACGTTGGGAAATTAGGTACCTTTTACTTTACGTATACCGGCAGCAATGAATGGCGGGACAGAATCTTTAAAGGTATTATTGAACAGGCGGGACGAGATCATTTTATTCTTCACGATCCCAAAACCGGTAAACGCTACTTATTACAATTAGTCTATCTTGAATGGGCTGAATTTGATGAAGCGCTTAATTATCAATATCCATATCAATAAGGACTAAGTCCTTATTGATTCTTATTTATTCTTAATTTTTTCTTATCTATCTTAGCATTATTTAATAAAGCTTAACTTTTACCCATTTCTATTATTTAAAGCATATAATGCCACCATGGAGGTATTTATATGTGCGGAATTATTGGATATACTAATAACGTTTCCAACAATCAAAGCGTTATTGAAAATATGTTACAAAAAATTAGTCATCGCGGACCAGATGATCAAGGATACTATCAAGATAGTAAAATCACATTAGGGATGCGACGTTTAAGTATCATTGATTTAGACAGCGGTAACCAGCCTTTATTTAATGAAGATAAATCATTGATTCTCGTTTTTAATGGTGAAATATACAACTATCAAGTCTTACGAGCAAAACTCATCTCTTTAGGTCATACTTTCACGACTAATAGCGATAGCGAAGTAATCATCCACGGATACGAAGAATACGGTAATGATATTGTTAATCATTTACGAGGAATGTTTGCTTTTGCCATCTACAACATACATACTAAGGCGCTTTTTATAGCGCGTGATATTTTTGGAATTAAACCATTATTTTATACAATTGTTAAAAATGAATTAGTTTTTGCTTCAGAGATCAAAGCATTGTTTGAATATCCGGGAGTTGAAAAAAAATTTAACGAGCAGTGCCTTTCAAGCTATTTAGCTTTTCAATATAATCCTTTAACAGAAACATTTTACCGAGGCATCTTTCAACTCTTACCAGCTCATTATCTTGAATTTACTGATAATCTAAAACTAACCCATTACTTTAAATTCAATTATAATCTTGATGATAATTTAAAAGAAACCGATGCCCTCAATATGCTTGAATCAACGCTGAAAGATTCAATCAGCCACCATCGCCTAGCAGATGTTGAAATGGGTTCTTTTCTATCTGGAGGTATCGATTCTTCTTACTTAGCAGCAAACAGCCAAGTAAAAAAAACTTTTAGTGTCGGCTTTGAAGATCATCGTTGTAACGAACTCCCTTTAGCCCGAGAATTATCTCAATATTTAGATATTGAAAACTATCAAAAAGTAATTACCAAAGATGAATTTTGGCATACTATCCCTACTATTTTAAATATTCTTGATGAACCAGTTGCCGATCCTTCGATCATCCCACTCTATCATTTAACTAAATTGGCTAGTCAACATGTAAAAGTAGTATTATCAGGAGAAGGCGCTGATGAATTATTCGGAGGTTATAATATCTATCAAACCCCCCTGACCCTAGCCCCAACGAAAATAATTCCTTTCTTTCTTCGTAAAGGTCTTAAAAATATTTTAATAAAGACCAATTATGAATTTAAAGGTAAACAATATTTAATCCGAGCTGGACAAAAGATAGAAGAACGATTTATTGGAAATGCATTTATTTTTCAAAACCATGAGCTAAAAAAACTAATTAAACCACAATGGCCTATATACCCACCACAAGTTTTAACAAATGCTTACTACCGTGATGTTGCAAGAAAAGATGATATCACTAAAATGCAGTATATTGATTTAAACTTTTGGCTAAGGGGCGATATTTTGCGTAAAGCTGATCATATTTCCATGGCTAATTCACTTGAAGTGCGAGTACCCTATCTAGATAAAGAAGTATGGGCTATTAGTTCCATTTTACCAACAAATTTGCGGGTCAACAAAAAAGCAACTAAGTATATTTTTCGAAAAATGGCAGCAAAATCCCTTCCTCTTCAAAATAGTGAACGAAAAAAACTTGGTTTCCCTGTTCCCTTAAATGAATGGATCAAAGAAGAACAATATTATCAGCCTATTAAAGAACTCTTCAACAGTAAAAGTGCTCAAAAATATTTTAATTGTGACTATTTAAATTATCTTCTTGATGAACATTATCAAGGAATTCACAATAATGCGCGAAAAATTTGGACCGTCTATATTTTTCTAACTTGGTATAATCGTAATTTTGACTAAGAAGATTTTATCTTCTTTTTCTATGCTTTTTCATCTTATCTCTCTTTCAAGAATGCATAAGTTATATTAGAAAGGAGGGAAATAATGAATTGTCTAAAAAAACAATTATTAATCATTAGTTTTGCACTTATTGTTGCAATTGCTATATTTTTAATATTTGGTAGTTCAATTTATATCAATCAGATTTTCTTTATCATCAATGCATTCCTCGGTATCTTTGGACTCGTCAGTATCTTAATCAGCGAAGCTTTAACCCCGCCAAATAACGCTTATACTTGTTGCGGTAATCTAGCTACGCTCGGCAGTAGTGGCTTAATCCTAATTTCTCTATTAGCAATTATCATTGAAGCCTATGCTTATACAAGTGTTATTAGCCTAATTCTCGCTGGGAGTTTTTTCTTCTTAGTTTTGATGCTAGGCGGTATATGGTGCTATCTCAACCTTCGCAATCACTGTCATCGTAACTATTATTGTTGACAAACAAAAAGGCAGGTAAATTTGAATCATACCTGCTTTTCAATTAAATTATTTTGAAGATATTTACGGACCGTGCTAATAAAATGTAACGAGCCTGTAATAATTAAATGATCATATAGATCAATATTATTTTTAATTGCTTCTTTAAAATCAATTCCTTCTAATTGTAGCCGTTCATCTGCAAATGTTGCTTGAATCAATGGATATTCACTTAATAAAGCTTCCATTTGTTCAATATCTTTATCCCCCAAAGCACTGAAGATAACTAATGCCTTTTTTATTTGTTGATCATGTAATGTCTTAATTAGTGCCTTGATTCCATCGATATTATGTGCCCCATCTAAATAAATCTTTCCAAACTTTTCAAATCGGCCTGGCCAGCTAAATCCATCTAAAGCTCGTTGTACTAAGGAATGATCTAACTCAATCAAATAGTCACATACATTAATCGCCAATGTCGCATTAGCAACCTGATAACTACCACAATTACTTAACTGGTAATCATAACCTAAACAGCTAAAATGATAAGGATATCGATAATCACAATCTATCTCCACACTAACTACTTGACTATTTTTAATTTCAGCTGCAGCTTTAAAAATATCAATCAAATCATTATTTATTTCGCTAGTAAAACAAGTTTGTTCAGGTTTAATGATTCCAGCTTTATGATGAGCTATTTGTGCTAAAGTATCACCTAACATAAACTGATGATCATAACCGATATTAGTTATCACACTGCAAACACTATCAATTACATTAGTTTTATCATTTAATCCCCCGATTCCTGTTTCAATAATTCGATAATCTAGTTCTTCTTCATCAAAATAACGCAACATGATCAAAATATCAATTTCAAACATCGATAATTGTTCGCTTTCAATAATCTCAACAAGACTGTTAATAATCATCAGCAGTCGTTCATCACTTATCATTTCCCCATTAATACAAATACGATCATTATGACAAATAAGATATGGTGATGTAAATGTTCCCACACGATACCCATGTTCAACCATAATATCTTTAATAAAATTAGTTGTTGAACCTTTACCATTAGTTCCAGCTATATGAATAATATTTTTTTGGTAAATGTTAAAGCCATATTTTTTAATTGTCTCTTTAAACTGTTCCAAGGTCCGCTTAGTTCGCTTTGACTCTATATACACTAGCGCACTTTTAATATCATTAAACATTATTTTCTCCTCTGCAAGTAATTTAACTTATTCTAATACAATTTATCTATAATGACAAATAAGGATTCAAAATAAAAGGACTTCTTTTACGAAATCCCTCTTTTATCTTATAATTGAATCTTTTTTTTGAGCCGTTTAACAAACCACACCATTCCTACAACTGCAACAAATATTCCAAGTCCCCAAATAACCAATGTTCCAGCACTAACCGGTGCCCAAATAATCCCAATACCACTATTCATTTTAGTCCCCTCCTTTTTTCACTTTTAATTATAACATATTTAATATATTTTTTTAATGAATCCTATAACGATTAAGAAAACTTAAGAAAAAGGTTGCCTTTATCAGTATAATTACTGATAAACCAACCTTTAAATATTATCAATTTGCCAATCAATCATTGGCATTCCATTCCTAATCAAAAATTCATTTGCCTTACTAAAAGGATGTGAACCAAAGAATCCCCGATGTGCTGATAGTGGAGAAGGGTGCGCACTCTCTAAAACCAAATGACGTGAAGTGTCGATATATTGTTTTTTAGCACGGGCATTATTTCCCCATAAAATAAATACTAGCGGCTTTTGGCGTTTATTTAAAGCTTTAACAATATTTAAAGTAAAAGTTTCCCAACCTTTACCAGAATGACTATTAGCCCGCCCTTCTTCAACTGTTAACACATTATTAAGCAACAAGACTCCTTGCTTAGCCCATTTTGTGAGATCTCCATGATTAGGAATCATTGTTCCTAAATCATCTTGTAACTCTTTATAAATATTAACCAAACTTGGGGGAATCCGAACCCCCGGATAAACACTGAATGCCAATCCATTTGCCTGATGAAGTTCATGATAAGGGTCTTGTCCTAAAATAACTACTTTAACATTTTCATAATCACAAAGATTTAAAGCTCTAAAAATATTTTCTTTTGGGGGAAAAATCGTTTTATGTAAATATTCATTTTCAACAAACTGATGTAGCTGCTTATAATAATCTTGTTGAAACTCAATTTCAACAATATCTTTAAATCTCATTAAAAATAAATTTCTCAATCAATTCTGCCACAACACCTTCGTTGTTGTTAGCATTTGTTGTATAATCACATGCAGCTTTAACATCATCTACAGCATTGTTAGCAGCGACTGATAAGCCCGCCACTTTTAACATTGCCATATCATTATAATTATCACCAACAGCAATCGTTTCTTCAATAGCGATGCCTAATTTATTTGCTAAATCAATCAATCCTTGTCCTTTATCCACCCCAAGAGCATTGAATTCCATGTAACGATTTGATGAATAACTAACCGCACAATGTCCATCAGTAATTGGTTTTAACCCCTCTTCTAAACTCATTAAATAAGGAACATCAACATTTTGATACAAAATCTTAGAAATTGGTGTATCCTTTAAAAAATCAACACTATTAACTTCAGGATATACCGCTTCTAACTTTTGATTTTTAATTCTTTGGCGTTCCGATTCACTTAAATTAAACACATATAAATTATCAGGCGTATAAACATGGATACAAACATCAAAATTTAATCCTGCTTCAAAAATTTCTTTCATCTTACTAAACTCTAAACCTTTGAACTCAATAATACGATTATTTTTATTTTCTGTTAAAGCTCCACCATTAAAAGAAATTACATATTCACCCTCAAGGTCATATAATTGTAATTCTTTTAACTCTGGTTGAATTTGCATAAATCCTCGTCCTGTAGCTGGAACAAATTTCACGCCATATTCTTCTCGGGCTCTTTTGATTGCTGCGACATTTTTCGCTCCAACCAAATGCTCATCATTTAATAAGGTTTCATCTAAATCACATGCTATTAGTTTATATCCCATTATTCTGCCTCCAATACAAATTTTTCTATTACTTCTTTTACTGCTCCTTGATCATAATCAACTTCAGTGACATACTGCGCTAATTCCTTAATGTCATCAGTCGCACATGTTACACATACCCCTAACTTAGCCGCTTTAATCATTTCAACATCATTATAATTATCACCAATTGCAATTGTTTCATTAATATCGATGCCTAAATAATTAGCTAGCCAGCGCAACCCAAAACCTTTATCAATTCCAATCGCATTAAATTCTAAATAACGCCCTGAAGAATAACTAGCACAAGCTTTTCCTTCAATCATCTCACTGACTTCCACTTCAATCGACTTTAAATACGGCATATCTCTTTTTTCATACAAAATCTTTGCTATCTTTTCATCTTTCAAGTCATCCATATTGTATTCATCAATAACAACGAACGGTGCCTTTTGATCCGTTTTACGCTGTACCTCATCAGGATCAGCATTATAAATATAACACATGTCAATTGTGAAAATAAGTACACAAACATCAAACTCTCGAGCCTTTTCAAAAAGCATTTTAGTTGTTTCAAACGATATTCCCTCAAAATTTAAGATACGATTATTTTTATTTTCTACAATCAATGCCCCATTAAAACAAATTGAATATTCACCTTCTTGATCATATGCATCGATTTCCTTTAAAATCTCCGGAATCATATTATAAGCCCGCCCTGTAGCTGGAACAAATTTTAATCCTTTTTTACGAGCAGCTTTGATTGCTTCAACATTAAATTCTGGTACGTGATGCTTTACCAATAAAGTCTCATCTAAATCTGACAACATTAATTTATACATAAAATATCCTCCAATACTTTAATAATAGCATAAATTATTAAAACCTCGAATTATTTTCTTATTTGTAAAATAGGTCCATAAAAATCGGCACTCGTTGACGCCATTCATACTCATTGTGACCAGCTTCTTCAAAGAACCGTCCTTCGATCCGATTACTTTTCTTAATAAGCTCATTGTATATTGTCTCATTACTCTCATAGTAGATACGGCTCATCTCTTCATCACCATTACCTTCATTACCACCTAGATCAAGATAAAAACATTGCGTAGCACTTAAATCACTCCGATGGATCAAATCAATAAGTTCATCCATATAAAACCAATATGCACTAGATAGCGATGCCGTCTTTTTAAAAATATGGGGATATTTTAATCCTGCATAAGTTGTAATGATTCCACCCATTGAACTACCAACCATCGCACTATCTTCAACAATCGTAGGGAAATGAGTATCAATATAAGGTTTTAACTGCTTAATAATAAAGCGTAAATACTTGTCCCCTTCACCACCAATTTCTAAACTATCATCACCATATTCCATCATTAAAATTTCTTTACCAATTCGCCATGGTCCATACTCATCTTCACGTTTATTTAAACGGTTATTGCAGGGAATCGCCACCATGATAACATCTAAGTTCTGCGCTTGAACATAATCATAAAATCCCCAACTAATTTTCATATATGAAGTCTCATCAAAAAAAGCATTTTGACCATCATTTATGTACAAGACCGGATAACGCTTATTACTAGTTTCATAATCATCAGGTACATAAATTGTGATTTTACGCTTTCTTCGCAATGATCTCATATACATATTCTCTTCTATAAACATAAATTACCTCCAATAAATAATAAAAATAAGCACAAAGTGCTTATTTATTCTACGCCCGGAATGATCGCTACTTGTTCACCTTCACGCGTGAAAACATAATTTTCACGTGCGTAACGAGCTACGTAATCATCATCATTCAATAAACTGATCTCATTTTCTAAAGCTTTTTTTTCTTTTTCTACTGCTTTCTTTTCCTTTTCCAAAACCGCAATTTCATCTTGACGCTGGAAGACAGTTATGGCGCTATTAAATAAAGTCAACATCAAGCCGCAGCCTATAATCATGTAGGCAAATCCTTTGACGGTTTTATAAACTTTTCTTTTAGCCATTTTACCACCCTCTTCATGCGTTTTATTATACCACTTATTTTCCTAAAAATGAATATTATCGGTCTTAAAAGATATTTTAACATACTTACAATTATTTCAATCAAAAAAAACATATAATAGCTATAATAATTAAGATAGAGAACATATCCAATTACCATACTAATAATAAAATATATTCGAACGACCCCATTATTAATAACTAACAGACCAAGATAATAGAGATACCCAAAAATAATACCAATAACAATCTGTAAAATGAGTCGAAAAATGCGTTTGTGGTATTTATAAAACAAACGATTGATGAGACTGTAAATAAAAGTGAAAGTGAAACCAAAAACCAGTGAATAACTAATTCCTTGAATTTGTTTTACTAAGTCCATTATTTAAGCAGTTTATTAAAAACACTGTCTTTTCCTTTTTGATTCTTTTTATTTGAAACATAGGAAATAGCATCAATGTTGCCTTTAATACTAACCTCACATTTTTCTTGGTCTAACCTTGTCAACGATAATTCGGTCCCCGTAATATTTAAAAAACCTAATGATGTTTCAATTAAAAATTCTAGCGAATCAAAACTTTCAATGTTTTTCACACCTGTTAATTCAATATTTTTACGGTCTTTTAAATAAACATTATGATAAGGTGTGTGTTCAAAACGAATACTGTTATTATTATCCATATTATTACCTCCACTAATTAATATGCTGATTAGTGGAATTAAGAACTATTTATATCTGTTCGACATCTTTATGACGATACCATTTTAACGCTCTGGTTTGTATTTCTTTTGTAAAAGCTTCTTTACCCTTTTTATATTTTTTGATATTATCAGGATATTTTTTAGCTAATGAAAGCTTCAATTCACCATACTCCCTAGCAATATCAGGATTATCTTTTAAATAATCATAAAAAGAAATCAGCAATTCAATTTTATCATGACTTCTTTCATCAAATGCATGAACATGGATTGAACCATCGCTTTTATAATAAAAACGTCGACCTGAAATCCCGTCCTCCCCACAACATTCATAGTCTTCTTTTTTAAATAAAGGATCTAACTGATCTAATTTATTTATGTCTTCAACGATGATCAAAATATCAATAATCGGTTTAGCAACTAATCCAGGAACTGCAGTTGAACCAACATGTGTAATTGTAATTAATTCATCTAAAACGATATTGCGAATCACATTTGCTTCCAGCGCATACTTACGAGGCCAATCTTCATTATACGGAACCACTTCAACTTTTACCACAATTTTCACCATCCTTAATCCCATTATAGCATGACTTCTCTAGTTTAAAAATAGTTCTTTTTATCAACATTTTTGATAACTAAAACCGGATTCATCAATCCCCCAGTTTAGTCCGTTTATAGCTAATATACAGTAATAAAGCAGCTCCAGTCCAAGCAACAATTTCTGCATAATAAATTCCTTCCTGCCCCATAAACAGTGGTAAGAAAAGTGCTATTCCTACACGCATCAATAATTCTACAATTCCAGAAAACATTGGAATAACTGTATTTCCCAATCCCTGTAAAGCATTTCGATAAGTATGTAATATATATAAGATCGGTAGGCAGACCGCCATAATAAACAAGTAGTGATAAGCAACCTCAAGAACCGCATTAATTTCATTTTGACTTCCTGATACAAATAAAGTTAAAATATTTCGGCCAAAAACAATCATAATAAGAGCGATTATTAATGAAGTAACAAGTGATATTAATGCTGAAGCATTAACACCTTCTCGAACCCGTTGATATTCAAGAGCTCCATAGTTTTGCGCATTATAAGTAGTTAAAGCATAACCAAAAGAAATAGCAGCTGTTTCAAGTAAACCATATAATTTATTCGTTGCAGTAAAGCCGGCTACAAAAATAACTCCATAACCATTCACCACAAATTGAACGATCATCCCACCAATTGAAATAATTCCGTTTTGCAAGGCTAAAGGAAGCCCTAATTTTACTAATTCAAAAATTAAATGCCGCTGAATTTTAAAGTGTTCAGACTTTAAGCTAAAAATGCTTTGTTTATATAAAACCAGTAAACAAAATAAGCTGGCAAATAGCTGAGCTAATATTGTTGCGATCGCAGCTCCAGCTATTCCCAAATGAAAAACACAGACAAATAACAGATCCAGCCCCACATTTAATGAAGCTGCAATTACCATTGCAAGTAATGGTGTTTTACTATTCCCAAAAGCCCGTAGAACACATGATAGCAAATTATACATCAAAGTAATTGTCACACCACCAGCCATCACTCGTAAATAAGCAATTGCCCCTTGAATAATATCATTAGGTGTTTGTAAGAGTTTGAGAATTGGAATGATTATCAGCTCACCACTAATCGTTAAAAGTAGTGCAATTACAAGACAAGCAATAACAATATTACCAATTGTTTTAGAAATTCCCTCATGGTTATTTGCACCATATAAATTAGCGACTTTAATCGAGAAGCCCTGTGCGAACCCCATAACAACACTAAGGAGCATCCATTGGATCCAGCCTGCAGCCCCCATACTAGCTAAAGCTTTTACCCCTAAAAATTGCCCAACAATAATCGTATCTACGATTGTATAAAACTCTTGTAAAATATTTCCTAACATCAGCGGCATAGAAAACATCAAAATCAATTTTAGGGGATTACCCTGAGTCATATTTTTCATCCATTCCACCTCCAAGCCTAAAACATTATAACTAAAATTACAATTCCTGCAAGTCTTTTTCTAAGCAAGAAAATGGTTTAATAAACGGGCAACTTTCTATAACTTATCACTGTTATCTGCAATTATCTTATGGTTTATCATCTTTAGTTCAAATCCAAAAATAAAAGATATCCGAAGATATCTTAAATTTGTTTCAAGAATGTGCGATATGCTAGATAAGCTTCATATACATCCACTTTACTAACAATTTCCATTGGTGCATGCATATTTAACACTGCTACTCCTGCATCTATTACATTCATATTATAATTTCCAAGGATATAAGCGATTGTTCCCCCACCACCTTGATCAACTTTACCTAATTCTGCTGTTTGGTAATAAATATTATCATCATCTAAGATTTTTCTAATTTCTGCCATATATTCAGGATTAGCATCATTAGAACCACTTTTACCACGAGCTCCAGTATATTTATTAAAAACTATTCCCTTACCTAAATATGCAGCATTTTTCTTATCGTTAACACTTAAATACAATGGATCAACTCCAGCGCTAACATCACTTGATAACATTTTTGAATTAGCCATGGCTTTTCTTGTTTTAACGAAACTATCTGTTCCTTGTTTCAACAATAATTCGCTAACCGTATTTTCAAAGAATAAAGACTGTGCCCCAGTTGCTCCAACACTTCCTATTTCTTCTTTATCTACTAAAATACAGCAGCTTGTATAATCAGGCATTTCTATATCTAAAATAGCCATTAATGATGTATAAGCACAAACACGATCGTCATGCCCATAACCAGCAACCATACTACGATCTATTCCATAGTCACGAGCTTTCCCACTAGGTACGATTTCAATTTCCGCACTTAAAAAATCTTCTTCATCAAAATCATATTTATCTTTTAGAATTTTTAAAACATTTGCCTTTACAGCATCTTTTTCATGATCCTTTAAAGGAATACTTCCAAAAGTAACATCTAGGTCTTCTCCTTCAATTACTTTCGCACCATCTTTTTTCAATTGATCAGCAGATAAATGAACTAACAGGTCACTAATTCCAACGACTGGATCATTTTCATCTTCACCAATATTTACATTTATCACAGTACCATCTTTTTTTACTACAACACCTACCATTGACAGTGGAATAGTTACCCATTGATATTTTTTTACCCCACCATAATAGTGTGTATCAAGCATTGCAAACCCTTCACTTTCATATAAAGGGTTTTGTTTAAGATCCATTCTTGGTGAATCAATATGAGCACCTAAGATTCGCATTCCATCTTCTAGCGGTTTTTTCCCAATAACAAATAAAGCAATATTTTTTTTCATATTAGTAACATATACTTTATCACCCGGTTTTAAAATATCTACCTCATTTAACTCTTTATATCCATGTGCCATTGCCAGTTTAACAGTTTCACTGACACATAACCGTTCTGTTTTACCTTTGGTAATATAATTTTTATAACCTTCATTAAAAGTCATAATATCATTAATTTGTTCATCATTATACTTTTCCCAAGCAAGTTTTCCGTACATATATACATCTCCTTTTCTTATGATACATATAGTATACCAATTTTTTCCAACTTACAATCATAATACTCTAACTGTTTTTTAGATTCATATAAAATCTTTTATTTAGCACTCTTAATATAAGCTGCTACATTTCTTTCAACAACTGTAAAAGGTGCATTTCCACTCTTTAAAATTGCCTCATGAAATTTCTTATCATTGAACTTATCACCCAATTTATTTTGAGCTGTTTCTTTTAAAAGCATAAATTCTTCATAACCAACATAATATGGCTCAAACGCAGCCGGATTAGCTTGCAATTGTTTATATTGAGTTTTTAAACTGTCCTCCTCTAGATTAATACCCTTTTCAGAGATAAAGTCACTAAAATCATCAAGTGACCATCCCTCATAATGAATTCCAATATCACAAAGAATCATTATATCATAACTTGCTAATTCATTTTCCTTAAGCGCTTCTAATACATTTTTATCAATGCCTGTTAGATATTTATATGCATAAAATTGGGCATATACCGCATATCCTTCTGTATAAGCACTTGAATTAGCTAAAGCCTTTTGATATGGGGATTGAATATTTTCATACATATATGCATACTGATACATATGCCCCGGATAACCTTCATGGGCTACTGTTGAAAAAGTATCAAGATCTGATACCTCACCAGTCGATGGATTGACCCGTAATTGTTTTATACCGTTACCATCCAAAGGCGGAATATTAAAATATGCTGCGACGCCAGAAGAAGATGCTATTTCTTCATTAATATCCCTAATATTATAAGATAAACTACTAACATTAGGAAAATCTTCAAATAGTTGAGCACTAATATCATCTAGAATTTCATCATAACTAGTATACTTTGTAGTTGGTATTTCACCACCACTAGTAAGAAATTCTCTAACACTAGCATTTTTAATCACATTCTCCTGAAGCTTGGAAATATGTTTGTCTAAACTGTCTTCCATTAATTCTTTTATTTCCATTACTGATTTATCAGAACCAACGGCATTTTGCAATAACAGTTCATAATATTCTTTTCCATTTTTAAACTTGACTAATCCTTCTTCATTATTGCCGGTTAGACTTACTTCATCCATTAAATCTTTAACAGCTTGATAAGCAGGAATAAAAGAAGAATTAAAAGCTGTTTTTAATTGCTCTTTATATGTATTGCCAACACTCTCTTCTAAATTTAAAGTATCTATATTTTTATTTATATCAGATAAAATTAAACTATTTTCACCACTTTTAATCACATTATCACAATACTCTCTAACCGCATCAACATCTATCATTAGCAAATCACGTTTTGCCTGTTCTTTGGTATAGTCAATAGCTCCTTGTAAATATGGTAAGACATCATTCACTAAACTAATAATATCCTTTACGTCTTGTTCATTTCTAAGCGACCAGTCAGCTAACATAGTAGGAATCTGATAATGTATTCCAGAAATACTCTCAAACAATTGTTGATAATAATCAAATTTATCATCGCTCATTTCACGAGCTAGATTATTTTGAAATTCATAAATATCATAAGTATCCTGCTGTTCTTTAGTTAGTTTTGAACGCTCGAACTTCTTAAACTCCGCCCACGAATCAGCATCTTTCTTCTCCTGATTTCTCATGCTTTCTTCATCTAATCGCACCCCTAGATTTACTGTTAACTTTGAAATATCAACATCAAAATTCTCAGGATGTTCTAAAAAAACATGCGCAGTTGTATAATCACTTTCCATTGTTTCAATAAATTGTCTTTCAATAAATCGATCAAAACTCGCTCGTTCATCTTTGTTGTTAGTATCTGCTGTACAGCCACTCAAAGATATTATCATTACTAATGATAATAATAGTAATGATATTCGTTTTAATATTCGCATAAATTGCCTCCTCATTGTGCCATATATTTATTATAACGTTTCTTTAAATACATAACCATGCATTATATCAAAAATAGTAACGAGAATTTATCTCGTTACTACCTCTAATTAAATTTCTTTTCTTCTTTTCAATAAGATAACACCTGCTATCATTGATAATCCTAAAATCATTAAATCACCAATAATATTTTCATTATCCCCTGTTTTGACCGGCTTATTTACTGAAACTTCTGATTTTGATGAATCTGGTTTTTCAACCACATCAGGATCAATAACTGTTTCTTCTTTAACCGTAATTGTAAAAGCTGCTTCACTTATATTACCTGCTTTATCACTAGCTTCTACTGTTACTGTATATACCCCTGCTTTACTACAATCAAAATCAGTTGTAATATCTGCTTTCGCAATATCAATCACACCATCTTGATCATCCTTAATAAATAAGTCGAGGATTTCACTTACTGTTGCTTTTACACCAACCATAACAGCCGCATCATTACCTTCTATTACCGGAGCAATCAAATCACTACTTACTATTTTAAAATGTTTACTTAATACATCAGCAATACTAGTATTTCTCGTAAAGTCAAAATTTGACCATTTTGCTTTAACTGTTTCAAAATCATCAGTATTAATATTCACATTGGTACTGTCATTTTTAGGCATTGTGTACATTCCCCAGCTGCTATTTGCTCCAGCAACCTTATATGTCCAACTTGTATATGACCAGCCTTGTTCATCAAAAACACTTAAACCATATTCCCAACTATCCATATTTGTAAAGAAAGTGAACTCACCAACAAAAACCGGTACATTATAATTAGTATCTTCATTTACATATTTTATTTTACTATTAATAAAAGCTTTTTGATATTCTAAATTATTAATATCATCCCATCCATAGAAATGATATTGATAAACAACATTTTCCCAGCCATATAATGTTGGAGCTGGTAGGTGCGTTGGTTCCCAAATTGCTTGAATTTGAATGATATGATCTTGATCAATTGCTCTTACTGCCTTATAAATACGATCATACACTTCAAACTGTTCAGTACCTAATGCTCCACCTGGTTCATTTAATAAATCATAACCAGCAACCCACTCATTTCCATTGTAACGAGCTGCAATTGCTTCCCACAATTTAATTGTTTTTTGAATATTTTCTTCTTTTCCAAAAAAATCACCTTGATCAGGATAAGTAATATCACCGGAATGATCTTTACCATTTTGTGAGCCAAATGCACCATGCATATCAATCAATGTATAGATTCCATGTTTAGCTGCTTCTTCTATAAACCAATCTAAACGATCAAATGCAGTCTCTTTAAGCGTTCCGTCTAAATTAGCCATCTCAAAATAAGTGATTGGTAATCTAAGACAATTTACTCCTTCTTCTTTTAAAGTTATAAAATCAGCTTCTGTAAACCAATTATCTTGATAAGTATTAATTAACTCCCAAGCTTTTGCTTCACCAAAACGTTTTGTAAATGTTTCCAGCATTGTTTTTTGATCTGGTGCGCTAGTTGGACATTGCCATTCTTCCATAACGAGCCAGCCACCAACATTAGTTCCTTTTAATTGAATTTTTTCTCCAGCACCATAATTATTACGAATTACTTTTCCATCTGTTTTTAAGAAATTTGAAGCTTCTTGATTAACTTTAATTTCATTTACAGTTATCTCACTAATACCATTTTTTGTTACTGTAATTGCTTTGACCACAGTATCTTGTTTAACATAAAACGGTTCCTTAAACTCCATACTGTCCCTAGAAGGTATTGAGCCATCCACTGTATAATAAATCTTACTATCCTGAGTATCGCTGCTCATTGACACTAACTGCCTTTGACCATAAGTACCACTACCTGGCGTAATCACTGGGGCCTTAGCTTCAGTAATCGGATTAATTATATATGTGTGATTTGTAACCACACCAATATCATTACTATTTTTATATGTTGCTCCAACAGTAAAAGTTGTATTTTCACTAACCCGTAGCGGTTGAGTATAATGATTTGATGCCACTGTTGGAACGCTGCCATCTGTTGTATAATAAATTTCTACTTGATCATTATTTGGAACTCTAAATTCCACCACTACTGAACTATCATAAGTTCCCGCTGGTTTGTCAGCTTGAACAGCTACTGGCGCAATAATATAATCTAATGTTGTTACTGCACTTGTTTTACCATCTCGTTCAGCAATTGCTTTAACTGTCATTGATTTACTAATTGTAAGAGGCTGATCATAGCGTGATGAAGTCAGACTTGGAACACTGCCATCTGTTGTATAATAAATATTCGCATCAATATCACTAATTAATTCAACCGTCTTACTACTAGTAAATTTAGTTTCCGGAATGCTCGCTGTAACTTCGGATGGCACTGTTGGGTATTGATATTTAAATGTCATTACATTTCCAGCACTATCACCTTGATAAGTTACCGCCTTAAGCACGGTAGTTTCACCTATAGAAATTGGCGTTGTATATTTAGAACTTGTTTTTGAAGGAGTCGACCCATCAATCGTATAATAAATAGCAAGATTATCTTCATTACTTAATGTTACTTTAATTGGTTTTGTATACTTTCCTGCTACTTTATCAGCTTTAACATCACTAGGGATATTTGTATCTTTTATATATGCTAATTCCACTACTTCACTATATTTTCCATTATCAAAACTAACTGTTTTGAGTGTTGTTGTTTTAGATAATTCTATTTCACCGCTATATTTAGTACTATCAACATTTGGGGTACTACCATCCATTGTATAATACATTGGTGCATTGTTATCATTTTTTAAAGTTACTGCTAACCTATCTTTAAAAATATAACCATCGCTTATATTGGCTTCCGGTTTAGTCGGTACTAAACTTGGCAATCCCGAATATAAATAATTATCAAAATAAATATCATCTAGATAATATGTTCCTGCGTTCCATTCACCAATTCTAATTCCCGCTATTTTAGTTTTATCGATCTTATTAAAATCAGATACTTTGATACAATATTGGACCCATTTATCCTTTGTTGTACTTGGACTTCGCCATCCAAAATCTGACTCCTTTCCATCAGTATCAATCAATGATACTTGAAGGGTGTTACTTCCTTGGGTATCTTTGATATAGAAAATTAAATATTTTAAATCTGCCGCATTAACAGCATGATTAAAATCAATTTTTATACTTCCTTTACTAGTACTAGCGGCTTCACTCTTAGTTTTTACATATTTTAGACTTTGTTCACCACTATGTTTTTCATTTGTAACAATTGTCCCCGATGCCCCATTAGCTGCACTAAAATTATTTTGGTCTTCAAATGTTTGAACAACTACAGGTGTATAAATCCGATTATCTTGATGATCAATAATATAATCAAATTCATAAACTTCACTAATATTTTGATTATCGACTACAATTGCCTTTAAAGTCATAGACTCATCGATTGTAAGACTATTGCTATATTTAGTACTGCTAATAGTTGGCTGACTTCCATCAACTGTATAATAGATTGATTGTCCTTCTCCAGCCGTAAGGGTAACTTCAAAACTATCATTATATGTACCTGTGTTTTTACTTGCACTTAATTTTAAATCTTTAGCCAAGACATCTGTAAATTGAACATCATCAATTAAATAACTACCTTTATTCCATTCACCGATAACAACACCAGTAATCTTACTTAAATCAATATTTTTAAATTGATCTAAAGATACAGATAATTGACTCCATTTACCCGCCGTTACATTCCCTGTCCAGTTGCCACTAGTAGCATTACCACTGGCATCAATTAAATGGACTTTAGCACTATTCGTTCCATTGTCTTTGATCCAAAAAGTTAAATACTTGTAGTTTGAAACATCGACTGATGTCTCTTTTGTTATTACCAAACTACGTTCACTAATACTAGGATCACCACTATTGGCAAGCTCTAGTTTAGCTACTAATTTTCCCGTTCCTGTTGCAAATCCCTCAATAAAACTAACCGCCGCATTGTTTGATCCGTCAACATTTGAATCATTACCTTCAAAATCCGCAAATACCAATGGTTCTTTATAATTGGACTCATTTAAGGCAAAAATTCCTGTCGGTACGAAACTTAACAGCATTGCTATAATAATTGCAATCGAACCAGCTTTTTTAATTTCTCTAATTACTCTCTTCATAGTTCCCTCCATTTAATAGAATGATTATAATTCATTGGTATAAATAAAGTTTATACTATATCATTATAAATGTAAAGGCTTTCTTTGTGCACTGCTAATATTTAACTGCAATATAAAAGAAGCCTAACTTTAATAAAATTAGACTTCTTATTATGAATCAATGACTATAACTATTTATTTTTATCGTCTATTAATATGTTTTACGTTTTTTTAAAACTAATGTGCTAGCTAAAATACTCATTGCCGCAAAACTTAACCAAACCATTGTATTTGTTGTATCACCTGTTTTTGGTGAATCTACTTTTTCTGAATTTGGTTTATCTGGTGTTACTGCCTCTTTCTTTTCTAATGCCGCAAGAGCCTCATTAATAGCAGCTGCCATCGCATCAACATCTTTTTGTTTCGTGATATCTAAGCCCCGTTTAACAGCTTTAACAGCAGCATCAACTTTTGAAAAATCTGTATACTCATCTTTATTTAAAGCCTCAGCTTTTGCAATTGCTTCGTCAACTTTTGAATAATCTGCATCTTTTAATGTTAGATCGATAATTGCCTGTTCAATAGCGGCTGCATACCCATCAACAATACTTTGTTCTGTAACTCGGATGCTACGATCAATATTATCAATTGCTGTATTAAGCTTTTCTACTGACTCAGTTGTATAAATGCTTAGATCTTCAGGAATCTTAGCAATTGCTTCATCAACTTTTGTAAAATCTGCAGGACGAATCAAATAATCTGTATGTTTTTGTGAATAAAGATCCATTAACTTTATAATTCTATCCATATCATGCTCTTTGCTAGGAGTATCGCACCATACACATTGCATACTTCCAATAATTGGTAATTCATTTGAAGCACCTGTTACATCAGTAAATTTTTTATTGTTAATATTGTTTACAGTACTATTGTAGTTATATCCTCCGGCATCAATATTTCCTAATACCCAATACCATGCATCATTAGTATTTAAGATCTTATGACCTTTATTTACAAGATATTCAGCTTTAGCGACATTGAATCCCCACCAGCCAGCAGTCCAGTATGAAATGATAATATCTTGATCAAATGTTCCAGAACTATCTTTTTTATTATAGTAGATACCATCATTAAAACACATTGGCTTCATTCCTGCATCTTTAATGATTTTTGCTAAATCGTTAGCATAAACAACAAATTCATCATATAAACCAATTTTTTGTAATTCTCCCCATCCTGGATTACTGAACACATCATTGGCATATTCATCAGCACCAAAATTGAAGATTTCAGATACATTTGCATTTGCAAAATAGGTAACATATTTTTTTACTAACTCTTTAGTGAATGCAATAGCTTCATCACTTTCGATATTAACTGTACGTTCTGATTCTTTTCCATTATAACTATAACGTACATTTTTCATCCCTAATTCTTCCATTGCAACTAAAATAGAATCCATATGACCAGGACTATTAATAACTGGAATAATGTGTAATCCTCTTTCTTTAGCATAAGCAACAATCCGATTCATTTCAGTCTCATTTAAAGCATTACCGTTTGGATCTTTATAATAATGATCATTTCCTGCTGTAATTGCTTTTTTCACCGCTTCACTTGCATATGTCTTACCATCAACAGTAATTGACATATCATCTAGGAAAAAACGTAATGCATCATTCCCTAACAAAATTTGAACATCTGTGTAACCATTTAAATAAGCTTTATCAATAATTTGTAAAAGCTGTTCTTCTGAAAAGTATTTTCTCCCGGCATCAATAGAAAACACCCGCTTCATTCCTTCTTCAGCTGCATAAATCTTTGCCATACCAACATTTGCAATCGTCCCAAAAAGCATTGTCAGCACCAGCATAGCTGAAAATAATTTTTTTAATCCTTTCATCTTATCCTCCTCTTCCGTATAGAACAGCGATAATATAATTAATCCTATTAAATAAAATATAAAAGACCAAATTGAAATTTATACGAAAACAACTGCATATAGCTACACGTTATTCGTATTTCTCCAATTTGGTCTTGCCTAATCTAATAGTAACAATCCTATCGCCATATATTATGATAACTTTTCTAATGAGTAAAAGTCAACCAATATAATAAAAATATATCATTTTATAAAAAAGAAACCAATACTGGTTTCTAATTTAAATCTCGCTCAATTCGTTCTTCATTAATTATTTCATATAACATCGTACTATCTTCTTTTAAGACATGTTCGCGAAGTTCTTTAACCTTAACAGTCAGACGACTACGTCCAAATTCAATTTCGATTTCATCACCAACTTTAAGTTTTGTGCTTGGTTTAGCGACTTTACCATTAACTTTTACCCGTGAACTTTCACTAATTTCCTTTGATAAAGTACGACGCTTAATAATTCTCGATACTTTCAAAAATTTATCTAATCTCATCTTATTTACTCATTACTGCTGTGATTGCTGGAACAACTTGTTTTTTTCGAGAAATTACCCCTTTTAATGTCGCTTGATGATCATTTAATTTAATATTAAATGCTTCTTCAACCAAATATGGTTTAGGCCCAGCAACAAAGATTTCACTATTAGCATTAATAATATCTGTTAATAATAATAAAGTAAAATCTAAACGGTTGTCTTCTGCAAATTTGTCCATATAATCAAGCATATCTGCTTTATATGGCATAAATCCTTCAATATCCATTGAATTAACTTGTCCAACACCAACAGTTCCTTGTTCAAATGGGAATTTTTTGAAATCTTGATTAAAGATTTCTTCAACTGTTTTACCAACTAATGAAGTTCCTGCTTTAAACATCTCCATAGCAAATTCTTCAATATCAACCCCAGCGATCTTAGCTAATTTACGAGCAGCCTTAGTGTCTACAGGTGTACATGTTGGTGATTTGAATAATAATGTATCTGAAATAATTGCTCCTAATAAAGCCCCAGCAATAGATTGAGGAATTTCTACATCATTTTCATCAAAAATCTTTGTTACGATCGTTGCCGTTGATCCTAATGGTTCACCCCTAAATAATAATGGTCCGATCGTTTGAATATCGGCAACACGATGATGGTCAACAATTTCTAAAATATCAGCTTCTTCAATTCCAGGAATTGATTGACCACGCTCATTATGATCAACTAAAATAACTTTCTTTCTTAATCCTTTTAATAAAGCAAAACGAGAAATACTTCCAACGCAACGATTATTTAGATCAAGAACTGGATAACTACGATATCTTGTTTCACTCATGACCTCTTTTACATGATCTAATGTATCATCTGTTGAGAATAATTTTAAATCTCCCTTTTGCATGATATATTCTACCGGAATTGCCTGAATAATTTGTTGTGAAGTTAAATATGTATTAAAAGAAGTTGAAATAACACTGATTCCCTTTTCTTTTAATTTATTTAGTACTTCAGCTTCAACACCCAAAGACCCAGTTAAAATAATCAATGAAACCTCAGCATCAATCATTGAATTAACAGCATCATCACGATCACCACCAATAATTACAATATCTCCTGGTCTAACACGTTTACTAGCTTCTTCACCACGCATTGCTGCAATATGAAGATCACCTTCGATTGTTTTTAAATTATGGTTTAAATAAATTACTGATGCCTCTAATGTATCAATTACATTTTCAATTGGTGTATGCGCATCTTTTAATAAACTACTATCCCATTTTTCCATATATCCTTCAACAATATTAGAAGTTGATAATAATCCTAATAATTGTCCATGATCATCTAAGATTGGTGCTGATTTTAAGTTCTGTTGTTTCATTAAAGACCATGCAGTCTTTAATGTTAATTCTTTTGAAAATACAGTTACTTTATCATAGTTTAAATCTTCTACTTTTTGCTTAACAGTTTTTAATAAAGTTGGTATTTCTAAATTAAATCTTTTTAAAACATACTCAGTCTCCCGACTTACCTCACCCAATCTTACTGGTACGGCATTATAACGGTCAATTGCTTTTAATAAATAAGCATATCCAATTGCCGAACAGATTGAATCGGTATCAGGGTTTTTATGACCACTTACATATACTAATTCTTTCATTTTACTCTCCTATTTTTCCATCTTTTTTAAATAGCGATATACTGTAGGTTCAGAAACTGCCAATTTTTCAGCTACTAAAACAATAGCTCCTTTTACTTTAAAAGTACCTTTTTCTTGTAAGTATTTAACAACCTTGATCTTTTCATCAACATTCAAACGTTCTGCTAAGAAATAACTCGGGAAACCCATTTTCTCTAAACATTCTTTAATATAAAGATCAATCATTTCATCTAACGGTGAAGATAAAATTTCAACTGGATTATCCATCTTAAACTCAATATCTTTTTCATCTTTAATACCTAAGATTTTTTTAATCGTCGATGTTAAATATTCTAAATCAGAAATATTTACATTGATACAAAGCATACCTACTGGCATTTCCTTACCAGGCTCTTTAATAAAATAAGTTGCTGAACGCATTAATTTTCCATCTGGTCCAGTTGTCTTGTAATTCATTACATAATCATTATCTAAATACTGTTTTTCTTCTAAATAATGTAATGATAAATTTGATAATTTAGCCCCAACTTCTCTTCCTGAGTTATGGTTATTAGCAATTGCAACGATTTCTTGCTCTTTTGAAGTTAAATCATGTAACGCAATTTCAACGTTATCGCCTAAAGCCTTCCCTAAAAATTCTATCATTGCTGCATATGGTTCCAAATATTTATACATAGTTATCACTCCTTCATGGCAATTATACACGAATTCTAAACAAAATAACAGTATTTTTTATCATGATAATAATTGTTTTAGAAATTTCTAACTTTATTATCACTATAATATCTAAATGTTATTTAGTTTTATCATGATAAAAAGCACTAATATAATACTAGTGCTTTATTCTTCATACAGACTAACTGAATCATCTATAATTGCTACAATAAAATTCTTTTCAATTTGAGAAGTGATCCCCGTTTTATCGACCAAATTAATTACTATTTTTAGTTTATCACCATTCTTAAAGTCATTAGCAGGAATTGAAAAAAGAATATTTCTTTGCTTATCTGTTGTAACTTTAACAGTATGCTTCTGATCATTTAAATAATAAAACCCATCGAATTTTACTAATTTATTATCTTTTTTATATTTTGACAATATACCACTCTCATTCAAATTTACAGTATCATCTGGGTTTAACGTAATGTTTAACGAATCCTGCTGATAGATTATTTCATAAACTTCACCATAATTAAGTTTCAATTCAGGCAATATATAATCTGCAACATTTTTTAATAACTGTGCTTGTTTACTATCTGTTCCAATTGTCACGGCAGCATTTAAAATATTATCAATAGGTAAATCTTCACTTGTCTTAAAATGTCCATCACTTAATGTTAATAGATATGACCGATCATCATAATGCTCATAATCTAAAACAACTACCACACTACTAGTATCCTCATAATTCTTAACAACTAGATCAATTTTGACTTTCATTGTCTGTGTTTTAAAATCAATATCCTCAATTTGAAGCTCAAAAGAGCTTAGTAAAGAACCTTGGGCTTGTAATTGTTCTTGAAGCTGATCAAAAAGAGAATTTTCTAATGATGATAATTGGTTATTGATTATATTGATCTGATTACTTAAACCTGCATTATTATTTCCAATCGTGCTTTTAATTCCTTTAATATCATTTAAAACACTCCACATAACAAGAGCAAGAATTATAAATATTCCCGTCCCAATTACCAAACCCATTTTTAAATATTTCTTGTTTCTTATAATCTCATTATTTTGAGTTAACACCACTTGATTTAAAATACTTTCCAACTTAGCATACTCATCATTTGAATCTTCTTCTAAACCAAGTAATTCATTAAGCGTGATTTCTAGAGCTTTTGCTACATCCATAATCTTATCAATATTGGGGACATTTATATCAGATTCCCATTTTGATAGGGCTTGTCTGGAAATATTTAATCTTGATGCCAGCTGCTCTTGTGATAATCCTTTTTGTTTTCGATACGACTGAATCCGTTTTCCTAAGCTCATAATTATCCCCTCCTACCCTTTAATCTTAACATGACCCTCTTAATATAACTACATACAATAATTTACATTTTGCTATTTATCCGCGCAAAACAAAAAAGATTAGCATTTTTCTAATCTTCTTCATGTGCTTCAAAAAGGAGCCAAACAATGCCACAAATAATTCCCCCGATAGGATAAACAATCCATGAAATATGCCAGGCGTTTGTAGTAAATGAGCAGCCAAGATAAATTGCTGTAACAATCATCATAATGATACCACAATATATTGAGACTTTTTTATTCCTTTTTTCTTGCTTAATAACTTTTAAATCAACTTGGTCATACTTACTTTTTAGTGTTCCAAAATATACAAAAATTCCAACTGCAATAGTAACAAACACCATAAATAAACCATTAGCTAGATTTTCATTATATAAATTCTCTATTAAAATCTGTAAAACAACTGCAAATAAAATCACTCCTACCCCAGTTGCGATACTCAATGAATATGTTTGATTAAATTCACTTCTTTGACTATCCGTATAATAATCTGTTATTTCAGAATGACTATTTTTAAAATGACTATCTTTCATTCCAAAATAAACAAATGTAATTACCCCAATTAAAACAAAAAACAAGAAAATAATTTCGCCAATAAACTCAGATTTTGTATTTTCCGAAAAATAAATTTCAGCAAATAGATATGCGCATACCCCCAGCAAGATTGAAACAACTCCAAATGTATAGGCCTTTGCTATTAGACTATAATGTTTATCATACGCTTGTTTGGCTGTTGGATTATGTTGAGTCAAATCATTTTTCAATAAATCATCAATAGTACATTCAAACAGGTCACTTAAAATAATTAACGATTCCATCTCTGGATAACCATTATCACTTTCCCATTTCGAAACAGCTTGCCTAGAAACATTTAAACGCTCTGCCAATTGTTCTTGTGAATACCCCTTTTGTTTTCTTAAAGCTCTTAAGTTATCACTTAAACTCATCTTTATCACCTCACCCAAATCATAATTATGCAGTTACTTTTTTACTACCAACTTGCCATTGCACTTTAATTATTTTTGTCAACTTTGCGTTGCAATAACGTGATATCAACGTCTTTGCCACATTTCTTGAGTTATCGCGTAATGCACCACATCATGATAAAGGCCTTTTATTTTTAGCTCTTGAATTCCTATTCCTTCTTGCTTCATTCCACATTTTGCCATCACTTTCCCAGAGGCCGGATTTAATCTATAATGAATTGCTTCAACCCGGTTTACTCTTATGTCTTCAAAACAGTGTTTTAAAATTCGTGATAATACCTCACTCATATATCCTTGATTCCAGTAATCGGGATCCAATAAGTACCCAAAACTAGCTTTATCATTAGCTTCATCTAAACGAATATCAATCGCTCCAATACATAAATCATTTTCTTTCAAAGCAATTGCATAAATTCCTGCACGACTTAAATAATATTCTTCAATGCTTATTCTAGCTTCCTCACGAGTAGTCACCCCAATCCATTCAAGATATTTTAGAGTTCGCGGATCTCTTCCATATTTATAAACTGCTTCTTTATCACTTAATTTAAACTTTCTTAATCGTAATCTTGTGGTTTCTAAATTTTCTTTGACCCGTTCTTTATACATTCTTCTAAAATTCCTTTCCTAATAAGTAGGCACGTTTTAAGTTTTTCGAATAATTTACTTCACGTACCGGATAATCTCGGGACATACGGTCAAACACGATCATTTCCTTCGTTTTGGCACGTTCACCAATTCGATCTCCTAACATCACAACTTTCATTGCTGCAACCTGCTGCTGACGAATTTCTTCACTTAGGTCGCCACCCATCGTGACAAGCATCAGTACTTTATCTAACTGTTTCATTTTAGTCTCAGTCCCATAAGCAAAACCATAAGTCCAAACGCGTTGAAACCACCCGACCAGTTTTCCCGGTGCCTCGGTCCAAAAAACAGGATAAATAAACACAACCGCATCATTTGCATTAATTAGTCTTTGATGTGCTTGAACATCCTCAGGCACTTTTAAGGCTTGATCATAAAAGGCTTCTCTTAAGTATTCTTCTTCACTAAATGTTTCATCAAAATTAATTTGATACAAATCAATAAGTTGACAAGTATGCCCTCCGTCTTCCAATCCTCTAATAAACTCATCTTTCATCCTAGCTGTAAAACTTTTATTGCTGGGATGACAATAAATCACCAATACTTTCATCATCTACCTCACATCAATTTATTTAGAAAGTTTCAAAACTTCCATTAATCTGGCTTCACTAATTAATTCAATCTTATGACCTTCACTTTTCATTGTCAAAGCCTTATTTGTTTTAGCACCATACTTCCCATATTTATATCCAGCTGACCCTTTGCTTCCTAAAACCAGGTAATCAACTTTTTTTGTCACACTTTTACTTATAATTCCTTGTTTTAGAACAATAAGTTTTTCTAATTGACTTCGTTCCCCAAAACAAAAATTACCGGTTAAACAAATAACTTTATTCTTGACATCAAATAAATCACCTTGATCAAGCTCTGGTTTAAAGAAATTTTTGATATAATATAACAACTCATCTGTAACTATTGTACTTATTTGTTTATCAATGATAATCTTCTCTAATTTATTTAAAATTCGGTTGAAGGGATAAGTACCTTTAAATTGTTCATTTTCTTTCATCCACTTATTTAACTCCATAATTTCATCATCATTAATAACTTCATCACAACTGATCCCTTCCAAAATAGCCATAAACTCATATAATGAACGTATATTTTTAGCTTTAATACTTTTCATATATTGGAGTTCATTAAGAATATGTAAATATTGATAATGTGTTATATATTCATTTTTCAAAACAGCTTTTAATTCCTTGACAATATTAGCATACTCATAAGGAAGCTGATTCTTAGTTAACCAGTTATTTAAAAAACTAATTTCTTTTTTATTTAAATAGTTATCAAATCCAATTCCGGTTAAAAGACCAATCAGTACCTCTAAATATTTTTTATTATCTTTATTTCCTTTGGTTGGTTCAAAGCATTTAACATACTGATCTAAAGTTTCCAAATTTGGTTCTTTTAATAAATAATAAAATATTTCCATACATGCTTTACTATCCGCTAAAGCATTATGATGATTATCCAAGGTTACATGATAATAACTACTTAAATCATTTAATTTATAACTATTGGATGGAATCTTTAAAGCGCGACTGATTCGATAAGTACATGTATAAAAAATAGGGAAGATAGGCAGATCATAACGTTGCAGACAAGCACTGATAACACTTAAATCAAAAACAGCATTATGGGCAACCACTAAACTATTTGTAAAATATGGTTCTATTTCAGACCACACTTCTTTGAAATTTGGTTGGTCAGCAACCATTTCTGGGGTTATTCCCGTTAATTCTATATTGAAACGGTCAAAATGTGCCTCGGGATCAACAAGAAAATATTTAGTTGTTACAACACCATCACCATCAACATTGATAACACCAATTGAACTAATACTATTATTTTGATAATTAGGTGTTTCTACATCCACAAATGTTATACTTTGTTCCATATTTTGCTCCTCCTATTTACCATTATAACAAGAAAACCATTTTATTTTAAAAAAATTCCTAGGGATTACCTAGGAATTCAATTATTTATTGGCAAGATATTCATCCATTGCTTTAGCAGCTGTTTTACCAGCTCCCATTGCTAGAATTACTGTAGCTGCTCCAGTAACAACGTCACCACCAGCATATACGCCCTCTTTACTTGTTTTCATAGAATCTTCATCAACGATGATTCCACCCCATTTTTGAGTTTCTAATCCTGGTGTGGTTTGACGAATCAACGGATTAGGACTCTGTCCGATTGAAACAATTACAGTTCCGGTTTCAATCACAAAATTCGATCCTTCTTTAACAACTGGTCTTCTTCTTCCTGATTCATCAGGTTCTCCAAGTTCCATTTCAACACATTCCATTGATTTGACCCATCCATCTTCACCATGAATTTCAACTGGGTTAGTTAATAATTTAAAAATAATGCCTTCTTCTTTAGCATGATGTACTTCTTCAGCACGAGCTGGAATTTCTTTATCACTACGGCGATAAACAATATAAACATTTTTTGCACCTAAACGTTTTGCTGTACGAGCACAGTCCATTGAAACGTTACCAGCCCCAATTACACATACAGTATCAGTAATTTTAACTGGTGTTGGATGATTAGGGAATTCATAACCTTTCATTAAGTTGACCCGTGTTAAAAATTCATTTGCTGCATATACACCATTTAAGTTTTCACCAGGAATATTTTGAAAACGTGGTAAGCCTGCCCCACTACCAATGAAAATACCTTGATATCCTTGTTCCTGAAGTTCATCAATTGTAATTGAACGCCCAACTACAACATTAGTTTCAAATTTAACACCTAAAGCAGCAACACTATCTACTTCTTTTTGGACTAAAGCTTTTGGTAAACGGAATTCAGGGATACCATAAGATAATACTCCACCTGTTTTATGAAGTGCTTCAAAAACAGTTACTTCATAACCTTTTTTGGCAAGTTCTCCAGCACAAGTAATTCCGGCTGGTCCAGAACCAATGATTGCAACTTTAATCCCGTTACTCTTAATATCTAATTCAGGGGCTTTTCCATTAGCCATATGATAATCTGCAACAAATCTTTCAAGTCGCCCAATACCAACTGCTTCACCTTTAATCCCACGGACACATTTACCTTCACATTGATTTTCTTGCGGACAAACACGACCACAAATAGCTGGTAAAGCATTTTCGCTAGTGATGATCTTGTATGCTTCTTCCATATTTCCAGCAGCTACTTCTTGAATAAATTCAGGAATTGGTACGCCAACTGGACACCCTTGTTTACATGGCTGATGTTTACAATTTAAACACCGTGTAGCTTCTTCCATTGCCATTTCTTTAGTGTATCCTAAAGCTACTTCTTCAAAATTCTTATTTCTTACATCTGGTTCTTGTTCTGGCATTACTACCTTTGTTAATGACATGTTTGGCATTATTTGACACCTCCCATTAAATTACACATACGATTAGCATTTTCACTAACAGTATGTTCTTCTTCCTTAAACATTCTTTGTCGCAGCATTAATTCATCAAAATCAACTTGAAGTCCATCAAAATCAGGACCATCAACACAAGCAAATTTAATTTTTCCATCAACACTGACACGACAGCATCCACACATCCCTGTTCCATCGATCATAATTGGATTTAAAGATACTGAAGTTTTTATATTTTTAGGTTTAGTAACATTTACAACTGCTTTCATCATTGGCACTGGTCCAATCGCAATTACTTCATCAAAGCTTTCACCTTTTTCAATTAAATCACTTAATACATTAGTAACAAAACCTTTAGTTCCTAATGAACCATCATCAGTTGCAATGTAAACATTTTTACAGAACTTTTTAAATTCATCAGCTAATAGTACATATTGAGCTTCACGTCCCCCAATGATTACATCAACATCAACACCACGGTTTGCTAATTCACGAAGTTGCGGGAATAATGGTGCACTACCAACCCCACCAGCTACACCGATTACATGTTTAGCCTCATGTAATACTGTTGGAACTCCTAATGGCCCAACAAAATCTGTCAATTCATCACCTTCATTTAATTTAGCTAATTCTTTAGTTGAATAACCAACAATCTGATAAATGATTGTAATTGTTTCTTTTTCACGGTCAAAATCAGCGATTGTTAATGGGATTCTTTCACCATCTTCACCAACGCGTAAAATAATAAATTGGCCTGGTTCGCACTTTTTAGCAACATATGGTGCATGAACTTCCATCAGTTCAACGACATCATTTAGTACTTCTTTTTTGACAATCTTGTACATACTATTTCCCCCTACATTATTTTATACTTTCATATTGTATCTTGCTTGAATAAAAAAAACAATGATAATTCGTAGTTTTTTGTAAGATTGTATACATATTTTGATCATCTCTCTTTTCACTACTAATAAACTATACGATTATCTTTAACTTTAATACCAACAACAAAAAAAGCGTTAGTAATAACTAACCCTTATAAATATTTAAATAAATTAATTTGGAGAGGCAATCAACTGCGACGATTGACTACCTTTCCTCCTAGCATTAGGATAGCAAGTAAAGAAAACGAATATGTTAGAATTGAATAAACTGGAATATTTAAAAATCTTAAAACAATACAGGAAATACCTACAATTATGGATAGCAAGGTACTATAGAGGTGATACTTTCTTTGTTCCAATTCAGTTAATTGTTGATCGTTCGATTGTACTGGTGAAAGACTAATAATAATTATTAATGATATTGCGATGGCTATGCAAACCATAACAATCGATACTTTTAAATATTCCCTTAATACCATATAAAGAGTAAAAATTGCAATATACAGACTCATGCATTCAAAATGTGTTGTGCAATAATAGCCTCCCGTAAATCTTCTTAAAATAAAGAATACCGCCTCATATATTATTACCTCTAGTATACAATTAAAGATGATCCCCACAACCAACAATAATAAGATACTAGCTAATGCAGAAATCCACGTCTCTATCCCATATTTATATATTGCCCGATCTCTTACAATGATATTTTTTGTTTCTAACACTTGCGTTATCTTCTCTGCTAAGAATTCAAACAAAATCTTCACCCCTCGCTATTAAAATTATCATAATTTAAATGCCCTGTCCGCACTTTTACAAATTCGGGCTATATTTTGACAAATTCGGTCAAAATATAATTTTTTAGGCCAATTTAAAGTATCCTCAGCAACTATTTTATTGATTGTGTATAATAAGTAAGAGCATTTAAAAGGAGATAATTATGTATAATATTGCACTAGTTGATGATGATCAAAGAATTTTACAAATTGTTCAATATAAAGTAAAAAGTATTTTTAACAGTGTCGGTATTGACCCTACTATTACTTGTTTTAATAATCCTCAAAAACTTCATATGGATACATATTATGATGTGCTGTTCTTAGATATTGATATGCCATCATTAAATGGGATTGAATTAGCTCAAAACTATCTCCAGAACCATGATGATACTACTATTATTTTCATTACTAATAAATATGATCTTGTTTTTAATGCTTTTAGTGTTCATCCCTTTGATTTCGTTAAAAAAGAAAATCTTGAAACAGGATTGATCCAGCCAATCAAACATTTAATTTCTAAATTAAATCGTGATAATCGTGTTATATCATTACAAGATAAAAATGGTTTAACAACTATTAAATGTAAGAAAATTCTTTATTGTGAAAGTTATGGTCATATTTGTTATATTCACACAACTGATAGAGTTATTAAGACAAATAAATATAAACTATCTAATATCGAAAGCATTATTAACTGTGAAGATTTTTATATGATCAACCAGTCTTACTTAGTTCACTGGAAATATGTTATCAATATTGAGAATAAAAGTACAACTCTTGAAGATGGTACCGTGTTGCCTATTAGTAAACGTAGATTCAAAGATTCTCTTGCTTCATATAAGAAATATACTTTTAGAAATATTTAATTAGCGGCTTAATTAAATATTTTTTCTATTTTAGATAATCAATTGTTGATAAAAGTAAGTTATTGTATAATGCAATTATCATGGAGGTAATTATGGCAACAAATAAAATTATGTTTTTTGATATAGATGGCACAATCTTATCAGAAACAACACACACTATCCCTAAAAGTACAGTTGAAGGACTACAAAAAGCAAAAGAACAAGGACATTTGATTTTTATTAATACAGGCAGACCTTTTTCATCAATTGATGAGTGTATCAAGGAATTAGATCCTGATGGTTATGTTTGTGGTTGTGGAACATATATTCGTTATCATGATGAAGTGTTATTTTCAAAAACATTGAGTCAAGAAAGATGTTTTGAAGTTCGAGATTTGATTAGAAAAACTAATGTCGAAGGTGTTCTTGAAGGAAAAAATACCGTTTATTTTGATCAAAATATTCGTCACCCCTTTTTAAAAGGAGTCAAAGAGCGCTATGAAGCTACACCAACTTTTAACTTATCAACTTTTGATGACCCTAACCTGTCATTCGATAAACTAGCTGTCTGGTTTGATGAACATGGAGATATTGAAACTTTTAAGTCTGAGATTACAAAAGATTTTGAATATATTACTAGAGCAGAAGACTTTGGAGAAATTGTTCCTTTAGGATGCTCTAAAGCTACAGGAATTCAATTTTTACTAGATTACTTTGGTCTTGATAAAGATGATGCTTATGTTTTTGGTGATAGTTTTAACGATGAAGCAATGCTTAGATATGTTAAACATGCGATTGTGATGGGAAATGGTGAACCAGAATTATTTAAACTTGCTTATTATGTAACTAAAGATATTGAAGAAGATGGTATTTACCATGCTTTACAACATTTAAATCTTATTTAGCCCTATAATTTTATAGGGTTTTATTATTGCAAACTAAAATTGTAAATAGAGCAAGATTGCGGTATAATAATGCTTGCTTTAAGGAGGATGATTATGGCAGCAATAACTTATGAATTAAAACACGTTTGTAAACAATCGGGTGCTCGCTATGGAATTTTACATACCCCTCACGGTGATGTCGAAACTCCAATGTTTATGCCCGTTGGTACGCTAGCTACCGTAAAAGGAATTTCCCCAGAAATGTTAAAAGAAATGCACTCACAAGTGGTGTTGGCTAATACTTATCACCTATGGTTACGTCCCGGTGAAGATGTTGTCGAAAAAGCTGGGGGACTACATAAATTTATGAATTATAACGGACCAATGCTAACTGATAGTGGTGGTTTCCAAGTTTTTTCTCTAGGTAAAACACGAAAAATCGAAGAAGAAGGCGTAAAATTTAAAAGTATTATTGATGGAAGTTCATTGTTTTTATCACCAGAAAAAGCAATTGAAATTCAAAATAAACTAGGTGCTGATATGATTATGTCATTTGATGAATGTGCCCCATATCCATGTACCTACGAATATATGAAAAATAGCATGGAACGAACTTTACGATGGGCAAAACGTGGAAAAGAAGCACACAAAAACACGGAAAAACAGGCTTTATTTGGAATTGTTCAAGGTGGTGAATTCCCTGATTTGAGAGAACAGTGTGCTAAAGAATTAGTCGCGATGGATTTCCCCGGTTATTCGATCGGAGGGACTAGTGTTGGAGAACCTAAAGATGTAATGTATAAAATGGTTGATGATACTATCAAATGGTTGCCTGAAGATAAACCCCGTTATTTAATGGGAGTTGGCAATCCAATTGATCTAATCGAATGTGCCATTCGTGGAATCGATATGTATGATTGTGTGTTACCTACTCGCGTAGCTCGCCACGGTGCAATAATGACAAGCAGGGGACGTTTAAATATTAATAATGAGAAATTTAAATATGATTTTACACCTCTAGACCCTGAATGCGACTGTTATGCTTGTAAAAACTATACTAGAGCATACATTCGTCATTTACATAAATGTGATGAAATCTTTGGTAAAACATTACTATCGATTCATAATGTTAACTTTTTACTGAAGTTAGCAAGTGATATTCGTGAAGCAATTAAAGAAGATCGCTTACTTGACTTTAAAGAAGAATTTTTAGATAAGTACGGTCATGACGTATATAAGAGGGCTTTTTAAGATGAAAATAAGTGAATTTGATTTTAATCTTCCTGAAGAACTAATTGCCCAAACCCCATTAGATAAACGCGATACTTCACGTTTAATGGTCTTAAATCGTAATCAGCAGACAATTGAACATAAACATTTTTATGATATTATAGATTATTTAAAACCTGGTGATATCCTAGTTAGAAATAATACTAAAGTAATACCCGCTCGTTTATTTGGAATTAAAGAAGAAACTAACGGTCATGTGGAAGTCCTACTATTAAAAGATCAAGGCAACGATATGTGGGAATGTTTAGTTGGAAATGCTCGAATCGTTAAAATTGATACTATAATTACTTTTGGTGATGGCCTTTTAAAAGCTCAATGTGTCGAGATTAAAGAAGAAGGAATTCGAGTATTCAAGATGATCTATGAAGGAATTTTCTATGAAATCCTAGATCAATTGGGAACGATGCCACTTCCACCTTATATTAAAGAAAAACTAGATGATCAAAATCGTTATCAAACTGTTTATGCTAAAATTGAAGGAAGTGCTGCTGCTCCAACCGCAGGACTTCATTTTACTGATGAAATTATTGAAAAAATTAAAGCTAAAGGAATTGAAATCCTTGATGTAACTTTACATGTTGGGTTAGGAACTTTTAGACCGGTAAAAGTTGATGATGTTCTAGAACATCATATGCACAGTGAATATTATATGATTGAACCTGATGTTGCTGACAAATTAAATCAAGCTAAACAAAACGGTCAACGAATTATCGCAGTTGGTACAACTTCAACAAGAACACTTGAAGCTAATATGAAAAAATATGGAAAATTTACATCTGTTCATGAAAATACTGATATCTTTATTTATCCAGGTTATAAATATGAAGCAATCGACTGTTTGATTACCAACTTTCATTTGCCTAAGTCAACTTTATTAATGTTGATCAGTGCTTTTGCAAGTAAAGAATTTATTTTTAAAGCTTATCAGGAAGCAATCGATGAAAAATATCGTTTCTTTAGTTTTGGTGATAGTATGTTTATAATGTAAATCTTAAAGAGATTTACATTTTTTTCTTTTATTATGATAGAATTAAAAGTAGAGGAAGTGAGAACATGTTTTCATATCATAAAGAAGATTTTATTATCCGTCAAATTCAAAGTGCTGCCAGAGCTTTAGCTAAATTATTTTTTAATAGCGAAACTGTAAGTTATACTATTAAAGATGAGTCTAATTATACTCAAAGCGATTTAATTTATTTAAAAATCAAAGAACTAATGGAGCAACATAAATATTTAGAAGCCCAAACATTATTACTTGAGCATCTCGACTCAGATGATCTACAATATTTAAAATTAATTCTTTATTTCTATGATCAATTAGATCAAATGAATGACGAACAACTAGCTAAATATTATTTAGAGCGCCAAATAATCACTAACAATTTTATAGATGCTACCAGTAAATACAATTGTTTAATTTAATTAAAGGAGTATATGATGAAAATTATCTTTCATGTTGATGAATTAACAAAATGGCAACTTTGTTTAGGCAATGTTACTAATATGAGCAATTATTATCAAGTCCAAAATATCGATTATCAAATCGAAGTTCTTGCAAACAGTGAGGCAGTTATCGCCTATCAGCTCGATTATGATCATGAAATAGCAAAAATGTTTACCGCATTATCAAAAAAACACGTAACTTTTATAGCATGTAACAATGCTTTAGCAGCTAATCACCTCACTGCTGCTGATATTTATCAATTTATTACGATCGTTCCAGCTGGTGTTGTTGAATTAGCACAAAAACAAACTGAAGGTTTTGCATATATTAAACCATAAAATTTATTTATACGTTCAAGAATAAACTATGCTATAATCAATTTATGAAAATAAATTATGACTTAAAATTTAAAGAAGAATTAACAAAAATAAAAAATACGCGACCACGTCTCTTACTACATGTTTGTTGTGGTCCTTGTAGCGGCAATGTAATTAGAGAACTATCTGATATCTTTGAAATTACAATTTATTATTCAAATTCTAATATTTATCCAAATGCTGAATATCATCGTCGTTATCAAGAATTACTCAGCTTTATTAAACAGTTTAATCAAGATTATCATCAAAATATCACAGTTATTGAACAACCTTATTTACCAAAAGAATATTTAAATAAGCTTAGTAGATACAAAGATGAACCAGAAGGAGGGAAACGTTGTTATCTTTGTTATCAAAAAAGGATGAATGATGCCTTTCAATATAGCTGTGAACACAATTTTGATTATTGGACAACTGTATTGAGTGTTTCACCTCATAAAAATAGTCAATGGATCAATGAAATTGGAGCAAGTTTTGCTCAAAATAAAACAAAATTCTTATTTAGTGATTTTAAGAAAAATAATGGTTATTTAAAATCGGTAAGATTTGCTGACAGCTATCATCTTTATCGTCAAAGTTATTGTGGCTGCGTATATTCTTATCAAGATATGTTAAAACGAAAAAAGGATGTTGAAGATGATGGAACCAATTTATAGATGCGGCTATCAAATTCCCTCTTTAATCAAATTAGTATTTAAGTTAATTTGTTTTATTACTATTCCTTTTTTAATTACCATGATGGTTAAGAATTTAATTGTGACTAACGGAATAGCAGTAGATCACTCATTTAGTTTTATTATTTATCCAATTTCCTTATTAATTACTCTAGGCTTTGTTTATAGTTATCGTAATTCTAGTATCTATTTATTTTATAATAATTTTATGTTATACAAAGAAAAACTAAATCTTCATGACCGGATGAAATTATTTTTTATGAAAGATGATCTTAATGAATTAGAGAATTACTTATCTAAACGTAATTATGCTAATCTTGAAGAACTAAATATTATAGTTAGAAAAGTTTCTTTTATGCGAACTAATGATATCGGAATAGAAATAAAGTTTAAACTAATTTTTAACGATCAAAAAAATTTCATTATTACTGTCACTGAAGATACAAGAGAAGCTTATATACAATTTTTAGAGCCTTTTATTAAATATCATGTTAAAATCAATGATCCTAGTAATCTAATTGACGGTTTAAAACAGCCACTTAGATTAACTGAATATTTTATCCGTAATAAAAGCATGGAAGATTAAACTCCATGCTTTTTCAATATTGTTTTAAATCTTTAGTTGCCGGTCCACTTACAAGTTTTCCATGACAATCAAAGATAGAACCATGACATGGACAATTCCATGTATTATCAATCTCATTATACTGCACCACACATTTTAAATGCGGACAATATGGCGAGAAATAAAATATTCGTTCCTGAGCATCTTTATAAACTGCTAATAATCGTCCTTGATGTCGAATAACTTTACCCTGCTGCTTCTTTAACTTTAATTTTTTACTAGAAACTAAACGATTTTTTATCATCCCATGATAATTATTTTTAACTAGTTTCAGCATATCCGCCCCAGATTTTAAATAATTGCCATAACTAGGCTGATATAGAGAGGCATATTTACTTTCATCATTAATAATTAAGTCATAAATTAATTTACTAGCAACATGACTTAACGTCATCCCCCACTTATTATAAGCATAGGCCACATATTCTTGTTCATTCATTTTACCAATATAAGGTATTTTTCTTAACGGCTTTCCATCTTGGGCATACCAGTAAACTTGATTAAGATCATCAATTCGTTTTATCATTAAAATATGCTGTTCATCTAAATATCGTTTAGAATAATTAGTCGATAAATCTAAAATACTATTACCATTACTCTGTCCTTCTTGAAAAATGACATGTTCTTTTTCTTGAATAATTCTAAAAAAATAACCATGTTGTAAATTAGGGGGATAGCGAGTCATCCAAACTACCTGTCTTGCCTGAACTTTAAACCCATTAACTTCCAAACATACCAATCCATCTTGATGCATGCTGCCTGTTACTAATGAATGTTCATAAATGTCAATATGCTTACATTGCGCTAGTAATCCTTTTAGGTATTTTAATGGATGAAAAATAGCCTGCTGTTTAAGTCCCATAGAAATCTGACAATTCTTCAATCGATTTTCTAAAACCTCAAATCCCCAAGATTTAAATAATCTGATTTGACAGTCAAGTTTCTTTGCATTTGTTGTATCACTTGCTCCTACATAAGCAATATTTTCTTTAAAATCACACTCGATTTGTTCCATTTCAATTATTTTTTTAATATCCTGATAAGCTTCATAATTTGATTCTAAATACTGTTTTGCTTTACTCCGGCCATAGACCTGATAAATATCAGCATAAACAGCACCATGCAAATAAGTAACCTTAGCTGTAGTATGCCCAGTTGTTTTACTACCAAGTGTGTCACTTTCAAATAATGCTACTTTTAAATTACTGTTATTAAGACGATAAGCTAAACTTACACCACTAATCCCACCGCCAACAATAACAACATCATAGTTACAATTTTTGTTTATCTGCGGGTATTTAGGCAGCGTAATCGTATGCTGCCAATATGATTCATTTTCCATTTTATCACCAGATTAAGTATGCCCTTTTAATTAGTCAATAAACTACACTTTTTTTAATTAATCATAAAATAATTTTTATTAACTAAAAAAGCTGATTTAAGATTATTCCTTAAACCAGCCCAATTAACTTTATCTATTTAATATGGTCGTAAATTTTTCATTGAAAAATCTAGAATTGGAGCAGCATAAGTAATCGCACCTGAAGATACGAAATCAACCCCAATCTCTGCAATCTCCATTAAGCGCTCTTTAGTAACATTTCCAGAACATTCACTCTGAGCTTTATCACCAATCATTGCCACTGCTTCCTTCATAGTCGCATTATCCATATTATCCAGCATAATGATATCTGCTTTAGCCTCAAGTGCTTCTTGAAGTTGTTCTAAAGTTTCAACTTCAACTTCAATTTTACGAACAAATGGGGCATAGTCACGAGCCATTGCAACTGCTTTAGCAATGCTTCCAGCTGCTCCAATATGATTATCTTTAATTAATACTCCATCTGATAAATTATAACGATGATTAGTTCCACCACCTATTTTAACCGCATATTTTTCGAAAATTCGATTGTTTGGTGTAGTTTTACGTGTATCTAATAATTTTGTCTTAGATCCTTTTAAGATTGCTACTGATTCACTTGTATAAGTAGCGATCCCACTCATTCGTTGTAAATAATTTAAAGCAACACGCTCTCCAGATAATAAAACTCTAATATCACCAATTACTTCACCGATATAATCACCATTTTTGATTACATCACCATCTTTATATTTTGTTGTAAACTTACAATTTTCATCTAATAATTTAAAAGTCCGTTCGAATACCTCTAAACCACAAACGATCCCATCCTGTTTACAAATCAAATCAACATGTCCTAATTTAGCTTCTGGCATTACTGCATTTGTTGTAACATCATCACTCGTGATATCTTCCTTCAACGCACTTAAGATGTAATCATCAATGTTTACCTTAAGATTTACACCATTTATCATAGAATTCACCATCTTTTCTTTTTATTTCATTCATAATTATTTCTTTATTTTCTTTTTTTAGCTTTTCTTTATCATAGCCATCTAAATCTACTACTTTTTCGTAAAGGCTAATCTTGTCAATACCATCAGCAATAACTTTGGCTGCTCGTTTAGCAAAAACTAAACTCTCTAATAAAGAATTACTTGCAAGACGATTAGCGCCATGAACCCCATTACAAGCAGTCTCTCCAACTGCAAAAAGATTATTCATTGAAGTTTGTCCGTAAGTATCACTCTTGATTCCTCCCATTAAATAATGTTGAGCCGGAACAACAGGAACTGGATCCGTAAACATATCATAACCCTCAGCAAGACATTGATCATATATGTGAGGAAATCTCCTTTTGATTTGCTTTGGATCCATATGTGTAACAGATAAATAAACATGGGGTACATTATATTTATCCATCTCTTTTTTGATCGCATTACTTACAACATCACGAGGCAATAATTCATCAACAAAACGCTCCATATCAGGATTTAATAAATGGGCCCCCTCACCACGAACCGATTCACTAATCAAAAAACTTCTACCCGGTTTAGTTGTATATAAAGTAGTTGGATGAATTTGTATATAATTAATATTCTCCAGTTCAATATTATTTCTTAAGGCAATTGCAAAACTGTCACCGGTGATATGTCTAAAATTAGATGAGTGGGTAAATAATCCACCAATCCCACCAGTTGCAAGAATAATAACTTTAGCATTAATTTGAATAATTTCACCATTATTTTCCATAACGATTCCTGTTGCAATATTATCATGATTAATAATATCCAGCATTGTAGCATCTTCTACCATTGTGATATTATTCCGCATTTCAACTTGTTTAATTAATTTAGAAGTGATTTCTTTACCAGTAACATCCTGATGATGTAAAATCCGATATTCCGAGTGAGCACCTTCACGTGTATAAGCTAAATTTCCTTCAGTATCGCGATCAAATTCAACACCATAATCCATCAAATCTTTCATAATTTGAGGTGCCTGCTGAATCATGATTTTAACTGATTCAGGATTGTTTTCGTTACGACCGGCTTTTAAAGTATCTTGATAAAACGCATCAAAATCATCAGCACTCTTTAAAGTACAGATTCCTCCTTGAGCTAGATAAGAATCACTATTTTCAACTTTATCTTTAGTAATCATTAAAACTTTTAAATCAGCAGGTAAACATAACCCTGCAAATAACCCTGCAGCTCCTGTTCCAACAATGATTACGTCATAATTATTATTCATTATTTACACCTTCTTATTTTGCTAATTCATGCATTCTTTCCAATGGTTTCTTAGCTTTTTCCATAAACTCTTCATCAAGCTCTACTTGATTAGTATTATTCTTTAGACAATCACGTACTTTTTCAAGCGTGTTTTTCTTCATATTTGGACATACTAATTTATCAGTTGCTGGATAGAATTTCTTTCCAGGATTACGTTTTTCCATTTCATGAATCACGCCTATTTCAGTGACAACAATGAACTCATCATGTTCCCGATCATTTGTTGCATAATCAATAATTCCCGAAGTGCTGCCAGCATAATCTGCCAACTCTACACATTCTGGTTTACATTCAGGATGAATCAATACAGGTGCCCCCGGATGTTTTTCTTTAGCTGTTAAAATATCTTCTGGTGTAATCCGATAATGCGTTGGGCAATATCCATTACAGAATAAGAAATTCTTGCTTGGTACTAATTCAGCAATATGTTTTCCTAGATTTTGATCTGGAATAAATAAAATATTTTTATTTGGTAGAGCTTCAACGATTCTCTTAGCATTTGATGATGTTACACAAACATCTGACATTGTTTTAATTTCAGCAGTTGAGTTAATATAGCATACAACACATAGATCTTCATACTCTTTACGAAGACGGGCAATAAAATATTCATCAACCATATGAGCCATTGGACAATCAGCATCCTTATCAGGCATTAAAACTGTCTTATTTGGGCTTAATAATTTAGCACTTTCACCCATAAATTCAACTCCAGCAAAAACAATTACATCTTGTGGACAATCAACAGCAATTTTTGATAAATAGTAAGAATCACCTAAATAATCTGCAATATCCTGGATTGCACCATCAACATAATAATGTGCCAAAATGACAGCATTTTTTTCTTTTTTTAACTTTTGAATTTCTTCAATAATATCATTCATTTAACTATTCCCCATTTACTTAATTTCAAAGTTCTCGTACATTAGATAAAATATCCCACAAATCATACTCATTGTCAAGTGAAATAGTTAACAAGACAAGATATATTAAGTTAAGATATTTCTACTTTTCCATTATACCGTATTTCTTTACATAATTAAAAGATTCTAGTAACAAAACTAGAATCTCATGATGCTCTTTAAACAAAAAAAATCAATTTTTTTCCACTAAACTTAAAGCGCCCGTCCTTGAATCCATCACTAGTCCATGAATCTCAATATTTTTAGGCAACAGAGGATGTCGTCTTAACAAACTAACACTTTCTTTAACAGATATCTCAACATCATCAAAACCGCCCAGCCATTTATTAAAATCAATTCCACAATATCCAAGATCCCTAATAACCGTTTCACTGATTCCACGCTTTTCCATCTTCTTTAACATTGCCTCTATATCGATACTTCCTACTCCACAATCAGTATGTCCGATAATCATGATTTCCTCAACATTCAATTCATAAATAGCAATCAATAAACTTCGTACCGCACTACCGAAAGGGTGAACAATAACTCCACCAGCATTTTTTATGATTTTTGCATCTCCGTTTTTTATTCCTAGAGCCGCTGGTAATAATTCAATCAAACGGGTATCCATACAAGTAACAATCGCTAATTTGCGATCAGGATATTTACTCGTCGTATAAGGCTTATATCCTTTATTAGTCACAAATGCCCGATTGTAAGCTAAAATCTCGTCTATCATATTTTCCTCCTAAAAAATCCTTGGTTATAACCAAGGATTATTGCATTGATAACAATGATGCTGCAACTGTTTCCAAATTAAGTTTTGCTGTTTTGATTTCATCAAACTGAATCTGATCACATGTTTCAAAATCAACTTTTTTAGTTAACTTTTTAAAGCTTGCAAGTTCGTTTTTAATATTTGATTTCATTGCTTTATCAATTTGTTTACCATTTTTAGATAAAGCTGCTTCAACCGTAAGAATCAAATTTTCAACTTCATTTTTAAAAACTAAACGCTCTTTAGTAACAGCATCTTGCTGTTCATACTGTTTAGCTTCATGAATAGCTCTTTCGATATCATCATCAGACATATTCGAAGTATTTTCAATAGTAATACTTTGCATATTTCCACTCGCTAAATCTTTAGCTGATACATTAACGATTCCGTTAGCATCAATATCAAAAGTAACTTCAATTTGGGGTACCCCACGCATTGCCCGTTTAATTTTCTTTAGTTTAAATTTTCCTAAACTTTTATTATCTTTGGCTAATGGACGTTCCCCTTGAAGAACATTAATTTCTACCTGAGTTTGGAAGTTAGCAGAAGTTGTAAAAATTTGGCTATGACTCGTTGGAACTGTAGTATTACGCTCAATCAATGGCGTTGCCACACCACCCATCGTTTCAATTGATAAAGTCAATGGTGTAACATCAAGTAATAGAACATCAAAATTTCCAGTAGCTGCTATATCACCAGACAACTTACCACCCTGAATACTAGCTCCTTGGGCTACACATTCATCTGGATTTAATGATTTACTTGCTTCCTTGCCAGTAATTTCTTTAATCTTATCTTGAACAGCCGGAATTCTTGAAGAACCTCCAACTAAAATAATTTTATTTAATTCTTGTGGTGTTAAACGTGCATCGTTTAAAGCATTTTGCATTGGAATAACAACCCGATCAACTAAGCCTTTTGTCAATTCATTAAATTTAGCTCGACTAATTTCAACCTCTAAATTTTTTGGTCCACTACTAGTATTAGTAATGAAAGGAAGATTCACAATAGTCGTAATCATTGTAGATAATTCTATTTTAGCTTTTTCACCAGCTTCGTTAATTCTTTGCATTGCTACTTGATCATGACTTAAATCAATGCCTTCAATTCTTCTAAATTCATCAACAATATACTTAGCTATAATTTCATTGAAATCATCACCACCTAAATGATTATCTCCAGATGTTGATAAAACTTCAATTACTCCATTTCCAATTTCGATAATAGAAACATCAAATGTTCCACCGCCTAAATCAAATACCATGATTTTTTGTCCATAGCTATTTTCTAAGCCATAAGCTAAGGCTGCTGCTGTTGGCTCATTAATAATCCGTTTAACATTTAAACCAGCAATTCGCCCCGCATCTTTAGTTGCTTGACGTTGGGCATCATTAAAATAAGCAGGAACTGTAATGACTGCCTCTGTTACTGGTTCATGTAAATAAGCCTCAGCATCAATTTTTAACTTTTGTAAAATCATTGCTGAAATCTCTTGAGGGCTATAGTCTTTACCATTAATATTTTTACGATATGCAGTTCCCATTTCACGTTTAATTGATGCTACTGTATTTAACGGATTAGTAACAGCTTGACGTTTAGCATTTTCACCAACTAACCGTTTTCCATCATTAGTGAAAGCAACAACACTAGGGGTTGTTTTATTTCCCTCTGCATTCGGGATAATAATCCCTTTACCATCTTCCATGTAAGCCATACAACTATTTGTTGTACCTAAGTCAATTCCAATTACTTTACTCATTAATCATATCTCCTTCTAGCACATCCGGCCACCACAACAACAATTCATCATACAATTAAGTAACATAATACTATAACAGCACTGCATTGTACTGCCAAAAGGCGAACCATAAGTCTGCTGCCCTGTCTGGTACTGTCTTTGACCACCTTTTAACTGCTGTAAAAATAATAGATATTGCAAGTTTCCAGGTTCCATTTGGGCAGCCGTCTGCGCATATTCAACTGCTGTAATGTTATTACCAATTCCATTCATTGCTACAGCACTATAATAAAACCACATTGCATTACGAGTCTTAATTTGTTCCAAAATATTAAGTGCTTCTTGAAATCTTCGAGCATTAATAAATCCAGCAGCCTCATTAAAAGCAGCTTGATCATTACCATTATACTGATAGCTAGATTGTGATTGTCCATTATACCCCGCACCTTGGGTATTGCCATAAGTTCGATTTGTAAAACCACGCTTACGATCATCCATGATTGTTTTATAAGCTGTCTGCACCTCTTTAAACTTTTCGGTATACGCAGCTTGATTAGGATTATTAATATTCGCATCCGGATGATATTTTTTACTCAACGTACGATATGCTTTTTTTACTTCATCATCAGTTGCATCAGATGATATTCCTAATATTTGATACGGGTTCATTATTTCCTACCTTCCAATCGTTTTTGTCTAACTAATTCATACTTATTCCATACCCCACCATACAAGATATTTCTTATAATTGCGGCATTTTCAATAATTGGCAATCTTTCAAAAGCCATGGTTGCTTCAGATATCATTAATTCTAAAATATCTTTGCATTTATCCTCAAACTGATCCGTTTGATATAATTCTTTAAACGGATTATATGTTCTCTTTTTTAAATCTTGTTCAATATCTTCATAAGCATCAATAAAATAAATAAACTTCCCTAAATAAAATCCAAATTCATATAATTCATCATGCCATTCATCATCTTTATAAGCACATATTTCACCCATTACTTCACCAAAATATTTAGAAATCTCATCAAGATTTGTAATTCCTTGACTTTCATAGTCATTAATACAATGTAAACAAGTTTCGATATGTGCCAACTTATCTGGATATTCTTCCTTAATTTCTTGATATGCTTTTCTTAACAACCTTTTATATGCCTGTTTACTAATCTTACGCTCATCTAACCAATCATCTTCACATTTAAAATATGTTAAAACAATCGTCATTTTAGCGGCATAATCAACACATTCATTGTAACGAGTCGTATGCTTACTTAAAGGGTGCATAACACATCGTGATTCCCCTATCTTAGTTTCCGGTTCATACAAGCCACTCAATAAGATACTAATAAAATTCAAATCAAAATTCAAAGAGATTTGAGCCCGGCTACCATACTTTTCCTTAAGAGTTTTGCATAATCCGCAGTAATATGACTGATAAACATCAAATTCTTTAAATTTTAATTCTGGTTTATTGATAACAACGTAGCCAAACATCTTTATGTTCTCTTTTCAAACTTGTTTTGACAATTGGGACAAGTTACTACAACAGTTCCATGTCCTTTTGGCACTCTAACCATCTGCTTACATTTAGGACAGCTAAAATATTTGTTACTTGGATCTTGTTTACTCATCAATTTTAGTTTTAACCACCGACTAAGTGGACTAAAGAAATTTAAATATTTGTCATTTTCTCGATTACGTGCATAAATATTTTTACTAAACATTCTAAATATTACAAATAGCCATGTTCCATAAGCAATAAAAGTTAAAACAATACTGCCAATAAACATATTTACGATAAAACAAATGACACAGACAATCATTAAAAAACTATTTAATTGATCAATGCCATACCTTCCTTGCATAAAGCGATAGAACTTTTCTTTCATATTTGCTCCCTAATTTTATTTTATACGACCTAAGTATATTTATTTATTATTAACTATTAATGAACTTTTGATTAATACTATATAAAATAGTACTATTATAGCATAAAAAACCATATCAGGATATCCTAACATGGCTAATAATACTATATTATTTTTAACTTATTCCCTGGCTCATCAACAATTTAAATATTTTTTATTTTCTAAATAATCAGTAATAGGTTAAAGGAATAAAATAATTTATTGCCCCACCGATTGAACTGTACGTGCAGGTCTAGTATACGGCTCTACATTTATATCAAATTACAAACTCTTAAGATAGTAATTTAGGCGATGTACCAATCCAGGTCTTTCCCTTTCTTAATACCTAATATTTTCGGTAATATAATAAAGTTTATGACATTCATCCTACTATACCGCCCTAATTCTATATTAGCACATTTAAAGATGTCTTCATTACTAAATTTGCACTCTATAAACGTTTTAGTCCTCCAGTATCTCTACCTACTATGACTTCATCTAACTTCTTACGATAAACCTTTTTCTACCGAGGATACTATCATTGATTTTAAAGTTTACTAGACTTCCTCGTCCATAAAGCCTCTCGAAGTAGAGCATGAATCCTAATTCTTTCACAATGTCTTGATTTACTGTCTTAGTCTTACATATACCATTTGGACTTTGGTTTGTAGCGCAACCTTATCCACCATTTAGCCTCATTAAGTTCCTGTTCACATGTTCAAAAGAATCGCTACATCACATTACTTCCTTCACCCATGTCATTACTGTCAACAGGTTGTGGTTTTCTACGCTTGACGGTAACTACCTGTGGTTGGTTTATCTCTAACTGAATTCATGCCAGCCATGCCCGGCACACGCTAAAAAGAGATATTAAATAATTAATATCTCTTTTTAATCGAACATATTATTAATCCAGCTATTTTATAACATAATTTACTAAACAAAGGTTCAAAATCTCGTCTCTATAATAAAAAAGCCATGCTAACAACCCTCAGTAATAATAAAAATCACTTTTTATTATATACGCTTTATCCCATTTAATGTATATGTACGACGATTCTATCTTTATAGAAATTGATTATATTGAATCTTATTTATATAAATTTTTGCTTTGGCTATGCCATTAATAAATATTACTATTTAGTACATTTACCCTCTCCCAAAAGTTTGTACTATTATTTACTTGGTTTTTTTGGTCTATAATAATCACAAGGTGAACAATTATAACCATTAAGTTTTACTTTTTCTATTCTTTTTTTAATAACTTTTTTAATCATATTTTTCATCTACATATCCTCCTCACTTCTAAAATATAACATAAATCGAGATAATGTTTTTTTACACCTCCTCATATGTTAAAAATACCTCCTTAAGTGTTTATTTTAATATTAAATATTACTTGATCATCATGATAATCGATAAACAAATCACCATGATATTTATTAACAATATTTTTAATTATTTTTAATCCATACCCATGCCCTTCACCTTTATCCGTACTAAAATTAGGCTTAATCGGGCAAGTGTTCTTAATTCTAATGATTAATAAATTATTAGTATATCTAATCATCACTGATACTAACTTATTGTGTTTTAATGCTTCGTTACATGCATTGTCAATTAAATTAAATATTAATGATGTTAAATCTTTTTCATTAAATACCAAACCCGCAACACTTATATCAAAATCAAAAATTATCTCAGGATATTCTTGTTGTTTAGCATATAAACAAGCATCAATATAAATATTACCACTTTCAATATATGCTACTTGACCAATTCCCTTAAATACTTCATCAATATATTGAGTATATTGATTCTTTTTATCTAGACTTTCTAATACAAGTTGATGATTCTTTAGGTCATGCTTTAATTTTCTTAAATTATCACTTTCCTGATTATAAAAATCAAGATACTTACTTATATATTTATTAGATATATCCTCCATTATCAATTCTTCATTTCTGATTGTTGTTTCAACATACATAGACAATATTTTTAAAAACATTATCCACAAAAATAATAGAATCAACACTAATACTGTAATTAAATTAACCAATCTTACCACACCAATATTATATATAATTACCATCGCATAATAAACTAATATATCGAGCATGATAAATAATTTTACTTGACGATTTATTACTTTCTGAGTGGGAATAATCTTTAATTTATCCAAAACAACAATAAAAATAACTGTTAATATATTTATTAAAAAGACCATGATAAGCCTTTGAATACTAAATGATAATGTAACCTCACGGTTAAATCCAATAATAATATTAATAACATGGATTAGAGAATTAACAGTAAATATATAAAATAACTGGAATAAAGAAACATAGAATATTACATTTGTTTTTTTAAATAAAATACAAATATAGCAAAAATCTATGACTATGATAATAGAATTCACAATCATGTATTCCCAAAAATTATTACTAGTAGCCCCTGCTACAAGATAATTTACAATTGCATATAGCGGTGCCATTATAACTACTCTTTTAAATTTAACCTTTTCCTCTAATAGATAACTCGCAGTAAATGTAAGTGCGATAACATAAATTAAACAATAAAAATATTCACTAATAACTTCTATCATCTAAATGTCTCATAAAAACTTTTTCTCACTAACTTTCTTTTTCTTACACTTACTTCAAATTTACTGTTGATTCCATCTAGATACACATATCTATCTTCAAAATTAATAATTCGATGTTTATTTATTATTATATCCTGGCTTATTTCTATAAAATATTCATTCAAAACCTCTTTTACTTTCTTCAAAGAACTATTATTAATATTAATTTTTTTATCATGATAGACTATTGAAACAATATGATTACCTAAATACTGACAGTAAATTATATCGTCAATCCTAATATTTATATCTATTCCATTTACCTTAAACGTAACATAATAATCACATTTGATTATCTCAATCACTTCTTTAACTTTCTCTACTAATTCTTCTTCAAGATTTCCTTTTGATACATATCCATATACATTAGGTCCAAAAGCTTCCTTGATCCGAGTATCATAATTAGTCACAAATACAATTCTGTAATTACGATGTTGTTTTGAAAAAATAATTCCATCTATATCGGGCATATCAATATCAAGTAATATAAAATCTAGATCATTATCTATTTTACTCGCAGAATTATACGAATAGACTCTAATGTCATCAAAATTTGTGATTAAAATATCTTTAATTTTATCTAAATATACTTGTTCATCATCGATTATCCCAATAGAGATCATTTTAATTCCTCCCCTCTTATCACTCTCATCAATACTATTACAAAATAATTAACCATATTGATTTGATAAACTATACCTGTATTAAATAATACTATTATCAATATATAGAATAAATTAAAAATAATTATTTTTTTATATCTATATTTAAATAATAAATATAATGATATTCCTATTCCTATAAAATAAAATATTTCAACATATGCTACTATCCTACTCATAAAAATACAAAAAATAAAGTTTAACATCGTCAGTAAATAACAATTTCTAAAAGTATCGGCATGATAACCATCTAGATATTTTCGCCCGGCTACAAAACAGGCACAAATAATCAAGATACTCAGTGCATCCATAAATAATAGACCAATTATATAGACTGATATGATCGTTATAACCTGTGTCAAAATAAGTTCGAGCAAAAAGCGCAGATCTTCAACATTTTCTTTATCGACTAGCCCTCTATTATATAAGAGCCAGGCCATTTTGCGACAATAATTTTCCATAAAACTCTCCCCTTTGTAGAATATTTTAACACATTCTACAAAAAACTGTAACGACCTAAGTCATTACAGCTCCTCACCGTTTGTTTTTATAACATTTTGATACCAATAGAATGATTTCTTTGGTTTACGTGCAAGGGTTCCGTTACCCTCATCATCCTTATCAACATAGATAAAACCATAACGTTTTCTCATCTCACCGGTACTTGCTGCCACTAAGTCAATACATCCCCAAGGGGTATATCCCATTAAATCAACTTCATCAATCTCAACTGCATCTTTAAATGCTTTGATATGTTCTTTAATATAATCAATACGGTAAGCATCATTAATTGAACCATCGACTTCAACTGTATCTACTGCTCCCATTCCATTTTCTACAATAAACAAGGGTAATTGATAACGATCATATAACTCATTTAAAGCTGTTCTTAATCCTAATGGATCAATTTGCCAACCCCAATCTGTCATCTTTAAATACGGATTACGTCCACCTTTAACAACATTTCCTTCAATTTCTTCAGCATCATTACCCTCAACAGCTGAAAAATAATAACTAAAACCAATATAATCAACTTTACCTTTCGCTAAAAGTTCTTCATCTCCAGGCTCCATTTTTATTTCAACACCATGTTTATGCAATAATGAAGTACATGTATTTGTATAACGTCCTCGAACATGAACATCACCATAATAGAAAGTATTTAGCATCTTATTTCTCATCATAATCTGATCTTCCGGGTTACAAGTTGCTGCATATGTTGTTGGATAAATTAACATACAGCCAATCTTAAAATTTGGATTAATTTCATGCCCTGCAATCACTGCTTTAGCGCTTGCTACAAACATATGATGACTAGCTTGGAGAATTGTTTGATAATGATCTTCATCATCACGATAAACGATTCCCGCTTGATGCCAAGGACGAGCCACCTCTAAACAGCCATTAATTTCATTAAAAGTCATCCAGTATTTAACCTTATCCTTATATCTAGAAAATACGGTCTTACAATAATGCTCAAAGAAATCAACTAATTTACGACTTCTCCATGAACCATATTCATTAACTAAAGTCAATGGTGTTTCATAATGTGATAGGGTTACAACTGGCTCAATTCCATATTTCAATAACTCATCAAATACTTTATCATAAAAAGCCAAACCTTCTTCATTAGGTTGTTCTTCATCACCACGTGGGAAAATTCTTGACCATGAAATCGACATTCTAAAACATTTGAAACCCATTTGGGCAAATAGTTTAATATCTTCTTGATAATGATGATAAAAATCTGTAGCTACATGTGATGGATAATATGTATTTTCATGAATATACTCATGAATTTCACGAGGTACTCCATGTTTAGCACCCTTTTCAACATCATTAATACTTAATCCACGACCACCTTCATTATAGCCACCCTCATATTGATTCGCAGCTGTAGCGCCACCCCATAAAAAATTTTCTTTTAATTTCATTTTAGTACCTCCAAATTACCATGATTTTATCATCATTTATTTGACAATATTTATTTTTTCATAATTTAAAAAGAAAATCGCTAATATTATTGATTAGCGATTTATAACACTTATAATCCTTTTACTATTATTCACTAATAATACCCGATTTTAATTTTTTCGCAATTGTAAACCACATAGTAATATAACAGGCACCACCACCAATAAAATTACTAATTGCTTCTGCAATAAAAACTCCATCAATGCCAATATAGATTGGCAAGATCACTGTTAGCGGGGCAACAATAATTACTTTTCTAAAAATTGAAAAGAAAACAGCTTGTTTTGACTTTCCTAATCCAACTGCTGCTGCTTGTCCTGTCATCTGAAATGACATCATGAAAAAGCCAAAGAAATACAAACGTAAAGCACTCACGCCATGGGTAATGATTTCTTGATTATGACTAAATATCTTAATAAATAATTCAGGAAATACCGTTATTGCCAGCCAAACTATCAGCATCATTGATAGTGCCGTTAAAGTTACAAATTTAATTCCTTGAAGAACCCGTGCATACTCTTTAGCACCATAGTTAAATCCTAATACTGGTTGACAAGCATTTGCCATTCCTTGCCCCGGCAAAGAAGCAACTTCTCTAATTGAATTAATGATCGTCATAATTGCAATATAAAGATCTCCTCCATATTGTTGCAATGTCGCATTACATACGATTGTTACAATCGAATTAGTGATTGCCATCATAAACCCTGCCATTCCTAGGGAAATAATCTTTGTGACATATTTTACTTTTAAACTCAAATACTGTTTTTTTATCTTTAATATTGTTTTTTTCCCTGTAAGAAAACGTAATGTCCATAATGCAGAAATAAATTGTGAAATAACTGTTGCAAAAGCAGCTCCTTTAACCCCTAAATCTAGTCCAAAAATAAAAATTGGATCTAAAATAATATTAACTATTGCTCCCAGCAAAACAGTCATCATTCCGATTTTAGCAAATCCCTGACTATTAATAAAACTATTCATACCTAAACCAATCAGTACAAAAACTGTCCCTAATAAATAGATAGTCATGTAATCATTAGCGTAACCGATTGTATGTTCACTGGCACCAAAGAGCCACAGCAAATCTTCTTTAAAGATCAAACCAATAACTGTTAAAACAATCCCAAAAATAATTAATAGCATGAAAGAATTACCCATTATTTCTTCAGCCTCTTCAATATCACCACGTCCTCGAGCAATTGAACAAAGTGGAGCACCGCCCATACCAAATAGATTAGCAAAAGCAATAATAATAGAAATCAGTGGCAAACATAGCCCTAGTCCTCCCATAGCTAATGTCGCAACATCTGGAATTCTTCCAATATAAATACGATCAATAACATTATATAAAACATTGATCAACTGTGCCACTATCATTGGACCAGCTAAATTTATAATATGTCGTGGAATACTGCCACGCGCAAAATTGTTTTCATCTTTCCCCATTTTTACCACCTTCGGTTATTATTATAAACCTCTTCATTAATTTAGTAATTATTTTTCATAAGATGAAACAAGACACTCTCGTGTCTTATTAACTGTTATTTGAACATTTTTGCGCATCAATAGCTAAAGCAATCATTAAAACATAGATTGCATTTCGTGGATCACTAATGGTTAGAGAATAAGTATCCGTAAAATTAAATAATTCCTTATTAATATCTCCAATAACAATACCACGAGAATCAATGATTTCATAATCCCATTCCCAAAAATTACCAGAAATTTTCCAATCATTATAATCTAAAATGAATGATGGTTTAAATAATGTTAGTTCTTTTTTTATTTGACCAATATATTCATCATTAAGGTACATCGCAAATTTAGGTAAAAAAGTGAAAACTTCTTCTTTGATTGTACCAACAGGTAAACCATCAGCATTATATATCTGTAATTTATGTCCCCAGCTTAATTCACCTTTTACAGTGTATACTGTATTCCCCATTTCATCATAAATATCATAACTATCTAGCCATGAAAAAAAGCGCTGTTTAAATAATAATTTCATTTTTCCGCCTCCATAATTTTATCATAGCATAAAATAATTCTATTTCTTTAAATAAATTCTTAAATAATCTTGGTATTTTATTTGACATATTCTATCAAATAAAAATTGATAGTAATATTATTGATTTCTCAATAATATCACTACCAATTAATAAGCTAATAATTAGTCATCTGTAGAATTTCTTGCCCCAACACCATATTCACTGTTATTGGCAAACATATAAGCCACTGTACGTGGTTTTACACCAGTTAATTTTTCAAAATCATCAGTAAAATTATCCATTTTACCAATTCGGATTGCTCTTGCAAAAGTTACCATTCCATCACTTGAATAAGGAGCTGGTGAGCCATCTTTAAATGTTCCATCAGTAGTACGTGGTACCCCAATAGCATCAAATCCAGCATATACCTCCTCTTCACTAACATCGACAACTTTTACATCCATTCCTGTTTCTCTATTTCCAATTGCCGCAAATTCATGTAAAGTCAATAATTCAGGACCATTAATATTTAAAACTTGCTTATGCATATCATCTTTTGTTAGTGCATACATCGCTGCCATCGCACAATCCAAACGTGAGATATATGCCATCTTTCCATCTCCTTGACAACTCAATAAGTTACCATTAGATGTTAAATAACTAGTTATCATTGCTTCAGCATATTGTGAATTTCTAAGGAAAATATAATCTAATTCAGTACTTTCGATATATTCTTCAGTCCATGCATGATCGATTTTTTCAATACTAGGATTTTCTACATCACGAGCATTTACTAATGATGTATAAACAACTTTTTTTACCCCTGCTTTAATTGCCGCATCAATTGCATTTTTATGTGCTGCTTGACGCTTTGCTCCAACAAATGGTGCTGAAATTATTAAAATTGTATCGCCACCTTTGAAGGCTTCAACTAACTGTTCATCTGGATGATTAAAATTTGCTACTCGACAATCAATGCCAGTATCTTTAAATTCCTTTAGTCCTTCTTCAAATGGACAAGTAAAAATCAAATCTTCTTTTTCTTTTAACTGAGTAATATTTCTCGCTACATAGCCTCCAAAATTACCATCTACACCTGTTACTATTACTTTTGACATCTTATCTTCCTCCATCTATATATTAATATTATAGAGCTAGATAATTATAAAAAATAGTAGCTATAATCTTATAAACTTTATAAGAATTACTTATAGAGTTTTATTAAAATATCTTTTCGCCAGCGCAACAAAATCAAAAATAAATTGATTATTTATATCCCTAGCATAACCAATAACATAGTTTGCATGATGATGCGAATTAATAATATCTAAAATCGCTACTTCTTCCTCATTAACAACTTCACGTGAAGTTAGACCAATTCCTTCATTAAGCTTAACTGATAAAATCAACTCATCAAGAGTATCTACTTCCTTTATAATATTTGGCTCAATCTTATCTTTATTAAAAGCTTCTACAAAATCATGATAAAAGCCTTCCCCAAACTTTCTTGATAGACAAATTAGCGGTTGATTGATAAGATTCTGCGCTGCTATCTTAGTTAACTTAGCCCATGGATGCTCATAACTGCAAATTGCACATATTTGATGCTGCAGTAAAACTTCATAGGTAATTTTAGGTTCATTAATAAAATCATTTTCAATAGCAAAAGCAACATCAATCTGATTATTATTTAACCATTCTTTACAACTTTGAAAACTACCTTTTATAATTGTTATTTCTATCTGTGGGTACTTTTCTTTAAATAATTTAACTAAAAAAGGAATATGATGATTTTCAAATGGGCCAGTTATCCCAATACGAATACTATAGGAATCAATCAATTTAACCTCATGATTCATTTTTTCATAAATAGCAACAAGTTCCTGACATTTTTTAAAATAGAACTCACCGGCTCTAGTTAATCTAGGGCGATAATTAGAGCGATCAAATAATTTAACAGCTAACTCTTCTTCTAATAAATTTATTTGTTGACTAACTGCCGATTGTGACAGCATTAACTTTCTTGCAGCACCAGAAAAAGAACCTGTTTCAACAGTCGCTATAAAGAACTCAATTTTTTTGTCTAACATTTAATCACCCACTTATTATCACTTATTATAACGTAAATAAAATCCAAGGCATAGCCTTGGATTGTTAATTATATTTCTTTTCAATAATAAAGCTTACTCCAGTTTCCTGATTAACCGCCGTTACATTATATCCATACATAGTACATGTCTTATGTACGATTGATAGACCTAACCCAAATTGACCTTTTGTTCCTTTTTCATACGGTTGGAATAGAGCCTCAATGTTATCATTATCGATTGGCTCACCATCATTATATATTTCTAAATAATCATTTTTTAAAATAATTTTTATTTTTTTATCGACATATCGGTAAGCATTATCAACTATATTTTCCACACAAATGCGCCAACATTCTTCATCACCTTTAAATGAAACGAAAGCTAAATCTGTTTCAATTTCAATTTCAGGATGCATTCCTTGTAATTGGATAACAATATGTTCAATTAATTCATGCATATCAACTTCACTATCAGAATTTTCACCACTAATAAAATCTAATCTATTCAAATATAATAAACTTTTAACTTTACCGTCTAAACGTTCTGCATTTTCAATAATTATATCCATTGATGAATTTTTATCACCATATGGATAAATATCGTCTTTAACGCTTTGTGAATATGATTTAATTAAAGCAATCGGTGTCTTTAAATCATGGGAAATATTATGAATCATTTCTTCTTTGATCTTGCTTTGTTTATCTATTTCTTCTTTCATCGCAACAAGTTCATCTGAAACAAAACCAATTTCATCGCCACGATCAATCTTTAATTCACTTTGTTTATCTTTACGTATGTCTTCTATATAATTTCTAATTAATTTTAATGGTTTAATTAAGCCACTAACCCAAATAAAAATAATTGCGCCAATAACAGCAAATGATACATATAAAATATTTATTATTTGTTGCCTAATTGATGAAATCAAACTAGCAGAGTAATCACTGTATACTAATGAAATGATATAAGAATCACTATCTTTTTTAGTTATTTGAAAATAAAGAGTATCGCCATCAAGTGTCCCTTTAGCCTGGATCTTATCTTTATTTCCTTTTAGCATCTCATTAAGTTTATCAGCAAATACTGGATATAACGCTAAAACTTTATCACGAGTTAGATTAGATGGTGGAAATAAATAGTTAGTATTTTTATCATAAGTCATATGATAAATTTGTTTATCACTTGATTTAGCGATTGGTGAATAATCAAAATCAATATATGCGCTCTGTGAAGTATCTAGCGTTTTAAACATCTCTTCATCTATTAGAGCATTAAGATTTTTATTGATCAACGGTACTAAAATCAATATAACAAGCATCGCTAATAATGAAAAGATAATAATTAACTGCTTTTGTAAAGAAAATCTGCTTAACTGTCGCTGCAAAGAAAACTTATTTAACATTAGTCTAAACGATAGCCAAAACCATAGATCGTGCGTACATTAATCTCTGGCATTTTTTTTCTTAAACGTCTTAAAGTATCATCAACTACCCGGTCGCTACCATAATAGTTTTCGTCCCATACTTTATTCAAAACCTGTTCCCGAGAGATAGCTAAGCCTTTATTAGTAATAAAATAAACTAATAAATCATATTCTTTCGTTGTTAGAATTACTTCTTCTCCACCATTAAATACGCGCCGTTTTTCTAAATCAATATCATATCCATCCATCTTAATTTTTGATGGATCATCATATGAACGTTTAATTAAATTATTAATTCTTAAAATCACTTCTTTAATATTAAAAGGTTTGGTTATATAATCATCAGAACCTTTTTCTAATCCAATAATCCGATCAAATTCCTGATCTCGTGCAGACATAAAAATAATTGGCATTTTAGGGCGACTAGCCTTAATCTCATTAAATAATTCAAATCCACTAGCACGATCCAACATAATATCAATCAACCATAAATGAACATCATCATCCTTATGCATTAAAGCTTCATCATATGTATAGAAAGAATAAACAATATATCCTTCTTTTTCTAAATAGGTTCTTACTAAATCATTTAAATTTTTTTCATCATCAATAATATTTATTCTAAATTGCATGTATTTCACCTCACTTTTAATATATATGAAATATTGCCATATTATATGGCAATATTGTGTGACATTATGTTATTTTATCTTTTGATTACAAATCCTTTTTCCTTCATCTTATCAACAATTTTATTTACATTAATAAGACATTTTTCATCAGTATCTGCTTCAACCATTACTCTAACAACCGGTTCAGTTCCACTTTCACGAACTAAAACACGACCATTCTCACCTAAATCAGTTTCAACTTCAGCAATAACCGCTCTTACATCAGGATCTTCCTGTGCTTCTTTTTTATCTCTTACAGGAACGTTTTTCATTAATTGAGGATAAATAGTAACAGGTTCAATTAATTGCGCGATAGTTCGTTTACTTTCAATAACAGCTTCCATTACTTTTAAAGATGTTAAAATCCCATCACCTGTAGTGGCATGTTTAGAGAAAATAATATGTCCAGATTGTTCACCACCTAAAACATGACCATTTTTAACCATATTTTCATTTACATACTTATCGCCAACAGCGGTTTTTTCATATTTAATACCTTCTTTATCAAATGCTTTATATAAACCAAGATTTGACATGATTGTTGTAACAACAGTATCATTAGCAAGTTCTCCGTGATCTTTTAAATATTTACCACAAACGTATAAAATTAGATCCCCATCTACAACTCGTCCAAATTCATCAACGCAAATACAGCGATCAGCATCTCCATCATAAGCAAAACCAATATCTAGTGCGTTTTCCTTTACGTACTGTTGTAAGACTTCAATATGGGTTGAACCACAATTAGTATTGATATTTAACCCATCAGGATCACTGTTAATTACATAAGTCTTAGCTCCTAGAGCATCAAAAACACTTTTAGCAATCGCACTACTAGCACCGTTGGCACAGTCTAAACCTACACGATAATTTCTAAATGCCCTAGTGGGAATCGACATCAGATATCCAATATAACGATTACGACCGATTGAATAATCTAAAGCACACCCAATTTCATCTTTGGTTGCATATGGTAATTCATCAATTAAACCATCAATGTACTGCTCGATTAAATTTTCTACTCCAGCATCCATTTTATGACCATTACCATCTAAGATTTTGATTCCGTTATCATAATAAGGATTATGAGAAGCAGAAATCATGATTCCACAATCAAACTCTTCACTTGTTACAACATATGATACTGAAGGTGTTGTTGTTACGTGTAATAAATAAACATCAGCACCACTAGCTGTTAACCCTGAAACTAGTGCATATTCAAACATATATGAACTTCTTCTTGTGTCTTTCCCAATCACAACTTTTGCTTTACCATTTTGAGAGTAGTACCATCCAAGATAGCGCCCTACTTTATAAGCATGTTCAACTGTTAAGTCAACATTTGCTTCCCCTCTAAATCCATCTGTTCCAAAATACTTACCCATCGTTAATTTTTCCTCCTATTTTCTTAAGGTAATCGTAATTCTTTCTGGAGAAACTAATTTCCCCGTTAAATATCCTTTATCTATTTTTAAATCTACTTTAACAGTATTCGTCCCCGCCTTCAAGTTTGCCAAATCAATTGAAATATTGAAATCATTGATCGTCAGTGCATCTAAGATTGCTGCCACACCATCTACTTCGACTGAAGCTTTGTCCTGTCCTTCAGTAAAATTAACTTGATATCCACCATTATTATTAACAATGTTGATTGGAATATCAGTTATTATTCGTTTTGTTGATGGTGATACTCGCACAGATGCATCAACAGTATTAAAATCTAACTTATTAATATTCTCTATACCAGTAAGCGGCAATTTAGAATAACTTTTATCGCCACTTAATCCCGATAAATCAATTACAACCCCAACACTATTAATACTATTCAACAATTCTTCTTTACCATATATAGTTACTTTTTCCTGTTTAAGTTTAATACTCTCAAAACCATATCCACTAGCTAATTGCCCTGTATATTGAGGGACAATGGAAACTTCTTTACTATAAGAAGAAACCATACAATCTACCTTGACCGTATTTGGAATAATTTCCACATCAACCTTTTTACCACTACGATCATATGCGTATATCTTAGCATTTTGTTCAAAATCATTATTTTTTCCTTTTAAATCAATCACTGCTTTAACAGAATTAATTTTATCAATATTGTCTTGTGAACCTCGAACTTCAACTTCATGGTGTTCCATTGATTCAACTGATACTGAATATTTAGAATCCATGCTATCTTCATTACTAAATTTGTATCCCAGCTCAAAAGTCTTTGTAACCTTTTGTGTGATTTTAACAGTAACAGTCTGTGGTACGATCATTACCTGCAAATCACTAGGAAAATCTTTTCCCTGCAATTCAATTGTATGTTCACCTTCCCCAAGAGTAGAGAAATCAGCAACTACTTTATATTTCTTAGATATCTTTGTTGAGTAAATATCTAAAGAAGGTCCGACTAAAGCAACATTTACTGTTTCCGGTAATCCTACTACATCGTAGTCACTTTGTAACCCTTCAGTATCAATTTTCACATCATACAGATAATCCCCGCCATTAGGGGTTGAAAAGATATTATCAATTCCACCGGTAATTGTAAAGAGTAAAACGACAGCCATAACAAACGATAAAACTTTCATTGAAAGATTTGATTGCAACATACGATCTAAAAATATATTTAAAGAATTGATCATGTGATAGAATAATTCAAATGCTTTATCTCTCACTTTTACAGTATCATCAACTACTTTAGAAGTAGTTGTTTTTTCTTCATCTTTCTGTTCTGATTTCTGACGAGTAATGAAGTTTAAAAAGAAATCAGTAGTTGAATCTTTTTTTATTGGATTTTTAGGATTTTCTTTTTTTGACATCTTACTCACCATCCTTTTCTTGAGTATTGAACCAATCTAGTTCATTAACCAAACTTGCTCGCAACTCTTTTCGAGGAATTTTTCGAAGTTTACCATCTGTGGCAAAAGAAATCGTTCCTGTTTCTTCAGATACTACAACTGTAAGCGAATCAGTTATCTCGCTAATACCTAAGGCTGCACGATGTCTAGCTCCATATAGTGGACTTAATTCCTGATTGGTGGGTGGATAAAAGGCGGCCGCACAGACAACCCGATCCCCTTTAATGATCGTTGCTCCATCATGAAGAGGAGTTCCTTCCCAAAAAATCGTCGTAAATAACTCTGCTTTAATATCAGCATTAATCTTTGTTCCGGTATTAATATAATCTATTAACGACTGTCTTCGTTCAAAGGTTATTAATGCCCCAGTTTGATCCTCAGATAATTTAGTAATTGCTCCAACCAGCTCATCCATTAATCGTTCTTTTTCATCATCGCTAAGATTATCATGCTTTAATTCTAATTTAGTTCGTCCGATTTTTTCCAACAAACCTCGAATCTCTGGCTGAAATACAATAATAATTGCAACCACACCCCAAGTAAGAATTGTATCAACTAAATAATCCATTGCACTTAGTCTTAATAAACTTGTAAACATTTTTAAAATTAGGATCAATAAAACTCCCTTAAATAATTGCATTGTACGCATATTTTGCTTCATCATAGAAATCAATAAATAAATTACATACCACACAAGAATTAAATCTATAATAGTTCTACCTACATTAAGGATTGAACTTATATTAAATGTAAATGCAGAAATTAACGGCATCAAATCACCCACTTTCATGAACTATTATACCATTATCCATTTTAAATTAAAAACCCTTTGTCAAATAATTAAGATTCTTTAATCCGACAAAATAATGACATAAAGATTTACAAACCTGCCATATATTCACATATTGTAAACATTTTAACTATACTATCTTTTCTTACACTATTGCTGTGAGGTGAAAGTTATGTTAAAAAAGAAAAATAATCTAATTTGCATGATAATGATCATTACTGCTTTGATTAGCGGTATTAGTACAGTTATCTTGGATTATAACCTTAATTCAAATAGTTCAGCGGTTACATCACTATCTACGAACAGTAATAATCTCGATGGTGATAATCCTTTTGGAAACAATGATTCATCAACTAATAATAGTACAAATCCTTTTGGAAACAGTGATAGCAGTATCTTTCCAACAACAGCCAATAATCAAAACAGTAAATACCGAATTTCAATTTTAGCAACTTGTAGTATTATTATTTGTGCATTAATTGCTAGTCTAGCTATCATTTATTTAATTATGTCTAAACTATCTCAACATCAGGTTTTTATTAACAATGATAAGAAATGGATCTACGGCTTAAGTAGCTGCTTACTTACAATCTTGATCTCCTTTATCTGTATAAATGCTACCAAAAATTTAGACAGTAAAACTAATAATCCTACTAGTATTCCCAATAGTAGTGAACAAAGCAATAACAATGATATTGTCTAATGTTACATAATTGTTAAATCTATTAACAATTAAATAAAATAGGTCTATACTATATACAGGAGGTAATTAAAATGTTAGATAAAAAAGTTGTAGAATTATTAAATGATCAAGTTAACAAAGAATTTTATTCCGCATATCTTTATTTAGACTTTGCTAATTACTATAAAGATAACGGATTAGATGGGTTTGCCAACTGGTATAATATCCAAGCACAAGAAGAAAGAGACCATGCAATATTATTTGTTCAATATCTTCAAAATAACAATGCTAAAGTAACCCTTGAAGCAATCGATAAACCTGATAAAGAGTATACTAAATTAAATGATCCTCTAATTTATGGCTTAGAACATGAAGAATATGTTACTAGTTTAATTCATAATCTCTATGATGCTGCCTATTCTCTTAAAGATTTTCGTACAATGCAATTCTTAGATTGGTTTGTTAAAGAACAAGGTGAAGAAGAAACTAATGCTAATGATTTAATTACTAAATTTAATCTATTTGGTTCTGATTCTCGTTCATTATACTTACTTGATAGTGAACTAGCTGCCCGTGTTTACAATGCTCCATCATTAGTTTTATAACAAAAAATAAAAAGGTCATAACGGATAAACAACTGCTTATTCGCTATGATCTTTTTTATAAATTACTATAACCCATCAAATCAAAATCAACTGCTCGAGCAACTTCGCGACCTTCTTTAATTGCCCAAACCACTAAAGATTGTCCTCGACGCATATCACCTGCAACAAATAATTTTTTTATATTTGTTTGATAATCCTGATTGCTTTTTACATTTCCGCGAGGATTCAATGTAACATTAAATGCTCTAGCTACATGATCTTCAGTTCCAATAAATCCAGCAGATATTAAAACTAAATCTGCAGGAATAGTTTGTTCACTGCCAGCAACAGGTACCATCTCTACTCGCTTAGTTTCTTTATTTTCTTTTGGCTCTAATGAAACAATTACTGCTTCTTTTACCTGACCATTTTTATCTAGAATAAATTCTTTTACCGTTGTTTGATAAATACGAGGATCTTGATTGAAAACAGCAATACTTTCTTCTTGACCATAATCTGTTTTTTTGATTCTCGGCCATTCTGGCCATGGATTATTGTCACTTCTAATAGCAGGAAGTTCCGGCATCATTTCTAACTGCGTTACACTTTTACACCCCAAACGAATTGCACTACCAACACAATCATTACCGGTATCACCACCACCAATAACTAGTACATGTTTATCTTTAGTTGGAGCAAAATTTTTATCTTTTAAATTACTATTAAGTAAAGATTTTGTTATTGCTGTCAAGTAATCAACTGCCATTAAAATTCCCCTGCCTTGACGTCCCGGTACATCAATATCACGGGGCTTCCGTGAACCACAAGCTAGGATTACTCGATCATAGTTATCTAATAATTCTTTAGCTTGCTTTTCATCTTCAATTCCACAATTAGTTTTAAAAACAACACCTTCAGCCTTCATAATTCCAACACGACAATCAATAACTTCTTTTTCTAATTTCATATTAGGAATTCCATACATTAATAATCCACCTATACGGTCGTCCCGTTCATAGACAGTAACTTGGTATCCACGTTTATTTAATTGATCGGCTGCAGTTAACCCAGCTGGTCCAGAACCCACGATTGCAATTTTCTTATCAATACGATGAGTTGGTGGACATGGTTTAATCAAACCTTTTGCATAAGCATCTTCAATAATCCCATATTCATTTTCCTTAACGGTTACAGGTTCGCCATTTAAACCACAAGTACATGCTGCTTCACACAAGGCAGGACATACCCGAGCAGTAAACTCAGGAAAATTATTAGTTTTTAATAATCTTGCCAATGCCTGCTTATAGTTATTATGATAAATAAGATCGTTCCATTCTGGGATCAGATTATTTAATGGACAGCCAGATACAGCGCCTTCTAATTCCCGACCAGATTGACAAAACGGTACACCACAATCCATACAGCGGGCTCCTTGGCAGGCTTGATCATCTTTACTCAAATGCTTATGAAATTCATTAAAATTTTGAATTCTCTTTTTCGGCTCAACAGCCTTACTAACTTGACGCTCAATTTCTAAAAATCCTGTTGGTTTACCCATGGTTATACCCCCTTCCTAGCTTCATTGAATGCTTCAACTTTAGCTTGTTCATTTGTTAGACCTTGCTTTTCATAATACTTTATTAATTCAATCATATGCTTATAATCGTGAGGAACAACCTTCTTAAACATTGATACTTGTTCACCAAAATTATCTAAAATATCTTTAGCTACTTCTGAATTAGTGTGATTATAATGCTTTTGAATAACGGCCCTTAATTCTTCTTCATCATATTTACTTGTCACAGATGAATAAGAGACTAATTCTTTATTAATTCGTGAATACAAACGATTATTAGGATCGTATACATATGCGATTCCACCAGACATACCGGCTGCAAAATTTCTTCCAGTTTCTCCAAGAACAACAACTAAACCACCTGTCATATATTCTAATCCATGGTCTCCGACACCTTCTACAACAGCTTTAGCTCCTGAATTTCTAACTGCAAAACGTTCACCAGCAATCCCATTAATATATGCCTCACCTGAAGTAGCTCCATACAAAGCAACATTTCCAATAATAATATTTTCAGCTGCTTTAAAGTTTGAATTTTCAGGTGGAACAACTACTAATTTTCCTCCTGATAATCCTTTTCCAAAATAATCATTACTATCACCATGCAATGTCAATGTTAAACCATTAGGAATAAAAGCACCAAAACTTTGGCCACCAGAACCATAACAATTTACTTTGAATGTATCATCATCTAATGTATCTTGATAGCGTTTAGTAATTTCTGATCCAAATAATGTTCCTAATGTTCGATCGATATTCGTTATATCAACATTGATTTCATGTGATTGGTGGTTTTCTAAAGCGTTTTTAAACTCTTTTAACAAAATTGTTGTATCTTTTACTTCTTCTAATTTAAAATCATAATTATTTTTAGGATTATGACGTATTTCTTTAGCTTTAATATATGGATTATTAATCACTCTAGATAAATCTACATTTTCAACACCTGGACGAACTTCTAATAAATCACTGCGCCCAACCATTTCGTCGATTGTTTTAAACCCTAGTTCCGCCATATATTCGCGTAATTCTTGAGCTACAAATCGCATAAAGTTTTCAACATATTCTGGCTTACCTGTAAATCTTTTCCGCAAGATTGGATTTTGTGTTGCTACTCCAACTGGACAAGTATCTAGATTACATACTCGCATCATTACACATCCCATTGTTACAAGCGGTGCAGTTGCAAAGCCGTATTCCTCAGCCCCTAATAAAGTTGCGATTGCTAAATCACGACCTGTCATTAATTTACCATCAGTCTCCAATACAACACGGCCACGCAGATCATTCATGATAAGTGTTTGATGAGCTTCTGCTAACCCTAATTCCCATGGTAATCCTGCATTATATACAGAGTTTCTAGGTGCTGCTCCAGTTCCACCATCATATCCAGAAATTAAGATTACTCCAGCCCCAGCTTTAGCAACTCCAGCTGCGACAGTACCGACACCAGCTTCTGAGACTAATTTAACTGAGATTCTAGCATCCTTATTAGCGTTTTTTAAATCATAAATTAATTGTGCCAAATCCTCAATTGAATATATATCATGATGTGGAGGTGGAGAAATCAATCCTACTCCCGGCGTACTATGTCTTGTTTTAGCTACCCATGGATAGACTTTTCCAGCTGGTAACTGACCACCTTCACCAGGTTTAGCTCCTTGAGCCATCTTAATTTGAATTTCTTTTGCTGAACATAAATACTGAGAAGTCACTCCAAATCTTCCTGAAGCAACCTGCTTGATTGCTGAGCATCTACTATCACCATTTTCATCAAGAATAAAACGCTCTGGATCCTCACCACCTTCACCGCTATTAGATTTTCCTTTCAAACGATTCATAGCAATTGCCATCGTTTCATGAGCTTCTTTTGAAATTGAGCCATATGACATTGCTCCTGTTTTAAATCTTTGTACAATTTTATCAACACTTTCAACTTCATCAAGCGGAATTGATTTTCCCTTTTTGAATTGTAATAATCCTCGAAGATTTAGATTTTTACCCTCTTCATCAATCATTGCTGAATATTCTTTAAATAATTTATAATCGCCATTGCGTGTCGCTAGTTGTAATTTGTGAATTGTTGCAGGATTGTATAGATGTTCTTCTTTTCCACTACGTTCTTTATGATCACCACGACTATCAAGTGTAATATCGACGTCTAATCCTAATGGATCATAAACTTTACTATGACGATAATCAACATCATTTTCAATATCCTTGATTGTCTTCCCTTCTATTCTGGTTACTGTTTTAGGGAAATACTTAGCAACAAAGTCTTTAGCTAAACCGATTGCTTCGAAGTTCTGTGAACCCCGATATGATTGAATTGTTGAAATTCCCATTTTTGATGCAATTTTAACAATTCCATGCAAAATACCGTCATTATAATCTTCGATTGCAGCATAGTAATCTTTATCTAGTAAGCCTTCATCAACAAGTTCAAAAATTGTATCTTGTGCTAAATATCCATTAACAGCACTAGCCCCGTATCCAATCAAAGTCGCATAATGATGCACTTCACGTGGCTCTCCAGATTCTAAAATCAAGGCTACAGACATTCTTTTTTTAGTATTTACTAAGTGTTCATTCATTGCTGCAACTGCTAATAAAGAAGGGATTGGAACATGATTTTCATCAACTCCTCGATCCGATAAAATTAAAATATTAGCTCCTTCGTGATAAGCCTTATCTGCTTCTACAAATAATTTATCTAAGGCTTTTTCAAGTGAAGTATTTTTATAATAAAGCATTGATAATACTGCTACTTTAAAACCATCTTTCTTAATATTCTTGATTTTCAATAAATCAGTATTACTTAAAATTGGATGATCGATTTTCAACAAGCGACAGTTCTTCTCATTATCAGCTAAAATATTTCCTTCTGTTCCAATACATAAAGCTGTTGAAGTAATAATTTCTTCCCTAATAGCATCGATTGGAGGGTTAGTCACTTGAGCAAATAATTGTTTAAAATAATTAAATAATGGGGGATGCTGCATTGATAATACCGCTAATGGTGAATCATTTCCCATTGCAACTACTTCTTCACTACCATTCAATGCTAATTTTTTTATATACGTATTTACATCCTCATAACTATAACCATAAATTTTCTGTAACTTAGTTAGCTGTTCCCCTTGATAACGTTCAACTCGAGCATTAGGAATGCGCATATCTTTTAATTTAATCAAATTACTTTCAAGCCATTCACCATAAGGCTGTTTATGGGCATAACTTTCTTTTAAATCATCATCCGCAATTAACTTACCAGCTTTTGTATCAACTAATAACATTTTTCCTGGGCGTAACCGATCTTTAATAACAATATCTTCAGCAGGAATATCTAAAGCTCCAACTTCAGATGATAAAATCAAATAATCATCACGAGTAATATAATAACGAGATGGGCGAAGTCCATTTCGATCAAGTACCGCTCCCATAACTTCTCCATCACTGAATAAAATTGAAGCTGGACCATCCCAAGGTTCCATTAGAGTTGAATTGTATTCATAAAAATCTTTCTTTGACTGTGACATACTTTTATCATTATCATAAGGTTCTGGAATACACATCATTACTGCTCTTGGTAATTCCATTCCAGACATAACTAGAAATTCTAATGTATTGTCCAGCATTGCTGAATCTGAACCGTTAATATCAACGACTGGGTACACTTTATTAGTATCCAGCAAATTAGTTGTCATGATTTCTTCGCGACATAACATATTATTAGCATTGCCTTTAATTGTGTTAATTTCCCCATTATGAACAATAAAACGATTAGGATGAGCCCGTTGCCAAGAAGGCATTGTATTAGTTGAAAAACGTGAATGGACTAACGCAATCGCACTCTTATATTCATCATCTTGAAGATCTTTAAAAAATGAGCGCAATTGTCCAACCAAGAACATTCCTTTATAAACAATTGTTCGTGATGAAAAAGAACATACATAGGTATCGTCAAAATTGCTTTGTTCAAAAATTCTACGAGTTTGATAAAGGATTCGATCAAACTCGATCCCTTTATTGATTCCATGAGGTTTTTTTATGAAACATTGCCAAATTGAAGGCATCGCATCAAGTGCTTTTTGCCCTAATACTTTAGGAACAGTAGGTACTTCACGCCATCCTAAAAATTCCATTCCTTCCTTAATTACGATTGTTTCAAGCATTTTTTTAACTCGATTACGTAAATGTTCATCTCTTGGCATAAATAACATTCCAACACCAAATTTACCTTCTAACGGTAATGGAAATTCTTTAATTGTCTTTTTAAAATAACTATATGGTACTTGCGTTAAAATTCCGACACCATCACCCGTCTCACCTGCAGCATCCTTACCAGCACGATGCTCTAATTGTTCAACAATTTTTAATGCATTACTTACCGTAATATGCGTTTTAACTCCCTTAATGTTTACAACTGCACCAATCCCACAGTTGTCATGTTCAAATGATTTATCGTATAATCCTAGATTTTTTTTCTCGTTCATATAGGTTCCCCCTTTTTATGTAGCCCCATAATACACTATTTCGATAAATGTGTAAAGATATGTGAATTTTTTAGAAAAATCCTAAAAAAACAAAAATAATTCCTAGTTTAACCCCGTAAAACAGCCATTTTAGTACTAAAATGATTATTTTTTAGCATTTATAATAATTTATTTTTACTATTTTAATAAATTTCTATCTAAAATCTTTTTAAAAAAATTTAAAATTTTTTCTATTTTATCGCTATTTCCTTGAAAATAGCGATAAAAGGAGTAATATAGAATAAGGAAAAAGGAGAATGACTATGACTAAAAAAATTATCGTTGAAACTTCAGCAAGACACATTCATTTATCTGACGCTGACTTAGAAACATTATTTGGAAAAGGGTATCAATTAACTAATAAGAAAAATCTTTCTCAACCTGGACAATTTGCATGTGAAGAAAAAGTTACTGTAGTTGGAGCTAAGGGTGAACAAAAAATGTCTGTTTTAGGACCAACTCGTAAAGCTACTCAAGTTGAGTTATCATTAACTGATGCTCGTGCTTTGGGATTACAGGCTGCTATCAGAGAATCTGGAGATATCGAAGGAACTGCAGGATGTAAACTAGTAGGACCAGCTGGTGAAGTTGAAATTTCTTGTGGCGTTATCGCTGCTAAAAGACATATCCATATGACTCCTGCTGATGCGGTTGAATTTGGAGTTACTGATAAACAAATCGTTAAAGTTGAAATCGAAACTGAAGGACGTTCATTAATTTTCGGTGATGTTGTTTGTCGTGTTAGTGAAAATTATGCTACAGCTATGCATATTGACACAGATGAATCAAATGCGGCTGGATGTGGTCGTGAAGTATACGGAACAATCATTAAATAATAAAGCCTTTGGGCTTTTTTATTTTCTCAATAATTGTCGAATTATGTTATAATATCCCTAGGTGATAAAAATGAAAATATTAGACACATTAGGAAAAACAAAAAAAGCTATTGGTGGAATCATTGCAATCCTACTAGTTGCATTACTGATTTTTTACGCGGGAACTCGATTTGCAAGCAGCAGTGAACCAAAGATATCGTCAACTGGTCTGAGTCAACAGCTCCAAGAAATCGAAGAATTGGCAACAATGTCCTATAATTATACTAAAGTTGGTAAATTTTCTAATAATTTAACATTTAATGGCTGGGATATTCCTTTAACTCAAAAAAGTTTTTTAATTACATATGACGGTAAACTTAAAGCTGGTGTCAAAATGGATAAAATTGAAGTAGCTATTAATAATAATATAATTACCGTTTCAATACCAGAAATTGAAATTTTAAGTAATGAAATTGACGAGAGTAGTATTGAAGTATATGATGAAACAAAAAATGTATTCAACCCAATTTCTGTCAATGATTATACTACCTTTGCTAAAAAACAAAAAGAAGCAGTAGCTGAAGAAGCAATCGAAAATGGTTTATTAAGCGAAGCAGCAACTAAAACACAAAGTACAATTAAAAAATATTTAAATGCAATTCCGGGAATTGATGGCAACTATGAGATCAAAGTTAAATTTTTAGAAACAAAAAAAGAGAGCTAGAAATTCAAATCTAGCTCTTTTAATTTAATTATATTTACGTCGAGATACATAAATTCCTGCAAGAGTTAGCATCATAATAGCTCCTAATCCTGCAAAATTAACATCATCACCAGTTTTCACTGAATTCGCTGGTTGATCTGGAGTTGTTGGTTGATCTGGGGTTTCTACTGGAGCAGCAGTTTTAATTTGTTTAGCTAACCATTGCCACGCATTTACACCATTTTCATCATAACATTCATTATTATCAAAATAGATCCATGACCAGTGACCATTATATTGATATGGTGTACCATCTTCATTAAAGAATCTTCCAGTTGTATCATGCACATCATCAAATACTGATACATGAATATTATTAGCTCCAGCAGCTAATAATCTTGCTACTGTTGGTTCTACACATAAAGTCGGATCAACTGTACCATCATTTTTAGCATATGTGAACCAAATTGGCATATCCTTGATTGCATTAATTTGATCATCTGTAATATATTGATCTTGGAATGCTTCGCAGATTGGGAAAGCCGCTGCAAAATATGTTGGATGTTTTAAAACCATTTCCATAGTCATATACCCACCATTAGAACATCCTCCAATAATAACACGATTTGGGTCAATATCGTCATTAGCTTTTACATACGCATCAATCATTTCAAATAAACTCTCAGCATACATTGAACCTTTATCACCATTTTGATAAGCACCCGTTCCATCATCCATCCACATAGTTGGACTTTGTGGTGCTAGTACATAGGCACCTTCAAATAAGCTTTGGAATTCTTTAGATACTAAAGATGTTACTTCATTTCCTAAAATATCAATGTATGGATCCGTTCCACCTTCACCTGCACCATGTAACCAGATAACAAGAGCATTTTTCTTATCATCTTTGGCTGGTGTATAATCAGCATATGAATACGTTGTACCATCTTTAGCAGTATAAGCCTTCATTTCAAAAACTTCACCTTGTGGACAAATCTTTCCATCTCCTGCAACGTCAATATCTGCTTTAATATTTAAATCGGTTACTACTTCATCACCTGAACTCATTGTAGCACCTTTTGCTAAACTTACATTTAATTTATAAGGTGTACACCATGAGTTAAATCCTGTTTTTAAATTATAAATAAATGGTGATCCTTCACTTGGAGAAACATACATTTCAATTGTAATATATTTAGATGAACCGGTTACTTTATTTCCTTGGGCATCAGAAGTATAAGCTGCAGTTACATTACGATCTGCAGTTGCAATACCAATTTCACCAGTTCCCCAATTAATTGTTGCTTCTTTTTCTTCAACAACTTTAAAGTTTTCAGCAACTACAGAATCAGCATCAATTGCTTTATCTAAACTAATTACTGTTTTTGTTACTGCAGGCCCCCAATCATCACCAATAATATAGGCCTTTTGAGAACCACTTGCAATTACTTTATCAGCTTTAGTTTGTACTGACATCCATTGCCATAAGTTAACACCATTTTCATCATAACATTCATTATTATCAAAATAAGTCCATGACCAATGTCCATCATATTGATATGGTGTTCCATCTTCATTAGAGAATCTTCCAGTTGTATCATGCACATCATCAAAAATTGATGTATGTACTTCAGCACCTGCTGCCCGTAATCTTTCTACAAGAGGTTCTGTTGTAGTAGCGATGGCAACAGTTGAATCATTTTTTGCATGAGTAAACCAAATTGGTAAATCTTTAAGTGATTCAATTGTTTCATCAGACACATTCGCACTTTGAGTAGCAGGACAAATTGGATATGCTGCCGCATATAATTCTGGATGCGCAATAATCATGGTCATTGTCATTGCTCCACCTGCAGAACATCCACCTATAATAATTCTATCTTGATCAATATCAGGATTTTCTCTAAGTGTTTTTAAAATCAACTGATAAATAGCTTCAGCATTAGATGTACTATCATATGATCTTCTTTGTGGCACTAAAACATATGCTCCATCCATTGTATTTTGGAATTCATCACCAGCCAAAGCCGTAACTTCATTTCCTAATAAATCGATTTGAACATCTGTTCCAGTTTCACCAACACCATGATTCCAAATAACTAAAGCATTTTTATGGCTATCATTTTCTGGTGTATATAAAGCATATGAAACAGTAGTACCATCATTGGTAAATTCACTCATTTTAAAACCATCTAATTGAGGACAAATTTTACCATCTTCAGCTACGTTAATAGTTGGATCTACATCAATTGTTGTAATTGTTTCATTTTCAGAAACTAGAGTTTCACCAGCTGCCAAAGTAACTTCTAACTGATATGGGTCAGCCCATGCATTTTTCCAAGTTAGATTATTCCAAGAAATTGGATTACCTTCACTTGGAGAAATATACATTTCTACTGTAACAATATTTGAATCAGTAGTTACTTTATTTCCCTGAGCATCAGAAGCATAAGCATCTAAAATTGTTCTATCACTTACTTTGTTTGTGGCAGTTTCTTTAACTAAAAAATCTGTTTTACTGATAGAATCTGCTTTGATTTTTTTGTCAAAAGTGATAATGGATTTAGTGACACCAGCACCCCAATCATCACCTACGACAAAAGCTTTTTGAGTTCCTGTTGCTGTTCCCTCTAGGGCATGGGTTGGCAGTATTGTTAAACCCAGTACCATCATAGCACTCATTAAGCAACTTAAAATTTTCTTAAACATCCTTTCTCCTCCTTTTTCAATATATATATTATATAATTTTAAGCGCTTACATTAATGGCGTTTTATTATCTAATGAATGTCATTTTCTCATCTTTTCACGATACTTTGCGGGAGTTATCACATTTTTTCTTTTAAAAGCTTGATTGAATGATTTCACGTTAGGAAAGCCATTGCCAATAGCAATATCAATAACCGGATAGTCTGTTTCCACTAATTGTTCTTCCGCATGCCATAATCGAACACGACTCAAATATTCTTTCACTGTTGCCCCTAAGCTTTCTTTAAATAACTTAGATAGATATCCTTCTGATAATCCGAATTCATCAGCAATCATTTTAACTGAGAGATCTTCTTGATAATTATTTTCTAAATACTTAATAATCTTTGTAATTCGATCTTTATATTTACTATCTTTAACCTCTAGATACCCGATTCTTTTTTTACTAAGATTATCTAATAATAAGAAAACAAGCATCTGAATATGACTTTTAACTCGAATGTTATTATACGGATCATCACTTTCATAAAAATTAATAATATCAATTATTTTAGCCATAAGTAATTTATTGATTTGTTGATTAGGCTGTTGAAAATAAATTTTATCTATATCATGATACGATTCCCTCAAATAATCATATTTTATTTGTAGGGCGTAGCCCTTATATATACGCTCACCCTCGATAGCCTGAATTGCATGAATATCTTGAGAATTAATAATATAAATATTTCCAGCTATTATTTTAACTTTATTACCATTTATCCATAAAATAAATGAACCATATAATGGTATCAGAATTTCAATACTTCGATGCCAATGCTTTTCAATCAGTTCTCCAATATTATCTTCGATATAAAAATCATGTAATTTAGTCGGCAGCTCATTATCATGTTCAACCTTTTCATATTTATACATATTAGTACCTTCCTCCAATATTACCATTTAATAATATCACATATTTAACTTTATTATTATATATTTTCATTATAGAAAAAGCCTAAATTATAATAGGCTTTTTATTTTATCTCGATTGAAATAATATCATTATTTTTATCAAATAAAGTCAACATATCTTCTAGGGGGAAACTGGTCGGCAACTTGACTAATAATTCTAGTATTATGGTACTTTGATTATGACTAACTTTAAAATTCATTATCTCAATATGATACTCATGCATAATTTTTTGAATTTTGGAAATTACATCAGATTTATCCTTTACCCTAAATTAACCAGCTCTCCCATACTGTGGGAATCCAACGATATTGTTTGTGAAAAATAATTTGAACTAACAAAATTAAAATAGTGGCTAAGATTCCAATCACATACATTCCCGCCACAATTGCCATTTCTACTGCCGCAGCTGCCCAAATTTCTGCTGCTGTAAAACCGGTTATTTCTCGTTTATGCACAAAAATTATACCAGCTCCTAAAAAACTTACTCCAGAAATAATTTGTGCTGCACTCCGTGATGGGTCAGGTGCTATTCCTTCGTGGCTTAAAATATCATTAAAACCGTATTTAGAAACAATCATTATCATAGCAGCCGCTAAACAGACAATCAAATGAGTTCTTACCCCTGCTACTTTAAGATGATTTTGACGTTCATACCCAATTAAAAATGACCCGAAGGTCATTTTTATATTATATTATTTATTTACGGCATTTTTTAATGCACTACTAGATTTGAATGCAGGAGCTTTGCTTGCAGCAATTGTCATTGTTTCACCAGTTCTTGGGTTACGTCCAGTTCTTTCTCCTCTTTCACGTACTTCAAAGTTACCAAATCCTTTAAGAGATACTTTATCTCCTTTTACCAGAGCTTCAGTAACTACGTCTACAAATGCAGTTACTACTTTATCAACATCAGTTTTTGTCATTTCTGTACTTGAAGCAATTGCTTCTACTAATTCAGTTTTGTTCATTTTAATTTCTCCATTCTATATAGTATAGGAATAATCCTACGAATATTATATTACTTATTAATATTTATTACAAGTTATTATGTAGTAGTTCGCTTAATTTACTAACGAACGAATTAACAGCTTCTTTAGGGGTTGCCCAAGAAGTAACAAGACGGATACAATGGCGGTGATCATCAATGCGATCCATGATATTAAAGCTAAAATCTTGTTGTAATTTAGCAATCAACTCATCATCCATTATCGGAAATACTTGATTAGTTTGTGAAGGTACCATCATTTCAAAATCTTTTAGACCAGCTCGTAAAATATCAGCCATCTTATTTTCATATTTTCCAATTTCTAAATATAGATCATTACTAAAAAGTTCTTTAAATTGGACTCCTAAAAGTCGACCTTTAGCCATCATCGCCCCCTTTTGTTTCATATTATATCTAAAATCCGCTTTCAGACTATCATTAACAATTACTAGACATTCACCGAATAATGCTCCCATTTTTGTTCCTCCAATATAGAAAGCATCGCTGTAATCCGCTAAATCTTTAAATGTAGGTGTATCGGGTAGCGCCAAGGCACTACCTAATCGAGCTCCATCAACAAATAAATACAATTCTTTTTTCTTACATAAAGTAGCTATATCCTTTAATTCATCAAGACTATAAACAGAACCATATTCTGTTGATTGTGAAATATATACCATTTTTGGTTGCACCATATGTTCATCCGAATGCTCTTCGATAATACTTTCAATCATCGCTACTGTTAATTTACCATCTTGGTGAGGTCTAGTTAAAACTTTATGTCCCGTAGCTTCAATTGCTCCGGTTTCATGAACGTTAATATGCCCGCTATCTGCTGCAATCACTGCCTGATATGGACGCAATACTGATGAAATAAATACCGCATTAGTTTGTGTTCCACCAACTAAATAGTGTATATCAACATTATCATTTTGAAGTTGTCTTTTTAACAATCTTGTAGCCTCTAGACAATATTTATCTAATCCATAACCAGCACATTGCTCATCATTTGTTTCAATTAAGGCTTTCATTATTTTTGGATGAGCACCTTCACTATAATCATTAGTAAAACTATACATAACCTGCCCCCTTATCTTCTTGGATACAATAATCCATATCTTACATACAATACATCAAAAAACGTTTTCATCACTGTCGTTCCAGAAATTGATGACTCTGTAAAATCACTTTCTTTACCATGAACAACAAAAGTTTTATCAGCTAATTCAATTACTTCACTTTCAGCATTTAAAGTAACTAAAATTACTTTAGCTTCACGATTTTTAATTGATTTGATTAAATCCCCAACCGGTGATAATCGCGCTCGAACTGAAAGTACAATAGCCACACTATCCTCATCTAAAAGTTCAATTCTTTGACTATCGTCACCACGATCAGCAAAGGCGTATGAAAATTTACCTAGCTTAACTAATTTAAATTGAATATCTGAGGCTAAAATCTTATTAAATTGGAAACCAAAAAAATGTAACTTTTTCGCATCATAAATAATATCACATAGGCGATCAATCTCATGAATATTAATATGTTTCTTACTCTCAATTAATGAATTAATTGTTAGATCATAGACCATATCAACACAGTGTACAGGATTTTGATGAATCTCTACTAAATCATCAGGATGGAGTTTAATCTCATGACTTGCCTGTTTTAATCCTACTTGTACTTCCTTTTTAAATTCAGCAAAATTATCACATTTTAAAGCTTTGCAAAAACGGGAAATGGTTGCAGGCGAAGTATAACATAAGTCCGCTAACTCATTGATTGAGATATCTGGAATCTTTTCAATATTATTTAATACTTGATAACAAATCGTATAATACATATCTTGGCTGTATGAAGCATTAATATATGTCAATAAATTATACAAGATATCAACTTCAGTATTTTCTTTACGTCTCATGTTCATCCCTCTTCTCTCTCACTCATTATACACAATTTATTGAAAAAGAAAAACAGGATTAACCCTGTTTCCTTATAATTCTTCACCATTAGTTTCAATTACTTTTTTATACCAATAGTATGAATCTTTCTTATAACGATTTAAAGTACCGCTATTTTCATCTTCTTCACGATCAACGTAAACAAAACCATAACGCTTTTGATATCCATTTAACCAGCTTAATAAATCTGTATATGACCATGTACAATAAGCAAGAACACGGCATCCATCATCACAAGCCTTCTTCAATTCCTCAATATGTGCTTTTAAATAAGCAATTCGATATGGGTCATGTACTTCCCCATCTTCTAACTTATCAAAAGCTCCTAAACCATTTTCACTAATAACAATTGGTAAATCATAGCGTGATGTAATTTCACGACAACACATTCTAATTCCCATTGGATCAATTGTCCAATCCCAATCAGTTGTTGGAAGATTAGCATTTTGAGGATTTTTATAAAGTCCTGGTACACCTTGAACTTTAGCAGTACCTTTTTTACCAGTCGTATTCATTTCATGACTTGTTCCAACACCATCGATATCATTAAATTCAACTGTAGTTGTTTGATAGTAGTTAACTCCCATGAAATCAACTAATTGTGCAGCTTCTTTCATGATAGCATTGTCACCTTCTTCAAAAACAGGGGCAACACCATTAGCCTCTAAATAAGCAAGAGCAGCGCGAGGATAACGCCCATAAGCATAAACATCCATCCAATAATAATTCTTCAAATCATCATAATCTGCTTTAGCCATTGCATTTTCTGGTTTATTGTCAATTGCATAAGATGGACTATAAGCAAAACTTGCTCCAACTTTCGCTTCTGGCCATAATTCTTTTAATGCAATTACACTTTTAGCATGTGCCATATTTGCATGATGATTAACTTGATAGAACATTTTCATATCATCTACTTTCCCTGGGGGATGCATTCCTTCTAACCAGCCAAAGCTAGTAAAGATATTCTGTTCATTCATGGTGATCCAGTATTTAACACGATCACCATATCGTTTAAATAAAGTAGTTGCATAGTTTACATAATCATCAACAATTTGACGATTTTCCCAACCATGATATTGCTCCTCTAAAGCTTGAGGCATATCCCAGTGATATACCGTAACCATTGGCTCAATTCCATATTTTAAACATTCATTAATTAAATTATCATAGAATTGTAAACCAGCTTCATTAACCTCACCGTTTCCATTTGGATAAATTCTTGTCCAGGCAATTGAAAAACGATAAGTTTTTAGACCCATTTCTGCCATTAAAGCAACATCTTCTTTATAACGATTATAATGGTCTACAGCTTTATCACCTGTTGTTCCTTTGAAAGTTTTCCCAGGGATACGTACAAATTTATCCCAGTTGGAAACTCCCTTACCATCACTATCCCAAGCGCCTTCTACTTGATAGGCTGCCGACGCACTGCCCCAAAGAAAGTCACTTGGAAAGCCTTTACTGTCTTTAAAATACATCTTTTTTCCTCCTATTTCCTTTTTTATTACGCTTATGGCAATACATCTCCCGATCTGCTTTATCTAAGAGTTCACGAACTGTTAAATCTTGATATTGATCAAAAAGACTAATTCCATAAGATAATTCTACTTTAAAATTACGTTTTATTAAAGTGTTATGATAGATTGTTTTATCATTTATTAATTGATCAATTTCTGAAAGAGCAAAATCACTTTGATTTGGTAAAAATACTGCAAATTCATCACCGCCAATACGCCCAATTACACCAAATTCATCAAAAGCATCTTTAAGAATCTTAGCTCCCGTGATAATTGCTTCATCACCACCTTCATGACCATAAGTATCATTGATAATTTTTAAACCATCAAGATCCACAAAAATCAATGCACCTTTATTAATATTCATATATCCTTGTACTTTATCAATAAAACCTCGGCGATTCCATAGCCCCGTCAGCTCATCATGTTTTGATAAATTATCTAACTTCTCAACTAAATTGATCGTATTTACAACTGTTCCTAATTGACTAGAAACAAAATCTAAATCTACAAAATCACGATATTTCAAATCACAAACAAATATTCCATACTGTGTTGTTCCAGAATAAACTGAGTTAACAACATATTCATTACAATTACTAAACAATCTCTTTTCTGAAAATATTCGATCGGTTTTAACCAGAATTTTATCATCAGGAATAATAATCTTACCATTAATTATACTTCCTTTCAAAATAACCTCATTGGGTAAAACTGTAAATTGTGTCATATAACTAGTAATTGGTTTTTCATACAAATATAATCTTGCATTACCAATATTCAGCTGCTTTAAACATTCAAAAATAGTATTGTAGTTATCATACTCGTTTCGAACACTGAGCATTCCTCTTGATAAAATATTAACCAGCCGTTTCTCTTCACAAGAAATCCTTGTTCTTTCACTTAAAATAGTATTATAATGCATGCCAATAATTTGTAGGATTTTTTGATTGAAATGAATAATTGATAGATTATTACGATAATCACTAAGACGCTGACTAACCACATCAATAACTTTTAAAATTCTTTTTAAATCAATAAACTCAACACTATCTAAATCTATTAATTCTTGAATTAAATTTGAAAATTTTGTATATGTTTTTTCTTCGAATAAGTCATCATTATGAAGTTCAACTAGAAAAGTAACTAAATCAATTACGCGTTTGCGGGCTTCAATAATAAAAATACTGTGGTTATTATTAAAAATATACTCCATTAAAATATTAACGATTTTATCTTTGTCGCTCTTTGTATAATTAACTATTTGACGATATAATCGTTCTTCTAAATAACCCACTTTAGCAGCCGAATCTCGTTTAATAAAATCTACATCGACAAGTGTTGTGAATTCAGCTGGAATTTCTCCTCGCAATGATAAAACCCCATCCATGACAGCATAAAATCCTAACTGTGCTGCTTCGGCACGGATAGTTGCTAGAGGCGGGTTTACTTTTGATGCTTCTTGAACATCATCAAAACCAACTACTTGAACATCTTCACCAATTCGAATCCCTCGTTCTTTTAAAACTTGATACGCATCAAAGGCAAGATTATCACTTGCACAAACAATAGCATCCAAATCAGGATTCAAATCCAATAATTTCTTGGCATATTCAGGATAACCACGTTCAAATGTTGCTGTATGAATAATTCTTTTTTCGTCAATGACGATTCCGTGACTTTTTAATGTTTTTTTATATGCAGCTAATCGCTCATCCGACCCTTTATTTTCATAAGGACCAGCAATCATCCCAATTTTACGACATTGCTGTTCTTGAATTAAACTAGTTACTGCATCCTCTATCCCTTTAGCATTATCAAATGTTACTAGTGAATTATTTCCAAATTTATGGTTTAAAGTAACAATTGGCACACCTTCAAATTCTTTTACGAATAATTCTTTTAAACGATTATTCCCATGAACGATACTTGAGACACTTATAATTAATAAATCTAAATCTTTTGTCTTGGAAAATTTATAAGTTGTATTTTTTTGAAACTCATACCTTGAATTCCCGTAGATGTTTGAGCTTCCTACAAATCCACCAAAAAATACAACTAAATTAACATCCAATTTTCCAGCTGCATAACTCGCTCCCCGCCAAATTTCAGTAGTAAAGATATTATCGCTATCATCTACCAGCAAGCCAATTTTTAATTTATTGTCCACAAATACCACCAGCCTAATTTACATACTTAGTAATGAAATTCGCTAATGTCTTTCTAAATTCATCGGTTTCTTCTAATTCATATAAATAACGTTCATCTTTTAAAACAAATAATACTTTGCTACCACGGTTCGCATTATATAATGGATAGACCATACTTAATGGTACAAAATCATCTTCTTTCATGTGGATATATAATGTTGGAATATCATTATGTTTGACCATTTCAGCATAATCTTCTTTAATATTAACTTTAATTTCCTGTTTAATCTTACGCCTAATTAAACGCATTGTTGGAAATTTTGGTACTTTATAATCCTTAATCATTCGATAGCCTAAAATATCATACACACTTGTATAGGCTCCATCACTAATAATAGCTTTAACATTTTTTAATAAATGTTTACTAGCTGCTTTTAAAATAGTATTAGCACCAGCTTCTTTACCATATAAAATTATTTCATGCTCTTTTCCGTATGTTTTTAACAAATATTCGTTCCAGCAAACAAGATCTTTTACATCTTTAATACCTAGTCCACGGATATATCCATCACTTTGACCATGGGCACAAGCATCAACTAATAAGATATTCCAATCAGGGTATCGTTCTTTAAAAAACGGTACATATAAAGTCATATCTTTAGCCTCCAGAGCAAATGGATGCAAGATTACTAAAGTTTTTTTCGCATCAACTGCTTCAATAAGGACACCTCTTAATCTAATACCTTGGTGATTTTTTATATAAATGCTTTGCGCATCATATTTTGTTTCTAAAATACTTGGTTTATCATCTTCTTTATGATGGCGGTATAACATTGCTTTAACGGTTTTATTAGCAAAGGCATTTAAAGCTCCAGCCCCGGATGCTAACCCAGCTAAAACTGCTAATGAGGTAACTACTTTTTTTCCTTTTTTATCCATTTTTACCATACTCCTTATAATTTTCCATTAATAATCGATTGATGTTACTAACTTGTTCAAAAGAGCTTAGACGGTACTCGTCATGTTCCATTCTTCCTGCATAGAAACGAATGGCTTTTTCTAACTCTTCACGAATTGGTTCACGATACTCTGGTGGGAAAGTAGAAATCGGGAAGCAAACAAAAACAAATGTATTATAATCTTTTGAAAATAAATTAATCAATAAATCATATCCTTCGTTTTGTACGATTGAATTTCCGATAGCTAATTGTAAATCATGATTTGCAAAAGTCAGCATATCATTCATCACAAAACGAATAACATCCATAGCAGCATTACGATAACCATCAGCATCACTTTCAAAAATTGCTTTTAAATATGGAATGACGATGTTACTGTCACCCTCCTTTTGAAAACGAGCATCAACATAATTAAAGATTGCTTTAGTAACCCGATAATGGGATAAAACCAAATTACCAAAATCTGTCATGATTGCAAAAGCAAAACGCTGTGAATTACATAAACGCCAAATTGCTTCTAATAATGGTTCCTTAACTTGATCATAGAAAATATCCAAGTCATCAAAAACCATCCTAATAATGATTCTAAAATAATATAAATGATATTGATATTGGGTATCTAAATATTTAGCCGTCGTACCATCCCATTCATACTCATAAATAATTTTATCTAATAAAAGATTCAATGAATCCATAAATCGTTTATAATTACCATTTCGTATCAACCTTTTTAAATAAGGCATAAAGAAATCATAAAACTCATCAATTGTCTCTTGATTAGTTCCACGATGATATTCTAAATAATCTAAAATATTACGATAATCTAATGGTTCTAACATATTCTCTGTATTTTTACTATTTATATAATGTTGAAAAACATGACAATGTAAAATTGTTCGATATTTATTGAAATAAATTATTTGCTTTAAAGCATCCTTAGTAATATATTCCTCTTCCTGTTCATGAAGATCAACTGAAAATACTGTCTTCACTTCTGGTCCCGCATAATCTAAAGTTACAAAGACATTGATTTCTCTAAATTGCGTATCACGAATATAATAATGGAACTTATGTTCAAATTTTTTTGTTTGAACACAACTATGACAGCGGTACTTACCTTGATAATTACTCTTATGCTCTTCTAAATATTTGTGTATACACTCACGTGCCATGACTTCACCTCCTAGTTCCTATGTAACATTTTACCACTTATGTACCAATAATTAAACCAATACGAAAAAATAAGTACCCAATTATTACAATTAAGTACTTATTAAATATTAGCTATGTTTTTTCATAATAACCGATACATCTTGTAAACCAAGTATTGTTAATAAAAGATAATTTTGATAATCAATATCCTCACCTGTCTTAACTGCAGTAACTAGTTCTCCCACTCCATCAGTTGATTAACCATAAAAAAGTATGATTCACTTCAATAATCTTTATCCAGATTGAAACTTCTTGATCTTCTTTTGTTCTTACAAAAAATTTCAATACTACCATTATATACTTAAACAACAGCATATAATATCTTATTTATGCTTGTAAATCATTAGCTATAATACCCTAAAATATTGTCGCTCCTTTATTAATTATTCGTGATAAAAGATGGAACCTAACGCTCTTAGATTCCATCCTTATTTACCTTTTTTAAATTCAGGTATATTAATTACATTTAATTTGTGACGCCATGCAAACTTCTCCAAAGCTTCAAAATCATCCTGATTGAAATCATCAGGACTATGCGCATCAATTCCAAGAATCACTTTACACCCTACCTCTCCAACAATATCAAAAAAGTGACTATTGGGATATGGATATTGGATTTCGTCCCCGACTTTACGATAGCCACGGCGAATCCCACCAGCATTAACTTCTAAAGGAACGTCTTTTTCTAATGCTTTTTGACATATTTCCCGGGTAATATTTTCACATAACTCGTCGAAATATACTTTTCCAACCATAAATAAGTCAGGATGAGCTACATAAGAAAATAAATTAGTATCTAATGCCTTCAACAAATCGTTTTTATAACTAATTATTTCTTCATCACTAATATCCATCTTACCATAATAACGAGTATGAACAGTGTACTTATTAAAGTGATTTCCTAAAATCAAATAATCTGCTTCTCCTGAATTTAATAATCCTTGATAATAATCTAAATATTCTTCAAAATACTCAGCTTCAAAACCTTGATATATTGTAATTTGATCACAATATTTTTCCTTTAGCCGCTTTACTTCTTCAAGATGTAACTGCTTATCTTTATATGGCATTCGCATTGCAGGACCATTAGTAATGATTGCTTTACAAGCAACCGCAAACGAACGAAAATGATTAAGAGTATAACGCATTCCTTTAAAGATATGTTTACGATAACGTGGTAAAGGAACATGCTCACTAAAGCCTAAAACTTCAATACCTTCTTCAATTGCTGATTTAACCATTGCTTCTTCATTGCCAACCGCATGACCGCAGCGGAATGTATGTGTATGAAAATTAGTTTTCATCATAAAACACCTCATGTAAGTATAGTCCCTGGGGCTTAGCCTTAAACAAACACTTCTGTTCACCTTTGCTATCTAATAACTCTTGTAATCGTTCTTTAGTAACCCGTTTTGCCCCAACTTGAATTAGTCCACCAACGATATGCCGAACCATATAACGTCTAAATCCATTTCCAACTAAAATAAATTTAATAATCCCCTTTTCATTAGTAATCGACAACTCATATAGTTCTCTAATTGTATTACCATACTGATCATAGCTACAAAATGATGCAAAATCATGCTCACCAATAAATATTTTAGCTGCTTCTCTCATCAATTCTAAATCTAATGGTCGTCCATATTGAAAAATATAATTCGTTTCAAATGGACTATATTCTTTTGTACTTAATAAATAATGATATTCTTTTTTTATTGCACTATAACGACTATGAAAATTCTCATCAACAAAGTATGAATCTAAGATATATATATCATTTGGTAAAAAATGATTAATTGCCCGTTTCCACTGCGCTTCAGGCATTTCTCTTGTAGTATCAAAATGAAAAACTTGTTTAGTTCCATGAACCTTTGCATCGGTTCTTCCTGAACCATGAATAATAATCTCTTCTTTGCATATATTTTTTAATGCCTTTTGGATCTCGCCCTGTACTGTTCGTAATTTATTTTGCACTTGAAAGCCATGAAATTTACTTCCGTCATAGCTTACACTACATTTAACCCTAACCATTACAAAACAAAGCTCATTATAATCACAGTACCGGAAACAACTATTGTAAGTGCAAAGGCCATTGTATCACTGGTCTGCCAGTTTAATGATTTATAACGAGTACGCGATGCTTCAGGATTATAATTACGACTTTCCATTGCATTGGCAAGATCCTCAGCTCGTTGAAAAGCAGAGATAAATAAGGGAATAATTAGAGAAACAATCGCTTTAATTTTTTCCGAAATAGTACCTTCATTAAAGTCAACACCGCGGCTTGCTTGAGCTTTCATGATACGCTTAGCTTCATCTAATAAATCTGGAATAAAACGTAAAGCAATTGATATCATCATCGCCAATTCATGAGCAGGGAAACCAAAACGCTTAAACGGATTCAATAGATTTTCAATTGCTAGTGTTAAATCGAGCGGTTTAGTTGAAGATGTTAAGATAGTTGTCAAAGTAATAATTAAAATTAAGCGAATAAAAATATACGCTGATTGAATCAATGCCCCCGAATAAATCTTAAGTGATCCAATTGTGAATAATACACTTCCTGTATTGATTAAAAAAATATTAAAAATCATTAAGAAGAGCATCATAAAAACCATCGGTTTAATTGCTTTTAAAATATGTTTAATAGAAATATTTGATAATCCTGCAACTAACAAAACAAATACTCCCATGATACCATATCCAATAAACCCTGCATCAAAGAAAATAGCAATTAAAAAGATTAGTAGAGCTCCTATTTTTAATCGGGGATCTAATTGATGGATTAAAGAATTAACAGGAATATATTTACCAAATGTCATATTATCCATTTAATTCACCGCCAATCGCTGCAATGAGCTGTTCAATATTATTAATTGAAGAATCAAGATTAAATCCTTGATTATTTAGTTTTATGATAAAATTAGTAATGATTGGTAAATCGATCCCCAAGCTATTTAAATACTCACTATCCTTAAAAACATTAGTGACTGTATCATGTTTTTCAACTTTCCCGTGATTCATTACTACTACTTCATCACAATATTGTAAAACATGATTCATATCATGAGTTACTAAAATAATAGTTTTACCACTTTCATTTATTCGTTTAAATAAACTCATCATTTCATTAGTCCCTTGCGGATCTAATCCAGCAGTTGGTTCGTCCAAAATTAAAATATCCGGATTCATTGCCAAAATTCCAGCAATTGCTACTCGGCGTTTTTGACCACCTGACAAATCAAAAGGCGATTTATTTAAATAGCTTTCGTCTAATCCTACCGTTTTGAGAACGTTATGAGCAATTTTTTTAGCCTCTTCTTCACTGACTCCAAAATTCATAGGTCCAAAAATAATATCCTTTTCGATTGTTTCTTCAAATAATTGATATTCAGGAAACTGAAAAACTAGCCCTGCTTTTTTACGAAGTGGTTTTAATTTACTTGGTTTGTCGGTTGCTGTAATTAGATATTCATCAATATTGATACTCCCGCTTGTAGGTAGTAACAAAGCATTGATATGTTGAATCAAAGTACTCTTTCCGCTACCGGTCTGTCCAATAATCGCTGTAAAGCTTTGATCAGTAATTTTTAAATTTACTCCTTTTAAAGCATGGTAAGCAAAAGGGGTATTTTCACTATAAATATGTTCTACTTCTTTAAATGTAATTGACATAATTCTGTAATTAATACCTCCTCTTGTAAAGACATGCTAGTCCTAATGTTTAATTTTTCTAAACCCTTAGCTACTTTTAAAGCAAATGGGATATCTAATTCATATTTGACCAAATTGGCTTCATCACTTAGGATATCCTTAGGATTACCACTTGCAACAACTTCACCAGCACTCAACATAATTACCTGATCAGCATTTTTAGCTTCTTCAATATCGTGAGTTATAGAAATAATCGTAATATCTTTTTCTTTATTTAATTCCTTAACTAGACTATTAATTTCACGCCGTCCCATTGGATCTAACATGCTTGTTGCTTCATCCAAAATAATGATTGTTGGAGCCATTGCTAAAATACCAGCAATTGCCACTCGCTGCTTTTGCCCCCCAGACAATTTAGTTGGCTCATGATCAAGAAAATCACTCATACCTACTTTAGCTGCATAAGTATTAATGATTTTATCCATATCACTTTGTGGTACACATGTGTTCTCTAAACCAAAGGCTATATCATCACGAACTGTTGCCCCAATGAACTGATTATCAGGATTTTGAAAAACAATTCCTATATTATCTCTGACTTTATATAAATTTTCCAAATTAAGTTCGTATCCATTAATAATAATTGAACCGCTCTTTTTTTCTAGTAGTCCAATTAGTAACTTTGCAATCGTACTTTTTCCGCTACCATTATGTCCTAAAATAGCAACATAATCTCCTTTATTTATATCAAAAGAAATATGATTGATCGTCTTTAGACCAGCTTCATATTCAAATGATAAATCTTTTATTTCAATGATTTTATCCATCTTTTTCACCACCCGTTTAACTACTCCTAAACATTCTATTATTATTACTTGACTTAGTCAAGCAAAGTAAAAGAAAAAAGACCCGAGGGTCTTTAACAATTAAACTAAAGCGATGATTGCCATTGGGGCATTGTCACCTTTACGGTTGTAAGTCTTTAAGATACGAGTGTATCCACCATTTACATCACTATATTTAGGTGCAACATCATCAAATAATTTTTGTACTGCAGTTTTTCCAGTTTCAGCATCAACTACATTGTGTAATACAGCAGCAGCTTGACGTCTAGCGTGTAAGTCACCGCGTTTACCTAAAGTAATTAATTCTTCAACAACAGAACGAACTTCTTTAGCTCTAGTTTCTGTAGTTTCTAATTTACCGTACATAATTACTTCTGTTGCAAGAGAACGTAACATTGATTTTCTAATATCAGAAGTACGTCCTAATTTTCTATTTTTAGCCATGAGATTAGCGCTCCTTCCTTCGTACTCGCGAATTAATCGATAGGTTTAAACCCTAACCCTAATTCAACTAATTTTTCTTTTACTTCTTTTAACGATTTCTTACCTAAGTTTCTTACTTTGATCATATCATCTTCAGATTTAGCGGCAAGATCTTGAACAGTTTGGATACCTGCTCTTTTTAAACAGTTGTATGAACGTACTGATAAATCTAATTCTTCAATCGTCATATCTAATACTTTATTAGTTGTATCACTTTGAGCTTCAGACATAACTTCCATATTCACAGCCATATCAGTTAACTCTACAAACATATTTAAATGTTCTACTAAAATCTTAGCAGCTAATGAAATAGCTTCATAAGGTTTTAAAGCTCCATTTGTTTCGATTTCTAAAGTTAATTGATCATATTTGGCACTTTCCCCAACACGAGTTGGTTCAACTGCATAAGATACTTTTTCAACTGGTGAATAAATTGAATCAGTAGGAATAATACCAATAGTATTAATTTCCTTCTTATTTTGATCAGCACTTACATAACCACGATCTTTTTTAGCATATAATTCCATGTATAAGTGAGCACCTTGAGCAACATGAGCAATTTCCATATCATTAGAAATCATTGTTACTTCTGAAGGGCATTGAATGTCAGCACCTGTTACAGTAGCAGGTCCCTCAACATCAATAATCATTGTAGCCGATTCATCACTATCCACATCAAAGACTAATTTCTTAAGATTTAAGATAATTGATGTAACATCTTCGACAACACCATCTACTGCAGAAAATTCATGGATAGCACCTTGAACTTTAATTGCATATACAGCAGATCCAGGTAAAGAAGATAGAAGAACTCGACGAAGTGAATTCCCCAAAGTTGTACCGAAACCTCTTTCTAAAGGTTCAATAACAAATTTACCATAATTATCTGTTTCATCATAATTAGCTATATTAAAATTTGCTTTTTCAAACTTTTGCATCTATTTCCCTCCTCACTAGGAATTATTATTTTTTTTGATCATACAATAATTATCCACGAGGACGTTTTGGTGGACGGCACCCGTTATGTGGAATTGGAGTAACATCATTGATTGCAGTTACTTCTAATCCAGCAGCTTGTAAAGCTCTAACAGCTGCTTCACGTCCTGGTCCAGGACCTTTAACACATACTTCTACAGATTTTACTCCGTGATCCATTGATGCTTTTGCAGCAGCTTCAGAAGCCATTTGCGCAGCAAATGGAGTAGATTTTCTTGAACCTTTAAATCCTAATGCACCAGCACTAGACCATGTTAATACATTACCATGTTCATCAGTAATTGTTACAATAGTATTATTGAAAGTTGAATGAACATGTGCTACACCTTTTGCGATATTCTTTTTTGCACGTTTTTTACCACGTACTTGTTTAACTTTTGCCATTTCTAGTTCAACCTCCTATCTATTTTTTCTTTCCTGCGATTGGTTTTGCCTTACCCTTACGAGTACGAGCATTTGTTTTAGTCTTTTGACCACGAACAGGAAGTCCTTTACGATGACGGATTCCTCTGTAGCTTCCAATTTCCATTAAGCGTTTAATGTTTAAAGCTACTTCTCGACGAAGGTCACCTTCAACTTTAATTGATTCTATTTCTTTTCTAATTGTACCGATTTCATCTTCAGTTAAATCTTTAACTCTAGTGTTCTCGTTAATTCCAACTTTTTTCAAAATTTCTTGAGCTGTTGGTTTACCGATACCATAGATATAAGTTAATGAGATAACCACACGTTTGTCACGTGGGATATCAACTCCAGCAATACGAGCCATTTTATTTCCTCCTAATTAACTACTAATTAACCTTGTCTTTGTTTATGTTTAGGGTTTTCGCAAATAACCATTACGCGCCCTTTTCTTTTAATTACTCTGCATTTATCACACATTGGTTTTACAGATGGTCTTACTTTCATCTTGTCTACCTCCTTTTGGAAGATTTAAGTTTTATTTATGTCTAAATGTAATTCGCCCACGTGTTAAATCGTATGGAGAAATTTCTACCGTAACCCTGTCCCCCGGTAAAATGCGAATGTAATGCATACGGATTTTACCAGAAACGTGAGCAAGGATTTCTACTCCATTTTCTAACGCTACTTTAAACATTGCATTTGGTAATGTTTCAAGTACCGTTGCTTCTACTTCAAGAACGTCATCTTTCTTTGCCATAGGTTTTCAACTCCCTTAAATTAAAGTTTTGTTAAGATTTCATACCCGTCATCAGTAATGACGATCGTATGTTCATAATGAGCCGCTAAAGAGCGGTCTTTTGTTACAACTGTCCAATCATCTTGTAATACTTCCGTTTCACATCCACCTAGATGTGCCATCGGTTCGATTGCAAGTGTCATACCTGCTTTAAGTCTTGGACCACGACCAGCTTGACCATAATTAGGAACAGCAGGATCTTCATGTACCTCAGTACCAATCCCATGCCCTGTATAATCTAACGGTGTAGTACATCCATGATCTTCAAGGTATACTTGCACAGCGTGAGAAATATCTGATAAGCGATTACCAGGTTTAACCTGTTCTAATCCAGCGTATAATGAAGCTTCACAAACTTCCATCAGCCGTTTAGCTTCATCGCTGATTTTACCGACTGCATAAGTCCACGCGCTATCTCCGTGATATCCTTTATAACAAGCCCCAACATCAACTGAAATGATGTCACCTTCTTCTAATTTTCGATCACTAGGAATTCCATGTACGACTACTTCATTAATTGAAGTACAAACACTGTTTGGAAATCCATATAAGTGAAGAAATGAAGGAGTTGCATTATTATCACGAATCACTTTTTCGCAAATCTCATCAATTTGTTTTGTCGTAATTCCTGGGACAATAACTTCTTTAAGCTTTTCATGCACTAATGCAACAATTCTTCCAGCTTCAGCCATCAATTCAATTTCTCTACGGTCTTTAGTAACAATCATTATTTAACCTCCAGGCTAGCTTTGATATCCTTAAAGACGTCTTCCATAGATTGATCACCATTTATATTAGTGATTTGTCCTTTCATTGTATAATAATCAATTAAAGGACTTGTTTGTTTTTCATAAGTATCCAGTCTGACTTTTACAGCATCTTCGCTTTCATCAGGCCGTTGATACAACTCACCACCACAAACATCACATACCCCTTCAACTTTAGGTGGATTATATTCGATGTGGTAACTTGCACCACATTCTTTACAAGTTCTTCTTCCAGAAAGTCTTGGTACTAAACGATCTAATTCGATATCTAAATTGATTACGGCATCAATTTCAAATCCAAATTCTTTAGCAATACTTTCTAACTCACGAGCTTGAATAATAGTACGAGGGAAACCATCAAGAATAAATCCATTTGGAAATTCATTTTCTTGAAGATATTCTCTAACCATTTGAATAGTATAATCATCAGGAACTAAGTGACCAAATTGCATGAAGTATTTTGCAATAACTCCATATTTAGTTTGCTCCTTAAGTGCTTTTCTAAAAATGTCTCCTGTTGAAATGTGAGTAAGTCCATACTCTTTCACTAAATTAGCTGCTTGAGTACCTTTTCCCGCTCCAGGTGGCCCCATTAGAATAATGTTCATATAATTGCCCCTTCTTTCTTATACTATCGACGAATATAACCGTGATATTCTTTTCTTGTAATATGAGTTTTAATTTGTTTTACAGTTTCTAGTGCAACCCCAGTAACGATGATTAAACCTGTACCACCAAGTGATAAAGATGCGTTTGCTGTTTGTGACCAGATAACTGGTGTAATAATTGGAATTGCTGCAATGATACATAACGATAATGATCCTACCACAGTTACTCTGTTTAAAATTGTCTTAATGTGTTTCATTGTATCAACTCCAGTTCTAACTCCCGGAATTGCTCCACCGTTTTTCTTTAAATCATCACTGATTTTTTCAGCATCAATTTGTAAGTTAGAATAAAAGAATGTAAATCCAATAATCATCAAGATATATAAGACGAATCCAACTGGTTCTTGATAATTAAAGATTGTATTGATCCATTTAGTAACATCGCTAGTTTCCATAAAACTAACTACTGTTCTTGGTGCTGCTAATACTGATGAAGCAAAGATAACTGGAATAACCCCTGAACTATTAATTTTAATAGGCATATGAGTTTGATCTTTAGTTCTCATTGTTGTATTAGAGCTTGTTGCATAAATTATTGGTATTTTTCTAACGGCACCTTCATTGAAAACAACAAAGATCACGATTGAAAGATAAACTACCACAAATAATGCATACCAGGCAATTCCAAGCCACATATCCCCAGCTTTACCAGAAGTATCAACTAAGTTGTTGAAAGTTGAAATAAAACTGCTCGGTAAGTTTGAAACAATCCCAGTGAAGATTAATAATGATACCCCATTACCAATCCCTTTATTTGTAATTTGATCCCCTAACCATACTGCTAACATACTACCTGCCATCATAATTAAGACAACATAGATATATGTCCAGATACTAGAATCTGCAAGAATCTTGTATCCATTATCGAAAGCGTAAGTTAATACGCCACCTTGTAATGCTGCTAAGAATAATGTTACATATCTTGTAACCCGGTCTTTTTTCTTTTTACCGGTATTACCTTCTTTACGCCATTGGCTCAATGCCGGAATAACATCCATTGACAATAATTCAATAATGATTGAAGAAGTGATGTAAGGTGAAACTCCTAGCGAGAATAGAGAGAATCTCTCTAATGTTCCCCCACCTAGTAAGTTCATAATCCCAAAAATCCCATTAGTGGCATCACTAGAACTTAATGCTCCAGTGTTGACACTCGGAATAGTAATTGCAGCTCCCAGACGATAAACAAATAGAATCCCCAGAGTGAAAATTACTTTTTGACGAAGTTCACCTTTTTTGAAAACATTTTTCAAAAATGTAAACATCTTAGATCACCTCGGTTTTTCCACCTGCAGCTTCGATTGCGGCAAGAGCAGATTTAGAAAACTTATGAGCTTTTACAGTAATAGCTTTTTCTAAAGTTCCATTACCTAATACTTTAACACCATCTAATTCTTTTTTGATTAACCCAGCTTCTTTTAATGCTTTAGGACATACAACAGTCCCTGCTTCAAAAGTATTTAACTGATCTAAATTAACAATAGCGTATTCTAATTTATTAAAGTTTGTAAATCCACGTTTTGGTAAACGCATGAATAATGGAGTTTGTCCCCCTTCGAATCCAGGTTTCTTTCCACCACCAGATCTAGCGCCTTGCCCTTTTTGTCCTCTACCAGCAGTTTTACCAGTACCAGAACTTGTACCACGTCCAACACGTTTTCTTGTTTTACGAGCACCTTCAGTGTATTGTAATTCGTGTAGTTTCATTAGTTTACACCTCCCTATTTTTCTTCTACTTTAATTAGGTGTCCAACAACTTTGATCATTCCTTGAATGAATTCGTTGTTTTCTTTTTCTACGGTTTTATTTACTTTTGTTAAACCTAACGCTTTAAGAGTAGCCCGTTGTTTTGGTAAACAACCAATTGGACTTTTTTTAAGCGTAATCATAACTGTTTTTGCCATTTTTTACGCCCTCCTATCCAAAAATTTCTTCTACTTTTTTATCTCTTAATTCAGCAACTTGGTTTACAGTTTTTAATGAAGCTAAACCTTCCATTGTAGCTCTAACCATGTTAATAGGTGTTCTAGAACCTAAAGATTTAGATAAAATATCACTATAACCAGCTAATTCTACAACAGCACGAACTGGTCCCCCAGCGATGATTCCAGTACCTTGAGAAGCAGGTTTAATAAATACTCTACCTGATCCATAAATACCAGTAACTTCATGAGGAATAGTTCCATGAACTGAAGGAACGTTGATAACATTTCTTTTTGCATTTTCAGAAGCTTTTCTGATTGCATCAGGTACTTCGTTTGCTTTACCAGTACCGAAACCAACTCTACCTTTTCTATCTCCGATTACAACTAATGCAGCAAAGCGGAATTTACGCCCACCTTTTACTACTTTAGTTACACGGTTAATAGTAACAACACGTTCTTCAAATTCTTTTTCTTCTCTTCTAGGTCCATTGTTTCTTTGACCTCTTCTAGGTCCGTTGTTTCTTGGTCCATTGTTTCTTGGTTTACGTTGTTCCATATTGACCTCCTTCTAGAATTCTAATCCAGCTTCTCTAGCAGCTTCAGCTAGGGCTTTTACACGACCATGATAAACGTATCCACCACGATCAAATACTACTTTTTTGATATTCTTTGCGATTGCCGCTTCTCCAACAGCTTTACCTACTGCAGTTGCAGCAGCGATGTTAGAACCGTTTTCTAATTTCATATCAACACTAGATGCACTTGCTAAAGTAACACCGTTAACATCATCAATAACTTGCGCATGAATATGAGCATTTGAACGGAACACGTTTAAACGTGGGCATTCAGGAGTTCCACTGATTTTAGCACGAACTCTAGCATGTCTTTTTAAACGAACATCATTACGAGATTGTAATTTTGACATCTTATTTTGCTCCTTTCGAAACTACTTCTTACCAGCAGTTTTTCCTTCTTTTCTGATGATTCTTTCATCACTATATTTAATCCCTTTACCTTTATAAGGTTCTGGTTTTCTTACTTCTCTAATTTGAGCAGCAACTTGACCAACACGTTCTTTTGAGATTCCAGATACAACGATTGTTGTATTGTTAGGAGTTTCAATTGTAACTCCTTCTTCAGCTTCAATCTCTACTTGATGAGAATATCCAATGTTTAACACTAAAGTATTCCCTTTCATTTGTCCACGATATCCAATCCCAACTATTTCTAATTGTTTTTTGAATCCTTCATGAACTCCTTCAATCATGTTTGCAAGCAATGCTCTTGTTGTACCATGTAATTGTTTATGAGTTTTTTGTTCACTACTTCTAGCAACAGTGATTACATTATCTTCTTTGTTAATTGTAATTACTGGTGAAAATTGTCTTACTAAAGTCCCTTTAGCTCCTGTAACAGTTACTGTATTATCAGCAGCGATATCAACTGTAACTCCTTCAGGTACATTAATAATTTTATTACCGACACGAGACATCAGTTTGCACCTCCTGAATTGTATTTTTTATTACCAAATATATGCAAGAACTTCGCCACCAACTTGTTTAGCGCGAGCTTCTTTATCTGTCATCAAACCTTGAGAAGTTGATAAGATTACGATACCTAAACCATTTAATACTTTAGGAATTTCGTTTACTTTAGCATATACACGTAATCCTGGTTTAGAAATTCTTTTTAAATCAGTGATTACTCTATCATTTCCTCTATATTTTAAAGTGATATTAATGTTTTTGATTGGACCTTCGCCCTCAACTTTATATCCTTTAATGAATCCTTCGTTTTTCAAAATTTCAGCAATATCAGCTTTTAATTTTGATGCAGGCACCATTACTGTTTCGTGATGTTGTCTATTTGCATTACGGATTCTTGTTAACATATCTGCAATTGGATCTGTCATAACCATTTGCTAATCCTCCTTCCATCTGGATAAAATCTAATTACCAGCTTGCTTTCTTTACACCTGGAATTTCACCTTTGTAAGCTAATTCGCGGAAGCAAATTCTACAAAGTTTGAATTTTCTAATTACTGAATGTGGTCTTCCACAACGTTCACAACGTGTGTATTCACGCACTTTGTATTTTTGAGGACGTTGTTGTTTCACTTTCATTGATGTTTTTGCCATATTTTTGTGAGTCCTCCTTATTTCTTGAACGGCATTCCTAATTGAGCTAATAACTCGCGACCTTCTTCATCGCTCTTAGCTGTAGTTACGAATACGATATCCATTCCTCTTAATTTGTTTACTTTATCGAAATTGATTTCTGGGAAAATTAATTGTTCTTTAATACCTAAAGTGTAATTTCCTCTTCCATCAAATGAGTTATTTGATACACCTCTAAAATCTCTTACACGTGGCAATGAGATATTTACTAATTTATCTAAAAATTCATACATTCTTTCACCACGTAAAGTTACCTTACATCCGATTGGAGCACCTTCACGTAATTTAAATCCAGCGATTGATTTTTTAGCTCTAGTGATAACTGGTTTTTGTCCAGTAATTAATGTTAATTCATTAACAGCTTCATCTAATAATTTAGAGTTAGAAACTGCATCACCAACACCGATATTTAAAACGATTTTTTCAACCTTTGGAGCTTGCATGCTAGAAGAATAATTGAATTTTTCTACCAATGATTTTACTACGTCGTTTTGATAACGTTCCATTAAACGGTTCATTCTTTATCCTCCTCCATTATTTCTTTTTCTTTTTATCTACTTCTGCTCCAGTTTTTTTGTTAACTCGAACTTTTGTTTTCTTACCGTCTTTTTCAACGATTTTATATCCAAGTTTAACAGGAGCTTTAGCTTTTGAATCATAGAATGCAACATTAGAAACATGAATAGGAGCTTCTCTTGTTACAATTCCACCTTCAGGATCTGCTTGTGAAGGTTTAATATGTTTAGTTACAGTATTAACTCCTTCAACGATTACTTTGTCTTGTTTTGCAAGAACTTGTAACACTTCACCTTGTTTTCCTTTATCTTTACCTGCGATAACTTCTACAGTATCACCTACACGGATTTTCATGTTTTAAGTTCCTCCTATAATACTTCTGGAGCTAATGATACGATTTTCATGAAATCAGCATCTCTTAACTCTCTTGCAACTGGTCCGAAGATACGAGTCCCTTTTGGAGATTTATCTTCTTTTATAATTACACAAGCGTTGTCATCAAATTTAATATAAGAACCGTTTTCTCTTCCGACTCCATATCTACTTCTTACGATAACCGCTCTTACTACTTCACCTTTTTTTACTGAACCACCTGGTGCTGCCTGTTTAACTGTTGCTACAACAACATCACCGATGTTACTAAATTTACGATTAGAACCACCTAAATTACGGATTACTAATACTTCTTTAGCTCCAGTGTTGTCAGCGACTTTAAGTCTACTTTCGTTTTGGATCATTCTTGGTTACCTCCTTTTAGAGTTTTAATATATATTAAACAGTTTCTGCTTTTTTAACGATTTCTACTAAACGGAAACGTTTTGTTGCAGATAATGGTCTTGTTGACATGATTTTTACTGTATCGCCAACACTAGCGATATTTTCTTCATCATGGGCATGAAACTTAGTTGTTGATTTCATACGTTTACCATATAATTTATGTTTTACATGTGTTTCTACTTGCACTGTAATAGTTTTATCCATTTTAGTAGATACAACTGTACCAGTATAAACTTTACGATTGTTTCTTTCCATTGTATCTCCTCCTATTGGTTCAATTCTCTTTCTCTAATAATTGTTTTAATTCTAGCGATAGATTTACGAACCGTTCTAATACGTGCTGTGTTTTCTAAACTTCCTGTAGCTTGTTGGAAACGAAGTCCAAATAGCTCTTTTTTGTATTCTTCTACTTTAGCAAGTAAAGCAGCGTTATCTAATTCTTTGATTTCTTGAACTGTCATGACTATTCACCCTTTCCAATGATTTTACATTTAATAGGTAATTTATGAGATGCAAGTCTTAAAGCTTCTCTAGCAAGTTCTTCATCAACACCTGCAACTTCGAAAAGAACACGACCAGTTTTAACAACTGCTACCCATTCTTCTGGAGAACCTTTCCCAGATCCCATACGTACTTCTAATGGTTTTTTAGTTTTAGCTAAGTGAGGGAAAATTCTAATCCATACTTGTCCACCACGGTTTAAACGACGGTTGATAGCAATACGAGCAGCTTCGATTTGACGAGAAGTGATCCAAGCACCTTCAGTTGCTTGTAAACCATATTCACCAAATGATACTTCAGTTCCGCCTTTAGCTTTACCTTCATATTTAACACGATGAGGTCTTCTGTATTTTGTTCTTTTAGGCATCAACATGATTATTTATCCCCTTTCTTCTTTTCAGGAAGGATTTCTCCCTTACAAATCCAAACTTTAACTCCTAATTTACCATAAGTAGTATCTGCTTCTGCAGTAGCATAATCAATATCAGCTCTTAAAGTATGAAGAGGGACATTCCCTTCAGAGTAACCTTCAGCACGAGCCATATCAGCTCCACCTAAACGTCCTGAAACACTTGTTTTAATTCCTTTAGCTCCAGCTCTCATTGCTCTTTGGATAGCACGTTTTTGAACTGTTCTAAAAGAAGCACGATTTTCTAATTGTTCCGCAATATTATTAGCAACTAATTGTGCTACAACATCAGGGTTTTTGATTTCCACAATATTGATAAACACTTGTTTATCTTTTACCATTTTACTAACTTCTTTTCTTAATGCATCAACTGCTTCACCATCTTTACCGATTACAACTCCTGGTCTAGATGTGTGAACAAAGATAGTAACACGATTTTTTGATCTTTCGATTTCAACTTTAGCTACAGATGCAGTCTTAAGTTTTTTTAATAGGTATTCACGAATCTTGATATCTTCATGTAATAAACCTGCGAAATCTTGATCGTTAGCATACCATCTTGAATCCCAATTACGGTTAACACCAACTCGTAATCCGATTGGACTTACTTTTTGACCCATAATGTGACCTCCTATCTTTCTTCTACCACACAAGTGATGTGGCTAGTTCTTTTTAAAATTCTTGTTCCGCTACCTTTAGCTCTTGCAGCGAATCTTTTTAATGTAGGACCTTCGTCTACATAGATTTCTTTAATATATAACTTTTCTGCTTCTGCACCTTCGTTATAAACAGCGTTTTGTGCAGCAGATTTTACAACTTTAATGATTGCAGGAGTTGCACTTTTATTTACGTATTCTAACATACCAAGTGCTTCTTTTACTTGCTTCCCTCTCACTAAGTCAACGACTAATCGAGCTTTTTGAGGTGAAACACGAATCATTTTAGCTTGTGCTCTTGCTTCCATGTTTTAAAATCTCCTCTCTCTATTTTCCAGCTTTTTTATCATCAGCCCCGTGACCGTGATAAGTTCTTGTTGGAGCGAATTCTCCTAATTTATGACCGACCATATCTTCAGTTACATAAACTGGGATATGTTCTCTTCCGTTATACACTGCAAATGTATGCTCAATAAATTGAGGGAAGATTGTTGAACGTCTAGACCAAGTTTTGATAACTTCTTTTTTACCAGCAGCGTTTAATGCTTCAACTTTTTTCATTAAGTGTCCATCAACAAATGGTCCCTTTTTTAAACTACGTGCCATTATTTCTTCCTCCTCTTATTATTTAGAATTTCTGCGACGTACAATTAATTTAGTAGACGCTTTCTTATTTTTTCTAGTTTTAACACCCATTGCTTTTTTACCCCAAGGTGTCATTGGAGCTTTACGTCCGATAGAAGTTCTACCTTCACCACCACCATGAGGGTGATCGTTAGGGTTCATTACAGAACCACGTACTGTAGGTTTAACACCTTTCCATCTCATACGTCCAGCTTTACCATAGTTAACTAATCCGTGGTCTTCGTTTCCAACAACCCCAACAGTAGCTCTACATACAGCTAATAATTTACGTACTTCACCAGATGCTAATCTTACGATTACATATCTTTCTTCTTTACCTAAGATCTGAGCAGACACACCAGCAGAACGTGCGATTTGTCCACCTTTACCAGGTTGCATTTCGATATTGTGGATTACAGTACCTTCAGGCATATTTCCCATTGGTAAAGCATTTCCTACTTTAATATCTGCGTTTTCACCAGATACGATCTTACTTCCAACTTCTAATCCTTTTGGAGCTAAAATATATCTTTTTTCACCATCTGCATAGTTAATTAATGCGATGTTTGCTGATCTATTTGGATCATATTCGATAGTTGCTACAGTTCCAACGATATCATCTTTATTACGTTTGAAGTCAATAATACGATATTTACGTTTATGTCCTCCACCATGATGACGTGTTGTAATAACACCTTGGTTATTACGTCCACCGTTTTTGCTTACTTTTGCAACTAAAGATTTCTCAGGTTTATTTGTTGTAATTTCTTCATAAGTTAATGAAGTCATATTACGACGACCATTCGTCACTGGCTTATAAGTTTTAATTGCCATCTTTAGTTTCCTCCTAGTTATCTGGAATTATGTATTCCAATATTTTAGTTAATTATTCCTCACCGAAATAATTGATTTCGTTACCTTCAGCTAATTTAACGATAGCTTTTCTTCTACGATTAGTTTTACCTTCGTATCTACCCATTCTCTTAGTTTTAGGTTTAACGTTCATAACATTAACACTTTCAACTTTCACACCAAACATTGCTTCAACAGCTTGTTTGATTTCAACTTTATTTGCATTAACATCTACATCAAACGTGTATTTGTTTTCGTTTGCTTGAAGAGTCATTGTTTTTTCAGTAAGTACTGGTTTTTTTAATACATCTGTAATGTGTGCCATTATCCTAGTACCTCCTCAACAGATTTAATAGCAGCTTCAGTCATGATTAACTTGTTGCTGTTTAAGATATCATAAACATTTACATGTTTTGCATCTAATAATTTAACGCCTGGGATGTTGTTAGCACTTCTAGCAACGTTTGGACAAATTTCGTCAACAACGATCAATGTCTTAACTGGTGCTTCTAAATTTGCTAATACTTTCACCATTTCTTTTGTTTTTGGAGCGTCGAATTTAATAGCTTCTAAAGCCATGAATTCATTATCGTTAATTTTAGTAGATAGTGCTGATTTAAGCGCTAATCTTCTAACTTTACGATTTAATTTAAATTTATAACTTCTAGGTGTTGGACCAAATACAACTCCTCCTCCACGCCATTGTGGTGCACGGATTGATCCTTGTCTAGCTCTACCAGTACCTTTTTGACGCCATGGTTTTTTACCACCACCACGAACTTCAGTACGGTTTTTTACTTTATGAGTACCTTGTCTTAATGATGCTCTTTGTAATAAGACCATATCAAATAATGCTTGTTTATTTGGTTCAATCCCAAATACAGCTTCATTTAATTCTAAATCTTTTACTTCAGAACCTTCTTGGTTATATACTTTAACTGTAAGCATATCGAATCCTCCTTCCCTAAATTATTCAGCTGCTTCAACTGGTGTTTCAGTTGCTGCATCTGCTTCTTTAGTTTCTTCTACTACTGGTGTAAAGTCTACTAATTCATGAGCTTCGTTTACTTTACCAGCTGCTTTAATTCCAGATTTTACAATTACTAATCCTTTTTTAGGTCCAGGTACTGACCCTTTGATTAATAATAAATTATTTTCTACATCAACAGCTACCACTTCTAAGTTTTGTACTGTTCTTGTTACATGTCCCATTTGTCCTGGTAATTTTTTACCTGGAGCAATTCTGTTTGGAGCGATTGGTCCCATTGAACCAACAATTCTATGAGCTCCTGAACCATGTCCTTTAGGACCGATTCTTTGACCATGTCTTTTAATAACACCTTGATAACCTTTACCTTTAGAAGTTCCAGTTACATCTACAACTTCACCTGCTACGAAGCTATCAACAGTAATTTTATCTCCAACTTCATAACTCATCATTTCGTCATAACGAAATTCTTTAATGAAGCGCTTAGGAGCTGTGTTAGCTTTTTTCACAATACCTAATTCAGCTTTATTAGCTAATTTTTCTCTCTTATCTTCGAATCCAACTTGGATTGCATCATATCCATCAGTAGCAACTGTTTTCTTTTGTAATACAACGTTAGCATCAGCTTCTACTACAGTTACTGGGATTAATAAACCATCAGTTGTGAAGACTTGAGTCATTCCAATCTTACGACCTAAGATTCCTTTCATGAGTTACACCTTTTACCTTTCTTATAATTTAATTTCGATGTCTACACCACTTGGTAATTCTAATCTTGTTAGAATGTCAACTGTTTCTTGTGTAGGATTCACAATGTCGATTAAACGTTTGTGAGTTCTGATTTCAAATTGTTCACGAGAATCTTTATACTTGTGAACCGCTCTTAATACTGTATAAATTTCTTTTTCAGTTGGTAGAGGTACAGGACCTACTACTTGAGCTCCAGATTTCTTAGCAGCACCAATAATTTTTTCTGCTGAGTTATCTAGAATTTTGTGATCAAATGATTTTAATCTAATTCTAATTTTGTTATTTGCCATGATTTTTCTCCTTTCAACTTATAGGATGTGACTTACTCAATACGAATTCCCTGAAACATGCCGTTTCATGACAACGCCTTTCGGTGTTTCAGCAACCTCGCACATCTTTGCAACGTCAACGGTAGTATTTTAACAAAAAAAAGCCCCTATTGCAAGGCTTTTTTTCATTTATTTTAATTAATTTTTCTTCATTTAATCATGCTATTTTTAATCTACTGAGCAACCTGTAAGTTATATTCAATCACTCGATATTCACCATGACAATCAATAATGGTGATCGAGCAATTAGCTGGACCATCCATATTAACAAAATTATGGTCAATGTTAACTACTGTATTTAAAATCGTGCCCCCGTGAGTCGCAATTAATATATTCTCGTCAGGATATTGAGCAGTTATCTCATCTAGTTTTGTGAAAATTCGTTTCGTAAAATCAAAACCGCTTTCTCCTTCTAAAGAAGTCCATCCTTCATTTAACAGTAATGATACAAAATTATCATGTTTCATTCCTTTAAATAACTGACTACCATCTTCACCTTCAACTACTCCAAAATCAATTTCTTTGAATTCTTTACATGGGTAGATCGGATATTTTCCACCAGTTGCATATGTCGCAGTATCCAATGTCCTTTCACTTGTTGAACAATAAACAGCTGCAAAATTTATTGTATCTAAATATTCCTTAACAGCTTTAGCCTGGGCTATTCCTTTAGCTGTTAATTTAGAATCACAACTTCCTTGGATTAGATTTTTTTGATTAAATAAAGTTTGCCCATGACGTAATAAATAAATTCGTGTCATTCTAATACTCCTATCTGATAAAATTAGTTGCTATTTTTAGTTCTGCATCAGGTAAACCATGTTTTTCTTTACCTAAAGCAATACTTTTGAGTAAGAATGCCATATTATTACCTAATACTTTCATTGTCTGCATTCCTTCAAAATCTTGTTTTACTTCTTCGGGTGTATTACCATGTACGCTATTCCAATATTGCGAAGATACAATCGGCATTTGAGCGATTGTAAAATATTTATTTAATTGATCAAAAGTAGCACTGGCACCGCCTCGGCGACAACTAACTACAGTGGCACCAACTTTAAAACGTTTATCGAATCTTGAAGCATAGAATAGACGATCCATAAAGGAAGCAATCATTCCAGAAGAGCTTGCATAATGAACAGGACTTCCTATCACAATTCCATCAGCAGCTTCAAATAGTTTTAAACACTCATTAACAGCATCACTGTTATCTATACATTCACCTTTCTCATGGCAAACACCACATCCCATGCAACCCCTAATAGCTTTTGTTCCAATATGAAATATTTCAGTATCAATACCATTAGTATTTAATGCTTTAGCAACTTCATTCAAAGCTGTAAAAGTACAGCCATTTCTTCTAAAACTTCCATTAATTAATAATACTTTCATACCACATCCTCCATCTTTAATAAATATAATAGCGCAATCTATAATAATTGCAAAGAAAAAAGGATACGCAGAGGTATCCGTAAATAAAAAAAGAACCGGCAGCTTGCTATTGTCGCACCTTGGTACTATCTTCGCCGTTATGATGCTTAACTTCTGTGTTCGGTATGGGAACAGGTGTGTCCATCATGCTATCGCTACCAGATCTTCTTTTCTAAGCAATTCCTTTCGAGAATCACTCAAAACTAGATAATAGTTTTCTTGCGTCTTTTGTCTTCCACTTTGTCTTCTTTCAGTTTCAAGCCTTAACCCTTTTTCTCTAGGTTAAGTCCTCGACCTATTAGTATCAGTCCGCTGAACATGTCGCCATGCTTACACTCCTGACCTATCAACCTTATCGTCTTTAAGGGGTCTTACTTACTTGCGTAATGGGAAGTCTCATCTTGAAGTGGGTTTCACACTTAGATGCCTTCAGCGTTTATCCCTTCCATATTTAGCTACCCAGCTGTGCCACTGGCGTGACAACTGGTGCACCATTGATATGTCCATCCCGGTCCTCTCGTACTGAGGACAGATCTTCTCAAACTTCCTACGCCCACGACAGATAGGGACCGAACTGTCTCACGACGTTCTGAACCCAGCTCGCGTACCGCTTTAATGGGCGAACAGCCCAACCCTTGGAACCGACTTCAGCTCCAGGATGCGATGAGCCGACATCGAGGTGCCAAACCTCCCCGTCGATGTGAACTCTTGGGGGAGATCAGCCTGTTATCCCCAGGGTAGCTTTTATCCGTTGAGCGACGGCCTTTCCATTCAGCACCGCCGGATCACTAAGCCCGACTTTCGTCCCTGCTCGACTTGTAGGTCTCGCAGTCAAACACCCTTATGCCTTTGCACTCTGCGCTTGATTTCCATCCAAGCTGAGGGTATCTTTGGGCGCCTCCGTTACTCTTTGGGAGGCGACCGCCCCAGTCAAACTGCCCACCTGACACTGTCCCGTTGCCAGTTCCATGGCATCCGGTTAGAACTCCAATACAAGAAGAGTAGTATCCCAACATTGACTCCTCACACACTGGCGTGCATGTCTCTCAGTCTCCTACCTATCCTGTACATCTTGCATCAAAGTCCAATATCAAGCTACAGTAAAGCTCCATGGGGTCTTTCCGTCTAGTCGCGGGTAACCTGCATCTTCACAGGTACTAAGACTTCACCGAGTCTACAGCTGAGACAGCGCCCAAATCGTTACGCCTTTCGTGCGGGTCAGAACTTACCTGACAAGGAATTTCGCTACCTTAGGACCGTTATAGTTACGGCCGCCGTTTACTGGGGCTTCAATTCAATGCTTCGCTTGCGCTGACACATCCTCTTAACCTTCCAGCACCGGGCAGGCGTCACCCCATATACGTCGTCTTTCGACTTAGCATAGAGCTGTGTTTTTGGTAAACAGTCGCTTGGGCCGTTTCACTGCGGCTCATATCTCTATGAGCACTCCTTATCCCTAAGTTACGGAGTCATTTTGCAGAGTTCCTTAGCTATAGTTCTCTCGCTCACCTTAGGATTCTCTCCTCACCCATGTGTGTCCATTTTCGGTACGGGTTACTGTATGATTATCACTAGAAGCTTTTCTTGGAAGCTGGCTTCACGGACTTCTGTACTTGCCGCAGCTTTCCATACGCCTCACGCCTTTGCCTTTCGACAGCCGGATTTGCCTGGCTGTCGGCTACCTCGCTTGCACCTGCATTTCCATCAGCAGGATCCGCTAGCCTTCTCCGTCACTCCATCATTCATACCGTAAGTACAGGAATCTCTACCTGTTGTCCATCGACTACGCCTCTCGGCCTCGCCTTAGGTCCCGACTTACCCAGAGCGGACGAACCTTCCTCTGGAAACCTTGGGTTTTCGGTGCGTGGGATTCTCACCCACGTTTCGCTACTCACACCGGCATTCTCTCTTCTATGCGCTCCACGGCTCCTTACGGTACCGCTTCTCCGCACATAGAACGCTCCCCTACCACTCACGCTTACGCGTAAATCCATAGCTTCGGTAATATACTTAGCCCCGGTAAATTATCGGCGCAGAGTCATTCGACTAGTGAGCTGTTACGCACTCTTTAAAGGATGGCTGCTTCTGAGCCAACCTCCTAGTTGTCTGGACATCTCCACATCCTTTTCCACTTAGTATATATTTTGGGACCTTAGCTGATGGTCTGGGCTGTTTCCCTTTTGACAATGGACCTTATCACCCACTGTCTGACTGCCGAGTATATCTTTGTGACATTCGGAGTTTGATTATGTTCAGTACCCCGAGATGGGGCCATCACATATTCAGTGCTCTACCTTCACACGACTTTACCTCGACGCTAGCCCTAAAGCTATTTCGGGGAGAACCAGCTATCTCCGAGTTCGATTGGAATTTCACCCCTAGCCACAACTCATCCGCCAACGTTTCAACGGGGGTCGGTTCGGTCCTCCATCGGGTTTTACCCCAACTTCAACCTGGTCATGGCTAGATCACTCGGTTTCGGGTCTACGACATGCAACTTTCGCCCTGTTAAGACTCGCTTTCGCTTCGGCTCCGCATATCCTGCTTAACCTCGCTCCATATCGTAACTCGCCGGTTCATTCTACAAAAGGCACGCTATCACCCTTTAACGGGCTCTAACTTCTTGTAAGCATATGGTTTCAGGTTCTATTTCACTCCCCTCCCGGGGTTCTTTTCACCTTTCCCTCACGGTACTGGTTCACTATCGGTCACAGAGGAGTATTTAGCCTTACCAGATGGTCCTGGTGGATTCCGACAGGATTCCTCGTGTCCCGCCGTACTCAGGTGCTGTCTCGTGCTTCTTCACTATTTCGGCTACGGGGCTGTCACCCTGTTTCGCCGGACTTCCCATTCCGTTCGCCTATAATGATTTCTTGCTCTTTGCCGACAGTCCTACAACCCCGATCCTAAGATCGGTTTGGGCTCTTCCCCTTTCGCTCGCCGCTACTTAGGGAATCATTCGTTTATTTTCTCTTCCTTCAGGTACTTAGATGTTTCAGTTCCCTGAGTCTCGCCTCTCTGAAGCTATTTATTCACTTCAGGATACCTGGTCTCTACTCCAGGTGGGTTCCCCCATTCGGACATCGACGGATCGTTGCATGCTTACTGCTAACCGTCGCATTTCGCTGTTTGCTGCGTCCTTCTTCGCCTCTCTGTGCCTAGGCATCCGCCATACGCTCTTTCTTACTTTACCTATTTTGGTGTTTGCTTGATTACTATTTTCAACTATTTACTAAAATCCATCCATCCGTTTCGATTTATGTTTTTTAGTGATGAAAATTCTTAGTTTTCGACTTTTCTAGAAAGACCTCAATAATAACAATTACTATTTCGATCTCATTTTCTATTTCTATCGCAATTTATTTTCTATTATCCAGTTTTCAATGATCTCTGAGTCATACCTGAGTATCACTCAAAACTAAACAGTATCTTCGAAACATCACTTCTCTTGTGCATCATCTTCGATCATGCGTTTCTCCTTAGAAAGGAGGTGATCCATCCCCACGTTCCCGTAGGGATACCTTGTTACGACTTCACCCCAATCATCAATCCCACCTTAGACAGCTCCTTCCTTGCGGTTAGGCCACCGGCTTCGGGTGTTATCAACTCTCGTGGTGTGACGGGCGGTGTGTACAAGGCCCGAGAACGTATTCACCGCGACATGCTGATTCGCGATTACTAGCGATTCCAACTTCATGTAGTCGAGTTGCAGACTACAATCCGAACTGAGAATGGTTTTATGGGTTTTGCTTCACCTCGCGGCTTCGCTTCCCTCTGCACCATCCATTGTAGCACGTGTGTAGCCCAGGTCATAAGGGGCATGATGATTTGACGTCATCCCCGCCTTCCTCCAGCTTGTCACTGGCAGTCTCGCTAGAGTCCCCAACTTAATGATGGTAACTAACGATAAGGGTTGCGCTCGTTGCGGGACTTAACCCAACATCTCACGACACGAGCTGACGACAACCATGCACCACCTGTATCTCATATAGCTATCTCTCCATCTCTGGAGCCTTTATGAGTATGTCAAGACCTGGTAAGGTTCTTCGCGTTGCTTCGAATTAAACCACATGCTCCACCGCTTGTGCGGGCCCCCGTCAATTCCTTTGAGTTTCATTCTTGCGAACGTACTACTCAGGCGGAGTACTTATTGCGTTAACTGCAGCACTGAACTTTGACATCCAACACTTAGTACTCATCGTTTACGGCGTGGACTACTAGGGTATCTAATCCTATTTGCTCCCCACGCTTTCGGGACTGAGCGTCAGTTGCAGGCCAGATCGTCGCCTTCGCCACTGGTGTTCCTCCATATATCTACGCATTTCACCGCTACACATGGAATTCCACGATCCTCTCCTGCACTCTAGCTGCCTGGTTTCTATGGCTTACTGAAGTTAAGCTTCAGGCTTTCACCACAGACCCTTGCTGCCGCCTGCTCCCTCTTTACGCCCAATAATTCCGGATAACGCTTGCCACCTACGTATTACCGCGGCTGCTGGCACGTAGTTAGCCGTGGCTTTCTAATAAAGTACCGTCACTCGGCTACCATTTCCTGTAGCCGCCGTTCTTCCTTTATAACAGAAGTTTACAATCCGAAAACCTTCTTCCTTCACGCGGCGTTGCTCGGTCAGGGTTTCCCCCATTGCCGAAAATTCCCTACTGCTGCCTCCCGTAGGAGTCTGGGCCGTGTCTCAGTCCCAGTGTGGCCGGTCACCCTCTCAGGTCGGCTACGCATCGTCGCCTTGGTGGGCCGTTACCCCGCCAACCAGCTAATGCGCCATAAGTCCATCCTCTACCAGTGCTTTGAGGCACTTTTAATACGGTCACCATGCAGTGTCCGTACCTATGCGGTCTTAGCTATCGTTTCCAATAGTTATCCCCCTGTCTAGGGCAGGTTACTTATGTATTACTCACCCGTTCGCCACTCGAGCACAAGTGCTCGCGTTCGACTTGCATGTATTAGGCACGCCGCCAGCGTTCATCCTGAGCCAGGATCAAACTCTCCATTGTTTATTTAAACAACTCTTCGTTTGTTTAGCTCTTTTTTCTTTTTTATCCTTCTGGATATTGACGTGTGTTTCTTAATTCTGTTTAGTTTTCAATGATCTCTCCAGCTTCTTTTGCCGACTTGAATATCTTACACTCTTTTCGCTTTTTAGTCAATCTTTTTTTAACTTTTTTTGCTTTTTCTCTCCGGTCCTTACGTCCCTTTCCTCGAGTGCCTATTTAATTTACCATATCCCTTTTGTCTTGTAAAGAGTTATTTTCACATTATTTTGTGACTTCCCTTTTTTCTCCCATTTTTTCGACTCTTTTCTGATTTTATTTTTTTATTAAATACAGCTATTTTATTAACCGTCCCTTCTTTTTTTTAAAGAATTAAAAACAGGTCTATTTTTCAATACAACGCAAAAACATCATGTCTGCTGATATTTTATCTGATTCTTCGCCAAACGCTCTTATTTTAAATAAAATGCCTGTACCAGCTCTGTTAGAGTTTACTTTATCGCCTGCACGATCATAAATATTTTTACCTGCCTTAGATAATCTATCCTGATCCTGCAGGAAAAATCACAACAGCTGTTATTATCTTAATAACAGCTGATAACCCGGGCTAATTAAAACTATAGCAGTAAGTCGATGATAGACGACATAATTCATCCAGAACTGCTTATATTAAAGCCGGATATAAAATAAAAAAAGGATACGCAGAGGTATCCGTAAATAAAAAAAGAACCGGCAGCTTGCTATTGTCGCACCTTGGTACTATCTTCGCCGTTATGATGCTTAACTTCTGTGTTCGGTATGGGAACAGGTGTGTCCATCATGCTATCGCTACCAGATCTTCTTTTCTAAGCAATTCCTTTCGAGAATCACTCAAAACTAGATAATAGTTTTCTTGCGTCTTTTGTCTTCCACTTTGTCTTCTTTCAGTTTCAAGCCTTAACCCTTTTTCTCTAGGTTAAGTCCTCGACCTATTAGTATCAGTCCGCTGAACATGTCGCCATGCTTACACTCCTGACCTATCAACCTTATCGTCTTTAAGGGGTCTTACTTACTTGCGTAATGGGAAGTCTCATCTTGAAGTGGGTTTCACACTTAGATGCCTTCAGCGTTTATCCCTTCCATATTTAGCTACCCAGCTGTGCCACTGGCGTGACAACTGGTGCACCATTGATATGTCCATCCCGGTCCTCTCGTACTGAGGACAGATCTTCTCAAACTTCCTACGCCCACGACAGATAGGGACCGAACTGTCTCACGACGTTCTGAACCCAGCTCGCGTACCGCTTTAATGGGCGAACAGCCCAACCCTTGGAACCGACTTCAGCTCCAGGATGCGATGAGCCGACATCGAGGTGCCAAACCTCCCCGTCGATGTGAACTCTTGGGGGAGATCAGCCTGTTATCCCCAGGGTAGCTTTTATCCGTTGAGCGACGGCCTTTCCATTCAGCACCGCCGGATCACTAAGCCCGACTTTCGTCCCTGCTCGACTTGTAGGTCTCGCAGTCAAACACCCTTATGCCTTTGCACTCTGCGCTTGATTTCCATCCAAGCTGAGGGTATCTTTGGGCGCCTCCGTTACTCTTTGGGAGGCGACCGCCCCAGTCAAACTGCCCACCTGACACTGTCCCGTTGCCAGTTCCATGGCATCCGGTTAGAACTCCAATACAAGAAGAGTAGTATCCCAACATTGACTCCTCACACACTGGCGTGCATGTCTCTCAGTCTCCTACCTATCCTGTACATCTTGCATCAAAGTCCAATATCAAGCTACAGTAAAGCTCCATGGGGTCTTTCCGTCTAGTCGCGGGTAACCTGCATCTTCACAGGTACTAAGACTTCACCGAGTCTACAGCTGAGACAGCGCCCAAATCGTTACGCCTTTCGTGCGGGTCAGAACTTACCTGACAAGGAATTTCGCTACCTTAGGACCGTTATAGTTACGGCCGCCGTTTACTGGGGCTTCAATTCAATGCTTCGCTTGCGCTGACACATCCTCTTAACCTTCCAGCACCGGGCAGGCGTCACCCCATATACGTCGTCTTTCGACTTAGCATAGAGCTGTGTTTTTGGTAAACAGTCGCTTGGGCCGTTTCACTGCGGCTCATATCTCTATGAGCACTCCTTATCCCTAAGTTACGGAGTCATTTTGCAGAGTTCCTTAGCTATAGTTCTCTCGCTCACCTTAGGATTCTCTCCTCACCCATGTGTGTCCATTTTCGGTACGGGTTACTGTATGATTATCACTAGAAGCTTTTCTTGGAAGCTGGCTTCACGGACTTCTGTACTTGCCGCAGCTTTCCATACGCCTCACGCCTTTGCCTTTCGACAGCCGGATTTGCCTGGCTGTCGGCTACCTCGCTTGCACCTGCATTTCCATCAGCAGGATCCGCTAGCCTTCTCCGTCACTCCATCATTCATACCGTAAGTACAGGAATCTCTACCTGTTGTCCATCGACTACGCCTCTCGGCCTCGCCTTAGGTCCCGACTTACCCAGAGCGGACGAACCTTCCTCTGGAAACCTTGGGTTTTCGGTGCGTGGGATTCTCACCCACGTTTCGCTACTCACACCGGCATTCTCTCTTCTATGCGCTCCACGGCTCCTTACGGTACCGCTTCTCCGCACATAGAACGCTCCCCTACCACTCACGCTTACGCGTAAATCCATAGCTTCGGTAATATACTTAGCCCCGGTAAATTATCGGCGCAGAGTCATTCGACTAGTGAGCTGTTACGCACTCTTTAAAGGATGGCTGCTTCTGAGCCAACCTCCTAGTTGTCTGGACATCTCCACATCCTTTTCCACTTAGTATATATTTTGGGACCTTAGCTGATGGTCTGGGCTGTTTCCCTTTTGACAATGGACCTTATCACCCACTGTCTGACTGCCGAGTATATCTTTGTGACATTCGGAGTTTGATTATGTTCAGTACCCCGAGATGGGGCCATCACATATTCAGTGCTCTACCTTCACACGACTTTACCTCGACGCTAGCCCTAAAGCTATTTCGGGGAGAACCAGCTATCTCCGAGTTCGATTGGAATTTCACCCCTAGCCACAACTCATCCGCCAACGTTTCAACGGGGGTCGGTTCGGTCCTCCATCGGGTTTTACCCCAACTTCAACCTGGTCATGGCTAGATCACTCGGTTTCGGGTCTACGACATGCAACTTTCGCCCTGTTAAGACTCGCTTTCGCTTCGGCTCCGCATATCCTGCTTAACCTCGCTCCATATCGTAACTCGCCGGTTCATTCTACAAAAGGCACGCTATCACCCTTTAACGGGCTCTAACTTCTTGTAAGCATATGGTTTCAGGTTCTATTTCACTCCCCTCCCGGGGTTCTTTTCACCTTTCCCTCACGGTACTGGTTCACTATCGGTCACAGAGGAGTATTTAGCCTTACCAGATGGTCCTGGTGGATTCCGACAGGATTCCTCGTGTCCCGCCGTACTCAGGTGCTGTCTCGTGCTTCTTCACTATTTCGGCTACGGGGCTGTCACCCTGTTTCGCCGGACTTCCCATTCCGTTCGCCTATAATGATTTCTTGCTCTTTGCCGACAGTCCTACAACCCCGATCCTAAGATCGGTTTGGGCTCTTCCCCTTTCGCTCGCCGCTACTTAGGGAATCATTCGTTTATTTTCTCTTCCTTCAGGTACTTAGATGTTTCAGTTCCCTGAGTCTCGCCTCTCTGAAGCTATTTATTCACTTCAGGATACCTGGTCTCTACTCCAGGTGGGTTCCCCCATTCGGACATCGACGGATCGTTGCATGCTTACTGCTAACCGTCGCATTTCGCTGTTTGCTGCGTCCTTCTTCGCCTCTCTGTGCCTAGGCATCCGCCATACGCTCTTTCTTACTTTACCTATTTTGGTGTTTGCTTGATTACTATTTTCAACTATTTACTAAAATCCATCCATCCGTTTCGATTTATGTTTTTTAGTGATGAAAATTCTTAGTTTTCGACTTTTCTAGAAAGACCTCAATAATAACAATTACTATTTCGATCTCATTTTCTATTTCTATCGCAATTTATTTTCTATTATCCAGTTTTCAATGATCTCTGAGTCATACCTGAGTATCACTCAAAACTAAACAGTATCTTCGAAACATCACTTCTCTTGTGCATCATCTTCGATCATGCGTTTCTCCTTAGAAAGGAGGTGATCCATCCCCACGTTCCCGTAGGGATACCTTGTTACGACTTCACCCCAATCATCAATCCCACCTTAGACAGCTCCTTCCTTGCGGTTAGGCCACCGGCTTCGGGTGTTATCAACTCTCGTGGTGTGACGGGCGGTGTGTACAAGGCCCGAGAACGTATTCACCGCGACATGCTGATTCGCGATTACTAGCGATTCCAACTTCATGTAGTCGAGTTGCAGACTACAATCCGAACTGAGAATGGTTTTATGGGTTTTGCTTCACCTCGCGGCTTCGCTTCCCTCTGCACCATCCATTGTAGCACGTGTGTAGCCCAGGTCATAAGGGGCATGATGATTTGACGTCATCCCCGCCTTCCTCCAGCTTGTCACTGGCAGTCTCGCTAGAGTCCCCAACTTAATGATGGTAACTAACGATAAGGGTTGCGCTCGTTGCGGGACTTAACCCAACATCTCACGACACGAGCTGACGACAACCATGCACCACCTGTATCTCATATAGCTATCTCTCCATCTCTGGAGCCTTTATGAGTATGTCAAGACCTGGTAAGGTTCTTCGCGTTGCTTCGAATTAAACCACATGCTCCACCGCTTGTGCGGGCCCCCGTCAATTCCTTTGAGTTTCATTCTTGCGAACGTACTACTCAGGCGGAGTACTTATTGCGTTAACTGCAGCACTGAACTTTGACATCCAACACTTAGTACTCATCGTTTACGGCGTGGACTACTAGGGTATCTAATCCTATTTGCTCCCCACGCTTTCGGGACTGAGCGTCAGTTGCAGGCCAGATCGTCGCCTTCGCCACTGGTGTTCCTCCATATATCTACGCATTTCACCGCTACACATGGAATTCCACGATCCTCTCCTGCACTCTAGCTGCCTGGTTTCTATGGCTTACTGAAGTTAAGCTTCAGGCTTTCACCACAGACCCTTGCTGCCGCCTGCTCCCTCTTTACGCCCAATAATTCCGGATAACGCTTGCCACCTACGTATTACCGCGGCTGCTGGCACGTAGTTAGCCGTGGCTTTCTAATAAAGTACCGTCACTCGGCTACCATTTCCTGTAGCCGCCGTTCTTCCTTTATAACAGAAGTTTACAATCCGAAAACCTTCTTCCTTCACGCGGCGTTGCTCGGTCAGGGTTTCCCCCATTGCCGAAAATTCCCTACTGCTGCCTCCCGTAGGAGTCTGGGCCGTGTCTCAGTCCCAGTGTGGCCGGTCACCCTCTCAGGTCGGCTACGCATCGTCGCCTTGGTGGGCCGTTACCCCGCCAACCAGCTAATGCGCCATAAGTCCATCCTCTACCAGTGCTTTGAGGCACTTTTAATACGGTCACCATGCAGTGTCCGTACCTATGCGGTCTTAGCTATCGTTTCCAATAGTTATCCCCCTGTCTAGGGCAGGTTACTTATGTATTACTCACCCGTTCGCCACTCGAGCACAAGTGCTCGCGTTCGACTTGCATGTATTAGGCACGCCGCCAGCGTTCATCCTGAGCCAGGATCAAACTCTCCATTGTTTATTTAAACAACTCTTCGTTTGTTTAGCTCTTTTTTCTTTTTTATCCTTCTGGATATTGACGTGTGTTTCTTAATTCTGTTTAGTTTTCAATGATCTCTCCGGCTTCTTTTGCCGACTTGAATATCTTACACTCTTTTCGCTTTTTAGTCAATCTTTTTTTTAACTTTTTTTGCTTTTTCTCTCCGGTCCTTACGTCCCTTTCCTCGAGTGCCTATTTAATTTACCATATCCCTTTTGTCTTGTAAAGAGTTATTTTCACATTATTTTGTGACTTCCCTTTTTTCTCCCATTTTTTCGACTCTTTTCTGATTTTATTTTTTATTAAATACAGCTATTTTATTAACCGTCCCTTCTTTTTTTTAAAGAATTAAAAACAGGTCTATTTTTCAATACAACGCAAAAACATCATGTCTGCTGATATTTTATCTGATTCTTCGCCAAACGCTCTTATTTTAAATAAAATGCCTGTACCAGCTCTGTTAGAGTTTACTTTATCGCCTGCACGATCATAAATATTTTTACCTGGTATATTGTAATTGACTCATTTAATAGTCATCTACAAATATACCTTCTCCTTTCTATCAACCATTTAAACCGTGGTTGATTACGGTTAAGTTAATTTGTAAAATATTTAATATGTAAATGTGGATTTGTATTTTTTCACCTTGTAGCATGACTACTTTAGGCAGGCCCTTACCACAACCTTATTCCTAAATAATGATTAGTTATATGAGTCTTGAATTCGTATTTTGCACCAGGTTTTGTGGTCTAAGTGTTGTGGATACCTTTTCACATATTTTTATCAAGAAAGGATCTTTTATTATGAAATTAGTTGGTATCGATATTGAAAAAAAACACTTCTTTTGTATTATGGACAAAGATAGTGGTGAAGTTTTACTTCAACCTTCTTCTTTTTCCAATACTAAAGATGGATTTGATTCTCTAATCCAAAAACTTAGTTCTTATTCTAAGGACTCTATATTGATTGGTATGGAAGACACCGGGCATTATCATTTTGCTTTATTAAAGTATCTTTTAGAAAAAAATTTTACTGTTGCTCTTATCAACCCTAAAACTACTGATTACACTCGTAAAATACAGAACGGCATCACTAAGAATGATAAACTTGACACTCTTACTATCTGTGATGTTTTGGATACTCCTGTACGAAAAAAGCAGTATCGTATTACAAAAGTCAACAGCTTCGATCTTTATGAACAAAAGCAATTAACTAGACATCATCACAATTTAAAAGAAGAACTCAATGTTTATACAAACCGCCTACAAAAATGCATTGATATTGTTTTCCCTGAATTCAACAGCTTATTTTCATCTAAATACGGCATTATCTACATGAATGTACTTAAAACATTTGGCAGTGCTGAAAATATCGCTAGTACTGATATTAGAACTATTCGCAAATGTTTTGAAATAAAAGGCCGAGGGAACCGCATATCTCTAACTGCACAGCAGCTTAAAGACTCTGCTAAATCTTCTATTGGAATTTCATCAGCAGCAGAAGTAATCAAAATCAAACATCTGATAAGTCAGATTGAACTTATCAATGAACAGTTAGCTGAAACAGATAAAAAAATAGAAGAGTTTTCCATCCAAAATAACTCTCCTATCCTATCCATCCCAGGGATTTCTCATTTCTTTGGTACTTCTATTTTAGCCGAATTAGGAGAGATAAGCAACTATTCTAAGCCATCTAAGATAATAAAAGCAGCTGGTGTTGCTCCTTATCATTACGAATCAAGTCAATACAACGCACAACATACTGCTATTACCAAGAAAGGTTCACCATATTTGAGAAAGACTTTATATCAGATCATATTGCCTGTGATTAATAATAATCCGGTATTTAAACAATATTATGATTTAAAGATTTCTCAAGGTAAAGGTCATCGTTGTGCTTGTGGACATTGTGTTAGAAAATTGCTTAGAATTATTTATCATCTTTCAAGTACCAATCAACAATTTGATGATGCACTTTTAAGATAAAATAAATGCATTAAAATTAAAAAAAGGCCAATTTTGGTTCTTTTCGTCATGCCCAAAAATTACAAATCATTATTCACATTTCAAGGATCTATACTACTTAACATATAAAATCATTTATTTTAACATTTTCAAACTTTTTCATAAAAACACTTGAATTTTATATAGTTACCTGCCTTAGATAATCTATCCTGATCCTGCAGGAAAAATCACAACAGCTGTTATTATCTTAATAACAGCTGATAACCCGGGCTAATTAAAACTATAGCAGTAAGTCGATGATAGACGACATAATTCATCCAGAACTGCTTATATTAAAGCCGGATATAAAATAAAAAAAGGATACGCAGAGGTATCCGTAAATAAAAAAAGAACCGGCAGCTTGCTATTGTCGCACCTTGGTACTATCTTCGCCGTTATGATGCTTAACTTCTGTGTTCGGTATGGGAACAGGTGTGTCCATCATGCTATCGCTACCAGATCTTCTTTTCTAAGCAATTCCTTTCGAGAATCACTCAAAACTAGATAATAGTTTTCTTGCGTCTTTTGTCTTCCACTTTGTCTTCTTTCAGTTTCAAGCCTTAACCCTTTTTCTCTAGGTTAAGTCCTCGACCTATTAGTATCAGTCCGCTGAACATGTCGCCATGCTTACACTCCTGACCTATCAACCTTATCGTCTTTAAGGGGTCTTACTTACTTGCGTAATGGGAAGTCTCATCTTGAAGTGGGTTTCACACTTAGATGCCTTCAGCGTTTATCCCTTCCATATTTAGCTACCCAGCTGTGCCACTGGCGTGACAACTGGTGCACCATTGATATGTCCATCCCGGTCCTCTCGTACTGAGGACAGATCTTCTCAAACTTCCTACGCCCACGACAGATAGGGACCGAACTGTCTCACGACGTTCTGAACCCAGCTCGCGTACCGCTTTAATGGGCGAACAGCCCAACCCTTGGAACCGACTTCAGCTCCAGGATGCGATGAGCCGACATCGAGGTGCCAAACCTCCCCGTCGATGTGAACTCTTGGGGGAGATCAGCCTGTTATCCCCAGGGTAGCTTTTATCCGTTGAGCGACGGCCTTTCCATTCAGCACCGCCGGATCACTAAGCCCGACTTTCGTCCCTGCTCGACTTGTAGGTCTCGCAGTCAAACACCCTTATGCCTTTGCACTCTGCGCTTGATTTCCATCCAAGCTGAGGGTATCTTTGGGCGCCTCCGTTACTCTTTGGGAGGCGACCGCCCCAGTCAAACTGCCCACCTGACACTGTCCCGTTGCCAGTTCCATGGCATCCGGTTAGAACTCCAATACAAGAAGAGTAGTATCCCAACATTGACTCCTCACACACTGGCGTGCATGTCTCTCAGTCTCCTACCTATCCTGTACATCTTGCATCAAAGTCCAATATCAAGCTACAGTAAAGCTCCATGGGGTCTTTCCGTCTAGTCGCGGGTAACCTGCATCTTCACAGGTACTAAGACTTCACCGAGTCTACAGCTGAGACAGCGCCCAAATCGTTACGCCTTTCGTGCGGGTCAGAACTTACCTGACAAGGAATTTCGCTACCTTAGGACCGTTATAGTTACGGCCGCCGTTTACTGGGGCTTCAATTCAATGCTTCGCTTGCGCTGACACATCCTCTTAACCTTCCAGCACCGGGCAGGCGTCACCCCATATACGTCGTCTTTCGACTTAGCATAGAGCTGTGTTTTTGGTAAACAGTCGCTTGGGCCGTTTCACTGCGGCTCATATCTCTATGAGCACTCCTTATCCCTAAGTTACGGAGTCATTTTGCAGAGTTCCTTAGCTATAGTTCTCTCGCTCACCTTAGGATTCTCTCCTCACCCATGTGTGTCCATTTTCGGTACGGGTTACTGTATGATTATCACTAGAAGCTTTTCTTGGAAGCTGGCTTCACGGACTTCTGTACTTGCCGCAGCTTTCCATACGCCTCACGCCTTTGCCTTTCGACAGCCGGATTTGCCTGGCTGTCGGCTACCTCGCTTGCACCTGCATTTCCATCAGCAGGATCCGCTAGCCTTCTCCGTCACTCCATCATTCATACCGTAAGTACAGGAATCTCTACCTGTTGTCCATCGACTACGCCTCTCGGCCTCGCCTTAGGTCCCGACTTACCCAGAGCGGACGAACCTTCCTCTGGAAACCTTGGGTTTTCGGTGCGTGGGATTCTCACCCACGTTTCGCTACTCACACCGGCATTCTCTCTTCTATGCGCTCCACGGCTCCTTACGGTACCGCTTCTCCGCACATAGAACGCTCCCCTACCACTCACGCTTACGCGTAAATCCATAGCTTCGGTAATATACTTAGCCCCGGTAAATTATCGGCGCAGAGTCATTCGACTAGTGAGCTGTTACGCACTCTTTAAAGGATGGCTGCTTCTGAGCCAACCTCCTAGTTGTCTGGACATCTCCACATCCTTTTCCACTTAGTATATATTTTGGGACCTTAGCTGATGGTCTGGGCTGTTTCCCTTTTGACAATGGACCTTATCACCCACTGTCTGACTGCCGAGTATATCTTTGTGACATTCGGAGTTTGATTATGTTCAGTACCCCGAGATGGGGCCATCACATATTCAGTGCTCTACCTTCACACGACTTTACCTCGACGCTAGCCCTAAAGCTATTTCGGGGAGAACCAGCTATCTCCGAGTTCGATTGGAATTTCACCCCTAGCCACAACTCATCCGCCAACGTTTCAACGGGGGTCGGTTCGGTCCTCCATCGGGTTTTACCCCAACTTCAACCTGGTCATGGCTAGATCACTCGGTTTCGGGTCTACGACATGCAACTTTCGCCCTGTTAAGACTCGCTTTCGCTTCGGCTCCGCATATCCTGCTTAACCTCGCTCCATATCGTAACTCGCCGGTTCATTCTACAAAAGGCACGCTATCACCCTTTAACGGGCTCTAACTTCTTGTAAGCATATGGTTTCAGGTTCTATTTCACTCCCCTCCCGGGGTTCTTTTCACCTTTCCCTCACGGTACTGGTTCACTATCGGTCACAGAGGAGTATTTAGCCTTACCAGATGGTCCTGGTGGATTCCGACAGGATTCCTCGTGTCCCGCCGTACTCAGGTGCTGTCTCGTGCTTCTTCACTATTTCGGCTACGGGGCTGTCACCCTGTTTCGCCGGACTTCCCATTCCGTTCGCCTATAATGATTTCTTGCTCTTTGCCGACAGTCCTACAACCCCGATCCTAAGATCGGTTTGGGCTCTTCCCCTTTCGCTCGCCGCTACTTAGGGAATCATTCGTTTATTTTCTCTTCCTTCAGGTACTTAGATGTTTCAGTTCCCTGAGTCTCGCCTCTCTGAAGCTATTTATTCACTTCAGGATACCTGGTCTCTACTCCAGGTGGGTTCCCCCATTCGGACATCGACGGATCGTTGCATGCTTACTGCTAACCGTCGCATTTCGCTGTTTGCTGCGTCCTTCTTCGCCTCTCTGTGCCTAGGCATCCGCCATACGCTCTTTCTTACTTTACCTATTTTGGTGTTTGCTTGATTACTATTTTCAACTATTTACTAAAATCCATCCATCCGTTTCGATTTATGTTTTTAGTGATGAAAATTCTTAGTTTTCGACTTTTCTAGAAAGACCTCAATAATAACAATTACTATTTCGATCTCATTTTCTATTTCTATCGCAATTTATTTTCTATTATCCAGTTTTCAATGATCTCTGAGTCATACCTGAGTATCACTCAAAACTAAACAGTATCTTCGAAACATCACTTCTCTTGTGCATCATCTTCGATCATGCGTTTCTCCTTAGAAAGGAGGTGATCCATCCCCACGTTCCCGTAGGGATACCTTGTTACGACTTCACCCCAATCATCAATCCCACCTTAGACAGCTCCTTCCTTGCGGTTAGGCCACCGGCTTCGGGTGTTATCAACTCTCGTGGTGTGACGGGCGGTGTGTACAAGGCCCGAGAACGTATTCACCGCGACATGCTGATTCGCGATTACTAGCGATTCCAACTTCATGTAGTCGAGTTGCAGACTACAATCCGAACTGAGAATGGTTTTATGGGTTTTGCTTCACCTCGCGGCTTCGCTTCCCTCTGCACCATCCATTGTAGCACGTGTGTAGCCCAGGTCATAAGGGGCATGATGATTTGACGTCATCCCCGCCTTCCTCCAGCTTGTCACTGGCAGTCTCGCTAGAGTCCCCAACTTAATGATGGTAACTAACGATAAGGGTTGCGCTCGTTGCGGGACTTAACCCAACATCTCACGACACGAGCTGACGACAACCATGCACCACCTGTATCTCATATAGCTATCTCTCCATCTCTGGAGCCTTTATGAGTATGTCAAGACCTGGTAAGGTTCTTCGCGTTGCTTCGAATTAAACCACATGCTCCACCGCTTGTGCGGGCCCCCGTCAATTCCTTTGAGTTTCATTCTTGCGAACGTACTACTCAGGCGGAGTACTTATTGCGTTAACTGCAGCACTGAACTTTGACATCCAACACTTAGTACTCATCGTTTACGGCGTGGACTACTAGGGTATCTAATCCTATTTGCTCCCCACGCTTTCGGGACTGAGCGTCAGTTGCAGGCCAGATCGTCGCCTTCGCCACTGGTGTTCCTCCATATATCTACGCATTTCACCGCTACACATGGAATTCCACGATCCTCTCCTGCACTCTAGCTGCCTGGTTTCTATGGCTTACTGAAGTTAAGCTTCAGGCTTTCACCACAGACCCTTGCTGCCGCCTGCTCCCTCTTTACGCCCAATAATTCCGGATAACGCTTGCCACCTACGTATTACCGCGGCTGCTGGCACGTAGTTAGCCGTGGCTTTCTAATAAAGTACCGTCACTCGGCTACCATTTCCTGTAGCCGCCGTTCTTCCTTTATAACAGAAGTTTACAATCCGAAAACCTTCTTCCTTCACGCGGCGTTGCTCGGTCAGGGTTTCCCCCATTGCCGAAAATTCCCTACTGCTGCCTCCCGTAGGAGTCTGGGCCGTGTCTCAGTCCCAGTGTGGCCGGTCACCCTCTCAGGTCGGCTACGCATCGTCGCCTTGGTGGGCCGTTACCCCGCCAACCAGCTAATGCGCCATAAGTCCATCCTCTACCAGTGCTTTGAGGCACTTTTAATACGGTCACCATGCAGTGTCCGTACCTATGCGGTCTTAGCTATCGTTTCCAATAGTTATCCCCCTGTCTAGGGCAGGTTACTTATGTATTACTCACCCGTTCGCCACTCGAGCACAAGTGCTCGCGTTCGACTTGCATGTATTAGGCACGCCGCCAGCGTTCATCCTGAGCCAGGATCAAACTCTCCATTGTTTATTTAAACAACTCTTCGTTTGTTTAGCTCTTTTTTCTTTTTTATCCTTCTGGATATTGACGTGTGTTTCTTAATTCTGTTTAGTTTTCAATGATCTCTCCAGCTTCTTTTGCCGACTTGAATATCTTACACTCTTTTCGCTTTTTAGTCAATCTTTTTTTAACTTTTTTTGCTTTTTCTCTCCGGTCCTTACGTCCCTTTCCTCGAGTGCCTATTTAATTTACCATATCCCTTTTGTCTTGTAAAGAGTTATTTTCACATTATTTTGTGACTTCCCTTTTTTCTCCCATTTTTTCGACTCTTTTCTGATTTTATTTTTTTATTAAATACAGCTATTTTATTAACCGTCCCTTCTTTTTTTTAAAGAATTAAAAACAGGTCTATTTTTCAATACAACGCAAAAACATCATGTCTGCTGATATTTTATCTGATTCTTCGCCAAACGCTCTTATTTTAAATAAAATGCCTGTACCAGCTCTGTTAGAGTTTACTTTATCGCCTGCACGATCATAAATATTTTTACCTGCCTTAGATAATCTATCCTGATCCTGCAGGAAAAATCACAACAGCTGTTATTATCTTAATAACAGCTGATAACCCGGGCTAATTAAAACTATAGCAGTAAGTCGATGATAGACGACATAATTCATCCAGAACTGCTTATATTAAAGCCGGATATAAAATAAAAAAAGGATACGCAGAGGTATCCGTAAATAAAAAAAGAACCGGCAGCTTGCTATTGTCGCACCTTGGTACTATCTTCGCCGTTATGATGCTTAACTTCTGTGTTCGGTATGGGAACAGGTGTGTCCATCATGCTATCGCTACCAGATCTTCTTTTCTAAGCAATTCCTTTCGAGAATCACTCAAAACTAGATAATAGTTTTCTTGCGTCTTTTGTCTTCCACTTTGTCTTCTTTCAGTTTCAAGCCTTAACCCTTTTTCTCTAGGTTAAGTCCTCGACCTATTAGTATCAGTCCGCTGAACATGTCGCCATGCTTACACTCCTGACCTATCAACCTTATCGTCTTTAAGGGGTCTTACTTACTTGCGTAATGGGAAGTCTCATCTTGAAGTGGGTTTCACACTTAGATGCCTTCAGCGTTTATCCCTTCCATATTTAGCTACCCAGCTGTGCCACTGGCGTGACAACTGGTGCACCATTGATATGTCCATCCCGGTCCTCTCGTACTGAGGACAGATCTTCTCAAACTTCCTACGCCCACGACAGATAGGGACCGAACTGTCTCACGACGTTCTGAACCCAGCTCGCGTACCGCTTTAATGGGCGAACAGCCCAACCCTTGGAACCGACTTCAGCTCCAGGATGCGATGAGCCGACATCGAGGTGCCAAACCTCCCCGTCGATGTGAACTCTTGGGGGAGATCAGCCTGTTATCCCCAGGGTAGCTTTTATCCGTTGAGCGACGGCCTTTCCATTCAGCACCGCCGGATCACTAAGCCCGACTTTCGTCCCTGCTCGACTTGTAGGTCTCGCAGTCAAACACCCTTATGCCTTTGCACTCTGCGCTTGATTTCCATCCAAGCTGAGGGTATCTTTGGGCGCCTCCGTTACTCTTTGGGAGGCGACCGCCCCAGTCAAACTGCCCACCTGACACTGTCCCGTTGCCAGTTCCATGGCATCCGGTTAGAACTCCAATACAAGAAGAGTAGTATCCCAACATTGACTCCTCACACACTGGCGTGCATGTCTCTCAGTCTCCTACCTATCCTGTACATCTTGCATCAAAGTCCAATATCAAGCTACAGTAAAGCTCCATGGGGTCTTTCCGTCTAGTCGCGGGTAACCTGCATCTTCACAGGTACTAAGACTTCACCGAGTCTACAGCTGAGACAGCGCCCAAATCGTTACGCCTTTCGTGCGGGTCAGAACTTACCTGACAAGGAATTTCGCTACCTTAGGACCGTTATAGTTACGGCCGCCGTTTACTGGGGCTTCAATTCAATGCTTCGCTTGCGCTGACACATCCTCTTAACCTTCCAGCACCGGGCAGGCGTCACCCCATATACGTCGTCTTTCGACTTAGCATAGAGCTGTGTTTTTGGTAAACAGTCGCTTGGGCCGTTTCACTGCGGCTCATATCTCTATGAGCACTCCTTATCCCTAAGTTACGGAGTCATTTTGCAGAGTTCCTTAGCTATAGTTCTCTCGCTCACCTTAGGATTCTCTCCTCACCCATGTGTGTCCATTTTCGGTACGGGTTACTGTATGATTATCACTAGAAGCTTTTCTTGGAAGCTGGCTTCACGGACTTCTGTACTTGCCGCAGCTTTCCATACGCCTCACGCCTTTGCCTTTCGACAGCCGGATTTGCCTGGCTGTCGGCTACCTCGCTTGCACCTGCATTTCCATCAGCAGGATCCGCTAGCCTTCTCCGTCACTCCATCATTCATACCGTAAGTACAGGAATCTCTACCTGTTGTCCATCGACTACGCCTCTCGGCCTCGCCTTAGGTCCCGACTTACCCAGAGCGGACGAACCTTCCTCTGGAAACCTTGGGTTTTCGGTGCGTGGGATTCTCACCCACGTTTCGCTACTCACACCGGCATTCTCTCTTCTATGCGCTCCACGGCTCCTTACGGTACCGCTTCTCCGCACATAGAACGCTCCCCTACCACTCACGCTTACGCGTAAATCCATAGCTTCGGTAATATACTTAGCCCCGGTAAATTATCGGCGCAGAGTCATTCGACTAGTGAGCTGTTACGCACTCTTTAAAGGATGGCTGCTTCTGAGCCAACCTCCTAGTTGTCTGGACATCTCCACATCCTTTTCCACTTAGTATATATTTTGGGACCTTAGCTGATGGTCTGGGCTGTTTCCCTTTTGACAATGGACCTTATCACCCACTGTCTGACTGCCGAGTATATCTTTGTGACATTCGGAGTTTGATTATGTTCAGTACCCCGAGATGGGGCCATCACATATTCAGTGCTCTACCTTCACACGACTTTACCTCGACGCTAGCCCTAAAGCTATTTCGGGGAGAACCAGCTATCTCCGAGTTCGATTGGAATTTCACCCCTAGCCACAACTCATCCGCCAACGTTTCAACGGGGGTCGGTTCGGTCCTCCATCGGGTTTTACCCCAACTTCAACCTGGTCATGGCTAGATCACTCGGTTTCGGGTCTACGACATGCAACTTTCGCCCTGTTAAGACTCGCTTTCGCTTCGGCTCCGCATATCCTGCTTAACCTCGCTCCATATCGTAACTCGCCGGTTCATTCTACAAAAGGCACGCTATCACCCTTTAACGGGCTCTAACTTCTTGTAAGCATATGGTTTCAGGTTCTATTTCACTCCCCTCCCGGGGTTCTTTTCACCTTTCCCTCACGGTACTGGTTCACTATCGGTCACAGAGGAGTATTTAGCCTTACCAGATGGTCCTGGTGGATTCCGACAGGATTCCTCGTGTCCCGCCGTACTCAGGTGCTGTCTCGTGCTTCTTCACTATTTCGGCTACGGGGCTGTCACCCTGTTTCGCCGGACTTCCCATTCCGTTCGCCTATAATGATTTCTTGCTCTTTGCCGACAGTCCTACAACCCCGATCCTAAGATCGGTTTGGGCTCTTCCCCTTTCGCTCGCCGCTACTTAGGGAATCATTCGTTTATTTTCTCTTCCTTCAGGTACTTAGATGTTTCAGTTCCCTGAGTCTCGCCTCTCTGAAGCTATTTATTCACTTCAGGATACCTGGTCTCTACTCCAGGTGGGTTCCCCCATTCGGACATCGACGGATCGTTGCATGCTTACTGCTAACCGTCGCATTTCGCTGTTTGCTGCGTCCTTCTTCGCCTCTCTGTGCCTAGGCATCCGCCATACGCTCTTTCTTACTTTACCTATTTTGGTGTTTGCTTGATTACTATTTTCAACTATTTACTAAAATCCATCCATCCGTTTCGATTTATGTTTTTTAGTGATGAAAATTCTTAGTTTTCGACTTTTCTAGAAAGACCTCAATAATAACAATTACTATTTCGATCTCATTTTCTATTTCTATCGCAATTTATTTTCTATTATCCAGTTTTCAATGATCTCTGAGTCATACCTGAGTATCACTCAAAACTAAACAGTATCTTCGAAACATCACTTCTCTTGTGCATCATCTTCGATCATGCGTTTCTCCTTAGAAAGGAGGTGATCCATCCCCACGTTCCCGTAGGGATACCTTGTTACGACTTCACCCCAATCATCAATCCCACCTTAGACAGCTCCTTCCTTGCGGTTAGGCCACCGGCTTCGGGTGTTATCAACTCTCGTGGTGTGACGGGCGGTGTGTACAAGGCCCGAGAACGTATTCACCGCGACATGCTGATTCGCGATTACTAGCGATTCCAACTTCATGTAGTCGAGTTGCAGACTACAATCCGAACTGAGAATGGTTTTATGGGTTTTGCTTCACCTCGCGGCTTCGCTTCCCTCTGCACCATCCATTGTAGCACGTGTGTAGCCCAGGTCATAAGGGGCATGATGATTTGACGTCATCCCCGCCTTCCTCCAGCTTGTCACTGGCAGTCTCGCTAGAGTCCCCAACTTAATGATGGTAACTAACGATAAGGGTTGCGCTCGTTGCGGGACTTAACCCAACATCTCACGACACGAGCTGACGACAACCATGCACCACCTGTATCTCATATAGCTATCTCTCCATCTCTGGAGCCTTTATGAGTATGTCAAGACCTGGTAAGGTTCTTCGCGTTGCTTCGAATTAAACCACATGCTCCACCGCTTGTGCGGGCCCCCGTCAATTCCTTTGAGTTTCATTCTTGCGAACGTACTACTCAGGCGGAGTACTTATTGCGTTAACTGCAGCACTGAACTTTGACATCCAACACTTAGTACTCATCGTTTACGGCGTGGACTACTAGGGTATCTAATCCTATTTGCTCCCCACGCTTTCGGGACTGAGCGTCAGTTGCAGGCCAGATCGTCGCCTTCGCCACTGGTGTTCCTCCATATATCTACGCATTTCACCGCTACACATGGAATTCCACGATCCTCTCCTGCACTCTAGCTGCCTGGTTTCTATGGCTTACTGAAGTTAAGCTTCAGGCTTTCACCACAGACCCTTGCTGCCGCCTGCTCCCTCTTTACGCCCAATAATTCCGGATAACGCTTGCCACCTACGTATTACCGCGGCTGCTGGCACGTAGTTAGCCGTGGCTTTCTAATAAAGTACCGTCACTCGGCTACCATTTCCTGTAGCCGCCGTTCTTCCTTTATAACAGAAGTTTACAATCCGAAAACCTTCTTCCTTCACGCGGCGTTGCTCGGTCAGGGTTTCCCCCATTGCCGAAAATTCCCTACTGCTGCCTCCCGTAGGAGTCTGGGCCGTGTCTCAGTCCCAGTGTGGCCGGTCACCCTCTCAGGTCGGCTACGCATCGTCGCCTTGGTGGGCCGTTACCCCGCCAACCAGCTAATGCGCCATAAGTCCATCCTCTACCAGTGCTTTGAGGCACTTTTAATACGGTCACCATGCAGTGTCCGTACCTATGCGGTCTTAGCTATCGTTTCCAATAGTTATCCCCCTGTCTAGGGCAGGTTACTTATGTATTACTCACCCGTTCGCCACTCGAGCACAAGTGCTCGCGTTCGACTTGCATGTATTAGGCACGCCGCCAGCGTTCATCCTGAGCCAGGATCAAACTCTCCATTGTTTATTTAAACAACTCTTCGTTTGTTTAGCTCTTTTTTCTTTTTTATCCTTCTGGATATTGACGTGTGTTTCTTAATTCTGTTTAGTTTTCAATGATCTCTCCGGCTTCTTTTGCCGACTTGAATATCTTACACTCTTTTCGCTTTTTAGTCAATCTTTTTTTTAACTTTTTTTGCTTTTTCTCTCCGGTCCTTACGTCCCTTTCCTCGAGTGCCTATTTAATTTACCATATCCCTTTTGTCTTGTAAAGCCTTTTTTGTCTTTTTTTGTAAAAAAATACCACTCCTTCAAAAAGGAATGGTATTTATTCACCTAACTAGTAAAATTACCCGATTTTTTTGTAAACATCAATAAATTCTTGAGCTAAGTCAATAACTACCAAAGCAGTCATTAAGTGGTCTTGAGCATGTACCATTAATAAGTTTAATGGTGCTTTTTCTCCACGAATTTCAGCTTGAATTAATTCTGTTTGAGAATGATGAGCTTCGTTTACTGTTTCTTTAGCTTGTTGTAATGATTCATCAGCTTTTGCTAAGTCACCAGCTTTTGCATATTGAATTGCTTCAATTGCAGAGCTACGAGCACTACCACTGTTTACAATTAGGTTAATTACGATTTGTTCTTGTTCATCCATTTTGATATCTCCTTATAACAATGAATTTTCAGATTTATATCTGCTCTTATATTATACCTAAGTGAAGGGTGCTTTTCAAGCGGTTTCAATTATTTTCAAAATGTAAAAAAAGAAAGCCACTAATGTGACTTTCCAAATTTCTGTAATTATTATTCAATAATATCAGAGATATTTCCAGAACCTACAGTTCTACCACCTTCACGGATTGAGAATTTAGTTCCTTTTTCAATTGCAATTGGAGCAATTAATTCTACAGTTAATTCAACGTTATCCCCAGGCATAACCATTTCTACACCTTCTGGTAATTCAATAACACCAGTTACGTCAGTAGTTCTGAAGTAGAATTGTGGTCTATAGTTAGCGAAGAAAGGAGTATGACGTCCACCTTCATCTTTACTTAAGATATACACTTGAGATTTGAATTTTTTGTGTGGATTAACTGATCCAGGTTTAGCTAATACTTGTCCACGTTGAATTTCTTCACGGTTAACACCTCTTAATAAAACCCCTACGTTATCTCCAGATTCAGCGTAATCTAATAACTTACGGAACATTTCGATACCTGTAGCAACAGTGTTTTTAGTTTCATGAATACCAACGATTTCAAGTGGATCATTTAAGTTTAATTGTCCACGTTCAACACGTCCAGTAGCAACTGTACCACGTCCAGTGATTGTGAATACGTCTTCAACTGGCATTAAGAATGGTTTATCAGTATCTCTAGTTGGAGTTGGAATATAAGAATCAACAGCTTCCATTAATTCATGAATAGCTGGAACCCATTTTGGATCTCCTTCTAAAGCTTTTAAAGCAGAACCACGGATAACTGGAGTGTCATCACCTGGGAAGTCATATTCATTTAATAATTCACGAACTTCCATTTCTACTAAGTCTAATAATTCTTCGTCATCAACCATATCACATTTATTTAAGAATACGATGATGTAAGGTACACCTACTTGACGAGATAATAAGATATGTTCTCTTGTTTGAGGCATTGGTCCATCTGTAGCAGCAACTACTAAGATAGCACCGTCCATTTGTGCAGCACCAGTGATCATGTTTTTGATGTAGTCAGCATGGCCTGGACAGTCAACGTGTGCATAGTGACGAGTTGCAGTTTGGTATTCAACGTGTGCAGTGTTGATTGTGATACCACGTTCTTTTTCTTCTGGAGCAGCATCGATAGCAGCATAATCCATTGCTTGAGCTTGTCCATCTTTTGATAATACTGTTGTAATAGCAGCAGTTAAAGTTGTTTTACCATGGTCAACGTGACCAATAGTTCCGATATTTACATGCGCTTTTGAGCGGTCAAATTTTTCCTTAGCCATTTAAGGTTCCTCCTAGTTTATATTTTTGTACATATACATTCTAATTTATTTAGTTGAAAAAATCAATAAGATTTTGATTGGATACTAGTTGTTTCCACCGTTTTTCTTAATAATTTCTTCTCTAATAGATTTAGGTACTGGTTCATAACGATCGAAGATCATTGTGTAGTTACCACGACCTTGTGTAAATGATCTTAAATCAGTAGCATATCCGAACATTTCTGATAAAGGAATACTAGCTTGCACTGTAACAGCATTTCCTCTTTCTTCTTGTCCTTCAATCATACCACGACGTGAAGATACGTCACCCATTACACTACCTAAGTATTCAGCAGGTGCAGTTACTTCTACAGCCATGATTGGCTCTAAGATAACTGGATCACATTTTTTACCAGCAGCTTTTAATGCCATACTTGCAGCAACTTTATATGCCATTTCTGATGAATCGACATCATGGTAAGAACCATCAAATAATGTCGCTTTAACATCTAATACTGGATATCCAGCAATCATCCCAGTTGCAAGAGCATCTTCAAGACCTACTTTAACAGAGTTAATGTATTCTCTTGGAACAGATCCCCCAACGATAGCATCAACGAATTCAAATCCTTTACCTTCATTAGGTTCAAATTTGATCCATACGTGACCGTATTGTCCACGACCACCAGATTGTTTAACATATTTACCTTCACATTCAGCAGCTGTTTTGATTGTTTCACGATAAGCTACTTGTGGAGCACCTACGTTAGCTTCTACTTTGTATTCTCTTCTTAAACGGTCAACGATTACATCTAAGTGTAATTCACCCATACCTGCGATAACTGTATCACCAGTTTCAGGGTTTGTAAATGTTCTGAAAGTTGGATCTTCTTCAGCTAATTTAGATAATCCAACACCTAATTTATCTTGATCTTGTTTTGTTTTTGGTTCAATAGCAAGTTCAATAACTGGTTCAGGGAATTCCATTTTTTCAAGAATAACGAAATTCTTTTCGTCACAGATAGTATCCCCAGTAGTTGTATTTTTAAACCCTACAGCAGCTGCGATATCCCCAGCATAAACTGTTTGGATTTCATTACGTTTATTGGCATGCATTTGAAGAATACGTCCTAAACGTTCTTTCTTATCTTTTGTTGAATTTAATACATACGATCCAGAATCAACAGTTCCTGAATATACACGGAAGAAAGTTAATCTTCCTACAAATGGGTCAGCCATAATTTTGAACGCTAATGCAGCAAACGGTTCTTCGTCTGAAGCATGTTTTTCAATTTCATTACCATCTTCATCAATCCCCTTAATTGAAGGAATATCAGTAGGAGCAGGTAAGAAATCAATAACTGCATCTAACATTGGTTGAACCCCTTTGTCTTTATAAGCAGAACCACATAATACTGGGAATAATTCTACAGCCAATACACCTTTACGGATAGCAGCTTTAACTTCTTCTTCAGTTGGTTCTTCTTCTTCTAAAACTTTCATCATTAGATCATCATCATAAGATGCAGCAGCATCTAACATTTTAGCATGATATTCGTTTGCTTGATCTAAATATTCCTCAGGGATATCTTTGTAAATTACGTTTTCACCTTTAGTCCCTTCGAAGTAAACAGCTTTCATCTTAATTAAGTCGATGATTCCTTCGAAAGTATCTTCAGCACCGATTGGTAATTGAAGTGCAACACCATGTACCCCTAATCTTTTTTCTAAAGATTCTAAAGACATAATGAAGTCAGCACCAGTAGCATCCATTTTATTACAGAATACAATACGTGGTACTCCATAAGTAGTTGCTTGACGCCAAACTGTTTCAGTTTGAGGTTCAACACCTGCTTTTGAGTCTAATACAGTAACCGCACCATCTAATACACGTAATGAACGTTCAACTTCTACAGTGAAGTCTACATGGCCCGGTGTATCGATGATATTAACACGGTATCCATTCCATTGTGCAGTTGTTGCTGCAGAAGTGATTGTAATACCACGTTCTTGTTCTTGTTCCATCCAGTCCATTTGAGAAGCACCTTCATGTGTTTCTCCAATTTTATGAATCTTACCTGTGTAATAAAGGACACGTTCAGTAGTTGTTGTTTTACCAGCATCGATATGAGCCATGATTCCGATATTACGAGTTTTCTCTAATGAGAATTCACGAGACATAATTTTTCTCCTTTCGTTATCATTTGTTGGATATTACCAACGGAAATGAGCAAATGCTTTATTAGCTTCTGCCATTTTATGAGTATCTTCTTTCTTCTTAACAGAAGCACCAGCTCCGTTAGAAGCATCAATAATTTCGTTAGCTAAACGATCAACCATTGTATTTTCGTTTCTTAAACGAGAATAATTTACTAACCATCTTAACCCTAAAGTCATTCTTCTTTCACCAGATACTTCTACTGGTACTTGGTAGTTAGCCCCACCAATACGTCTAACTTTAAGTTCAAGAACTGGCATAATGTTGTTGATTGCTTGATCAAAAACTTCCATTGCTGGGTTTCCAGTTTTCTCTTCTACTTTTTTAAATGCATCATATAAGATGTTTTGAGCAACACCTTTTTTACCATCAAGCATAATGTTGTTGATTAATTTAGATACAGTTTTAGAATTGTACACTGGATCAGGTAGAACGTCTCTTTTAGCAACTTGACCTTTTCTTGCCATTTAATTTTCCTCCTATACTTGATTTTTCTTAAGCTTTTGGTTTTTTAGCACCGTATCTTGAACGGCCTTGTTTACGATCATTAACACCAGCACAGTCCATTGTACCACGTACGATGTGATAACGAACCCCTGGTAAATCTTTAACACGACCACCACGAATTAAAACAACACTATGTTCTTGTAAGTTGTGTCCAATTCCTGGGATATATGCAGTTACTTCCATTCCATTTGATAATCTAACACGGGCATATTTACGTAAAGCCGAGTTAGGTTTTTTAGGTGTCATAGTAGCAACACGTGTACAAACACCACGTTTTTGAGGTGAATTAGTCGTTGTTGGTTTCTTAGCTAATGAGTTAAAACCTCTGTTTAACGCTGGTGATTTTGATTTTGTGGTTTTGTCGTTACGACCTTGTCTAACTAATTGATTAATTGTAGGCATTCCTTGTTCTCCTTTCTTCCATACTTAAACACACGATTCCGGGTGTTTCATATTTCGTAATAAACAACGCGCCCCTATGCGGGCACCGTAGTTCATATTATTACAAAAATATAAATATGTCAATAATTTTATTTGTTTTTTTTAAAAAAATTGATTATATCATTAATAAACAAAATAAAAACCATTTAAACGCTTTTTATATTTAAACAGTTTTTACTCTTTCTTTAATTTTATATCTACTGAATCTAAATAACGCTTTAAAGTATTCATAAATGCTTCTAAATCATCTCTTGTCTTAACAACCATTAAAATTCGTTCTGATTTATTTCGAGACTCAACTACCGTTATCGTTTGCCTTTTTTCAATTGCTCCAGCAATTCGTCGGAAAATCGAATTCATCTCTAAATCTACATTTTTATGTAAATAGACTGCATCCGTTATCAATTCAGCAATCTCTTGGTAGGTAATCACTTCGTCCAATTTTCTTGGTTGACCGAAAACCCGCAGCATTGCTGCATAGGTAGTTAACCAGACATCTCCACTTTTACGAATTTCCGCTGGCAAGAATTTATTTCTTTCAACCGCCTTACGAATCGTATTGCCATTAGCAAATCCCCATTTATCTGCCGCTTCAGTAAACGTCATCACTTGATTCAAATCAATCACATTTACCAACCTCCATTTTTATTATTATAGAACTTTTATGTGTGGTTGTATAGACTTTACAATGCAAGAATATCCGCTAATGCTTTAGCACCATTCATCGTTCCAAATGTTCTCATATCGATAGCTGCTACCGGGGTATTATACTTTGCAAATATTTTTTGAATTGTCGGCAACATAAAACGTTCTTGCGGAGCAATCCATATACTTGAAATTTTTTCACCTAAATTATATTCCCTAATACAACGTTCTTTTAAAAACTCAGCCGGTCCATAAGCTAAAATTATCTCATATTTATTATCATACTCATCATAATTCTTTAATACTGTAAAAATATCTTCCACTGTAGTTGGAACCTTAGAGGCATCCCCAATCTTTTTACAAAATAAGCTTGATGTTGCCCCACCAGCACAACAAATATATACTAACATTTTATTTTCTCCTCTATAAATTTGTTTATTTCTTCTGCAAAAACATCTACTTGATCCTCAAAAACAGCATCCCCACAATCAGCAAATAAAAGATATCGAATTAATTCATTTTTTATTAGTTCGATTTGCTGATTAAGATTTTGATAAGCACAAATCGGATTTTCTTTTTCCTGCATGATTAACGTCAAAACTATTAAATTATCAAATAGGAAACCAAAATAATAACAATAAAACCAGTCGCTCATCGCAGTAATATGTTGCAATGAATTAGAGGTATTAAGCGAGCTAAAGACAAATTCTTGAGTTGATGATAATGAAAAAAAACTCTTCTGGTGCTAATCTTGCTGCTGTAGGAACTTTATCGGTAGAACAAACTTTATTTGCATAAAAAGATTTCATTAAAAAAAGAATTCTACTGGCTGTTGATGATTAAAAATAATCGCCGAGCTGCTTAAAAACAAGACCCGTAAACGATTGATAAAAACATACTATACATAAGCAGGCCAAATAACCTCAAAACGATCCACCCAAAGAACCACAGTTTTTCTATATCCCATTGTTTTTCATTACCTCTACAACAGCAAATACATCGGTGGTAATTTGTTCAATTGTTAAGCCGTTACGGAGATCATATTCTGACTTGCCACTACCACGTTGATCAAAATAAAAACATTGCTACCATTTCTCAAGTTCTTGAAAAGGCGATAACTGCATAAGTGCATGTGCCCCACTGCCAGGACTACCATGAAAAAATAAAATCCCTATTTTACTACACAATTGTGATTTACCATAAAGAGTCAAAATACATCCCTAATTCAAGATTTGAGATTCATTCATAACCGCTCTTTGTCACTATATAGTGACAAGTTTATATTAACACTTAGTAACTAGCATTGCAAGTAAATTTATTAACATAAAAAACAAGCAGGGATTAACCTGCTTGTTCCATCATTTCTATTTCATTGTCATTATCAATTAAATCATCCATATCTTCTTGACTCGCTAACATTGCTTCTTCAGCTTCGCGCGCTAATCTTTCCGGTGATTTAAGAGCTCCACGAAGACCAGTCCCTGCTGGCAATAGCTTACCAATTAATACGTTTTCTTTCAATCCTAATAAATGATCTTTCTTACCTTTGATTGAAGCATCGGTCAAGATCTTAGTAGTTTCTTGGAATGATGCTGCAGATAAGAATGATTCAGTTTCAAGAGATGCTTTTGTAATCCCTAGTAATACTGGACGAGCTACTGCTGGATGCTTACCATCTTTTAAAACTTGTTTATTTAATTCAGTAAAGGCGTTTACATTAATATTTGTACCAGGTAGACAACCTGTTTCCCCACCTTCAACTACTTTCATTTTTCTTAGCATTTGTTTAACGATGATTTCGATATGTTTATCAGAAATTTCGATACCTTGAATTCGATATACCTTTTGAACCTCTTTAATAATATAGTTTTCAACTGCTTCAACATCAGCAACTGATAATAATTCCTTTGGATCAATTGAACCTTTAGTGATTTTAGCTCCAATATTGACATGATCACCAACGTTCACCCGGATTTTAGCACCGTATGGCGCTAAATAACTACGCGTTTCTAAATCATTAGTAATAACGACTTCCATTCTTCCAGCGTTATCAATAATATTAGTAACCTCTCCTTCGATTTCACTAATAATAGATTTTGCTTTTGGATTACGAGCTTCGAATAACTCTTGGATACGAGGTAACCCTTGAGTAATATCGGCACCACCGGCAACCCCACCATCATGGAATGTACGCATTGTTAATTGGGTACCAGGTTCCCCAATTGATTGAGCCGCCATAATACCTACAGCTTCTCCTAATTCAACCACATCCCCTGTAGCTAAGTTACGTCCGTAACATTTACGACATACTCCACCTTTAGCATTACACCCTAAAACAGAACGAATCTCTACAGCAGTGATTCCAGCATTAACAATTTCATCAGCTAATGCTTCAGTAATTAATTCTCCACCAGCAATAATTAATTCTTTAGTTTCTGGATGGAAAATATCTTTTTGTGAATAACGACCAACCAAACGGTCATGTAATGGTACAATGACTGATTTATCATCATTATTGTATAATTCTGTAACTACAAAGCCACGATCAGTTCCACAGTCTTCTTCAGAAATAATTACTTCTTGAGCAACATCAACTAAACGTCTTGTTAAATATCCAGAATCGGCAGTTTTTAAAGCTGTATCGGTAGAACCTTTACGAGCACCATGGGTAGAGATAAAGAATTCTGATGCTGTTAAACCTTCCCTAAATGAAGACTTGATTGGCAACTCAATTGTTTCCCCTTTTGGATTTGACATTAATCCACGCATACCTACTAATTGCGTAAAGTTAGATAATGATCCACGGGCTCCAGAATCAGACATGATGAAGATCGGGTTACGATCATCAGCTTCGAACTCTAAACGTACAACTTCTTGAACTTCGTCTTTAACGTCAGTCCATAATTTAATTACATTTTGATATCTTTCTGATTCAGTTAATTTACCTTTATTATAGAACTTTTTAATTTGCTCTAGTTTTTCATCAGCTTTTTCAAAAATTTCATATTTAGCTTCTGGCACTTGGATATCGTATACAGATACAGTTGTACCAGCAATTGTTGAGTAATAGAAACCTTGGTCTTTTAATTTATCAAGCATTAAACTTGTATCAGACATTGCTGAATGTTTAAACACTTCATCAATGATCTTTCCTAAAGATTTTTTATTTAAAGGTTTAATAATCTTTTGATTTCTAATGTGTTCTTTAATATCTGTTCCCATTGGAACAAAATATTTATCTGGAGTAGCGATTAAGTTTTCACTGCTTGGATCATTAATAAATGGGAATTTACCATCAAAGATGTCATTAAATAAAATTTTCCCAACAGATGTGATTAAATAACAATCATTTTGTGCTTTAGTGAAAGTTTCATTCTTTAATGCTGACGCTTTGATTGCTACACGAGTGTGTAATTCTACTGTTTTAGCAAAATAAGCATGATCAACTTCATTACGATCAGCAAAGACAGTTCCTTCTCCTAAGCCACCTTCATCTTCAAGTGTTAAATAATAATTTCCTAATACCATGTCCTGAGATGGTGTAACGATTGGTTTTCCATCTTTTGGACCTAAGATATTATTTGAACCTAGCATTAATTGACGAGCTTCTTGAATTGCTTCTTCACCTAATGGTACATGGACCGCCATTTGGTCACCATCGAAATCGGCATTGAACGCTGGAGTAACCAGTGGATGTAGACGAATTGCTCGCCCTTCAACTAGTTTTGGTTCGAATGCCTGGATTCCTAATCTATGCAATGTAGGTGCACGGTTAAGTAACACTGGATGTTGTTGAATAACTTCTTCAACAATTGGCCAGATCCGATCATCCATTTTATCAATTAATCTTTCAGCAGCTTTAATATTTGTTGCTAATTGATCCCTAACGAGACCATTAATAACGAATGGTTTGAATAGATTCAATGCCATTTCACGTGGAATCCCGCATTGATACATTTTTAAATCGGGACCAACTGCGATTACAGAACGTCCTGAGTAATCAACACGTTTACCAAGTAAGTTTTGACGGAAACGACCTTGTTTACCTTTTAGAGTATGGCTTAATGACTTTAATGCACGTCCACCAGCACCAGTAATCGGTTTTGAACGACGACCATTATCAATCAAAGCATCAACAGCTTCTTGCAACATTCTCTTTTCGTTTTGCACGATAATAGAAGGTGTTCCAAGTTCTAATAATTTCTTTAAACGATTATTACGAGTAATAACACGACGATATAAATCGTTTAAATCAGAAGTAGCAAAACGCCCCCCATCCAATTGTAACATTGGACGCAAATCAGGTGGTATTACCGGTAAAGCTTCAAGAATCATCCACTCTGGTTCATTTGTTGAAGTTCTAAAAGCCTCAATTGCTTCTAATCGTTTTAATAATTTTGTTCTCTTTTGACCTTGAGCTTCTTTAAGTTCTTTAGTTACTTTTGCAAATTCAGCATCTAGATCAACTTGTTGTAATAATGTTTGAATTGCTTCAGCCCCAATTTGGGCTTCAAAAGTATGACCAAATTGTTCAAAACATTTACGATAGTCTCTTTCAGATAATACTTGCTTGTATTCTAATGGTGTACTTCCTTTATCAATAACAACATAAGAAACAAAGTAAATAATTTCTTCTAATTGTTTTGGTGACATATCTAAGATAAGTCCCATTCTTGATGGAATTCCTTTCAAATACCAAATATGAGCGATTGGTGTTGCTAATTCAATGTGTCCCATTCTTTCGCGACGAACAGCTGATTTAGTTACTTCAACTCCACAACGATCACATACTACACCTTTATAACGTACTTTTTTGTATTTACCGCAACTACATTCCCAGTCCTTTGAAGGACCAAAAATCTTTTCACAAAATAATCCGTCCTTTTCCGGTTTTTGAGAACGATAGTTAATAGTTTCAGGTTTTTTAACCTCACCATAAGACCATTCGCGAATCTTTTCAGGGGAAGCTAAGCCAATTTGAATTGCTGAGAATTTATTTGTATTTGCCATCTTTATTCCTCCTATAATGATTCACTTTCTTCGATTTCTTCTAATTCTTCATCAAAATCTTCGTCGATATCTTCGAAATCTTCCTCTTCTTCAACATCTAAATCATCCTCAAGAATTTCTTCTTCTAATTCATCTTCTGTTTCAGGAGTTTCAATCACTTCATCTTTATCGATACTACGAGGGAAACGATGTTCCTCTTCTTCGATATTACGCATATCTACTTCATTATCATTTTCATCTAATAGACGAATATCTAATGCAAGAGCTTGCAATTCTTTCTTTAACACTCTAAATGATTCAGGTAATCCTGGTTCTGGTAATGGTTGTCCTTTAACAATTGCTTCATAAGTCTTAACACGACCAACAACATCGTCAGATTTTACTGTTAATATTTCACGTAATGTATATGCAGCACCATATGCTTCAAGTGCCCAAACTTCCATTTCCCCAAATCTTTGTCCACCATTTTGTGCTTTACCACCTAATGGTTGTTGCGTAACTAGTGAGTATGGACCAACTGAACGAGCATGTAATTTATCATCAACCATGTGGGCTAATTTAATCATATACATGATTCCAACTGAGATATTATTATCAAAATATTCACCAGTACGACCAGAAATAACAGGTTGTTTACCATCTTTAGACATTCCTGCTTCAGCCATGATATCTTCTAGATCACTTGGATGTAAACCATCGAAGGCTGGTGTTGCAATATATAAACCTAATTGACGAGCAGCATAACCTAAATGTAATTCAAGTACTTGCCCGATATTCATACGAGAAGGTACCCCTAATGGGTTTAACATAATATCCAATGGTGTTCCATCTTCTAAGTGTGGCATATCTTCAATTGGTAAAATTTTAGAGATTACCCCTTTATTACCATGACGTCCTGCCATTTTATCCCCTTCAGAAATTTTTCTCTTTTGAACAATATAAACTTTAACAACTTTATTAACACCTGGTTGTAATTCATCACCATTTTTTCTTTCAAATACTTTAATGTCATGAACGATTCCAGCCCCACCATGAGGAACTCTTAATGAATTATCTTTAACTTCACGAGATTTTTCTCCAAAGATTGCAAGTAATAATTTTTCTTCTGCCGAAAGCTCAGCTTGACCTTTTGGTGTTACTTTACCAACTAGAATGTCACCCTCTTTAACTTCAGCACCAATCATAATGATCCCGTCACTATTTAGGTTTTTACGAGCTTCATCCCCAACGTTAGGAATGTCACGAGTAATTTCTTCAGGCCCTAATTTAGTATCACGACATTCGATTGCATACTCATCAATATGAACAGATGTATAAACATCATCTTTCACTAATCTTTCAGACATAATAACCGCATCTTCATAGTTATATCCATTCCATTCCATGAATCCTACTAATACGTTTTGTCCTAAAGCAAGTTCACCTTGTTCCATAGCCGGACCATCAGCTAAAACTTGACCTTTCAATACTTTTTCCCCAGTCTTAACGATTGGTTTGTGGTTAATACATGTACCGTTGTTTGAAATCTTAAACTTAGATAAACGGTAGCGATGTTCAACCCCTTCATTATCTTCAACAATTACTTTTTTAGCATCAACATATGTTACAATTCCATCTTCACGTGATACTACTGCCGCACCTGAATCACGAGCTGCCTGATGCTCCATCCCAGTTCCAACAAATGGCGTATGTGGATTTAACAATGGTACAGCTTGACGTTGCATGTTGGCACCCATTAAAGCACGAGTAGCATCATCATTTTCAAGGAACGGAATACAAGAAGTAGCAACCGATACAATTTGTTTTGGTGAAATATCGATATAATCTACTTCTTCGCGCTTAGCCATGATATTTTCTCCTAAGTGACGAGCAATAACTTGGGCATCTAGAATCGTACCATCTTTATCAGTTCTAACATTTGCTTGCGCAATAATATAATTTTTTTCTTCATCAGCAGTTAAATAACGAACATCATGTTCATCAATAACACAATTATTTACTTTACGATATGGCGTTTCAATAAACCCATATTGATTAATTTTAGCATAAGAAGCTAATGTTGAAATCAACCCGATGTTTGGACCTTCAGGTGTTTCAATTGGACAAATTCTTCCGTAGTGAGACGCATGTACGTCACGGACTTCATAACCAGCACGATCACGGCTTAGACCACCAGGCCCTAATGCTGATAAACGACGTTTATTAGTAAGTTCGGCAAGGGGATTGATTTGATCCATAAATTGAGACAATTGTGAAGAAGAGAAAAATTCCTTAATTGCCGCAGTTAACGGACGAATATTAGTAAGTGATTGTGGTGTAATTGAATCAACTTCAGACAATGACATTCTTTCTTTTACAACCCGTTCCATTCTTGATAAACCAATTCTAAATTGATTTTGAATTAATTCACCAACAGAACGAACACGACGATTACCTAAATGGTCAATATCATCTAATAATCCAATCCGAGCCATTAAGTTAACACGATCTTCAGCTGTTAAATCTAACGCATCATAGATATCTACTAAGTTAAACATATATGAATAAGCAGCCATCATATCAGAAATAGTAACAAACTTACTATCTAAAGATAAATCAGTACCAATAACTCGCATCTTTTTAGTTTTAGTATCATCTACATAAACATCTAATACTTGGATCACACCGTTTGATTCTAATCTAGGGTTGGTATCAAGTTCACGTGTATGAGCTCCAGCTTCAAAAATTGGTTTAATTGTATCACTAACTTCTTGAGTAACTACAGTACCCTCTGGGTATACTACATTTCCGTCAACATCAACTAAATCTTCTGCTAAAATACGTCCCGCAATACGATCTAAAAGGCTCAATTTTTTTCTGAACTTAAAGCGTCCAGCTTTAGCTAGATCATAACGTTTACAATCAAAGAAACGCGTATATAATAAGTTGTTAGCACCTTCTAATGTTGCTGGTTCACCTGGTCTTAATTTATTATAAATTTCAATTAAAGCTTCTTCAGTATTAGTTGTATTATCTTTAGCTAAAGTGTTGATGATATACTCGTGTTCACCAAAAACATCGATGATTTCATCGTTACTTGAAAGACCTAAAGCTCTTAATAATACAGTTCCCGGCATCTTTCTATTACGATCGATACGCACGTTTAAAACATCCTTAGCATCTGTTTCAAATTCTAGCCAAGTACCTCTTGAAGGGATAATACTCCCATTAAATACTGTTTTACCACTTTTATCTAAGGCATCAGCAAAATATGCCCCTGGAGACCGAACTAATTGTGATACGATAACACGTTCAGCACCGTTAATGATGAAAGTTCCTGAGTCAGTCATCAATGGGAAATCTCCCATAAATACTTCTTGTTCTTTAATTTCACCAGTACCAGAATTAACTAAACGTAAAGATGCTCTAATTGGTGCAGCATAGTTAGCATCACGGTCTTTGCTCTCTTCGACTGAATATTTTGCTTCATCAAATGTACAATCTACGAATTCTAACGACAATGTTTCGTTAAAGTTAGTAATTGGGTAGATATCTTCAAATACTTCCTTAATACCTACTTCTTTAAACCATTTATATGAATTTGTTTGAATTTCTACTAAATTTGGAAGTTCTAAAGATCCACTAATTCTTGAATAATTACGACGAGTAATCTTGCTTTTTGCTTCAGTTATTTTGTTTTCCACGTATTAACTCCACCCCTTTATATTTCTCTATCAACATGTTTTAGAGCGCGCAAAAGCGCTTGATTTTAAACATTAATAGGCATTTTAATACTCTATCACAAGGATATTTTAAAGTCAACAAAAAAATAAAAAAATATCAAAAAAACTATTGACAAGTAAATTTACTTGTTAATAGCTTTTAAAATATAATATCCTTTATCCTTTTTTACGACATTTGCATTACCAAAAACACTTTCTAGATTCTTCTTAGCTGATGGCGCCCCTTGTTTCTTTTGAATCACAACCCAAATTTCTCCATGAAGATTTAAATGTTCTTTAGCTTCAACTAAAATTTTTGTAACAGTTTCTTTTCCAGCCCGAATCGGAGGATTTGTAACAATTACATCATATTTATTAGTAACATTTTCATAAACACTACTTAAATAAACATTAGCTTCTAAATTATTAGCAGCTAGATTCTGTTTTGCTAATAACAAGGCCCGTTCATTCACATCAATCATATCGATTTCCAAAGCCGGGTAAGCACTTTTAAGAGCAACCCCAAAAGTGCCGTAACCGCACCCCACATCCAATAAAGTAGATTTACCCTCATCTAATTCAATTGCATCTAATAAAACTCGTGATCCAAAATCAATCATTTTTTTAGAAAAAACTCCATGATCACTAGTAAATATTAGTTCTTTACCACGATAAGTAAAAATAAATTGTTCTGGTTCACTAATTAAATCTTCATTATTTGTATAGTAATGTTTCATATGTCCTCCAAGATAAAAGAGCCCCGAAGGGCTCTTTATTTAGTCAAATATAAATTATTTAACTTCTACAGAAGCTCCAGCAGCTTCTAATTTTTCTTTAATTTCTGCTCCTTCTGCAGCAGGAATGTTTTCTTTGATTACAGATGGTGCTTTGTCAACTAAACCTTTAGCATCAACTAATCCTAATCCAGTGATTTCTCTTACAGCTTTGATTACAGCAACTTTAGTTCCACCAGCTTCTGTCAATGTAACAGTTACGTTAGCAGGTTCTCCAGCAGCTTCTTCAGCTCCAGCAGCAGCTACAGCTACAGGTGCAGCAGCAGTTACGTCAAATTTTTCTTCAATTGCTTTTACTAAATCATTTAATTCTAAGATTGTAGCTTCTTCTAAGTAAGCTAAGATATCTTCATGTGTTAATTTTGCCATGTTTATTTTCCTCCAATTTATATAGCTGATTATTCAGCTGTTTCTTCTTTTGTTTCTTCAGCTGTTTCTTCAACAACTGGTGTTTCTGGTGCAGCTTCCTCAACTGGTGCTGCTTCTTCTGCTGCTGCGCTACCATCTTCTGGTTTAGCTTCTGCAACAGCTTTTACTACGCGTGCAAACTTGCTAACTGGTGCTTGTAACATTCCAAGTAACATAGAGTACATACCTTCGCGGTTAGGTAATTTAGAAATTTCTTTAACTTCATCCACTGTTAATAATTTACCTTCAACCACTGCCGCTTTAATTACTAAAGCTTCATGATCTTTCGCGAATTTTGCGATTACTCTTGCTGGTGCTACAGCATCGCTATTACCAAGTGCAATTGCGTTTGGTCCTGTTAATTCTGCATTAAGTCCTTCATATTCTGTTGCTACAGTAGCTCTTTGAACTAATGAGTTTTTATAAACTTTTAATTCAACATCTTCTGCACGTAAGTTGTTACGTAATTCTGTCATTTCTGCGACAGATAAACCACGATATTCAACTACAACTGCAGATTGAGCTCCTTTCAATTTAGCAGCGATTTCTTCGACTAATGCGCTTTTTGCTTTAATTGCTTCTGCTGACATTGTCACACCTCCTGTAAATTTTTATATATGCAACAATATACTCAAACTAAAACTCTCGTTTAAACGAGAGTCAAAGTCAATATATAATATATATCTCTTTAACACCTCGGTAACAAATTAAGGTTTCCCAGTTACTGTCTTGGGTATATTGATTGCGCCTTGTTTAGCAGCTACTATTTAGCGGCTGCGATTTTAATGCTAGGTCCCATAGTTGATGAGACAACGATGTTTTTCATATAAACACCTTTTGAAGTAGAAGGTTTGATTTTTACTAATAAATCATAGATTGCTGTAAAGTTTTCTACTAATTTATCATTATCAAATGAAACACGTCCAATTGTCATTTGAACATTTCCTTCTTTATCTGTACGGTAAGTTACCTTACCAGCTTTTGTTTCTTTAACAGCTTTAGCAACATCCATAGTTACTGTTCCTGTTTTAGGGTTAGGCATTAATCCTTTAGGTCCAAGAATACGACCTAACTTACCTAATTCAGCCATCATATCAGGAGTAGCGATCATTACTTCAAAATCTAACCATCCTTTTTTGATGTCTTCTAAAATTTCTTTACCACCAACAACATCAGCTCCAGCATCTTTAGCTTCTTGAGCTTTAGGTCCTTCAGTAACAACTAAAACTTTTTTAGACTTACCAGTACCGTTTGGTAATACTAATGCCCCACGTAATTGTTGATCAGCTTGACGAGGATCTACTCCTAATCTAAATGCAACATCAACTGCGGCATCAAATTTAACTTTACTAGTTTCTTTTACTAATGCAACTGCTTCTTCGATTGAATAAGCTTTACCTTTTTCAATTAATTTAGCAGCTTCTTGATATCTTTTACTTTTCTTTGCCATTATTTTTCCTCCTTAGTGGTCAAACGGATTATCCTTCCACAAATGACGATTAATATTTAATCTTTAATTATGCTTCTACTTTAACACCCATGTTACGAGCAGTACCAGCGATGATTTTCATTGCTGATTCTAAATCGATAGCGTTTAAGTCTGGCATTTTGTATTCAGCGATTTCTTTTAATTTTTCAGCTGATAATGTAGCAACTTCAGTAGTTCCGGCATTGCTTGAACCTTTTTTGATTCCACAAGCCTTTTTAATCATTTCCGCTGCTGGTGCAGTTTTTAGTACAAAACTAAAATCTTTATCTTCATAAATAGTCAAAACTACTGGTACAGTTTCACCCATACGATCTCTTGTTTGATCATTGAAAGCTGTACAGAATTTAGGCATTTGAATTCCTGCTCCTGCTAATGCTGGACCTGGTTTAGCTCCTCCAGCTGGGAATTGAATCTTCATGACTCTTGCGACTTTTTTACTCACGTGACATACCTCCTATATAAAATTTGTCCGTGCTGTGGTCAAATGGACATTGTCCTTCCACGCATAGTAACACATATTGCGTCAACTAAGGATTATACATTATTATTCGATAAATGCAATACTTTTTTATTTTTTTCTCTAAATTATTTTTATTTATGGTCAAATATCTTAGATCAGCTAATAATAAAACCTGCTTTATTTCCTTTACTATAAGATTTATACTAAAACATTTATCTTATTCATCTAATAAAATAAATGTTTTCGGGAATATTATTATTGCATATTATTGGACAACATTAATAAATACGTCTAATATATCAAATAAGTTAGCTATAACTAACCAAAGGAGAGATAATATGAAAACATTACAAAATAAAGTCGCTATTATTACTGGTGGTGGTCGTGGTATTGGTTTTGGGTTAGCAAAAGCCTTTGCTAAAGCCGGGGCTAACCTAGTTATTACCGGGAGAAACAGAAATACTTTACACAATGCTAAAGAGAAATTAGAATCTCAATACCAAATCAATGTACTATGCATTCCTGCTGATGGAGCTAATGAAGATGATGTTAATAATGTCATTAACAAAACCATCAAATATTATGGAAAAATTAATATCGTTGTAAATAACGCACAGGCATCTAAATCTGGCGTTATGTTAAAAGACCATACTAAAGAAGACTTTGATTTAGCAATTAATTCCGGTCTATACGCAACCTTCTTTTATATGCGAGCTGCTTACCCATATTTAAAAGAAAGTCATGGTAGTGTTATCAACTTTGCCTCAGGGGCTGGACTATTTGGCAAACTCGGACAATCTTCTTATGCCGCTGCCAAAGAAGGGATTCGAGGGTTAAGCCGTGTTGCAGCAGCTGAATGGGGTCCTGATAACATTAATGTAAATGTAATTTGCCCCTTAGCAATGACTGAAGGTCTTACTAAATGGAAGGAAGAGTACCCTGACTTATATGAAAAAACTATTCAAGGTATTCCAATGCAACGCTTTGCTGATCCTGAAAATGACATTGGAAGTGCAGCAGTCTTTTTTGCTAGCGAAGCCGGTCACTACATTACCGGAGAAACTATGACGATTCAAGGTGGTAGTGGTCTTCGACCTTAGTCGTAATTTTAAACTAAAAAGAGTGATTCACTTGATACTACTCCTAAAACTGGAACCCCCAGACTAACAGTAAAGATAATATCAGCAGAACACTCTTTCTTTTTATTATATACGGACAAAAATAAAAACCCCACAATGGAGGTTTCTATAGTTCGATTTCTGTTTTCCATAATCCATGAAGATTGCAATATTCATAGACTGTAGCTTTACCACTTTTACCAGCAATATTAAACTTAGCAATTGGTTCGTCATCAGAAGTTAGTGTGACCTTCTTATTGCTACCATCAGCAAATTCAATCCAAATATTACTAATTAAATGTTCTGGTGTCATTGGATGTAAAACATCCCCTACAACAGCAGTTAAGCAATCACCTTCTACTTTTAAAACTGGAACATGTTTTTCAAGTGCCGCATCAACCGCACCTGCTTCAACCTCTTCCATTTTCTTACCACAGCACATTAATGGTACTCCATGATCCTCAACCATTTCCACAACATTTCCACAAATTGGACATTTTAATAATTTCATCTTCAAACCTCCTTTTTAATTTATCTATCCCTTGCAACTACACTATAGCATAGTTTAACAATAATAGTTACTAATATGCTTTATTAATTTAATTAATAAAACTCCTTCTTTATTATACCCTATTTAAATAAAAATATACATATTAAAAGAGACTTCTTTATGAAGTCTCTCAATTATTATCCTAAGTTTTCAATCATTGCAATGTAAGAATCAGCTTGTAAAGAAGCTCCACCTACTAAAGCACCATCGATATCTGGTTGTTCTAATAAAGTTTTTAATCCTTCTGGTTTAACTGATCCACCATATTGAATTCTAACTTGATCAGCAACTTCTTGACCGTAAAGTTCAGCAACAACACTACGAATATATCCACAAACATCTTGTGCAATTTCATTAGTAGCAGTTTTTCCAGTTCCAATTGCCCATACTGGTTCATAAGCAATCACAGTACGTCCTGCGCATTTAGGGCAAACATCTTTGAAGGCAGCAACTGTTTGAGTTTTAACAACATCTTTAGTAGTTCCAGCTTCGTACTCTTCTAATGTTTCACCAACACAAACGATTGGAGTCATATCATTTTTTAATACTTGTAACATTTTAGCATTAACTGTTTCATCAGTTTCACCAAAATATTGTCTTCTTTCAGAATGTCCTAGGATTACCCATTCAACTCCAATTTCTTTTAACATTTCAACACTAACTTCACCAGTATAAGCTCCGCTATCTTTGAAATGACAGTTTTCAGCAGCAACTAATAATTTTTTAGTTCCTTCTTTTGCAGCTTGTAAAGCTAAGTATGGCGTAGCAATACCCCAATCAGCACTGTCTGATACTTTAGCATCTACAGCTTCAACAAACGCTTTTGTTTCAGCGATTGTTTTATTCATTTTCCAGTTTCCTACGATAATTGGTTTTCTCATTATAATTTCCCCTTATTATTTATCATCGATTGCAGCAATACCAGGAAGAACTTTACCTTCCATATATTCTAATGAAGCTCCACCACCAGTTGAAATGTGAGAAACTTTATCAGCATATCCTAATTGCATAACAGCAGCAGCACTGTCTCCACCACCGATAATAGTATTAGCACCATCTAAGTTAGCTAAAGCTTCGCATACAGCAATTGTTCCTTTAGCAAATGGTTCCATTTCGAACACACCCATTGGGCCATTCCATACTACAGTTTTAGCACCTTGTAATGCTTCTTTGAATAATTCAACAGATTTAGGTCCGATGTCTAATCCCATGTATCCATCAGGTACATCTTCACCACATTCTTTGATATCACCATCTACAGCAAATTTATCAGAACAAATTGAATCGATTGGTAAGATTAATTTATCTCCGGCTTTAGCAATTAATTCTTTAGCGATTTCAATTCTGTCATCTTCAACTAAAGAGTTACCAATGTTATGACCCATAGCTTTAGCGAAAGTATAGCACATACCTCCACCAACGATAACTTTATCAGCAACTTTTAATAAGTTTTCGATAACTAAGATTTTATCAGAAACTTTAGCTCCACCTAAAATTGCGACCATTGGTCTTTCAGGATCATTTACAGCTTTTCCAATATAAGCGATTTCTTTTTCAACTAAGAATCCAGCTGCACTTGGTAAGTGAGCAGGGATACCAGCAGTTGAAGCATGTGCTCTATGTACAGAACCAAATGCATCTTCAACAAATACATCACCTAAAGAAGCCCAATATTTACCTAATTCAGGATCATTTTTAGATTCACCAGCTTCATAACGAGTATTTTGTACTAAGATTACTGCTCCATCAGCAGCATTTTTGATTGCATCTTCTAATACCGGTCCTCTTGTTGCATTAACAAAAGTAACAGGTTTTCCTAAATGTTTTTCTAAACAAGGAGCTACAACAGCTAAATCATTTTTAGCTTTGTCTTCTTCTGTTTTTACTTTTCCTAAGTGTGAGAATAAAACTACACATTTTGGAGCTTGTTCTAATAGATAATTGATTGTAGGTAAAGCAGCTACCACACGATTATCATTTGTAATTTCTCCAGTTTCTTTGTTTCTTGGTACGTTGAAGTCAACACGGCATAAAACTACTTTTCCAGCGACTTCGATATCTTTGATTGTTTTTTTATCCATCTTTAATATTCCTCCATGGCTGAATTATATCACTGTTATTCATTGTTTTCAATTAATTTCATACAATATAATGAGGTGAAATATATGGAAAACAGCCAATTAATCAGTGTCGACAAATTACCCGAATTACTAAAACATGATTATACATTTATCGATTTAAGAGATCCTTTACAATTTAATAAAATTCATTTGCGCAAGTTCATCAATATCCCTTACGATACTTTTATCGCCACTCCACCACAATTCCCCAAAGATAAACCTATTTATTTAATCTGTTACAGCGGCAAAAGATCCCTTGATCTAGCTCAAAAATTAACGCGCTGTGGTTATCACGCATACAGCTTCAACGGCGGTTTTTATGCTGTTGAACACCCCATCAATAAACAATTTTATTGATGAAATCATGCTAATTTATTATCACAACAATAGAAGTAAATTACCATATTCACATAAAGTACACATTTTCTGTGATATAATAGGTACTTAAGAAGGGAATGATTAAATGATTGAATTTAAAAACATCTATAAGTCTTTTAAGGACAAACATGTACTAGAAGACGTTTCGTTTTCAATTGATAAGGGAGAATTCGTTTGTATCATCGGTCCTAGTGGCTGTGGTAAAACTACCGCTTTAAAAATGATCAACCGCTTGATCAAGCCTACTCGTGGGGCTATCTATGTTGACGGTAAAGACATCAGCAAAGAAGACGAAATTGATTTAAGACGAAATATTGGTTATGTAATTCAACAGACAGGATTATTTCCCCATATGACTGTCAAAGAAAACATCGAATTAATACCAAAATTAAAAAACAAGAAGGATCCCAGCCTTGCCACCAAGGTTGTTGAACTATTGGATATGGTAGGACTCGATCCAGAAGGGTATATGAACTTATACCCTACTCAAATGAGTGGCGGTCAACAGCAAAGGGTCGGAGTTGCCCGAGCGTTCGCCAGTGATCCAGAGATCATCTTAATGGATGAGCCATTTAGTGCTCTTGATCCAATCACCAGAGAACAACTCCAAGATGAGTTGCTAACGTTACAAAACAAGCTACATAAAACCATTATTTTTGTAACTCATGATATGGCTGAAGCAATCAAGATGGCTGATCGAATTTGTATTATGTCTGATGGCCGTGTCCAACAATTTGATACGCCTGAACAAATTTTAAAGCATCCTGCTAATGATTTTGTTCATAACTTCGTTGGAAAAAAACGAATATGGGATTCGCCAGAATTAATCAAGGTAGCTGATATCATGATTGATAAGCCAATTACTTGTAATGTCAATTTAAAATGTATCAAAGCTGTAAACATTATGTATAATTATAAAGTTGATAGTTTGATGATCGTTGATAATCATCAAAACTTTTTAGGAATTCTTGATGCTAATCAAGCAGCTAGAGAAAAGAATCGTGATAAAAAGGTCGATGAGGTAATGCATACCGAATGTTTATCAGTTAAACCCGATGAATCTATCGTTGATGTCATCAATCTAGCTAACAGCAGTAATATTTACACTTTGCCAGTAGTTGATGATAAAAACAAATTAGTTGGATTAATTACTAAGAGTACATTAGTAACCACTTTATCAAAGAAATATGATGAAAGTGAGGATGATTAAAATGAATGAATTTATTAATTACTTTAGTCAAAACTTTTCAACTATCTTCGGACTCTTTATCGATCATATTCAACTAACGATTCTTGCTATTATTATTTCAATTTTAATTGGAGTTCCACTAGGAATCATTATTACTTATTTTAAACCATCAAAAAAACCAGTCATGGCAATTGCAAATATTATTCAAGCAATTCCATCAATGGCCTTGTTAGGATTCATGATTCCTTTATTAGGAATAGGAACAAAACCAGCGATTGTAATGGTTATCTTGTATTCGTTATTACCAATTATAAAAAATACCGTAGCTGGATTGGATAGCATTAATAGCGATACCCTTGAAGCAGCTAAAGGAATCGGATTAACACCAATGCAAGTTCTTTATAAAGTTCAAATTCCTTTAGCAGCACCTGTTATCATGGCCGGAGTTAGAATCTCAGCAGTCAGTTCAGTCGGGTTAATGACTCTAGCAGCTTTTATTGGTGCCGGAGGATTAGGGTATTTAGTCTATGCGGGAATCCGAACAGTAAATAATGCACAGATTCTAGCCGGAGCTATTCCTGCCTGTATCTTAGCATTATTGATTGATTATATTTTTTCAATTTTAGAAGTCTTAGTTACCCCTAAATGCAATCAACTAGCCAGTCCACAAAGCAAAGGAAAAAAACTTATTGATAAGATCGTTATTATCGCTACTTGTATCTGTCTAGCTGGAAGTTTTGTTTATACTAATTTAGGCAAAACTAGCGATAAAATCACAATCAATATTGGTAGTATGGACTTTTCTGAACAAGAAATATTGAACTATATGTTAAAGTATTTGATTGAAAAAAATACCGATGTAGAAGTAAACCAGTCATTATCACTTGGCTCTTCGTCAATCGTCTTAGATGCGATGAAAACTGGTGATGTCGATATGTATGTCGATTATACAGGAACTATTTACGGTAGTGTTCTCGGCCTTGAGCCTAACAGTGACGTAGAAGCTGTCTACAACACAGTCAAAGACGAAATGAAAAAACAATATAATTTTACCGTTTTAGAACCACTAGGATTTAACAACACTTATACCTTAGCAATGAGCAAGCAAACTGCTGATAAATATAACATCGAAACAATTAGTGATCTATGTAAAGTTTCTAATCAATTAATCTTTTCACCAACATTAACATTTGTTGAAAGAAAAGACTGCTTAGTCGGTTTACAAGAAACATATCCACTTCAGTTTAAAGAAGTTATCCCAATTGACGGTTCACCTCGATATACAGCATTAGTTAATAATGAATGTGATCTAGTTGATGCTTTTTCTACTGATGGACTATTAAAGAAATTTGACTTAAAGGTGTTAACTGATGACAAAAACTTCTTCTTACCATACAATGCTATTCCGATCATTAATCAAAGAATCAAAGATGAATGTCCAGAAATCATTGAATTAGTTAATCAATTACAAAATTATCTAAACGAAGAAGTAATGGTAGACCTAAATTATAAAGTAGATGAAGAAAAACAAAAAACAAAAGATGTTGCTTATAACTTTTTATTAGAAAACAATTTAATAAAATAATCGAGTAGGAGAAAATAAATAATTTTATATTTATTTTCGACCTCTCACACCACCGTACGTGCCGTACGACGGTTTAAATCTATATTGAAATATGTTTTAACTGATACTGGACTACCATTGATGGTAGCCCTTTTTTATATAGTAAATTGTTTGTTATTTTTGTTTGTAGAAATGTGCTTGCACATCTTGCATATGACTCACGACAGTTTGCCTAAGTCTTTGCTTGCCATGGTAATACTCCTAATTTTATTAGTTGCTTTTCCCTGCTTTTGTTCGTCTTCCACTTCTTCCAAAGGCACATTCTTATTCGAAATTTTATTTGTTTATCTAGTTTTCTACATACACCCATAAAATTTTCTATCCGATAGTAATTAATCCATCCAACTATCAGTTGTCTTATCTTAAGTATTCTATATTCCCAAGATACTGACCAACTTCTATTTGTTAGTTTCTTCAATTTTGTTTGCAGTTTTCTCATGTGGTTTTGCTTTCCACATAGATGAAAAAGAGTCATAGTAGAAACCAAATCCTAAATATTTAATATCATTAGGTTTCAAAATTTTGCTTTTAGTCATGTTTACCTTAAATCTACGTTTCTTTTCTATGAATTTACTAATGTTTTCCATTACTCTATCGGCGGCTTTACTGCTACCCACTAATATAATACAATCGTCTGCATAACGTGTGAATCTTAGCCCTCGTGCTTCCATTTCTTTATCTAGTTCATTGAGAACTATGTTACTGAGTAGGGGACTTAGATTTCCCCCTTGTGGTGTTCCTACGACTGACTCTCTATATTCATTATCAATCATAATTCCACTCACTAGGAATTTTCTAATTAGAGATACTATCTCCTCACTTTTTACACCCTTCATGACAAGTGAGATGAGTTTATCGTGATTAACTGTATCAAAGAACTTTTCCAAGTCTATATCTACTACCTACTGAAAGCCTTAATTCATATATTCTAACGCTTTGATAATTGCCATTTCGCAACACCTATTTGGTCTAAAGCCAAAACTATTGTCACTAAATATTGATTCGTAGATAGGTATTAATACTTGGGCTATGGCTTGTTGAACAAATCTATCAAGTACTGTTGGTACTCCTAAATTTTGTACTCCGCCATCAGGTTTAGGTATTTCTACTCTTCGTACAAGTTCTGGCTTATATGTCTTGTTACGTATACTGTCCTTAATTTCTTCTAGATAACCTTTAAGTTCATCTACTCCCATCTGCTCCACTTGCACTTTTGTTTCGTTTTACTTGTGTAAATGCTAGTCCTAGATTAGTATCACTAAGCATCTGTTCAAGCAATGCATTATCAGTTTTCATATTTCCGTTACCTCCATTTCTTTCGCTATCCATTATACTCACTTCCCCTGTATTCTTCTTTCGGGCCTTCGCTCCATGACCATTACAGCCACTTCTTTGCTACTACGACCTCTGCTGACTTCCCATGATTCATTATTACTAGGATTTCTCCATCATGAGACCTCCCAGGATAATGTCATATCTCTTTCCTTCCATATATCTGCCACATTTACATATAATAGTTTCATTCCACAACCTCTTATGACTTCATGTTGCTTTGCACACTCGTCCCCATTATATGCCTGATGTGATTCATGTTCCTCGGACCAAGATTTTGCCTCCATCTTCTTTCAGATTCCACCTCACGATAGACACCCTTGATATTGGCTAGTGGTTGGCACCCCCATAGTGGACTTTCACCACCTAGATATATGCCATGCCCGGCATACAAAAAAGGATTGAGATACGCAATTTATCTCAATCCTTTTCTTATTAATATCTGTCGTATTTCTTTAATGCCTCAGGTTCTTGTTCTTGATAAATATGTCTTTGTGAATATACACTTACCGCTTGAACAGCAACTAAAAATAAACCTGAACTTAAAACTTTTAATACTTTACTTTTTAGATTTTTCATAATCAATCTTCCCTCCCAACATTAGTAGATTAATCACAATAAATATATAAACCATTATGTCTAAATATCCATTATGAATATGGAATAATGCCGCTATTATTGTTAGATAAATTATTAAGACTATTTTTGAATAACGTATGAATACATCTTTCTTCTTTTTACTCGCAACTTTATTCACGTTATCTACTGGACCTAAAGCTAAAATATTAATTGAACCAATCAAACACACTATTAATATTGTCATTAATGTAAAATGATAATAATTTAAAAATATAACACCCGCCAAGAAAAAACCAGCATATGTACAAATACAAGCGGCATAACTTTTACAATGATACCCGCCTAAAATTGATCTTGTGCTTGATAAAACAATTTCATAAACAACTGCTTCAATAAAATGATTAGTCATTAAACCCAAAAATAAAAGCAGCAACGTCCCAATCACTTCAGAAATAATCAGCTTAGCTCCATGAAGGTATATTTCTTTATCCTCATCTAAATAATTACCTTTGTCTAAATAATTCACTAACTTATTTGATAAACTATCAATCATAACCACATCTCCTTTCATCACAATATCATAACACCAAATTAATACAATATATATGTCGTAAAGTACTATTTTATTTCGCGAATCGTCAAGTTTCGTATATAATAGTCACTAAAGGAGAAATAACTATGTATAAGTTTGCAATTATTGATGATAATCATTTTGACCAAAAATTAATCCTATCGACATTAGAAAAGGAATGTCAGCTTCATAATATTGAATATAAACTTGATGTTTATAATAATTCATTGAATTTTGATTTGAGTATTTTTTATGACGCTATCTTCTTAGATATCGAAATGCCTAAAGAAGATGGTTTTTCATTTGCCGAACGTCTTAATAATTATTATGAAACAAAAATTATAGTTGTTACTAATAATAATGATTATCGCGCAAACGCATACAATATTCATCCATTTCAGTTTATTAATAAACAAAATATTAAAATAGAAATAATCAATGTCTGTAATCAGTTATTTAAATCATTGAAAAAGAATGATAAATTTATTACTGGTTATATTTACGATCGGAAGAAAAATATTCGCATCAAAGATATTTATTACATCATTGTAGAAGATCACTTATGTTATATCTTTTTATATGAAAACAAAAAATCTATTTGTATTCGTGACACTATAGGAAACATTGAAAAATCCCACCTTTCTAATGGATTAGTACGCATTAATCGTTCTACTATAATAAATATGTTACATATAAAAGATATTAAAAAGAATAAAATTTGTTTAAAAAATAATATCGAACTAATCATATCCTTAGGATATAATAAACATTTCGAAAAACACTATCAAAGCTATATTTGGGGGTTACTATGAGCTATTTTGATTTAATTATAAATATTACTGAAGCTTTTATTTGCACATTATTTGTATACAAATTATTTAACAGGAAATTTTCCACCTATTTGATTGCCTCTCTCTTTTATTCGGGAGTCATAACAGCATGTAATTTTACATCATCACCCGAAATAATAATGATTGTTCTTTCAATTCTAATTCTCTTTTCCTATTCACACTTTCTAAATAAAGCGAATTATTTACAAAATATCTTTATCGCTTTGTTCATTAATACTCTTGTTAATGTAGCAACTACTTTATCAATTTGTTTCTCTACTTTACTAGCCAAATTTCCAATCGATTCAGTTGACGGTTATCATTTAATGGCTATGATTTCAAAACCAATCTTACTTGTTCTCGTACTTGCAACAGCCAGTCATATTAAAAAGTATTATTTTTTAGAAAGTCAAGTACTTAAATATATTACAATTTCAATTGTTTTATTAAACTTTATTTACAGCGTTACTGTTGATTACATATTTTATGGGGATAATCTTAATTCCACTCTAACATTGCTATTATTGCTTATTGATGCCCTAACAATCTGTCTTTGTTTTGTATTCTTTGAGGCCCAGCGCGAACAATATCGTATTCTCGAATTACAACGAAAAAGTATGAAAATTGAAAACTTAGAAACTATTCAAAGTATCAATGAAAATAATTATCAACAACTAAGAAATTGGAAACATGATATTATCCATGTCTTTAATGCCATAAAATATCAACTAACTAATAAAAATTATAATGAAGCTTTTAAAATCATCAATGAATATAATCATAATTTAAATAGCAATAACTTTGTTCAATCTTCTGGAAATGAATTATTAGATTATTTATTATTACAAAAAGTTAATCAAATAAAGGATAAAGAGATTCACCTTATAACTAGTTGTCATAATACCATTGGTCCACTGGAAGATGCCCATTTCTTTATTATTGTGGGAAACTTAATTGACAACGCAATTGAAAATTGCGATTCAAATTTCAATAAACAACTTTGGGTTTCTATCGGGACAAAACCAGAGTATTATTTTATTAGTATTAAAAACAGTATCAAAGATAGTGTTCTAGCTGCTAATCCAGATTTAAATACAACTAAAGTTGACTCTGAGCATCATGGAATTGGTATTAATAACGTACGACTATTAGTCAACCATTACCAAGGTTTAATTAAATTCGAAGAAGATGAAGGTTACTTTATTGTCAAAATACTAATACCAAATAATCCCGCCAGTTAAACTAACGGGATTATTTTTATAATGGTGCATTGTAAAAACGACCAACATATTTTTCTGACTTACTTACATTAATAATTATCTTGGGGTCAACTTCTTTTAAAGCAGTAACAACATCATCAACCTCATAACTTGAAACAATTGCCGTTAACATAGAAACCGGCGTCTTAGAATATCCACCCATTCCATCTAAAGCTGTAATCCCATGATGAAAATTTTTGCAATATATTGCCATAACATCATCTTTGTTTTTTGTGAAAATCTGCATCATTACACGTTTATAACGGGTATGAAAATTAGAAACTGTTTTTGTTGACATAAATTGGAATAAAATTGAATATCCTGCTGCCTCAAAACCAAAAATATATCCAAATACACACAACATTATTGTATTAAAAATGAACACTTGATTCCAGATTTCCTTTCCGCTCTTATTGGAAACATACAATGCTATAAAATCGGTTCCACCACTTGAAGCATTACCTTTCAAAGCAATTACAATACTTCCGCCAAACATAAATCCACCAAAAATAACATTTAATATCTTGTCATCAAATAATGGAACTTGTGGCATCAATGGTAAAAACAACGATGTCAGACCAACCTGCAAAAGCGAAAAGAAAACAAATCGTGGTGATATTTTTTTTGCACAAAATAAAGCTACTGGGATATTTAAAAACAATAAGCCAATTGAAGTAGGTATATTGTGCCCGATTAGTTCAGCAATCATATCGATCATTATTGCGATTCCCATAAATCCGCCTGATAAAATCCCGGCTGGCCGAACTAAATTTTTTGTTGCAAAAGCCATGATTAACGATGATAAAAACACAGCACCAAAGCTAATCAAGCATTTCTTCTTTTTTATATCCATGTTACTGATCCCCTTTTATACGCCCCGATTATAGCACAGTGATTGTATCAATTAAAGAACAATTATAATTTATTTTTGATAAAAAAGAGCGCTCCATTACGCTCTTATAATTAGATTAATTTATATTCTTTTAATTGATTTTCAATATCATGTTCATCGATCGTACAGCGACATTCACCAAGCTCAATTGCCGGCTTAGTTTTACCATGATAATCACTACCACATGTAATCAAAATCTGATGTTTTTTTCCTGCTTGATAGAAATATTCAACTGTTTCAGGACTATGATAATTACTAAAAGCTTCAACCCCTTCTACACCTAATTCCACCATCTCATCAAAAATCTCAAATTTACCTTTTAAATTATTCCCAGGATGAGCTAAAACAACTGTTCCTCCATGCCTCTTGATTAAATCAATCGTTTCTTTTAAAGTCGGATAAACTATTTCTGTATAACATGGTTTCCCTTGAGCATAGAAATCCCAATAAAAATTAACATATGGATTATCGCTACGTTCTCCCCCGCTACGATATGGTTTTAATAAAGAATTTTCATTATAACGTTGATCATTTAATAATACTTCACCAAACATTTCCCCCGTATAAACACCATTATCACTTAAAGCATCTAACGCTGCTTGATCAACATCAAAACCTAACATATTTGTTAATTTTACCTTTTCTTTTGAACATGCTAGTTCTTGGTTCAATACATTTTCTTCTAACGTCACGAAATCCGCATGATGATAATCAACCCCATAACCTAAAACATGTAGGTTGATTCCCTTATAAGTACAGTCAATTTCGACACTAGGAATATATTTAATATTTAATTTAGCTGCTGCTTCTTTCGCTTCATCAATCGCTTTAACACTATTATGATCAGCAATTGCCATAACCTTAATTCCTGCTTTGTGGCATTGTTCAACTAATTGAGTCGGAGTAAATTCACCATCATCACTATATTTTGAATGCATGTGTAAATCAATATACTTTTCCATTTATCTATCTCTCTTTCGCATTTTATTTTTTAATACTTCAATTCCTAAACTATACAATCCATCTTTAATTAATTGATCTAAATTATCGATATCAATAATTTTAGGCCAATGTTCTGCGGGTAAATAATTAATTAATTGACTCGAATCAAACTCTTTAAATACATCACTGCAAACACCAATAATTTCCGGATTGATAACACAACAAATCGTTGCTAATTGTTTTAATAGTAAATCATTTGGAGCTTTAAACAACATTTCATCTTGCTCATGATGGCTCATAAACGGCAAATATGATAGTTCACCCGCAAAGTTAGAATATCCGCTGCATAATCGATGATTAATTAAAATACCACATCCAACATATTTAATCTTAGGCTGATACATTAACGCTAAATTGTTAGCATTTGGATAATGAATTCCAAACCCTATGCTAGCCGCATTAACATCATTGTCCATTATTATATCAAGATTGAAATGCTCTTTCAGCAGCTTTAACAACTCACAATTTCGTAACGCTTCAAAATCACAAATTCCAACTTTTCCATCTTTACACACTCCCGGGATACTTAGTGCTAGCACTGTTACTTTATAATCATCACAAATTAAATTACTTATGGCTTCTAGTAATTCATCGATTGAACCCTCTTCACTAATAAGCTTTTCTTCCTTTAAAATATTCCCTAATAAATCTGTAATTTTAACAAGAAAATAATAATATTGATCATCTCTTTTTAAACTTACGTTACCTAAATGATAATAATCTTTATTTAGAATATATTGTTTTGATTTGCGACCACCAGTTGACTGCGCTTCTCCAACAAGCTTAATTTCATCATCTTTTAGTAATAATTGTAAGATGTTTGTTGTTGCTGCAAGTGATAGACCAGTATGTTTAGCTAAATCGTTTTTAGTCCAAATTTCACCATTATAAAAACATAATCGTACTTGATGAATATTATTCGTTTTTAATTCTGTAATTTTAACCAAATATCTCCCCCCTTTTTTTGCCTTTCGTCACAATAAAATGAAAGATTATATACTTATTATAACAAGATTATTATTAATGTAAATGTTTTATTCATAAAAATTTGTTACAATAATCATCGAGGTGAACTATATGTCTGATTCTTTAATCACTAAACGGGCTTTGGCTAAAACTTTAAAAGAACTTTGTCAGTATCGAAACTTTGAAAAAATTTCCATTAACGATCTAACTAATAAATGTGGTCTAAATCGTCAAACTTTTTATTATCACTTCCAAGATAAATATGATTTATTACAGTGGTTATATTATGATGAATTATTTGCAGATATCGAGAATATCATTACTTTTGACAACTGGGATCAATGTCTATTAACAGTTTTAGAAAAAATATATCAAGAAAAAGATTTTTATATTAGCACTATCAATACCAACGAACAATATTTTTATCATGATCTATATAATCTGGCTCAGAAATGTTTTTATGATGCGATTACTAAGCTTGATGTAAACAAAACCGTTTCCCCACAAGAAAAGAATTTTTTTAGTGAATTTTATGCTTATGGAATTGCCGGAACAGTACTCCGCTGGATAAAAACCAATATGAAAAATGAGCCTGCAAAACTTGCACACGGACTAAAAAAAATCGCTACTCAAAGTGAAACTTTTGCTGCTAGTTTATTAAATAATTAGACAATTAATTATATCTGTCTAGTATTTAGACAAAGTTAAATCTTTGTTTAAATACTTTTTATTTTTTCTGGCTATACTAGTATTTGTTAGAAGAAAGAAGGATATTAAAAATGAAAACTAAAACAAAATTATTAACTGGAGCAGCTCTTCTAGCTGGAGCTGGAGCAGTTGCAGCAAAGAAATACGCTGATAACAAAGATACAGTTAGAAAACCTGTTGAAATTACAAACCAACAATTTTATTTAATTGGTGGCGGGCTTGCCAGTATGGCCGCGGCTGCCTATTTGATTCAAGACGGTCATGTTGATGGTAAAAATATTCATATTTTTGAAGGCATGAAAATTCTTGGTGGTAGTAATGATGGTGCCGGATCAATTAAAGATGGATTTGTTTGTCGTGGCGGACGAATGTTAAATGAAGAAACTTATGAGAATTTTTGGGAATTATTCGATCGAATTCCTTCACTTGACCATCCTGGTCAAAGCGTAACTAAAGAAATACTAGATTTTGATCATTTACATCCAACTGAAGCTCGGGCACGTTTAATTGATCGTCATGGAAAAATTCTTGACGTTAAGTCAATGGGCTTTGATAATAACGATCGCTTAACTTTAGGAAAATTAATGATTACTCCTGAATCTAAACTTGATGATATTACGATTGAACAATGGTTTAAAGATGCACCTCATTTCTTTACAACTAACTTCTGGTATATGTGGCAAACAACTTTTGCCTTTCAAAAATGGTCAAGTGTTTTTGAATTAAAACGCTATATGAACCGCATGATTTTTGAATTCCCACGTATCGAAACATTAGCCGGCGTAACAAGAACACCATATAATCAATTTGAGTCAGTTATTTTACCAATCAAGAAATACTTAGATAGTCATCATGTCAACTTTGTAACAAACGCTACTGTTACAGATATTGATTTTAAAGATGATGATACTATTACTGTTAAAGTGCTTTACTTAAATAAAGATGGCAAAGATGAAAAAATCATTCTCAATGATAATGACATTTGTATTATGACTAATGCATGTATGACTGACAGTGCTACCTTAGGAGATTACAAAACTCCTGCTCCTAAACCTCTTGAAAAACCAATTTCTGGCGAACTCTGGTATAAGGTTGCCCAAAAGAAACCAAACCTCGGTAATCCTGAGCCATTCTTTGGTAACATTAAAGAAACAAACTGGGAGAGTATTACTGTGACATTTAAAGGAAATAAATTCCTTAAAATAATTGAGGAATTCTCAACTAACATCCCTGGTAGTGGTGCTTTAATGACCTTTAAAGACTCATCATGGCTAATGTCGATGGTCGTTGCAGCCCAACCGCATTTCAAAGCACAAGATGCTAACACTACAATTTTTTGGGCTTACGGCTTATACACTGATCGTTTAGGCGACTATATTAAAAAACCAATGAAAGATTGTACTGGAGAAGAAATTTTTGATGAATTACTATATCATCTTCATTTAATTGATCGTAAAGAGGAAATTAAAAAAGACATCATCAATGTCATTCCATGTATGATGCCATATGTAGATGCCCAGTTCCAGCCTCGAAAAATGAGCGATCGACCTCATGTTGTTCCCAAAGGATCTACTAACTTTGCGATGATTTCTCAATTTGTAGAAATCCCTGAGGATATGGTCTTTACCGAAGAATATTCTGTAAGAGCCGCAAGAATTGCAGTTTATACATTACTAGGAATCAATAAACCAATCTGTAAGGTCACACCATATAATAAAGATCCTAAAGTCTTGAAAAAAGCTTTAGAAACCGCTTATCGCTAGCGGTTTCTTTTTTTATTTTTGTTTCTTTTTGCGATAAATCAATACTCCTGCGATAACAACGATAGCAATTACCATAATTACTATGTATGGTGTAATATTTGTATTATCACCCGTTAACACTACATTCATTTATATTCCCCCTTTTCCTCATTACGCTTTAACATAGCGATCTTTTTTTCGCATTTCTTCAACTTGAAATTGTTTTTTAATTTTCTCAAGGTTAATTGCAAAATATTTTTCAATCGCCCAACGATCATCCATTGAAATAATCTCCAATAAATTCATCGGATCATATACATAGATATGTAATTCTGCAAATTTCTTTATCAATGATACAACCCCTCGAAAACTTCTAAATTCTAAAGTAAATAATGAACCATCATGAAAATAAATATTTAAATCAATTTGATAAATTGTCGCACGATTAATAGTGATTCGTGTTGCTGCACCTGTGGATAAAGTCATCTTTACTTTTTCAATCTCATTAAAATAAACGCTCCTATCTTTAGCATTTAGATGATTAACCGGCATTAATACAAAACGCTCATTCTCCACAATCACCTTGAATAATCCAAGAATACTACTACCGTTTTTTGTTAACCTGTCAATTTGCTGATCATCATAATCATAGACACATTTGTATACGTTTTGCATTGTCTTGCCTCCTTATAACCTTATCCTATATTTCAATTATTACACTTGATATTTAGATTTTCAATGCATATTATAATAAATACTTTTAAAAAACAAAAAGATAGTAATTAAAAATTACTACCTATTGTTTATTCTTTAAATCAGTATCGTCAAAAGCTTCCGCAATTGCACCACCTGGAGCAACCATCGGGAATACTTTATCATCTTTACCAATCATACATTCAATCACTACAGGACCGTCATGCTCCATTGCAATTTTGATTGCTGAAGCAACTTCTTCTTTAGTTGTAACTTTAATTGCTTTACAACCTAAACCTTCAGCAACTTTACAAAAATCAACTTTATCTTCGAGAATTGTGTTGGAATAACGTTGTCCATAGAACAATGTTTGCCATTGACGAACCATTCCTAAAACTTGATTATTCATAACGACTTGAATTACTGGAATATTATAACGGCTTAGAGTTGCTAATTCATTTAAATTCATTCTAAAACATCCGTCTCCAGCAATATTAAAGACAGTTTGGTGGGGATTAGCTAATTTTGCTCCCATTGCTGCTCCTAAACCAAATCCCATGGTTCCAGCACCACCTGAAGAAATAAATTGACGAGGGCGACGATAATTAAAGTATTGAGCCGCCCACATTTGATGTTGTCCAACATCAGTACAAATTATTGCTTCACTATTAGTGAGATAATCAATTTGTTCAATTACATAAGGACCTGTTAAACCTTCATCATCATAACTTAAAGGATAACGTTCTTTTAAATCACGAATTTCTTTTAACCATTGAGGATGATTTTGACGTGTTAATTTTTCATTAAGTTCTTTAAGTACATTTTTAGCATCACCAACGATCCCTAAATCAACAACAACATTTTTATTAATTTCAGCAGCATCAACATCAATATGAATAATCTTTGCATCTTTAGCAAAACGATTTGTATCTCCAGTAACTCGATCAGAGAACCGAGCCCCTACAACAATCAATAAATCACATTGACTAACCCCAAAATTTGAGGCTTTTGTTCCATGCATCCCTAACATTCCAGTATAACGAGGACGGGTATTATCATATGCGCCTTTACCCATTAAAGAATCCGTAACAGGAGCATCAATTTTTTCTGCAAATTCTTTCAATTCGCTGGCCGCATCACTAGCGATTGCCCCACCACCAACAAAAATAAATGGTTTTTCACTTGCTTCAATCATCTTGATAGCTTGATCTAATTCTTGAGCACCATAAGTATATTTACGTGGTTCGATCACTTCTGGAACAATTGGCTCAAAATCAAATTTAGCCGCTGTAACATCCTTAGTTATATCCACTAATACCGGCCCAGGACGACCTTCGCTCGCAATATGAAAGGCTTTACGGATCGTTGGTGCCAAATCTTTAATATCTTTAACAATAAAATTATGTTTAGTAATTGGCATAGTAACTCCAGCGATATCAATTTCTTGGAAGCTGTCACGCCCAAGCAGCGATACTGCAACATTAGCAGTAATTGCAACTAATGGTGTTGAATCCATGTAAGCCGTAGCAATCCCTGTAACCAGATTCGTAGCTCCCGGCCCAGAAGTCGCCATACACACTCCAACCTTTCCTGTTGAGCGCGCATAGCCGTCAGCAGCATGGGCCGCACCTTGTTCGTGAGATGTTAAGATATGATGAATCTTATCTTGATATTGGTATAAAGCATCATAAATATTTAGAATTGTTCCACCTGGATAACCAAACACTGTATCAACACCTTGTTCAATTAAACATTCAGCAACAATTTGGGAACCTGTTAATAACATTTAAATACCTCCCTCTACTTATTTTTTTGTACTTCTAAAATAGCACCACGATCACCTGAAGTTACCATTGCCGCATATCTCGCTAGGTAACCAGTCGTTACTTTTGGTTCTCTTGGCTGCCATTTAGCTTTACGTTTTGCCATTTCTTCATCAGAAATTTTTAAATTGATTTTATATTCAGGAATATTAATTTCTATAATATCGCCTTCTTCAACTAAAGCAATCGGTCCACCTACTGCCGCTTCAGGTGAAACATGTCCAATCGAAGCTCCACGAGATGCCCCTGAGAATCGACCATCAGTAATTAAGGCTACTGTTGATCCTAAGCCCATTCCGGCAATTGCAGAGGTTGGATTCAACATTTCGCGCATTCCAGGCCCACCCTTAGGTCCTTCGTAACGAATCACAACAACGTCTCCCGCTACGATCTTACCACCTTTAATTGCTTCAATCGCATCTTCTTCACAATCAAAGACCCTTGCAGGACCACTATGTTCCATCATTTCCGGCACAACTGCTGAGCGTTTTACTACACTACCATCAGGCGCTAAATTTCCCGATAAAACAGCTAATCCGCCTGTTTTACTATATGGATTTTCAATTGTTCGAATTACTTCAGGATCAAAGTTAACTGCATCTTTAATATTTTCACCTACTGTTTTACCAGTAACAGTCATACAATCAAGATTCAATAAATTTAATTTACTGATTTCTTTCATTACTGCATAAATACCGCCTGCTTCGTTCAAGTCTTCCATATAAGTAGGTCCAGCTGGCGCCAAATGGCAAAGATTAGGTGTTTTTTCACTTATTTCATTAGCAAACTTTATATTGAAATCAAAACCAATTTCATGAGCAATAGCTGGCAAATGTAACATTGAATTAGTTGAACATCCCAACGCCATATCCATCGTTAAAGCATTCATCATTGATTCTTTAGTGATAATATCACGAGGACGAATGTCTTTCTTTAACAATTCCATAATTTGCATTCCCGCATGTTTAGCTAATTTAATTCTTTCAGAATAGACAGCAGGAATAGTCCCATTCCCACGAAGCCCCATTCCTAACACTTCAGTCAGACAGTTCATTGAATTAGCCGTATACATCCCAGAACATGAACCACATGTTGGACAAGCATGATTTTCATAATAACGAACTTCTTCCTCATCAATTTTACCTGCACTATAGCTTCCTACCGCTTCAAACATTGATGATAAACTAGTTTTTTTACCATGTACGCGTCCAGCTAACATTGGCCCCCCAGAAACAAAGATAGTTGGTATATTGATCCTTGCAGCCGCCATCAATAATCCTGGTACATTTTTATCGCAGTTGGGTACCATAACTAAAGCATCAAATTGATGAGCTAAAGCCATTGCTTCAGTACTATCAGCAATTAAATCTCTAGTTACTAACGAATACTTCATTCCAATATGTCCCATAGCAATTCCATCACATACCGCAATAGCCGGGAATTCTCTAGGTACTCCACCCGCTAGGGCTACTCCCATTTTTACTGATTCAACGATTTTATCAAGATTCATATGTCCAGGGACAATTTCATTATATGAACTAACAATTCCAATTAACGGTTTATCCATCTCTTCTTCAGTTAAACCTAAAGCATTAAATAATGATCGATGTGGTGCCTGCTGCATCCCTTTTTTTACATTATCACTTTTCATTTTCTATCCCCCTTATAAATTTGCAACAATTAAGTCACCCATTTCTTTAGTTCCTACTAAAGTTTTATTATCTGACATGATATCACTTGTTCGATATCCTTGTTGTAATACTTTTTCAATTGCATTTTCAATCACTTTCGCTTCATCATCTAGATCAAACGAATAACGAAGCATCATTGCAGCTGATAAAATAGTAGCAATTGGATTAGCAATATTTTTACCAGCAATATCAGGCGCACTACCATGACTTGGTTCGTACATTCCAAATTTATCAACACGTAGTGATGCACTTGCCAGCATCCCAATCGAACCTGTTACCATACTAGCTTCATCACTTAGAATATCCCCAAACATATTCTCCGTCAAAATAACATCAAATTGTTTTGGATCCTTTACCAGTTGCATTGCACAGTTATCAACTAACATATGCTCCAGCACAACTTCAGGATAATCTTTTGCAACTTCACTTACAACTTTACGCCATAATCTTGAAGTATCAATAACATTAGCTTTATCAACACTCGTGACTTTTTTATTACGTTTCATAGCAATATCAAACGCTCTTTTAGCAATTCTTCTAATTTCAGTCTCACTATAACTCATTGCATCTCGAGCCACTAATTCACCATTTTCTTCTTTCGTTGAACGTTCACCAAAATATAACCCACCGGTAAGTTCACGCATGATCATCATGTCAAACCCACCCTCAGTTAATTCTTCCTTCAAAGGACAAGCACCCTTTAATTCATCATATAAGACCGCCGGTCTTAAATTAGCAAACAATCCTAACTCTTTACGAATTTTCAATAACCCCGCTTCAGGACGAAGATTCGGTTCTAATTTATACCAAGGTGATGTTGTAGTATCACCACCAATTGACCCAAGTAAAACACTATCACTATTTTTAGCAATCGCCAACGCCTCATCAGTTAGAGGAACGCCATGAACATCGATTGAAGCACCACCCATTAAAATTTGAGTATAATTAAATTTATGATTATATTTATCAGCGATAGCATCTAAAACTTTCATCGCTTCAGTTACAATTTCTGGTCCGATTCCATCACCTTTTATTACAGCAATATTTTTTTCCATTATCCTTACCCCTTTTTACTATTAACATAGTTGACTAAACCATCTAATTCAATCATCTTTTGTAAGAACTCTGGGAAAGGTTGACTTTGATAAGTTTCACCTTTTGTAATATTAGTAATTAAACCAGTGGTAAAATCTACTGTAACTTCATCACCTTGATTAATTCCTGCTACTGCTTCTGGACATTCCATGATTGGAAATCCAATATTAATTGAATTACGATAGAAAATACGAGCAAAACTTTCTGCAATGACGCATTTAGTTCCTGCTGTTTTTAAACATAGAGGAGCATGTTCTCTTGAAGAACCGCAACCAAAATTTTTTCCAGCAACAATAATATCACCCGATTCAACCGTTTTAGCAAAATCAGGATCAATATCCACCATCGCATGACTAGCTAATTCTTTAGCATCAAATGAATTTAAATAACGTGCTGGAATAATTACATCCGTATCAACATTATCACCATATTTATATATTTTCATTATTCTTCACCTACTTTTTCAGGATTTGCAATATATCCCGCAATTGCACTTGCGGCTGCTACTTCTGGAGAAGCTAAGTAAATTAACGCTTCTGTGTCGCCCATTCGACCAACAAAATTGCGGTTAGTTGTAGAAACACACTTTTCACCTTTAGCCATAACTCCCATATGTCCACCCATACAAGGTCCACAGCTTGGGGTATTAAATGCACATCCAGCTTCAACAAAAATTTCTGCTAAACCTTCATGAATACATTGAACAAAGATTTTCTGAGTCGCTGGAACAACCATTACACGAACATTTTTAGCTACTTGTTTTCCCTTAAGGATTGCTGCCGCTTTACGTAAATCAGACAAACGCCCATTCGTACATGAACCAATTACGACTTGATCGATCATAATCTTATCCATTGCTTCAATTTCATCAATCGTATGCCCATTCCCTGGTAAATGTGGGAAAGCTACTGTTGGTCTAACTTTACCTAAATCTATTTCAATCACTTCATCATATTCAGCATCCTCATCAGCTTCATAGACAGCATATTCTTTCACTGAGTGTTTTTCCATATAAGCAATCGTTTGCTCATCAACAGGAAAAATCCCGTTTTTAGCCCCAGCTTCAATTGCCATATTACAAATCGTAAAACGATCATCCATTGTTAAGTGTTGAATTCCTTCACCAACAAATTCCATACTTTTATAACGGGCCCCATCAACTCCAATACGAGTAATAATATCCAAAATAATATCTTTACCACTAACAAATTGACTAGGCTTTCCGGTTAAGACAAATTTGATTGCACTAGGCACTTTAAACCATAATTCACCAGTTGCCATTCCTGTTGCAATATCAGTAGTTCCAACACCAGTTGAAAAAGCTCCTAAAGCGCCATAAGTACATGTATGTGAATCAGCCCCAATGATACATTCACCAGCGACAACAATTCCTTTTTCTGGTAAAATTGCATGTTCAACCCCACATTTACCTTGTTCCATATGATGAGTTAAACATTGATCATTTGAAAAATCTAAAATTGCTTTAGAGTTTTCAGCCGACTTAATATCTTTATTTGGTGTAAAATGATCAGGAACTAAAATCACCTTATCTTTATCAAAGACTTTGTCAGCCATTTGATGAAAAATTGGTAATGCCATCGGTCCTGTGATGTCGTTAGCCATTACAACATCAAGTTTTGCTTCGATTAGCTGCCCCGCCACAACTGCGTCTAATCCTGCATGTTTTGCTAATATTTTTTGTGTCATTGTCATTGCCACTTTTATATTCCCCCTTATCTTTACCTTTGTAGGTTGTAATTAGGGAGTAAGAAATTACTCCTTAATTACAACACACAAAAGTGTGTTGTTATAATAAATTAGTTATTGATTAATTTATCTTCATCAGACCAAGCGTATAATTTTCTTACATCTTCCCCAGTTTTTTCAGAAATATGTTCGCTTGCTAATTTTCTCATTGCTTTGAAATGAGCTTGTCCACCAGCTTCAGACATATCTAATAAGAAGTCTTTAGCAAATGTACCATCTTGAATATCTTGTAATACCTTTTTCATTGCTTTTTTAGTATCTTCTGTGATAATTTTTGGTCCTGTAATATAATCACCATATTCAGCAGTATTTGAAATTGAATATCTCATTCCTGCAAAACCTGATTGGTAAATTAAATCAACGATTAATTTCATTTCATGGATACATTCGAAATAAGCATTTCTTGGATCATACCCAGCTTCAACTAATGTTTCAAAACCAGCTTGCATTAAAGCACAAACTCCACCACATAATACTGCTTGTTCACCAAATAAATCAGTTTCTGTTTCTGTTCTAAAATCAGTTTCAAGAACTCCAGCTCTTGCTCCACCGATAGCTAAAGCATATGCTAAAGCAACATCTTGAGCACGACCAGTAGCATCTTGTTCAACAGCGACTAAGCAAGGTACACCTTTACCAACTTGGTACTCACTACGTACTGTATGTCCAGGTCCTTTTGGTGCAACCATAGTTACATCAACATTCTTAGGTGGTACGATTTGTCCAAAATGAATATTGAAACCATGAGCAAACATTAACATATTTCCTTCTTCTAAGTTTGGTTCAATTGATTCTTTGTATAATTTAGCTTGTAATTCATCATTGATCAAAATCATGATGATGTCAGCTTTTTTAGCTGCTTCAGCAGAAGTATAAACTTCAAAACCTTGTTCTTCAGCTTTTTTCCAAGATTTAGAACCTTCATATAAACCGATAATTACGTTTACTCCTGATTCTTTCATATTTAATGCATGAGCATGTCCTTGAGAACCATACCCGATCACGGCAACAGTTTTACCGTCTAATAAAGATAAATCACAATCTGATTCATAAAAAATTTTAGCCATTTTTTCTAATCCCCCTATTTCTATTTGTTATGACTTTCTATATCAATTTCGCCAAGACCACGTTTGATACCAGATAATCCGGTTCTAACCATCTCAACAACATTGAAACCTTCTAACATGGCAAGCAGTCCATCAATCTTTGACTGATCTCCTGTTACCTCGATTACTAATGATGCTGGTGCAACATCAATAATCCGTGCTCTAAAGATATCGGCAATGGAAACAAGTGACGAACGTTGTTTTTCATCAGCCTCAACTTTAACTAAAACTAATTCCCGGTATACCGATTCTTCCGGTTTCAATGGGAAAATTTCAATTACTTCGACTAGTTTACCTAACTGTTTTTCAATTTGATTTAAAATCAATTCATCACCAACAGCCACAACCGTCATGCGTGAAACATTAGGTTCATTGGTCTTGCCAACGCTTAAACTTTCAATTCCATAACCACGACGACTAAATAAACCAGCCACTCTGCTTAATACACCTGGGTTATTTTCCACTAATAACGATAATACTAAACGATTCATGTTCGGCTCCTTTCCACTTATTTTAGCGTCTTATACAGACGATTCATTCCAGATATTATCGCTTTTACAGTTGCAGTTGTAATATTTGGATGAATCCCCACTCCGTATTCTTGTCTAGCACTTCCCTTAGCTCTTAAATAAACATAAGCCGCTGCTTTTGAGCTTGATCCTGAAGTTAATGCATGTTCACTATAATCTAATAAGTGTGAATGCATTTCTGGAAGTGAGTTTAAAGCATTTTTAACAGCATCGATTGGTCCATTACCATATCCTGTTAAAGTTGTAACTTCACCATGCGCCTCAATCGTAATCTCAGCACGACGTTCAAACTCACTATCATCTTCACTTATATCAATCAGCTTTTGTTTAATAAAGCGATAAGGTTCATCAATATCTACATATTCTTCAATGAATGTATCGTAGACTCTTTCTGGAGAAACTTCTCCTTCTTCTTCACTTATATCTTGAATTACTTTAGCAAAATCTACTTGTAATCCTTTTGGTAAATGGAAACCATACATACTTTCCATTACATATGCTACACCACCTTTACCAGATTGTGAATTAATACGCACAATCGGTTCATATTGGCGGCCTAGATCACTAGGATCAATCGGCAAATAAGGTACTTCCCAAATTTGACTGTCACGTTCATGCATTGCATGAGTTCCTTTATTAATTGCATCTTGGTGACTACCTGAAAATGCGGTAAACACTAACTTTCCTACATATGGTTGACGAGGTGGGATTTCCATTTTCGTTACTTTTTCATAAACATGTTTTATATTATTGATATTGCTCATATCTAGTTTTGGATCAATTCCTTGGGTAAACATATTTAAGGCTACTACGACAATATCAAGATTTCCTGTTCTTTCACCATTACCAAATAGTGTTCCTTCAACACGATCAGCTCCTGCCATAATTCCTAATTCAGTAGCCGCTACACCACAACCACGATCATTGTGAGTATGCAACGATACAATGACACGATCACGATCACTAAAGTGAGTACACATCCATTCAATTTGATCAGCATACACATTAGGTGTTGCCATTTCTACTGTTGACGGTAAATTGATAATTACTTTATTATCTTTAGTAGCGCCCCATTCATCCATCACCGCTTCACAAACTTCTAAGGCATATTCCAGTTCAGTTCCAGTAAAACTTTCTGGTGAATATTCAAGAATTACTTCCCCATCAAATTCTCTACTTAATTCTTTGACTAATTTAACACCATCGACTGCAATCTGTTTAATTTCTTCTTTACTTCGATTAAAGACGACATCACGTTGTAATACTGAAGTTGAATTATAAACATGAACGATTGCTCTCTTTAATCCTTTTAATGATTCAAAAGTCTTTCTAATTAAATGTTCACGTGCTTGAGTTAGAACTTGAACAGTCACATCATCAGGAATTAAATTTTCATCAATCAAAATTCTTAAAAAATCATATTCAATTTGACTAGAAGAAGGAAAACCAACTTCTATTTCTTTAAACCCCATATCAACTAAAAGTTGAAACATTTCGACTTTTTCTTCGATTTTCATAGGGGTAATCAACGCCTGATTGCCATCACGTAAATCTACAGAGACCCAAGTTGGCGCTTTTTCAATTTGTTTATCCGGCCAAGTACGTTCTTTAAAGTTGATTGGTTCAAATCTCTTATACTTTTGATAATTCATCATTTTTTCTTCCTCCCTTTTGCATAATAAATACTTATAAAAAAACTCTCGCACTCAAAATGACAGACTATGTCATTTTGAGGACGAGAGTATAGTAACCCCGTGGTTCCACCTCAATTTATTAATACCTCACGATATTAATCTCACCAAGTACGCTATTATATATAGTTCATACTTTTGCTAGATAACGGTTGCACTCCGTAGCCACCTACTTGATTCAGCGCTCCACTCAAGGATGAGTTCAACAAATCATCAACAATTCTTTTCACCACCCAGAATCTCTCTATGCTCGATAAATTTATTTACTAGTTCCTATCAAAGTATTTAAGTTATGTTACTGAATATAATAGCCCGTAATTTTGTCGAAGTCAACCCTTTTTCATAAATTTTATAGATAATTAATTATCTGATTAATAATTAATTATTTCACAAGTCGATTCAATATAAAAGTCCTGATTTTATCAAGTATTTTACCAATATCATCTATTTATTCTAATGACAATTTAGTTTCAAATTATTGAACTTATTTAGACGTAAAACCGTTCTAGAAGCAAAGAGCCTATCTACTATATAATCATTAGCCAAACAACGATTATACTTCTTTGTTAAAGTCAAATAATCTTGCTTATTAAACATAAATATCTTAATAACTTCATTATCTGGATATAATAAAACAAACTCTAGTCCTTGTCCATCTCTTAATACCAATTGATAAGACGCTTTGCTCCTTAAAGTAGTTTGAATATTATGTTTCATTATCTCAACAATTCGATCATCTAAACCATTTTCTTTAATAACGATTTTTTCTTTTAATTCACTTACACTTTTTACAAAACGAAGTTGATAAGCGGTTAAATCTATTTTCACTTTCTTTAAAAAACGGTGTCCATCATGGCTCAACACCACCGCATATTTTAATTTCTCATCATAATACATACATTCATACGAAATCCTTTGATAATGTCCACAATGCGGACAACGATATAAAAACAAATCTTCTTCAAAAATATTCTGTTTTGCCTCTAAATCTTGTCTATTAATTATTGGATATAACTGTTTTTCCCCAACCCCTAAGCAATGAACACAGGTAACTTCCAGCTTAATCTCATTAGTCATCTTTCATTCCTCCTCAATGTCCTTGCATACATTCTACTAAACTAAATAAATCTAACTACCAAATCTTCTATAATTTATCTTAAGAATATGCAAAGATTTTTCAGCTTATTTAAGACAATTAGCATGATTGATCATGTTACAATATAAAGGGTGATAAAAATGTCAAAGAAAAAATTAAAACTAAAACGTCCAATTAAAATATTTCTTAATTTTCTCCTGCTTTTATCCCTCGTAACGGGGACGTATTTATTTATCAATAGAAAAGAAACATCAATCAAATCACCAAACAAATCCACTTCTACTAAAAGGCCAAGAATAGTTAATGCATCTTTTATCGGCGATTTATTATATGAACAGCCATACTATGATTGGATTGGAACAAGTTACAATGATAAAGGCTATTATGACTTAGTAAAACCATATTTTTTAAATGACGATCTAACATTAGCCAATATGGAAGTCCCTATCGGCGGCAAAGGATTAGGAGTATCCGGAACTGGTTATAGTTTTAATGCTCCTGAGGAAATTGGTAATCAAGTTATCGCTATGGGTGTCGATGCTGTTAATCTTGCTAATAATCATGCTAACGACGCGGGTCCTCAAGGACGTATCAATACATTAAGCTTCTTTAAAAAACACCAGATTCTAACAACCGGAATCTATGAATCAAAAGAAGTCCGAACACAAATCCCTACAAAAACCATAAATGATATAACCTTCAGTTTTCTTGGCTACACTTATAAAACTAATAAGCCTGATAATCAAAACAGAGAACTGATTGGTTATTATCGCAACCTTGACACTATGAAACTCGATAATGCTCATAAAGAAATCATAAAACAAGAAGTTGCACAAGCAAAACAGCTTAGTGATATAGTTATCGTTAGTGTTCATTGGGGCAATGAGTTTACATATGCTGTCAATAGTGAACAAAAAGAATTAGCTAATTATCTAAACGAATTAGGGGTTGATGTCATTATCGGTCATCATTCACATTGTATTCAGCCAATTGAATGGTTAGAAACTACCAACCATAAAACACTTGTTGTATATTCATTAGGATCATTTATTTCAGCTGATAATCAGGTAACTAGAGCAACACCAGAATTTGCCAATGCATATAATGTTTCAATGATCCTGCAAATAACTTTTGAAAAGAATAATAATTCTACCATAATTAAAAATATTAATTCTCTCCCAGTCATCAACTATTATGATCAAAAATTTGAAAATTTTAAATTGGTGCCTATAGATAAATATAATGAAAAATTAGAAAAAAGTCATAATCGTTATTCAAAAGGATTAACTAAAGACTTCATTACCAATAGTTTTAACAATGTGATTGATCAACAGTTTAAACAATAAAAAGCACTAAATCAGCTTGTACTAATTTAGGCTTTTTTAATCTTCTTTTCTTATCTGCTTGATCTTGAAACTTGCTACAATTAGCATTATCATAAAAATTATTAACTGAACAGCCACATTAAGCCACAAAAAATCATTTGTACACATTAATTCAAATCCCCATGTGGCCGGTAAAATTCTGCCTATCACCTGTAATACGTTAGGGAGCATTGCTACAGGGAACATTATTCCTGATAACATGATCGACGGTAAAAAAACTAGTTGCGTTGCCATTCCCATTTTCGCTGCACTTTTGAAAAATACACCAAAAACCATTCCAATACTCAAACTAACTATGATAAATAAAATCACCCCCAATAAATATATAAAAATATTTTCAGGTATTTGTGCTTTAAAAATAATCGGGGCACTTATTAAAATTATCAAACTCATCACAAATAAATGCATAATCCCAGAAATAAAATTACTTGCGGCAATCGTCCATAAAGGAATCTTTCCTACCTGATAAGCCTTTTTTATGTCACTATGATAAAATTCCACTAACGGATATGGAGAACCTAAGACTCCACCCATGGTAATAGCAAAAACACTCATTACTTGAATTATCGTTTTATCAGCATCGGGCAAAATCGATATAAAACCCCCCCCAATAAACAAATAAAAGACTAAGGGAACCACATAATAATGAACTAATAATTCTTTACTGCGAAGATTTAATTTCCAGTTTAATCCAATTTGATAGATGAAAGCCCTCATGATTGCACCTCTTTTAAAAATCTTTCTTCCAGCTTTGGCTGAACAGTATTTATTTCCATAATTTTAATACTTTGTTCCTCGGTTAATTGAATAATTGCTTTTAATGTTATCTCTAAGTTTGTAGTCTCAAAGATATAATACTCCTGTTCCTGAGAAACTATTTCAAACTGCTCATTTAATCGGGGCACCTTTGAAAAACGAACCTTTAATTTAAATTTACTTTGCATTGTTTGATGCAATTGATCAGGAGCCCCAATAAAAACAATTTTCCCATGATTTAATACTCCGATTCGATCACACAACTCTTCAACCTCGGTCATATCATGACTCGCTAATAAAATTGTTTTACCTTGGGTTTTTAGTCGTTTAATTTCTTGGTGGATACTGTTACGTCCCTCAACATCAAGTCCTGCAGTTGGCTCATCAAGTACAATAATATCGGGGTGTCCTAATAGCGCAATTGCAAGATGTAAACGACGCTTTTGTCCTGTCGATAACTGGTGATATTGCTTTTTTAGAAAAGCTTTAATTCCTAAATAAATAAAATAATCGTCAGTCACCTCAAGATCTTGCCATTTTGCAAATAACATGATTGCTTCTTTAGCGGTAATATCCGCTGGTAATGATGATGATTGCAGTTGAACCCCCAGCTTACCATTTATTAAAATTTTACCTGTATCGTATCGTCGAATCCCCTCTAAACATTCTAATGTCGTTGTTTTCCCCGCACCGTTTGTGCCAAGTAAAGCAAATATTTCCCCTTTAACAACAGTAAAACTAATATTTTCTAAAACCTGATGTTTACCATAAACCTTACCAAGATTATTAATCTGCAATGCAATATCCATATTACTCTTGCTCCTTTTGGATCCTCTTAAAATAATATTCTAGAGCCGCAGTTAGATAATTATCTATTTCTTTTTGTTTAACTGCCAGATCATTATTCCAATCATTCTTTTTATCATTAAATTTTTGTAACTCTGGCAACAGTTCTAAATTACCTCCAGTAAATTCTAAAATCATTTCCCACCACTGTTTGGCAATCATAAAGCATTCTGGACTATCAGGACTTACCCCCTGTTTCTTTAACACATACAGCTTATCTAAGACTTCTTGATAAGTGCTAAATATTCTTAACCCGGCCTCTGGATCATCACCAAATCGTTCTTTAATATGATCAGTAATTGTATTATCAAAATGTTTCCACACCCAATATTCTTTATTTCCCAAACGAAGTAACTCTATTATTTCAGCATATTTTTTTAAATCTACCGTATTCATTTCTTGAACTTCTCTAGATAAGGCAATCGTTGCTTCTAAAGCTTCTGATAAGTTAGCAATTTGTTCTTGAATCACACTTTTTTGTTGATTTAAAATCGCTGCAACTTCCTGTGGTGTGTCGAGATTAAATAATTTAGTTTTAATTTCTACAAGTGAAAAACCAAGATATTTAAATGATAAAATTTGATGCAATTTAACAATATCTTTAGTTGAATAGAGCCGTCTTCCCCCTTTGCTAATTGCTGCTGGCTTCAACAACCCCTCACGATCATAATATTGTAGTGTACGAACTGTTACATCCATCTTTTGTGCTAATTCTCCAATTGTTAAGTAGTCCTCATTCATATCATCACCTCTATAAACATTATAGTTCATGACCTTACGTCACGAGCAACAATTATTGAAATTATTTATAAAAAAGAACTAAATAAAAACCACGCCTAAAAGACGTGGTTTTCTCTGAGGCTATAAGCCTATATTGCTTGCTCGCGTCTCAAGGCGCTGCTTTCTCTTCGTTCAAGCTATCGCTTTTGACTCTCGCCATCCCTCAAAGGGATTTATTTCCTCCTTTCTCCTTTTGTTATCTTCTTCTCTCTTTTTTGTTTTCTTTCTTCATTTCTTTATCTTCAAATGGATTTTGATATTCTTTTACACTCAATTTATCCATTGCTATATCATGTCCCTCTTGTTCCCTTATATATTTTGCGACTGTTTGATCATTTAGTCCTACTGTACTCACATAATATCCTTCTGACCAAAAATGTCTATTTCCATATTTATATTTCAAATTTGCATGTCGATCAAATATCATTAATGCTGACTTACCTTTCAAATACCCCATAAATGATGATACACTTAACTTTGGTGGTATCATTACCAACATGTGTACATGATCTGACATCAAATGCCCCTCTATAATTTCCACCCCTTTATATTGACATAATCTTATTATTATTTCTCTTATATCATTTCTAAGTTGATTATATATCACTTTTCGTCTATACTTTGGTGTGAAGACGATGTGATATTTACACATCCACTTCGTATGTGCCAATGAATTTGTTTTTTGTGCCATACTTAATCACCTTTCCTTTCTTATAATGACAGCTTGAACAACTCCATTATATCGGAAAGGTGATATCTTTGTATAACTTCTTTATTGCTCCACCCGCATAGCAGGTGGTTTTTTATTTCGCATACTTCGTATGCTCAACTGACTTAAGTCTATATGTTCAAATTTTCAATTTGAACAGGTAATTAAAAGGATTGTCACCTGTGAATTACAGGTGACAATCCTCTAATTAGAAACTATTTATAAACTGTCCTACTTGGGAAGTTCAGTTCAAAACAAGTTCTTATTTTTGTAAGGCCAAGACAATCAAGCGATCCAATAATTCCGGATAAGTGATCCCGAAATCATTCATTAATTGTGGATACATTGAAATCTTAGTAAATCCTGGCATTGTATTAATTTCATTCAAATAAATTTTATTAGTTTTTTTATCTAAGAAAAAATCAACTCGGCTTAAGCCATGACCATCAACAGCTTTAAAAACTTTAATTGCATATTGACGAATTTGTTCTTGGATTTGCTCATCTACCAGAGCCGGAATACACGTTTTACTTTCTTCATCTTCATATTTCGATTCAAACGTATAAAACTCACCATGAGGCATGATTTGACCGACTCGTGAAACAATTACATCATCATTACCTAATACAGCTGTTTCTAACTCAATACAGTCTATGCACTCCTCAACTACGACATGACGATCATATTTAGCTGCCTCACTTAATTTCCCAATCAATTCAGTCTGATTATCACAACGATAACATCCAACACTTGAACCTGAACGACTAGCCTTAATAAAGCAAGGCATTCCTAATTCTCTAACAATATAGTCTTCAATTTCTTCAATCTCATCAAAAGTATTTGTTACTACAACTAATTTTTCGTCATAACGTTTTTTCACATATACTGATTTAACTTGCGGAACACCTACTGTATCTAAAATCTTTTTTGTATAGATTTTATCCATTGCTACACTAGAGCCCATCACCCGACAGCCAACATAAGGTAATTTTGCTAATTCAAATAAACCTTGAATTGTTCCGTCTTCACCATACATTCCATGTAATACTGGAAATGCTACATCTTGATTTTTTAATAATCCATAAACATCTTCAACCATGCTACTGTTATCTAACCAAGTATTTTTAGCTAAATCTGTCTGCTTCGCATCAAGATAATGCCAACCACCATCTAAATCAATCCCAACTAAGGTGATTTCGTATTTATTCGCATCCAAATTGTTTAATACCGATGTACAAGACATTCTTGAAACAATATGCTCACTTGATTGTCCCCCACATAAAACCAATAATTTTTGTTTCATGAAAATTTCTCCTCTATTTTGGTGACAACGTCTTTTAATTTCATTCCATTTGAGCCCTTCAATAAGACAACGTCATCATTTTGTAAATTATTCTTTAAATAATTTACCACTTCTTGATTATTATTACAATAATAAATCTCTGCCATCCCTGACAAAGCAGCACTATCGCTCATAAACTTAGCTTCTCGGCCAACCGCAACTAACACATCAATTTGTTTTTCCGCTACATATTTACCAACACTTCGATGCAATTGCTCGCTGAATTCGCCCAATTCTAACATATCCGCTAATACAGCTATTTTTCTACGCGAATACGTAGCCAATACGTCAATACTTGATTTCATTGAATCTTCACTAGCATTATATGTGCCATCAATCAAGGTAATGTTGTTTTTTAATTCAATTACATCCATCCGTTTTTTAGTTAATTCAAATTGACTAATTCCTTGAATACATTTTTCCATTGGAATTTCTAGATTTATTCCAATCGCAATCGCAACAAGAGCATTTAAAACAAAATGATTCCCCGGTACTGGGACAACAACTTGATAGACCTTCCCATTATAATTGATTGTAAATTCACTATGATCATCCATTAAAATAACTTTTTCAGCTTTAAAAACAGCAGCGCAATCAACACCGACTTTAACAACCTTGAAATTATCAAATCGAACCGTTGACAGCATATCATTATCACCATTAATTACTAATGTACTGCCGTCACTCATTCCCGCAACAATTTCTAATTTTGCTTTTAGAATATTTTCACGACTTCCTAATTCTCCAATATGTGCTGTTCCAACATTAGTAATCGCGCTAATATCCGGACAAGCAATTCGTGATAACTCTTCCATTTCATTAAGATGATTCATACCCATTTCTAAAATCATCACTTCCTCATCTTTTAATCTCAAGATTGTCAATGGCAAGCCAATATTATTATTATAATTACCTTCTGTTTTCAATGTCTTATACTGCTGTTTAACAACACTATAAACCATATCACGTGTGCTTGTTTTACCCACGCTCCCAGTAATTCCAACAACTTTGACCTTGCGATGTTTCCGTAAATAATGAGCCATCTTTTGCAAAGCTTTTAACGTATTATCTACTAAGATAACAACATGCTTATCATCTTCAATCAACCGATCAGTAATTATAGCGCTGGCACCATTTGTAAATGCACTTTCAATAAAATCATGGCCATCATAGCGTTCACCAATAATTGGAATATACATCATCCCGACCTCAGCTTGACGACTATCTTGGCTAAAACCTGTTATTTCCATTGTTTCATCACCACTAATAAGTTTCCCACCGGTAGCAATTACTATCTCACTTACTTTCATTTCATCCCCCTAGAACTCATTACCTTTAATCGTTGGTTGATTTTCATCATCTAAAATATGGCGCTTCCCATCAAGACCAACAATTTCATATCCAATCACACTATCTGAGTTTCCTTTAGTTAACACCAGCAGCTTATCACCTACAACCTCAAATGTCAGACTGCCTCCAATATCCATCGTATATAACTTCTTTTTATCTTTTCCATCAAGATCCATCGTATAAATAATATTCTTATCTTGAATAACTAATTTCTTCTCAACCAGGTTCACTAATGATAAATTATTACTTTCATAAATAACTTTACTTTGTCCTTCTAAATCACTTTTAACTAGCCCATCATTATTTATATAATATAAATATTCACCATCATAAGTATAAACATTAGTATTATTGGCAAGATTCTTCTTGTCGCTGCCATCCAATGCAATCGAAACTAATTCATTATTTTTATTAATATAAAAAATTCTACCTTTTTCCTCATCAACAACAATACTATAAGAAACCTCATCACTAATCTTATGATCCTGATTTGTCTCTAATTCAAGACAATGAATTGTTTCACCATCACTATCATTTTGATAATAGACTTTATCACCAAGATTATGTACATAATATACATTCTTTAATAAAATATCTTCTGCTTTTGTCTTTTTATCCATTCGAATATAATCATTATTTTCATCAAGATAATAATACCACTGCTCATCTTCACTAAAAACAGTAACTGCTTGTTCCAAAACAAGTTCGCGATTATTAAAACTACGATCATATTTCAATAATTCAGAATTCATCATTAAATAAACAGCATTATCATTAACATAACTAATCCCTAAATAATTAATATTTGTCGCTTGACTATATTTACCTGTATTTTTATTGATTGATATTTTACTATCACTATAATCATTAGTGATTGTGTTTGAATTATCATTCTCTGCCAGCTTAATCGGATTATTAATAACATATTGACGCATTACTGTCGTCACTACAATTAAAACAATAAAAACAGCCCAAATTTTCTTACTACGCCAATAATTTTGCGCTGATTCATTAGACTTAAGCAATGTTTGTTCAGTCTTATCAGCTGCAATAAACTCATCGACTTTTTCAGGTTCAATAATCTGTTCTTCCTTTATAATATCTACTTCTTTATCTAACCCTACCGGCGTTCCGCAAACAGGACATCTTTTTTCATGTTCTAATAATCGCGCTCCACATTTTCTACATCTTTTAATCTTTTCCATTTAGTCACCTACTTTAATGCCTACATTTTACCATATCACCAAAGTAAAAAAAAGCGTGTTATTAGCGTAAAAGAAAAGACTTCGCTTCAATAAGCTTAGTCTATTCTTCTTCATTATTATTCAATTTAGCGATAGCCGTATCATAAAAATCATTTATATACCACTGCTTTAAATACTCATCACCATTTCCTGTACTATACACAATATAATTGCCTATTACATTAAATACAGTTACATCATAATCAATCGATACAATATGCCCATCACTAGTCATTAAATCATCATCATAGTTAGTATATACAATTGTATTATTTGTAACGATATAATTATTAACCTCACCTTCAACAAGCAGTTCATCATTTTCATCAGCAATACTATAACAATGTACGCCTTGATAATCTTGATAATAAAGCAAATCTCCACTCACATAAATTTTCCCAGTACTAGATAAATTAAATTGTGATAATTTATTTCCGGCCAAATCAATAGCCTGAATATAATCATGTTCAATTGTTGTATAAAAAACTAAACTATCTTGCATGTCATAACTATAATCTGAAATTTCATCGCTTATGATTTTTATTGATGTTGCACTTACCTCATCATATATAAACAGTCCCTCTTCATCATACTTAGTATATAGGAACTTATTTTTATCTATTGGTAATACATTATCCATTTCAAAAAGGGCTGTCAATTCACCACTTTTCATATCATAACGTGCATATCTTCCATACTGTTCATAGTAAAGATAGTCATCAGTACTATAAATATACCTTTCTCCGTCATCTACAAGCGATTTAAAGTTACTAAAATTCCGTTCTGTTTGATATATTTGATAATCCATCCCAAAATAAATATTTGAATCCGTTAAAAAAGCATAACCACCATTTTTTAAATTTCCCTCTTGCGTTATACTGCTATTACTATCAAATAATTGTAATGTTGATAATTCTTGATAATCCCGTTGATCATTCGAATTTTTAAAAATTTGCCCGAAAATAGTTACTCCTGCAATCAATATCACTACAATTCCAACTATAATATTTCTTAGTTTTTCTTCATTATTAGCAGCCTTCTTTTTTATGATTGGAAAGCCCATGCTGTTAATTCGCTGTCTAGCTTCTTCTAAACGTTGTTTGATTTCATTATTGCTTGATTTGTAATCATACATCTCTTGTTGGTGGTAAACATGGCTTTTTTCACTATGTTTATCGCAGTCTTTATTATTTGTTGAATTATTTATGTTAAAACTACTGGCGTACTTCTTAGTGACATCAGTCTTCTTTTCATACTTTGTTGGATTCCCACAATTAGGGCATCGTGGTTGACCAAAATGTATTGCCGCTCCACAAACTGAGCAATGACTTATCTTCCCCTGACGATGACCACATAACGGACATTTTAAACTATTTTTATACTCATTTCCGCAATTATCACATCTCATTGTACCTCACCCCCTATTAATTATATTGTACCATGCCCCTATTTAGAGTCAATCAGCCAAATAATATAAATAATTTTTATCAAAAATAAAAAGATACTGTCGTATCTTCTTACTTACACATTTTAACTCCGGTTTCTAATATTTCCATTTGCAATAAAGTTTGTTCATCTTTGACCCGAGGTTCCTTACCCTCAATAATACTTTCATATAAGCCATCAAAAACATTTCCATAATCCCCTACTTCAGAGATGACTTTTTCTTCATGAAAAACACCTGCATCATCATAATACGATAACGTTCCATAATCTTCAGGACGATCAATTCCAAAATTTGGTGACCCCGGCATATAAAATAACTTGAGGTGTTCTTCTTGACGATCTTTTGTCGCTTTAACAAAGCATCCTTTATCACCATAAACAACAAAACTAGGACGTTCTTTTACTCTAAAATAACTTGACTTTACTGAAACTTTAAGTGTTCCATAATATAGATCCAAATCAAAATAATCATTCATTCGTCCTGATCCTAATAATTGTCTTACATCATAATGAATCTTTTCAGGTTTACCAAAATAAGAAATTACTTGATCTAAAGTATGACATCCATGACCATATAAATATCCATTGTACCCAACATATTCATGAACATTTAGTGGTATTTCCGGACGATAATAGTCATAATGCATTTCTACTTCTAATAAATTACCTAATTTTCCACTTTCGATCACTTTTTGAACTGTTAAAAAATCAGAATCATAACGACGGTTTTGATAGCATTGCACTAATAACCCTTTTTCTTTAGCTAATGCAAATATTTCTTTAGCTTCAGCACTATTTTTCATAAAAGGCTTTTCAACCAAACAATTTTTACCATGTTCTAAAACCATTCTAGCATACTCATAATGACTATCATGACGAGTGCAAACACTAATCAGCTGAATCTCTGGATCGTTTAATAGACTATCTAAATCATCAGTATAATTTATTCCTGCAACACGTGACCAATCATGTTTATTTAAATTTCGAGCATAAATAGTTTTTACTTTAATATTTTTTCTTGTCAGTACAAATGGCAATTGATAACGATTAGTACTTTTACCATTGCCAATAAATCCCATTGTTAACATAATCTTCTCCTTCTACTTTGATATATCATATTGTACTATATTCTAATCATTAATTATATTTTTTACGATAATTGAAAAGATGATTTTAAACAACCATATTAATAACCAAACATAATAACGGAATTGTAAGTAATGATAGCGCTGTTGATAAAAAGACAATTTCTACTGCCAAATTTGAATCTCCATCATACTTCTCAGCCAAAATTGCTGTCGTACTTCCTGCTGGCATTCCCGCCAAAACTGTTGCTACTGCAGTTACTAATGGTGGTAGATTAACTATTGCACAACTAAATAAGACCAATAAAGGAATTAAAATCAAACGGATAAAACTATAGTAGAGGGTCAATCTATTTATAACATCTCTAATTTTGATTTCTGCCAAGATTCCACCTATTACAATCATTGATAAAGCCATCGTACAATTACTAAGTGACTGGATTGATACTTTTAAAAAACTTGGTAATTGAATTTGGCCAATCATAATAAACAGGCCAATAAATACTGCGATAATGCAAGGATGTGTAATTACTTTCTTAATAACATCTTTACCTTTAGCATTAGTAAAACATGCAACCCCACCAGACCACATTACAATTCTTTGGGGAATTAAATAAATGGAAGCAAATAATAATCCATCTAATCCATAAAGGCCTTGAATCAAGGGTGAGCCCATAAATCCAGCATTGGAGCAGATCGTTCCGTATTGTAAAACACTTTGTTGTCGTTTTGTTGCCTTAATAAAGAAATACTTTCCAAATACTTGGCAAGCAAACTGAATAATAATCGAAACAATCAAAATTGTTAGACCACTCTTGATGATTTGAGTATCCATTTTAATCATAAAAGAGTAAATAATATTAGCCGGCAGTACAATATATATTACTAAATCCGTCAAGCTCTTTCGATGCTCTTTAGAAATAATATTTGTCTTTCTTAAAATATATCCAATTATCATTAAAATAAATATTTCAAATTGTAAATCCATTAAATTATTAAAATCAACCACAATAACACCTCTTTGAAGATATCTTAAACTAATTTTCTTGACACGTCATCTAAAACTTACCATTATTCCTATAATTAGTTATAATATAAACAATAAAAGTAAGGGTGAAATAATGAAAACAAACTACGTCTATATCGTCAAATGTCAGGATAATACTTTCTATACAGGCTGGACAACTGATCTAGTAAAGCGAATCAATGCTCATAATCATGGCAAAGGTGCAAAATATACCAAAGCTCGTCGCCCCGTTGAACTGGTTTACTTTGAGGAGTATACTGAAAAAAGCCTTGCGTTGAAACGGGAATACGCTATTAAGCAAATGACACGTAAAGAAAAAGAATTATTAATCAACAGTTAGCATAGGCTAAGTAATTTCTTTGGAAATTAAAGAATAACGTGTTATACTAGATTCATATAGAAAGAAGGCAAAATATGAAATTAAACCGAAATGATTTATGCTGGTGCGGCAGTCAAAAAAAATACAAAAAATGCCATCTAGCATTTGATGAAAAATTAGAGCAATTAAAGCAGCAAGGAAAAAAAATTCCAACCCATAAAATGATAAAGACGCCTGAGCAAATTGAGGGAATTAAAAAAGCCGCAGTAATAAACTCAGGTTTATTAGACTATATTGAAGCAAATATCAAAGTTGGAATGACAACTGAAGAAATTGATGTTATGGCAAAGGAATATACTGCCAAATATGGAGCAGTTTGTGCTGATTATCAATATATGGGTTATCCAAAACATATTTGTGTCTCGATCAACGATGTTGTTTGTCATGGTATTCCTAATGAGCAAACTATTTTACAAGAAGGTGATATTGTAAATGTTGATGCTACAACCATGCTGAATGGTTATTATGCCGACGCTTCTAGAATGTTTATGATTGGTAAAGTTTCTAATGAAGCTAAAAAACTAGTCAGCGATACAAAAAAGGCTTTAGAACTCGGTATGGCTAGTGTTATCCCCTATCAAAGTTGTGTTGGCGACATTGGTAAAGCAATCGAAACATTTGCTAAAGCTATGGGTTATAGTGTTGTTAGAGAATTTTGTGGTCATGGTGTTGGTTTAGCGATTCATGAAGATCCTTATGTTTTCCATTTTGAGCCAAATGTGCCTACTGTTACCCTTGTCCCAGGAATGGTCTTTACAATTGAACCAATGTTAAATCTTGGTGGTCGTGAAGTATATGTTGATGAGTCAGATGAATGGACTGTTTATACTGATGATGAATCACTTTCAGCACAATGGGAGCATACGTTGTTAGTGACTGAAGATGGTATTGAAATTATTTCAAAATAATAAAACCTCCGATTTGAAGTGAACCACCATTATTTAGATTAGACACCTAAATAATGGGATTCATTTCAGTTTGGAGGTCTTTTATTTTATATTTATAATTACATACTCACTAGGAGCACCTGTTTTGATTGGATAACGCCATCCCGCTATTCCTGTCGTCGTAATTGCTGTAAAATCACCAATATCCCTTTGTCCACGAATCAACGTATCACTTGTCAATGACTGAACAATTCCCATAGGGAACAATTGTCCACCATGAGTATGCCCAGATAATTGTAAATCAATTCCTAGAGCTGCATTTTCATCAAGGTTTAAAGGCTGATGATCGAGCATGATCGTGTAGTTACCACGTTTATTTTCAGGAATCATCTCTAATAATTGACTAGTTGACAAACGAGGATTTGTACCCCAAAAACTTGCATCTTTTCGACCAATAATATTTATATTGTCTAAGCTAACTACTGCATCTTCCAATACAACGATTCCATTTTTCTCCAACGTAGCACGAACATCTTCAGGACCAAATTCACTATCGCTAAAAGCATGAGAGCCATTGTCATGATTACCATAAACATAGTAGATTCCTTGTTGATTATTGATCGATGCTAGCGCCTTACTAGCATTAACCATATCATCTAATGGGGTATTTTCATCAAAGATATCCCCTGTTAAAACTACTAAATCAGCATTCAGCTGGCTCATTTCATCACAATATTTTTGTAGCTCCGTAACACTTAATGATGTTGACATATGTAAGTCAGCAATTTCAAGAATTTTAAGATCCTCAACTTTATCACTTTTTAGATCATATGTTGTAGCTACAACATGTTTAATATTATAGTAGCCATAACCTAAAAATAACGCCGTAACTACTATTCCCAAAATACCAGTAGTAAATGAAATCCGATAAATCGGGAATCTTTTTAAGCCTAGATTTAATAGCTCAAACAACAACATGACAACTAATAAATGATAATAAATAACCCCATATAACTCCAACGTGTTCATTGCTGGAATTGATAGCACCATTATCACTAATCCAATTATAATAATGAGGAACCAATTAGTATGAATATTTAAAATCGTTCGTAATAAACGGTTAATAAAAAAAGTAAAATAAATAATACCGGGTATAACCGCAAGCAAACCCATATATAAGTACATAAAATCCCTCCTTTTAATTTAGAATACACGCTGAAGTATGCTTCAGGTCAAGTAATTTTTATAAAACACATATCTTCACATATTTATATTCTAACAAAATAAAAAGAGCATATAACAACATAATTTACTAAACAAACAACAAAAATATTCCAAACAGTCTTAAACATTACCAGCTTTATCCTACTCTCTATTTTTACCGTACTCTCTTTTTATTACCCAACATATTACTAAAAATAATTAATAAATCATATTTCCTTAACAAGAAAATTTTAGTTTGAATAACTTATCAAATTATCGTAAAAACTATAATGATAGCAAAGCTATCAACACATTTATCAACTAGAAAGAGATGAAATATGAAGAAACGTTTCCTGATTTTTTTACTAATTATTGCACCATTATGTATCAATGCTGTTCATGCCAGTGAAGATAATGCTAAACTTCAATTATTAAAAGAGAAACATTATGAAACTGAAGGTACAATCGTTACTGTCAAGATTCCCCATGTTGTTAATGTTAAAGATGACAAAGTAAAAAAAGTTATTAATAAGCTGATTACCCAGGCAATTGATGACTTTACTAACGAATTTAAAGAATTTGACAAAGAACCAAACACAGAACATAAATTAATTGCAGATATTACTTTCCAAAACTACTATAGTGACGATAAAATAATATCATTTTCAATTAATGCCACCCAAATCATGGCAGACAGCTATTTACAAAAGAAATTTTATACAGTAGATCTTAAAACTGGCGAAGTCTACAATATTGAACATTTCTTAGGTTCAGATTATCAAAATATCGTTAAAAAATCTGTACAACAACAGATTGCGGAGAATAAAGAAAAATATCCTAACCTAATGTATTTTGATGAAGCGGTTAATAATTTAAAGATTACTAATGAACAACCATTTTATATCAACAAAGATAATCAGGTAGTTGTTGTTTTCAATCAATTTGAAATAGCTCCTGGTTATATGTCATTACCGGAATTTATTATTAAATAGTTGATAAATCTAGAGGTTAAATAATATTTTAACCTCTTTTATATTTGTAAATCATTTATTTAAAAAATATCCACGACATGTCTAACATCATGGATATTTATAATTAGCAAGTGGTATATTATTTATAAACTATATTGTTAACAATTTTATTATTTATCTGCAGCAAATTCTATTCCCGCACTTTGACGAGCTTTAGTCGCAATCTCAATAGTAATCAAACTAATTTCCTGCATTTTTTTAGCACGAGTAAAATCTTTTTCATCAATCATTTTAACAAATTCTACAAATTCATGATACATCCGATGTTTATCATTATTGTAAGAAACCTCATCACCTTCATTATTCATTTGTTTAGCACTACCCTTATTCATTAATACTTTAAAACCATTTAAGCTATTAGCAGGTGTAGAAATTGTAATACATCCTGCATCACCTTGAATATTTGTTGCAACGGGAGCTTTACAATCTTTAGCTCCAATACATACACATTTAAAACTATCATAGTCTAATGTTAAAATTCCTGAAGTATCAATTCCTCTTTGAATATTTGCCTCATAATTGACATTTAATGGTTTACCAAATAAAGCTACTACTAAATTTATATTATAAATATTTAGATCCATTAATGCCCCTCCCGACATGGCTGGATTAAATGCTGGCAAGACTTCTCCTGCTTTAAAAGCATCATAACGTGATGAATATTGTGAATAATTAGCACTAACGATCTTAATTTGTCCTAGTGTTGGTAATAACTCTTTAATTTTTAAAGTATTTGGTAAATATTGGGTACTAACTGCCTCAACCATAATAACTTTATTAGTGTCTGCTAAAGCAACCAATTCTTCTAATTCTTTAAGATTAGAAGTAAATGGTTTTTCACAGATTACATGTTTACCGGCTAAAATTGCCTTTTTGCACATTTCATAATGTAAATGATTAGGCACCGCTACATAAACTACTTCAACCTCACTATCTTCCAGCATTACATCAATATTTGTATAATGCGCTTTAATATTGTTAGCTTGGCACATCTCAACAATTTTTTCTTTTTCAGCCGGTGTGGCACATAAAGCAACTAACTCCATACCAGTAACTTCATGAGCAAAAGTTAAAAAATCATGAACGATCATACCGGCCCCAACGATTCCGACCTTCATTATTTAGCCTCCTTTGCTACTTTAGTTGCTTCTTCGATAATTTTTAAAACTTCTATTACTTCCTCATCGGCAACTAATTTATGAGCCCCATTTACAATAACATCATTTAAATTGTCATAAATAATTCCATAATCCCCAATTTCTGTAGGTACTTTTTTTGTAATATCATTGCCATTATCATCAATGTAAGACAATGTTCCCCATTTATCTTCTGGTAATGGATCAAATGATACATGGATCGCTCCTGGTTTAGGTTTTTCTGATGAATTATGACCAAGTGCCGGCATTAAGAAACTTCCTTTTTTGCCATGAACGATAAAGCGTGGATAATCAAGTTTTACATAATAACTAGTTTTAACAATTGCTTTAAATCCATCATAAAAGAAATCAAAATCATAATAATCATCACTGACTCCAGGATTATCAACACTACGACAGTCATATACAACTCGATTAGGTTTACCGAATTCACCAATGATTTGATCAATTGGATGAACTGCTAACCCATATAAAATTCCCATACCTTTATTATTTGCTATTGATGGTCTAAAATAATCATAATGTGACTCAATTTCCACAATGTCTCCAAGTACACCTGATTCAATAACTTTACGAACTGTGCGCATATCAGCATCATAACGACGATTTTGGTTAGCCATTGCTACTAGACCTTTTTCTTTAGCATAATCGAATACATCTTTAGCTTCTTTAGCGGTCATTGCAAATGGTTTTTCACATAAAACATGTTTACCATGATCCAATGCCTGCATTGTATACTCCACATGATAACGATCTGGGGTATTAACAACTACCAAGTTAACATCAGGATCATCCATAATCTCATTAATTGAACTAGTAAACTTAATCCCCGGATACCAGCTCTCTTTTTCTTCATTAATTTCTGTTTCTAAACGATAAATATACTTTACATCAATGAAGTCTTTTCTTTTTTCAACATATGGTAAATGATAACGACAAACGCTGTTACCAAACCCAATATAAGCAACTTTTAACATCTTTCTTTCCTCCTATTTTATAGGTTTATTTTATGATGAAAAAAACCTATAAAACAGTGATTTTCCAGCTCTTGCAATTGAATTTCATACATTTATTTACAGTACTGTAATTTAATTTCATACTACTAAATTAAATTAATCAAGTAGCGGAAAATTTTAAATATTTTCCCTCTCTTACACCACTGTCCATACGGTTCCATATACGGCAGTTTAATTAAATTTCAATTTATATCTCAATAAATAATAATCTAAACAACTAACTAGTCCATTGTGTGCTAGCCTTTCTTTTGCTACAGCACGCACAACACATGTTCTAGTTATCACGAATTGATAGCATATGATATTTGTCTTGCTCTACCATAATTTACCCCAAGTTTTCTAACACCATGACTAGGCTTTGGAATTTCAATACTTTTAACAGGTTGTGGTTTGTAAGACCTTGTTTCAATTTGTCTTTTATTTCATCATTGGCTACATTATCCACACTACTTGTGCTTTTATAGACAAGTATCATATTTTTCTTAGATAAGACTTCCTCTAATAATTTGTGTGATCTTCTCCTTTTCGCTTTCTAATGCCTAGATCCAAGTGTATATGCCCTTCGGCTCAAATACATTTCCGATGCACTATGTGATTCGTCGACAACTACATTCACAAAGGACTTTCACCCTAGATGTATGACAAGTCGTCATACTTAAAAAAGATGTCTCTAACAGACATCTTAATCTAGATCTTTTCCATCCGATTTAATCGCTTTTTGATACCAATAAAATGAATCCTTTTTTATCCGATGTAAATCACCAACTCCATCATCATTCATATCTACATAAATAAACCCATATCGCTTATCCATTTGTCCTGTTGTAAATGATACCAAATCAATTGGTGCCCATGATGTATAACCAAAAATATTAACGCCCTCTTCACGAGCTTTCATTAGGCTCTTTATATGACTGCGATGATAATTAATTCGATAATCATCATGAATAGAGCCATCATCCTCCACTTGATCATGTGCCCCCAAACCATTTTCCACATCAAATAACGGTACTTGATATCGATCATTCAGTACATGTAAAAAATATTCATAACCTGTAGGATCAATTTGCCAGCCCCAATCAGATGCTTCTAAATATGGATTGGCTAAACTACCCTGACCACCTGCTGTTGCTAAGTTTCCCTCTACATCATGCGTAGTAAATACATTTGACATATAGTATGAATATGCTAGAAAGTCAGATTTACCTTCCATTAGAATCTTCTTATCTTCTTCACTAATTTCTAAAGATACATTATTATCTTTCCAGATACGTTTTGCATAAGCTGGATAATATCCCCTTACCATCGTATCTGCACAATATGCAAATTTTTCTTGAAACAACTTATATGAACCTAAAACATCTTTTGGATCACACGTATATGGATAACAGCAGAACCCTGCAATCATACAACCAACTTTGATTTCCTCATCTATTTCATGAGCTGCTTTTACCGCTTCTGCCGCCGCTACCATTTGATTATGTAATTCTTCAAAAGCAAACTGTTTTCCTTCTTTAACATTAAAGTGAAGCAAAATGTTAATTTCATTAAAGGTTAACCACTTATTGACTAAATCTTTATATTCAATAAAACATACTTTAGCAAATTCAACAAACTGATGAATCATCTCTCTATTTGTCCAGTCACCATAGGTTTCTTCCAAATAGACTGGTTCATCATATTTATACAAAGTTATAACTGGATCAATTCCATACTTCCTACATTCTTTAAAAACATTACGATAAAATTCAACTCCTGCTTGATTTACTCCACCTTCAACACCATGCGGGAAAATTCTAGCCCAAGAAATCGTCGTGTTAAAAGTTGTAAAACCAAGTTCAGCAAATAAGGCAATATCTTCCTTATATCGATGATAAAAATCTATCCCTACATGATTTGTATATCTAACATCATCAAATAATTCATATTTTGCCCCCTTTGGTAAATGATCAAATTGTCGCATTTTTCCTCTTGTACCATCAGCATTTAAATAATGAATATAACGATTATTAGTTGTTGTTCCGGGATCACCGAAATCTACTTGAACCGGACTCTTACCATCTTCATCCCATGCTCCTTCACATTGAGCCGCACTAATCGAACCGCCCCATAAAAATTTATCTGGAAAACTCATCTTTATTATCCTCCTTAAGCCTTCTTTTATTTTTATCTTCTTGGTGTTGCCATTTGCGCCCAAGTATACGCCTTTCCTTTTAAAGTGATTGCCATTTGGTAAATATTTTCCGGCCAGGTTCCACCACCAAAACCACCATCACCAATAGCATGAACATCACATCCTGTTTGTTTCATCATCAGCGTTATTTGACGAATTGTATCAACATCTGCTGCTTCAACATTACTATTTAAAAAGCTCATAGCAAGAGCCCCATTTCGATGCGTAAATTCAATTAATTCACGAATCATCTCAACTGTAATACCGTGGCGTGAGCCCGGAGCAGGAAAATCAATAATATCAGCCCCAGCCTCAATCAACTGCTTAATAATATTTTTAGCATCATAATCAGCAAGTGGATCACCTAATACTTTTTCACTAATGCCATCCTCCCATTTTCCAGCAAAAATCAGCATATCATCACCACAAATCGCTCTAGCCTCTTTTGTCCACTTAATCACATCTTTAATTGATGTACCACTTCCCGGATTACCACCTAAAATGAGAAATGATACACCCCATTGTTTTGCCTTTAAAAGATTTTCTTTTGTACATACCATACCTGCTAGATCGTATAACTGAGAATTCTCTTGGTTATTAAAATCAAGCCCTTCTTTAGGACACCCCAAATAAATTCCCACTGGTCTACCACCTACTAAATCCTTCAATTCTTGGTAATCAAATCCTTGCATGCCAGGACAATCAGCTGGATGAAAAAAATCAAAACCATTCAATAAAACCATATCCGCACCAAAAGCAAACATTAATTCGGTACTGGTACAATTAGGAAATAAGATTGGATTTTTTAAATACGTTTGTCCCATCAGCACCCTACCTTCAGATTTAAAAATTGCTTCTTTTAATTCTCTACCAGTATAATTAGAAATTTTACTAGCTTTTGCACTAATCAATCTAGTTACTTGATTATGTAGTTCCATCTTTTTTCTCCTTATATCTATTTTCTTACAACTAAATCTTAATTTAAAAAGTAGTCTAAAAAAATCATATATAGATATTTTGTAATTAAATTTCAAAGATATAAATAATTATGAAATTTAATTTCAAAAATATCATTAGTAGTGAGAAAACGTTTTCTCTATGTCTATTAATATGTTAAAATATAAGTATAAATAATCCCTAAAAAGGAGTGCATAAAATGATTCGTGAATTAATCGATAGCATTAAACTGACAAAAAAAGAACAAGTTATTTCCGAATATTTAGAACAAGAGCCTGATTGCGTGCTTCAATATAACGCTAAAGAATTAGCTGCTTTAATCAAAGTTAGTGCCCCCACCCTTATTCGCTTTGTTCAAAAATTAGGATTTAAAGGCTATAGTGATTTTCAAGTGACTTACACCCAAGAAAAAACAATGTATGATCAAATGAAAAATATACGGATTGATTCAAAAAGTTCTATTCGTGATGTAATTGAAACCCTACCTGCAATATATGACCATGTTTTTAAAGAAACTCGAAAACTAACTCGTTTTGAATCGTTTGTTCGAACGATAAATTATATGCTGCAAGCTAAACAAATTGATTTTTATGCCAATGACAATAATTATTCAGAAGTTCAATCTGCCTGTTTAAAACTAAATACCATTGGTATCAAAGCACAATGCTTTAACACTTTGAATACTGCCTATATTGATAACATCGATCCTCGAGACATCTTAGCTTTCGTAGTTAGTCACTCGGGAAAAAATCAAACAATGGTCGATGCCGCATATGAACTCCGAAAAAAACGAATCCGTGTCATCGCAATTACAGGAAAAATCGACCCAACTTTAGAACTTGTATGCAATGAAGCCTTGTATATTGATTCATCCTCACATCATCTGCCTCATCATATTATGCTATATGGATTATCGATACATTATATTTTAGATATTCTCGTTACCTCACTTTATTACAAAAAATACAAAGAATAATAAACAAGACCTTACGCTCCCGTAGGGTCTTATTTAACCGACATTTCCTTGATGCTGCAAAGATAAATCAGTATACTGCATAATTTCAAATTTATTTCCATCCGGATCATGAATCCACATTTGCCAAGTTTCTGATTGACCTTTATTAGGCTCAATATCAATTTCGATACCAGCTTCAATCAGCTCTTTTCGTGCTTCAAAAATATCATCAACCATTAAAGCAAAGTGTGAATACCCTAGTCTAACATCTGGCTTTTCATGTTCTAGCTGGTTATCTGCTTTATTAAATAATTCCAAATATTGTCCCGGGGCTAACTCAATAAAAATATAAGCAATCCCATCTGGATCAGTAATTGCTTTTTTAGCCCAAGCTCCACGGCTTTTTTGTCCAAGATAAGCCCCATAACGCATAATTATTTTAGCTTTTAATCCTAATTTATTTTCATAAAAATCTCTCATTTTATCCATCTGATCAGTATAAAATGAAAGATGCATCACTTCATTAAATTTCATTTTTAACCTCGCATTTTTATAAAAAGGTCTGTTTAAATAAAACAATCAAAGCTATTTAAACGGAAAAATAGATTTCATGACTATCTAAACAAACCATTTTTATTATTTATTTTCCACCTAATTTTAAAGCTGTATCCAAGACCTTAGCACCATTCATTGTCCCATAATCCTGCATATTAATTATTTCAGCCGGTTTATCAAGAAACATTTTTTTAACATTCTTTAATTCATTTTAACATTCTTTAATTCATAACGTACTTGTGGTCCTAATAAAATATCATCAGCTGCTTCACCATATTTTTCAATTTGTCCAACGGGATGGGCTTCGATTTGAAATTCAATTTCTTTTGTTTCGGCAGTCTCTTTCATTCTATTAACTAATAGACTTGTTGACATTCCCGTTGCACACACTAACAAAAACATTCATCATTATTCCCCCTCTAGCCTAATATTCAATATTATTCTCTAAATCATCACCATTGGTAGCAATACATTTTTTATACCAGTAAAACGATTTTTTAGGATAACGTTTTAAATCTTTTAAGTCTTCAAAATCACGATCAACATAAACAAATCCATAACGTTTTCTAATTTCTTTATGACTACTTAAAAAATCAATTGGACTCCAAGCTAAATAACCAATTAAATCAACACCATCATGTTCAACAGCCTGTTTAATTGCTTTGATATGCTGTTGATAATAATCAATACGTTGATCATCATATACTTTTTGATCAATTAACTGTTCATCAATTCCAATACCATTTTCTACGATAAACAATGGTTTATGATATCGATGATAAAAATCAATTAACGAATATCGTAATCCCTGTGAATCAATTTGCCAGCCCCACTCATTTGCTTGATAATAAGGATTTTTAAGATTGCGCTGATCAAATAAAATAGCATCCTCTAAAGTAATCACATCATCAATTTCATCAAATGAAGCCTGAACACTACTGCGATAATATGAAAATGCTAGATAATCCAGTTTGGTCGATGCTGATTTAATTACCTCTTCATCAGCTTTATTTAGACTGATTGTTATATTTCTATTTAGTGCATACTGCTTAAAATAATCTGGTAGTTCTCCTTGACACATCGTATCAAAAGCAAAATAGTTGTGTAACTTATTTTTAAAATCTGCAGCAATAATATCACTACTTTTACAAGTGAGTGGATAGAATGGTGCATGCCCAATCATACCACCTACTTTGGCTTGTGGATCAACACGTTTAATTACCTCTACAGCACGAGCATGTGCAATTTGTACATTAATATTTAATTGTACGAACATCTCTGCTTTAGACATTCCATCTGGTAAATAAGCTCCTGCCACCAGATCACTTTGACAATAAGCTAAATTAATTTCATTATATGTCAGCCAGTATTTAACTTTTCCTTTCAGTCTAGAAACTACCGCTTCAACATGGCGAGCATAAAAGTTAATTACTTCTTTGTTCATAAACCCATTATAGTTTTTTAACAGATAATCCGGCATATCAAAATGAACTAAAGATACTACTGGTTCAATTCCTTTTGATAAAAGATAGTCGACCATCTTTTCATAATAAGCTAACCCTGCTTCATTAGGACTTTCTTCATTACCAAGCGGGTGAATCCTTGACCATACTACTGAAAAGCGATATGCTTTATATCCCATTTGAGCCATGTAATCAATATCTTCTTGATAATGATGATAATGATCAGTAGCTACTTTTGTATCACAAAACATCGGTTCAATCCCGGGTTCTGGAGTAACTATTAGAGTGTCATAAACATTTAACCCTTTACCATCTTCTAAATATGCGCCTTCAGCTTGAACGTTGCTTAAAGCACCGCCCCATAAAAATTCTTCTTTCATGATCTTCTCCTTTATCTCGTTGTCATCATAATAGTCATATGACCATCAAAAACAATTTTGTTTCCTTGCGGAATCAAGAAATTATCACCGACTTTAATAGGCACTCCATCAACAGTCCCAGAGCCCCTCACAACCGTCGCCAACTGATAATTATCATGATAATAGTGATTCTCCCCTGTAAGTTCTAGTTTTGTTACAGTAAATGAGTCATTATCAATAAAAACAGTTTGTTCACCATTTTCTAATGATGTCATTACAGTCGTAAGCTTATTTTCCATCTCCTTTTGATCATAAGACAAACATTCAATTGCTTCTTTTAAATGCAATTCACGTTCATTGCCATTTGCATCTT